>CAYSBR010000009.1:0-94326 GCA_964429385.1 uncultured Opitutaceae bacterium
CATGGTCGGAGCCTTCATCGGTTACTACGCAGGCAACCTCGTGCCCGCGGGCACGCTCTGGGGCGGACTCATCGTGCTCTGCGTCGCCATGCTCGGCTGCGCGGTGCTCGGCATGCTCATTGAGCGCCTCGCCTACCGCCCGTTGCGCAACGCCCCGACCCTGAACGTCCTCATCACCGCCATCGGCGTCTCCCTCCTCTTGGAATACAGCGGGCAGGTGTTCTTCGGCGCGGCCCCGCGCACGTTCCCGGCGATCTTCCCCACCCGGACCTTCGCCATCGGCGACCTCATCATCTCATCCAACCAGATCTTCGTGATCGTCGTGGCGGTGATCCTGATGATCGCGCTGCAACTCATCATCTTCCGCACCAAGATCGGCACGGCCATGCGCGCCATCTCGCTCAACCCCAAGGCGGCGACCCTGATGGGCGTGAACAACAACGTCGTCATTTCCTTCACCTTCGGCCTCGGCTCGGCCCTGGCCGGCGCGGGCGGCATCCTGTATGCGCTCAACTACCCGTCCATCGACCCGCTCATGGGCATGATGCCCGGCATGAAGGCGTTCACCGCCGCCATCCTCGGCGGCATCGGCAACATCCCCGGCGCCGCGCTCGGCGGCCTGCTCCTCGGCACGGTCGAGACCTTCGTCGCCGGCAGCCAGTGGTCCACCTACAAGGACGCCATCGCCTTCACCCTCCTCATCGTCATCCTGCTCTTCCGTCCCGCCGGGTTGCTGGGCAAGTTCACCGCGGAAAAGGTCTGATCTGACGACGATGAAAGCGCCAGCCCTCAAAGCCGTTCCCCGCCCGCATCTGGCACTCGCCGTGGCCTTGGTCACCGCCCTTGGCGTCTCGGCGCTGTCCGGACGGATTGATCCCTATTTTCTCGATGTGATGACCGGCGCGGGCATTGCCGTCATCCTCGCCGTCTCGCTCAACCTCGTGACCGGCTTCACCGGCCAGTTCTCGCTCGGGCATGCGGGCTTCATGGCCGTCGGCGCCTATCTGTCCTCGGCGGTGACCCTCTTCCTCGGCCCGCATCTGCTCGGCGACGACGGCGGCACCGCCTTCCTCCGCAACAGCCTTTTTCTCGGCGCACTGATCGCCGGCGGGCTCAGCGCCGCCTTCGCCGGCCTGCTTGTCGGCGTGCCATCGCTGCGCTTGAAAGGCGACTACCTCGCGCTCGTCACCCTTGGCTTCGGCGAGATTCTCCGTGTCCTCTTCCAGAACTTCCGTCCGCTCGGCGGCGCGCTCGGCCTCAACGCCATCCCCGCCTACACCACGATCTTCTGGGTGATCGGCGCCGCCGCCGTCACCGTCTTTGTCGTCGGCTGCCTCGTGCACTCCACCTACGGCCGCGGTTTCCTGGCCACCCGCGATGACGAGGTCGCCACCGAATCCGTCGGTCTCGACACCACGCGCTACAAAATCGTCGCCTTTGTCATCGGCGCCTTTTTCGCCGGGGTCGCCGGCGGGCTCTTCGCCCACTTCAAGCTGACGATCGTCCCCACCGGATTCGATTTCACCAAGAGCATCGAGATCGTCGTCATGGTCATCCTCGGCGGCATGGGCAACACCATCGGCGTCATCCTCGCCGCCATCCTGCTCGCGATCCTGCCCGAGGTCCTCCGGCCCATCGCCGAGTATCGCATGGTGATCTACGCCTTCCTGCTGATCGTGCTGATGATCGTGCGCCCGCAGGGCCTGTTTAATTTCAACTTCAGCCGCCTCCTCAAGTCCAAGTCCGGCGACATGAAGCCGTGACCCGCCGGTTTCCGACCACCCTGCCGGCAATCGAAAATCGGTAATCCAAAATCGAAAATTTCCGTGTCCGCCCCGCTGCTTCACCTCGACCAAGCCACCATCCGGTTCGGCGGCCTCACCGCCGTCAGCGCCTTCGACTTCACCGTGGGCGCCGGGGAACTGGTGGGCCTGATCGGGCCCAATGGCGCCGGCAAGACCACGGTGTTCAATCTCATCACCGGCGTTTACCAGCCGACGGAGGGCCGCGTAAGCGCGCTGGGGCGCGACCTCCGCGGCCTGCGCGTCAACCAGATCGTCGCCCTCGGCATCGCGCGCACCTTCCAGAACATCCGGCTCTTCAGCTCCCTCTCCGTCTTCGACAACGTGCGCGCCGCCTGCAACCTGCACCGCGGCACCGGCCCGCTCCAGGCCCTCGTGCGCCTCGGCCGCTTCCGCGACGACGAAGCCGCCATCACCCGTCGTGTCGAGGAACTGCTGGAAATCTTCAACCTGCGCCGCTTCCGCGACGCCCCCGCCAACAGCCTTCCCTACGGCGAACAGCGCCGCCTGGAAATCGTCCGCTGCCTCGCCACCAAGCCGCGCCTGCTGCTCCTCGACGAGCCCGCCGCGGGCATGAATCCCTCCGAAAAAGTCGAGCTCATCCGCCTTATTCAGCAGATCCAGCAGCAGTTCGACCTCTCCATCCTGCTCGTCGAGCACTCGATGAAGGTCGTGATGGGCGTCTGCCAGCGCATCGCCGTGCTGGACTACGGGGTGAAGATCGCCGAAGGCTCACCCGCCGAGATCCAGCGCGACCCCAAGGTCATCGAAGCCTACCTCGGCGAAGACCACGGCACCTCCCTCGCACATCACTGATATGAATGCGGATTGCAGAGTGCGGAATGCGGAATGCCGGCGACCGGCCGGCCGTGTTTCATTGCTTCCAGTCGCTCCGCACTCCGCACTCCCCATTCCGCAATGCTGAAAGTCTCCGATCTTCACGTTTCCTACGGCGCCATCGCCGCGCTCAGCGGCATCTCCTTCGAGATCGAGCAAGGCGCCATCGTCACGCTCATCGGCGGCAACGGCGCGGGCAAGACCACCTCGCTGCGCACCATCTCCGGCCTGCTGCGCCCCAAAAGCGGGACCGTGACCTTCCTCGGCGAGGACATCACCAAGATCCCCGCGCACCAGATCGTCGCCCGCGGCCTCTGCCATGTGCCCGAGGGGCGCATGATCTTCTCCAATCTTACCGTGAATGAAAACCTCTCGATGGGCGCCTATCTCCAGACCGATACCGCGCGCATCGAGCAGAACCGCGACTACGTTTTCACCATCTTTCCCCGGCTCAAGGAACGCCTCCAGCAGATGGCCGGCACGCTCTCCGGCGGCGAGCAGCAGATGCTTGCCATCGGCCGCGCCCTGATGAGCAACCCCAAGTTCCTGATGCTCGACGAGCCCTCCCTCGGCATCGCCCCCCGGCTCATCAGCACGATCTTCGAAAAAATCGTGGAGATCAACCGCAGCCACGGCATCACCATCCTGCTCGTCGAACAGAACGCCAACCTCGCTCTCGAGGTCAGCACCCACGCCTATGTGCTCGAGACCGGGCGCATCGTGATGCAGGGCTCCAGCAAAGAGCTTCGCGACGACCCCCAGCTCAAGGCGGTTTACCTCGGCGGCTGATTTTCCGCCATTTCCCCCGCTTGATTTTTTCAGGAGCCTGCTACACTAGCGGGCTCTCTTCGTCTTAATCTGTCACACCTCCCATCATGTCCAATCCCACTCCGCAAAAATTCGAGTTTCAGGCCGAGATCAAGCAACTGCTGGATATCGTCATCCACTCGCTCTACACGGAGAAGGAAATCTTCGTCCGTGAATTGGTCTCCAACGCCTCCGACGCGCTGGAAAAACTGCGCCACACGCAGCTGACCGAGAAAGACATCTTCGACGACACGCTCGAGCCCGAGATCAACGTCACCACCGACGACAAGGCCAAGACCATCACCATCCAGGATTTCGGCATCGGCATGACCCGGGCGGAACTGGTCGAAAACCTCGGCACCATCGCCCACTCCGGCTCGAAAGCCTTCCTGAAGGCGCTGAGCGAGGGCGGCGCAAAGAACACCAACCTCATCGGTCAGTTCGGCGTCGGCTTCTACTCCGCCTTCATGGTCGCCCAAAGCGTCAAGGTTTACTCCCGCTCCTGGCGGAAGGATGAGCCCGGCCATGTGTGGAGCAGCGACGGTTCCGGCAGCTACGAAATCGAGCCCAGCGAAGGCGAGCGCCGCGGCACCAAGATCGTCATCACCCTCAAGGACGACGCCCACGACTTCGCCACCGACTGGAAGATCAAGGAAATCGTCGAGCGCTACAGCGCCTTCGTCTCCTTCCCGATCAACCTCAACGGCAAACGCGTCAACACCATCCAGGCGCTCTGGCTGCGCAACAAGAACGAGATCAAGGACGAGGAATACACCGAGTTCTACAAGTTCCAGTCGCACGCCCACGACGAGCCCCGCCTGCGCCTGCACTTCAGCGCCGATGCCCCACTCTCCATCAACGCCCTGCTCTTCGTGCCGAAGGAGAACACCGAGAAACTCGGCTTTTCCCGCCTGGAGCCCAGTATTTCCCTCTATTGCCGCAAGGTGCTGATCGACGCCCGGCCCAAGGACCTGCTGCCCGAGTGGCTGCGCTTCCTGAAGGGCGTCGTGGACAGCGAGGACCTGCCCCTGAACATCTCGCGCGAGACGATGCAGGACAAGGCCCTCATCGAGAAGCTCAACAAGGTCATCACCAAGCGCCTCCTCAAGTTCCTCGAAGAAGAGGCCAAGAACCGGGTGGACGGTTACAACGAGTTCTACGCGGAGTTCGGCATCTTCCTGAAGGAAGGCGCCGCCATGGACTTCACCCACAAGGACCAGCTCGTGAAGCTGCTCCGCTTCGAATCCTCGCTCACCGAGAAGGGCAAGACCACTTCCCTCGCCGACTACGTTTCCCGCCTGGGCGCAGAGCAGAAGGAAATCTATTACCTCGTCGGACCCAACCGCGCCGCCATCGAAAGCGGCCCCTACCTCGAAGGCTTCAAGGCCCGCAACCTCGAGGTCCTCTTCTGCTACGAGTCCGTGGACGAGTATGTCATGAACAACGTCCGCGAGTTCGACGGCAAGAAGCTCACCGCCGCCGACCACGCCGACGTGAAGCTCGCCGACCTCCCGAAACCGGAAGGCGGCCTCAGCGAAGACCACGCCAAAGCCCTCGCCCAGTGGCTCAAGGACACGCTCGGCGACCGCGTTGCCGAGGTAAAGGCCAGCGACCGTCTCGTGGATTCCCCGGTCCTCGCCCTCAACGCCGACAAGTTCATGTCCCCGCACATGCGCCGCATGATGAAGGCCATGAACCGCGAAGGCGCCGACTCTCCGTTGCGCGTCAACCTCGAGATCAACCCGCGGCATGCGGTCATCACCCGCCTGTTCGAGACGCACACCGCCAATCCCGAGCGCGCCCAACTCGTGGCCGAACAACTCCTCGACAACGCCCTCATCTCCGCTGGATTGCTGGACGACACCACCGCCATGGTGGCCCGGCTCAATAAACTACTGGAGAGCGTGTGATTTTTAAGTGATTCAAAGCCATGCTGATGGCTTGTGTGCCATATTATTTTGTTGCGGTATGGCTCGCGAGCCATACTCATGCTCTTGTTATGAAGATGACGATGCACATAGACGAAGACGTCTTGGACCGCGTCATGCGAGTGACCGGGGCCAAGACCAAACGCGAGGCGGTGGAAATCGCCCTGAAGGAGATGGCGCGCCGGCACAAGATGAAGGAGCTGTTCAGCGCCGGCTTGGGCCTGACCTCGGAAGAACTGAAAGCGTCGTTCGATCCCGCCTCGCTCGCCCCCGACTCTCCTGGACTGAAAGCCGCCGAAGACCCGGGTCCCTATGGCGAAGCTGATCCTGCCTGACAGCAATATCTACATCAATGCCGCGCGCGCCGGCATCGATCCTTTCCAGCAATTCACGGATTTCCTGGATGAATGGGAATTTGCCACATGTGGTCTGGTCGTGCTGGAGGTCTGCCGCGGACTGCGCGAACCAATGCGCCTGCGGCGTTTCCGCGAGCGATTCGCCGTCATGATCTATTTGCCCGCGGCCAACGCCATCTGGGAGCGAGCCACGCAGCTGGCGTGGAGCTTGGACCGGCAAGGTCGCGTCCTCCCGTCCACCGATCTGCTCATCGCCGCCACCGCCCTGCAGGCCGGCGCCACGGTGCTGACCCACGACGCCCACTTCCACCAGATCCCCGGCCTCGAAGTGGTGGACCGCCTGAGTTAAGAATCCCCAGAGGTCGTAGCCAGGCTATATCCACCCGCCGGGTGATATTTCCCTTGTCAGGCCGATTCGCCTGCGTTTTCTCGCACGCCCCCTTGCAGCCCGGGCGGCTCCGATCCGCCACCCGGCGAAGTGCGACACCGCACACTCTCCTTAACCCCGGAGTTTTCCATGAGCACCTACATCTACGGCATCGACTTTGGCACCAGTAATTCCTCGGTCACGATCTGGGATGTGGAGCGCCGCGCGCTTGTCCGCGACCCGCGCATCGCCGGCGTGGAATCGTCGTTCATGTATTTCCCCTACACCCTGCGCAAGGATCCGCCCCTGATCGGCAACGCCGCCAAGCTCCGCTACGTGCAGGACGAGATGCGCGGCCGGTTCTTCCAAGCCATCAAAACCATCCTCCCCAACCGCACCTTCGAGCGGACCATCGTCAACAACGAGACCTACCTGCTCGAAGATCTGATCGCGTTTTTCCTGCGTCATCTGAAGGGCAAGGCCGACCTCGTGACCGGTCAGGATGTGAAACGCGTGGTCATGGGCCGCCCCGCCGTCTTTTCATCCGATCCCGCCGAGGACCAGATTGCCCAAGACCGCCTCAAGCGCGCCGCAGAACTGGCCGGGTTCGAGGAAATTCACTTTCAATACGAACCCATCGCCGCCGCCTTTGCCTACGAGGCCCGCATCCGGCAACCCGAACGCGTGCTCGTCGGCGACTTCGGCGGCGGCACCTCCGATTTCACCGTCGTGCAGCTCGACCCTCGCCGGCAGGGCCAGGTTGACCGACTCTCCGATATCCTTGCCACCGGCGGCCTGCCCGTGGCGGGCAACCGGTATGATTCCGCCACCATGTGGCACACGCTCACCCCGCTTTTCGGGCGGGGCGCCACCTATGAAAACTTCGGCAAGCGCATCGAGGTCCCCTCCACCCTGCACCGGCAGATCTGCCAGTGGGACCAGATCGTCTTCCTCCGCAACGCCACCAAGCTCGACCTGATCTGGCGGCTCGCCCGGCTTTCGGACAACCCGGCCGGATTCGATCGCCTGCAGGCCCTCGTCACGGAAAACCAGGGCTTCGCCCTCTTCCAAGTCATCGAGTCGGCCAAGATCACGCTCACCACCGCGGATACGGCCTCACTCCGGTTCCTCCACCCGCGCATCCCGATCAACGCGCGACTGACACTCGAAGAATTCAACACCAACACCGCCGACCTGACCGGCCAGATCACCGCCAAGCTCGACGCGTTCATGCAGGAAGCCGCCATTGATCCCGCCGGCATCGAAACCGTTTTTCTGACCGGCGGCACTTCGCTCATCCGCAGTCTGCGCGGTGAATTCGTCCGTCGCTTCGGCGTGGAACGGCTCCGTGACGGCGGCGAATTCACCAGCGTGGGCGACGGCCTCGCGCTCAGCGCCCCGCTGCTGTTTCCCGACCTGCACCGGTAACCCCCGGGCTCACAAACTCCACCGCCTCGCGGAACCAGAGCTGATCGAAGACAAAGAAATTGTGGTCCTCCCCCGGCACGACGTGCAGCCACTTACGTCCCGGATGACGGTCATGCAGACGCTGCGCATACTTCGCCGGCACAACCGAGTCGCGCTCCGCAGCGATGATCGCCACCGGCCCGGGATAAGCGCGCAGGGCTTCATCCGACCGCCACTGATCCCGCACCAGCCAGCGCACCGGCAGCCACGGGTAGTGGTGGGCGGCAACGTCCGCGAGCCGGTTGAACGGCGTCACCAGTACAAGCCCGCCCACCCGCTCCGGCAGTGACCGGGTAACTTGCGCCGCCACCGCGCACCCCAGCGATTCGCCCAAAAGATACACCGGCCCCCCTTCCCGCGGGATCGCCTCCATCGCGGCGAGCGCCGCCGCAACCAAAGACTTCTCCGTGGGCTCGCCCTCGCGCCGGCCATAGCCCGGATATTCCAAAATATAAACCGCCCTGCCGACCTCCGGCGACATCCCCTCCAGCGAATCCGCCCAATAACCGCGCTGCACAGCAAGCCCGGCATTGCCCGGCAACACCAGCCAACGCTGGGCCGCGCCGACCGGCACACGTTTCCAGCCGATACGCCCGCCATTGGCATCCAGCCATGGCTCCAGACCCGCACCCTGCGCATAAAGCAGTTGATCGGCCCAAGCTGCTGACGCCGGCTGGTAAAGAATCTGTCGCTGCATGAGGAAAACCCCCAGGCACAACGTCAGATAACCCAGGGTCAGGGTGATGCCAGTGATCAACAGCATGCGCTTCATGAATCCTGCCAGAGTTTGCCGCTCCCAGACTCCGCGACAAAGCAATAGATGAGTTTACGGCTCCGGTATGCCAAGGATACGGGTGTACCGATTTCCGGTTTGCCCGCCACGACTTTCACCGCCGTTCTGTCGGGGTGACCCGACTCGACCGATTCATCCAACGCTGGCGCATGCGCCGCGCCACGGCCTTCATCCCGCCAGCCGCCCGGGTGATTGATGTCGGCGCATACCATGGAGAGTTGTTTGAGCACCTGGGCGACCGGCTCGCCGGAGGCTTCGGAGTTGAACCCTTGCTGCAGAGCCCCCTCGTCACCCCGCGATGGACAGTCCATCCGGGCTATTTCCCCGCCGTGCAACCGGATGACGAAAAGGCCTGGGATGCAGTCACCCTGCTGGCTGTGCTGGAGCACATTCCGCCCCCGGAACAGAAGCGCATCGCCGAAGCCTGCGCCCGACTGCTCAAGCCCGGCGGTCGCGTCATCATCACCGTGCCCAGCCCGGCGGTGGATATCATCCTCTCCATCCTGCGTTTTTGCCGGCTGATTGATGGCATGTCGCTGGAGCAGCACTACGGATTCAAACCCGCCGACACTCCGCGCATCTTCGCCGCGCCGCACTTCCGGCAGGTTCGTCGCCAGACCTTTCAGCTCGGTCTGAATCACCTCTTTGTCTTCGAAAAGACATGAGCCCGTCGCACGATCCTCTGCACGGCGTCACCTTGGAGATCATTGTCACGCGCCTCTCCGGCCATTACGGCTGGGAAGAGCTCGGGCGGCGCATCTCCATCCGCTGCTTCACCCACGATCCCAGCGTGTCCTCCAGCCTGAAGTTCCTGCGCCGCACGCCATGGGCCCGGCAAAAGGTCGAGCAGCTTTACGTGCGCACACGGTTTCCCGACGCACCGCCGGCCCGCCCGGCGTGATCAACCCACCTTCGCCATCACCAGCGAGGCGTTGGTGCCGCCAAAGCCAAAGCTGTTGGCCAGCGCCGCGCGCACCGGCTTTTTCACCGCGGTGTTTGGGGTGAAATTGAGGCCCGTCGCCGCGCAGGCGGGATCGACATTCGTCAGGTTGATCGTCGGTGGCACAATGCTCTCATGGATTGCCATCACCGCGGCGAAGGCGCCCATCGCACCGGCACCACCGAGCAGGTGGCCGGTCATGGATTTCACCCCGCTCACGTGGAGATTGGCTTTGTGGGCGGCAAATACCGTGGCGATGGCCGCGGCCTCCTCACCGTCGCCACCGGGGGTCGAGGTCGCGTGCGCGGAGACGTAATCGATATCGGTGGGTTGCAGGCCGCCGCGTTCCAAAGCCGCGCTCATCGCCCGGGCGGAGCCCTCGGCGCCGGGTGCAAGCGAGGACAGATGATAGGCATCCGCCGTGGCGCCGTAACCGCGCACCTCGGCATAGATACGCGCACCGCGCCGCACCGCCTGCTCGTATTCCTCCAGCACAAACACCACCGAGCCTTCACCAAGCACGAAGCCGTCGCGATCGGCATCATAGGGCCGCGAGGCCTGCTCCGGCGCTTCATTGCGGGTGGAAAGCGCCCTCATCTGGGCGAAGGCGCCAATCGCCAGCGGAGTGACCGTGGATTCCGCGCCGCCGGCGATCATCACATCGGCATCGCCGCGCGCAATCGCCGCCGTCGCTTCACCGAGGGCATGCCCGCTGGTGGCGCACGCGGAAGCCACACACATGTTGGGCCCGCGAAAATCGAGCTGCAGGCTCACCTGCCCCGCCAGCAGATTGGGCGCGATCTGGATGATGAAAAATGGCGAGATCCGGCGGTAACCACTGGTTTTCCAAGTGTCGTGCATCGCCTCAATCTCCGGCAGACCGCCAAGGCCCACCCCCAGGTTCACCCCCATGCGATTGGCGTCCAGGCCGGCCCGGTGCGCATCCAAACCGGAATCGGCATACGCCTCGATGGCCGCAGCCAGGCCCAGATGGGTAAAGCGACCGAATTTCTTCACATCCTTGGCCGAGAGCACCTGCGTGAGCGCCCCCCCTTCCGGGCCGCGCGGGTGCAACGGGCTGGCCAGCGCCGCCGCAGGGTCAAAGCCCTTTACCTCTCCGGCGATCTGTGCCGTGCAACCGCTGGCGTCAAACCGCGTGATCGGACCGATGCCGCTGCGGCCGGCCACCAAGGCCGCCCAAGTGGCGGCGGCGGTGTTGCCGACAGGCGTGACCGCGCCGAGACCGGTGATGACAACACGCCGGCGCGAGTCCGACAGACGGGAGGCTGAAGTGGTCATAGGCGCGGTGTTGATGGAGACGGCGGGAGCCAGCGGCAAGTGCGTTTAACAAACCCGTTTTTGCGCCACATTGGCTCTTGCCACGGCTTTGACTTTGGCCACGCGGCGGTTTTGTCTGCGCGCCTTCGACGATGGAGCAACTGCACGCTTACTGGCGCATGGAATACATCGAAGCGCCCCGCTACCCCGACACCCGGCGCCCGTTCACCGATCTGCCCGCCTTGGGCGATGATCGCGCGGCGCTCATCGTGCACCGGCAGGCGCTTTCCTACCTGATCCTCAACCGCTTTCCCTACAACCCAGGGCACCTGCTCGCGATCCCCTTTCGCGAAGTGGTCGAACTGGAGGAACTGCGCCCCGACGAGCAGGCCGACCTGATGGCCGCCATCGTCTTCGCCAAGCGCCTCCTCACCGCCGCCCTCAAGCCCGACGGATTCAATGTCGGTTTCAACCTCGGCTCCGCCGCCGGCGGCAGCATCGCCCACCTTCACGCCCACATCGTGCCCCGCTGGAACGGCGACACCAATTTCATGCCCGCGCTCGGGCAGACCCGGATCCTCCCCCAGTCGCTGGATGCCACCTGGGAAAAACTCGCCCAAACGGCCGCCGGGCTCAAAGGCTGAGAGTCCGCGCCCCCGCACCTTTAGATCCCTCGCACCTTGGCCACCAAGACCCTGCATTTTCCCAGTCCGCGCCACCTGCATCAGCTTTATGCCGGACGGGAGGAAAACCTCACCCAGGCCGAACGCCTGCTCGGCGTCCGCCTCGTCAGCCGCGAAGCCTGGCTCAAGCTCGACGGAACCGACGAAGCCGTCGCCCTGGCCGACCAGACCTTCGGCTTTCTCAACGAGGCGCGGACCCAGGGGATGGCGATCCGCACCCCCGATTTCAGCCGCATCGTGGAAACCTTTGCCCGCGGCGAAGGCGCCCAGCTCCGCCAGCTCATCGATGATCCGCTCATCATCGCCACCAACCGCCGCAGCATCATTCCCAAAACGCTCGGCCAGAAACTGTATCTCCAGTCCATGCTCAAGCACCCCGTGGTCTTCGGCATCGGCCCCGCCGGCACGGGCAAGACCTACCTGGCGATGGCTGCCGCGGTCTCGGCGCTGCTCAAAAACGAAGTGCAGCGCATCATCCTCACCCGGCCCGCCGTCGAAGCCGGCGAAGCCCTCGGCTTCCTGCCAGGCGACCTCAGGGAAAAGATCCTGCCCTACCTCCGGCCGCTCTACGACGCGCTGCACGATATGCTTGAGCCCGAAGATATCGCGCGCCTCACCGAGAAAGGCATCATCGAGATCGCCCCGCTCGCCTACATGCGCGGCCGCACGCTCTCCCACGCGTTTGTCATTCTCGACGAAGCGCAGAACACCACCTCCGAACAGATGATGATGTTTCTCACCCGCCTCGGCGAAGACTCCCGCATGGTGGTGACCGGCGACGTCACCCAGATCGACCTGCCGCGCTCCAAGCAAAGCGGCCTCATGGAAGTGCGGCACATCCTCGGGCAGGTGGCAGGCATCGATTTCCACACCTTCAGCGCCGCCGATGTCGTCCGCCACCCGCTCGTCGGCCAGATCATCGCCGCCTACGAGCGCCACCAAAATCCGATGGGCGACATCGCGGATGACGCCAAATCCTGACCTCTCTCCATGAAAACAATCTCCGCCTTTTTCGCGATCTGCCTGCTGGCCACCCGGCTTTTCGCCCTGACGCCCGAACAGGCCGCCCTCGTCTATCTGGATGCCGTCAAAGCCGGCGGATTGGATGCCATCGCCCCGCTCATGCACCCCGGTGAGCTTGAGAAATTCCGGGCGATGCTCACCCCCGTGGTTGAAGCCGCCCTGCTCGACGCGGAACAGAGTGAAGTCTTTGCCGTTTACGCCGACGAAACCGACCCTGGGAAAATCAAACCCATGTCGGACGTGGAGTTCATGCGGGTGTTTCTCCAATGGCTGACAACTCTGAACCCGATGATCGGGGATATTCTCAAGGCAGCCTCCGGTGAGGTGCTCGGTCATGTGACGGAAGGAAAAATCTCCCATGTCGTGGTGCGCATGAAAACGAACTCACTCGGCGCAGAAATCGAACAGATGACCGTGATCTCCTTCAAGGACCACGACGGCCGGCCCATGCTGATGCTCTCGGGCGAAATCAAAAACATGGCCGCGCTGCTGCTCCGCCAGTCCTGATTCAACCGCCCGTCATGCCGCTTCGCGACCGCCTCATCGCCCTGCTCACGCGCCCCAAGGTCCGGCGCACGGCGGAGCCGTCGGCGGTGATGGATTTCATCGAACGCAGCCGGATCGTCACCGCGGTCATCTTCATCACCACGGTCGCGGCCATCGTGTTCGTCAGCTCGGGCAGCATCGCCCACGAGCATCTGCCGGTGCTGCCCGGCCAGACCGCGACGGCGCGCGTCGTCGCCGCGGATTCCTTCTCCTACGTAAGCGAAGAGCGGACCCGCCTGGTCCGCGAACAACTCGCCGAAACCCTGCCGCCCGTTTATCGCCTCGAACAGGCGCCGCTCGATCAATTCGAAGCCGCCCTGCGCGAGTTCCTGGGCGAACTCGCCACGGCCGAACAAGCCCACCCGGATGGCGTCCCGGCAGCCCTGCTCGCCACGCTCGCCGCCGCATTCAACGAACGCGGACCCTATCGTGTCGGCACCGATGATCTCGCCACGCTCGCCGCCGCGCCCACGGCGGAGCGCACCGTCGTGATCGAGGCCGGACTCGCCACACTCCGGCAAATCTATCGCGACGGCGTGCACGCCCCCGGCTTCACCGGCCCCGAGGCCTCGCGCCTCGCGATGTTCCAGGTTTTGGACGAGGATGAACTCCCCGCTCCCCGCCCCGTCCAATCCCTGGAGGAAGCCCTGACCTACCTGCGCATCAGTCTGCTGGCGGACCACCCCGGGGAACTTTCCCTGACCGCTTTCCGCCTCCTGCGCCACGGCCTGCGGCCCAATCTGATCTTCGACCGGGAAGCCACCCAACGCCGCGCCGCCGCCGCCATGGCCTCCGTCCCCTCCGTGCAGGTAAATGTTGTCCGCGGCCAGGTGATCGTGGAACCCGGAGCCCGCGTGACCCCGGACCAATACGAGATGCTCACCGCCTACCGGCAGTTTCTTCGGGACAACACCGTGGAACAATTCGAGGGCGGGCTCCAGCTCTTCGGCCGCATCCTTCTCGTCCTGGCCATGCTCATCGCCGGCGTCATCTACGTGCGCTTGGAGGATCATGAAACCTTCCAGAGCAATAGCCGCCTGGGCCTGCTGGCCCTGGTCGTCATCCTCAATCTCGCCCTGGTGCGCCTCGTCTATTCGCTCGGCGCGACGGAGTTCTTCGCCACCAACAACACCTGGGCTTCCGTCCTGCCCTATGTGGCCCCTTCCGCCCTCGCCCCGCTCATCGTCGCCATCCTGATCAACGCCGGCTCCGGCATCTTCATGGCGTTGCTGATCTCCATCTTCACCGGCGTCATCTACGGCAACCGGCTGGATGTCGTCGTCATCACCTTTCTCGCCTCGCTGGTGGCGATCTTCGCCGGCCGCGATGTGCGCAAACGCGGCCGGGTCGTGCGGGCCGCCGGTTTCGGCGGCCTCACCGTGGCCTTCTTCGCCCTGCTCGTCGGCCTCGCCGACCAGGCCCCCGCCGCCGTGCTGCTTCGACAGATGGGCGCCGGCATCATCTCCGGCATCTTCACAGGCATCGTCGTCGTCGGCCTGCTCCCCGTGCTCGAGTCACTTTTCAAGCGCACCACCGACATCACCCTGCTGGAACTCACGGACTACAACCACCCGCTGCTGCGCCGCATGCAACTGGCCGCCCCCGGTTCCTACCATCACTCCCTCATGGTCGCGCAGCTCGCGGAAAACGCCTGCAACGCCATCGGGGCCAACCCCCTCCTCGCCCGCGTCTGCGCGCTCTTCCACGACATCGGCAAGATCCGCAAACCCGAGTATTTCATCGAAAACCAGCGCGACCGCGGCAACCCGCACGACGCCAGCAATCCCTCGCTTTCCGCCCTCATCATCAAGAGCCATGTGAAGGACGGGGTGGACCTCGCGCGCAAACACCACCTGCCGCGCGCCATCATTGACGTCATCCAGCAGCACCACGGCACCTCGCTCATCACCTACTTCTACCATCGCGCGCGCAATTCCACGCGGCCGCCCCTCCCCGGCGGCAGCACGCCCCCCATCCCCGCGCCCGAGGTCGAGGAAGCCACCTACCGCTACGACGGGCCGCGCCCGCAGTTTCGTGAAAGCGCCGTCATCTCCCTCGCTGACAGCATCGAGGCCGCCTCGCGCTCCCTGCGCAAGATCACCGCGCAGCATCTCGACGACCTGATTGAAACCATCGTCCGCGACCGCATCGAGGACGGCCAGCTCGACGAAGCCCCGCTCACCCTTGGCGAAATCGCCGCCATCAAGCGCAGCTTTTCCCACACCCTGCTCAACATGCTCCATTCACGCGTGGAATACCCCGCCGGCGAAAAACCCGTTGCGGAAGCCAAGGCATGAGCACCGCCCGGCCTCTGGCCATTGCCAACCGTCACCCGCGCCTGAGTCTGGACCGGCGCCGTCTCGCCGCCGCCATCGCCGCGCTCGATGCCCAGGCCGCCCGCTTCAACGGTGGCTGCCCTCCGGGCGAGCTCTCCCTCGTCTTCCTCACCGATGCCGCGCAGACGCAGCTGCACGCCGATTTCCTCGCCGACCCCACCCCCACCGATGTGATCACGTTCGACGGGGATCCCGGCATGGGCAGCGCGGGCGAGATTTGCGTTTCCGCCGACACCGCCTCGGCCTACACCCGCCGGCACCGCCTCGATTTCAGCCGGGAACTCCTCCTCTATGTCGTGCACGGCTGGCTCCACCTCGCCGGATACGACGATCTGCAGCCCGCCAAAAAACGCCGCATGCGTGCCGCCGAAACGCGCGCCCTCCGCCTGCTCGACGAAGCCGGCATCCAGTCCGTCTTCCGCTTGCGCAAATAACTTTGCCTCGGCCCGCTCCTTTGCGCTGCTTCATCCGCCAGCGGCAGCGGGCCGGCGATCTTGCGCCCCACCCCACGCCGCGGCCTCCCCTTTCTGATCATCTTCCCTGGAATCTTTTTTCAATGCCCGGCCCCAGCCTTCAGACCGACGCCTTCGTGCTGATGAAACGGCCACCTGCCGACGCGTTTCAGGCTTACACCGTGTTCTCTCCCGAACACGGCGCCCTCCATCTGCTGCAACGCCTTCCCGGTAAAGTCGCCTCCGGACGGGTCGCCCTGGACCTCTTCGACGAGGCCGGGCTGCTGCTCGAATCCTCCAATCAAGGTCGCACCTGGTTTGCAAAGGAGGTTCGACTCTTGAACCGCCCCGCCGGCATCGGCCGCAGCTACGACACCCTCCGGCTGGCCTCGGAGTTCGCCGCGCTCATCGCCCGCAACCACGTCCCCGAAGAAAGCCGGGCCAAGGTCGGCCAGCTGCTGCGCCAGGTATTCGCCGCCTTTGCGTCCTGCGCCCGCCCCGATCTCGTCTCCTTCAAGGCGCTCTTCTGCTTCGCTCGCGACGAAGGCTACCCCGTCCGCCAACACTGGCTGCCCACGTTGCCCGCCAACCTGCGTTCAATCGCCGTCGCCAGCCTCCACCTCCCGTTGACCGAACTGGAGCAGGAGCCGCCAGACGCCGGGCAGGTCGCCCTGCTCTTGCGCCGCCTGGAGGAATACTTGCGCGGCCACACCGAAGTGCTGCTCGACTGAGTCATGGAGTTCGACCTCGACCAGCGCAGCGCCCGGCTCAGCGTCGGCGACTTCTCCACCTTCACGCTCGGACCGCGCGACGGCGGCAACGGCGCGGCGGGCATCTGGCGCGCCCAGCTTGGCACCCACTGGCACAACGAACTCCGTGCGCAGGCCGCCGCCGAGCACCCCGCCGCCACCTTCGAAGTCGCGATCACCGGCCGCATCGCCCACCACGGCTGGACACTCACCCTCACCGGGCGCATTGACCAAATCCTCCCCGCCCCCCCGCCGTCACCCCAGCCGGTTTGTCATATAATAGATGACAAAATCCCCAAAGGGGTTTCGGGCACTGCGGTCACGCTGCGCGAAATCAAGACCGTCATGCGCTCTTTGCCCGCCGACGCGGCGGAGCTTCGCGCCGATTATCCTGACTATTTCACGCAGGCCGCCACCTATCTCGCACTCAATCGCATCGCCGCACCCACGACCAGGACGCGCGCCGAACTGCTCTTCGTGGAAGCCGGCAGCGGCCTCGCCCAACCGGTCGCACTCACCCCGGCGGACGATGTGCTCTTTCGCACCAAACTCGAAGCCGTCGTCGAGTTTCTCAACCTCCGCCTGCGCGCCCGCGAACGCCTCCGGCACCTGAGCTTCCGCCCCGCGTTCACCACACTGCGCCCCGGGCAGGAAGAAACCCAGGCCAGGCTGACCCACGCCTTCGAACAAAACCCCGCCGTGCTGTTCGAAGCTCCGACCGGCTTCGGCAAGACCGGCGTGCTCCTGGAATTCGCCCTCGGCCAGCTGCGCAGCGGACACTTCGAACGCGTGCTCTACCTCACGAGCAAATCCACCGGCCAGCTCCAGGTCGTCCACCAGCTCACCACCATGACCTCACCCGCTCCGGGCCAGTGTCACGCAATACGTGAGACTGGCCCGATGGCGGAAAAGGAGACCGCCACGTCGGTCGCAGTCTGGCACGTGCGCAACAAACAGGAACACTGCGTCAACCACACCTTCCATTGCGTGCGCGACAGTTGCGCCTATCTCGACGGCATCGAGGCGCGCTGGCCGCGGAGCGGGCTCGCCCGCTTTTATCTGCTCGATCGCCCCGCCAAGGATCTCGATACCCTGCGCACCGCCGGCCGCGACGCGCGCATCTGCCCCTACGAAATCACCCGGGCCGCCCTCGCCTTCAACGATATGTGGATCGGCGACTACAACTACGTCTTCTCCCCCGCCAACCGCGGGCTGTTCTCCCTGCAGCCCGGCTTCGATCCCGCACGCACGCTTCTGCTCATTGATGAAGCGCACAATCTGCCCCCGCGCGTGGCCGATGCCCACTCGCACCACGCTCGCGCCGGAGACGCCCACGCCCTGCTCGCCGAACTGGAGCACATCGCCGCTCCCCGGCCGCTGCTGCGCGCCTGGGAGAGCTACACCCGCTTGCTGGCCGCCCTCCTGCCGGCCGATTCGCTCGACCCGGCCCTGGAAGCCGATCTCGCCGACACGCTCACCACCCTCGTTGGCCAGCTCGGCAACACTCCGCTTGATTACGCCGCCCTCGGCCCGGCTCTCAGCGATCAGCTCTGGCGCACCCAGGCCCTGGCCGAGTGGATGGAAGACACCCAACTCACCCGCTTGCTCTGGTGTCCCCGCGAAGGCGAACTCGCCTTCACCTGCCTTGATGCCGCGCAAGCCATCGGCGCCACCCTCAAGACCTACGGCGGGGTCGTGCTTGCCTCCGCCACGCTCAGCCCGGTCTCCGAGTATGTTGAATCCATCGGACTCCGGGACTTCGGAGTGCAACCACCCGATCGAGACCGGCCGCCAGAAATAACCGCCGTCTCCAAGCCAGCCGCCACGCCCACTCCGCACGCCAACCACGCACCGGCTGGCCTTGCGCTCCTGCGTGCCGTCACTCCCTGGCGCGACCAGGCCTATGCCATTGCCGTGGACACACGCGTGGACACGACCTTCAAGCACCGGCTGAGGCATCTCCCCACCACGGCGCAAACCATCACCGCCCTGCAGGCCGCCGCCCGCGGGCCGGCCGTGGTTTTCTTTCCCAGCTACGCCTACGCCGAATCTCTCCAACGCACGCTGGCCGATACCGGCAACCTTCTGCGGGTGGCCCTTCAGCCACGACTCCACGATCTCGCCGCGCAGACCGCCTGGGTCGAGGAATCACTCGCCTTCACCGATCTGCTCTTTCTCGTGCTGGGCAGCAGTTTCGCCGAGAGTATCGACCTGCTCGGCGGCCGGGTGAGCAACGCCATGGTCGTCGGCCCCGCGCTGCCCGAGGTGAACGCCGTGCAACGCGCCCGCCTCGCCGAATTCAGCCCCCTCGGCCGCGAAGCCGCCTTCCGTCGGGTTTACCAGATCCCCGGCATGCAAAAGGTAAACCAGGCCCTCGGCCGCCTCGTGCGTGCCCCCGGCCAGCGCGCCAAAGTCCTCCTCCACTGCCGCCGCTTCGCCGAAGTCTCCTACGCCAGCCTTCTCGCCCCCGAATACCAATTCGGCGAGCACCTTGCAACCGACGCCGAACTGACGGACTGGCTCGCAACGGACTGAACGCTGCCATTGCCAGATGGGTCGTGCGTTCCGCGCGCGGCGGTTTGAAAAGGCAACCGGCATTCTTCCCGCGCGCGGAGCGCACGGCCCACCCATCGGATGCCCCGCCTGAAAAGGTCGTGCATTACTGGTGTTTTAATTTCACTATTAATCCACATCGCCTCCCCCTCTCAGCCACATCCTTGACTACCTCATCGTTCGTAAAAACAGGCCAACAATTGCCACAGACAACTCGGGTATTTGTCCCTCGTGCCTGAGCTTAAACGTTCAGCAAAGAAAGAGAACATGACAACAGTTCGCCACGCCGTTGAAAAAGACGAGGAAGCCGTCTTCCGTCTAGCACAGCAGTTGTCATCCAAGTTTGTTGTAGAACGAGGAGCGTTCGCTACTGCATTTTCTCAGCTCCTTAAGACCGAAGACGCTTATCTCTGCGTGGTCGAAGAACCCGGGGAAGTCATCGCCTATTTACTGGGATGGAGACGTATCGCATTTTACGCAAACGGTGCGGTTGCGTGGATCCAAGAGATTGTTGTCGATCCGGAATACCGGCGTGCTGGAATAGGAAGGCTTCTCATGAAGCATTTTGAGGACTGGGCAGCAAATCATGGCGTTCGCGTCGTTTCGTTGGCAACCAGCGGTGCGACTAATTTCTACCTCGCCCTGGGCTATGCGGAATCGGCACGCTACTACAAGAAGGCAATCCAGCCCAATCAGGAGGTATAAGAGGTCTGAGCGCGCCTCATCCGGCCAATTCCGGCTTCCGGCCGATTTCCGCTTTACCGTGTCGCCAGCCGCCGCCACAACCACACCCCGTGGCCACGCCCAAGATCATCGGCTCAGCTGAAATCCAAGCCGCCATTGCCCGGATCGCCGCCGCCATCAAGGCGCGTCATGGCAATGCCGCCCGCTGCATTCTCCTCGGTATCGCCAATGGCGGCGTGCCGCTGGCCCGCCGGCTCGCCCCCATCCTGGGTGCCACCCGCACAGGCACGCTCGACATCTCGTTCCACCGCGACGACATCGACCGCCACCCCATTCCGAAGGAGTTCACCCCCACCCTCCTGCCCGCCGACGTGAACGGCGCACATGTCATCCTGGTGGATGACGTGCTGTTCTCCGGCCGCACCGTAAAGGCCGCGCTCGACGAACTTTTCGACCACGGGCGGCCCGCCACCGTCGAACTGGCCGTCCTTGTCGACCGGGGCGGCCGCCGCCTGCCCGTCGCCGCCGACTACACCGGCCTCCAACTCACGGCACCTGCAGACGAAAAGGTCTTGGTCAGCTTGGACCCGGCCGACCCGGCACGCGACTTCATCCACCTCAAGCCGACGGCGGAGAAATCGAAAATCCAAAATCGAAAATCCAAAATTTCCCAATGCCCTGGAACCGCCGCCACCTCCTGACCCTCGAGGAACTCACCCTCGACGAGATTGACCAGATCCACGCCACCGCCGCCGCCTTCAAGAAGATCCTCGGCCGCAACGTGAAGAAAGTCCCCGCCCTGCGCGGAAAAACCATCGTCAACTTCTTCCTCGAGCCCAGCACCCGCACCCGCATCTCGTTCGAGATGGCCGCGAAGCGCCTCAGCGCCGACGTCATCTCCTTCGATGCCGCCAGCTCCAGCACGACCAAGGGCGAGACCCTCCGCGACACCGCGCAAAACATCCAGGCGCTGAACGCCGACATGATCGTGCTGCGCCACGCCGCCAGCGGCTCCCCCCTCTACCTCAGCCGCGTGCTCGACATCCCGGTCGTCAACGCTGGCGACGGCGCGCACGAACACCCCACCCAGGGCCTGCTCGACACCTTTACCATGCGGGAGCACCTCGGCTCCCTCAAGGGCCGCAAGGTTGTGATCCTCGGCGACATCCTTTTCAGCCGCGTCGCCCGTTCCAACATCCATGCCCTCGTGAAGATGGGCGCGGCCGTCACCCTCGTCGGCCCCGCCACGCTTGTGCCCGACTGGTTCACCGCCCTCGGGGTGCAGGTTTCACATGATTTGAAGTCCGCCCTCGCCGATGCCGAGGTCGTCATGCTGCTGCGCATCCAGCACGAACGCCAGTCGAGCACCCACTTTCCCTCGCTCGGCGAATACACCAGCCTGTTCGGTCTCAACCAGACCCGCGCCGGATGGCTCAACCCCAAGGCCATCATCATGCATCCCGGGCCGATCAACCGCGGCGTCGAGATCGACAGCGAACTGGCCGATGGCGCCCGCAGCGTCATCCTTGAGCAGGTCACCAACGGCATCACCGTCCGCATGGCCGTCCTCTACCTCTGCGCCGGCGACCAGCCCGAGCACGTCCTTGCAACCGAGTAAAACAGGTCCCACCGGCCCAACACGTCTTATCCGCATGCCCTCCCTCTGGATCCAAAACGCCCGTGTCATCGATCCCGCCGCCAAGCGGGACGCCGCCGGCGACCTTTTCGTCAAGGACGGCAAGATCGCCGCCAGCCTCTCCGCCGCGGAGAAGAAACGGGCGAAGAAAATCGACGCCGCCGGCCTCGTCGCCTGCCCCGGGCTGGTGGACATCCACGTGCACTTTCGCGAACCCGGCCAGACGCACAAGGAAACCATCGCCACCGGCTCGCACTGCGCCGCCGCGGGCGGGTTCACCACCGTCGTCTGCATGCCGAACACCTCGCCGGTCGCCGACAACGCCGGCACGATCCAGTTCATCAACGACGCCGTCCGCCGCGATGCCGTCGTCAAAGTCCTGCCCACCGGCTGTATCACCGTCGGCATGAAGGGCCAGGCCCTCGCCCCCATCGGCTCGCTCAAGCGCATGGGCGTCGTCGCCATCACCGACGACGGCGATTGCGTGCAGAACAACGAGCTCATGCGCCGCGCCTGCGAGTATGCGAAGATGTTCGGCCTGCCCATCATGGACCACTGCCAGGATCACTCCATGACCCAGGGCGCGGTGATGAACGAGGGGATCGTCTCGACGCGCCTCGGCCTGCGCGGATGGCCCAACGCCGCCGAAGACCTCATCGTCTCCCGCAACGTCATCCTCTCCAGCTACACCGGTGCGCACATCCACATGCAGCACATCTCCTCGCAGAACTCCGTCGAGATCCTGCGCCGCGCCAAGTCCCGCGGCATCCGTGTGACCGCTGAAGCCACCCCGCACCACATCGCGCTCACCGACGAGGCGATCGCCACCTACGACCCCAATTTCAAGATGAACCCGCCCCTCCGCACCGAGGAGGACCGCCTGGCGATCATCGCCGGACTGCGCGACGGCACGCTCGACTGCATCAGCACCGATCACGCCCCGCACACCGACTACGAGAAGGACCGGGAGTTCGACTACGCGCCCAACGGCATCCTCGGGCTCGAAACCTCCCTCGCCATCACCCTCGATGTGCTCGTGCGGCAGAACAAGTTCAAGCTCCCCCATGTCATCGACCTGATGACCCGCCGGCCCGCCGCGCTGGTGGGACTTCCCGCCGGCACCCTCACTCCGGGCGCCGCGGCCGACATCTGCCTTTTCGACCCGAAGGAAAAGTGGCGCTACGATGCCAAGGCCGGTTTCAGCAAATCCAGCAACTCACCCTGGCACAACCAGACGCTGACCGGACGGGTGAAAACCACCATCGTGGACGGCCGCGTGGTCTTCACCGGTGGCAAGATCACCCGCTGAAGGATCGTCACCCATTTTGACCTGAAGGCATTGCAGCGTGTGGATGAACCGGCCGCGCTGAGGCCGGTCCGAGGGCAGCACCCCGGCGACATAAGACTCCCGCTGAAACCGCCCGCGTTTCCGGAGCAACGTCACTTGAGTATTGCTCCGCGCGGGAACAGACCTGCGAACCGGGGCCAGATTCAGCTTCCCTGCGAAAGTTTAAACTCCACCGCCTCCAGCAGCGCTTCCCAGCTGGCGTCCACGATGTTGTCACTCACGCCGACCGTGCCCCAGATGCTGCGACTGTCGCCGCTCTCGATCAGCACCCGGGTGCGGGAGCCCGCCCCGGCGTTGCTTTCGAGAATACGCACCTTGTAGTCGCGCAGAGTCATCTCGCCCAGTTGCGGGTAAGCCTTCGCCAAGGCGAGTCGCAGCGCCTTGTCCAGCGCTCCGACCGGGCCGGTCTCCTCGGCCACGGTGTGCACCGTCTCGCCGTCGATGGTGAGCTTCACAGTCGCCTCGGCCCAGAGTTCAGCGCCATGACGCTCAATGATGACGCGGTAGCTCACGACTTCGAAAAACTTCCGCCGGCCACCAAGGTGTTGCGCGACGAGCAGCTTGAATGAGGCATCGGCCGCCTCGTATTCGTAGCCGCGGAACTCGCGTTCCTTCATCTCGGCAATCAATGCCGCCACCTCCGGCTGCTTCTCGTCGAAGCTGAGTCCGAGCTCCTTTGCCTTGAGCGCGAGACTGCTGCGGCCCGCCATGTCGGAGACAAGCACGCGGGTGCGATTGCCCACCAGCGCGGGATCGATGTGCTCGTAGCTGCGCGCCACCTTCTGAGCGGCGTTGGCGTGCAACCCGCCTTTGTGCGCAAAGGCCGACTGCCCCACGTAGGGGGCTTTCGGGTCGGGCCGCAGGTTGGCCAGCTCGGAAAAGAAAAGCGAAAGGTCGCGCAGTTCCTCCAGGTTCGGCGAACAATGCGCCGTGAGCCCCATCTTCAGGAAGAGATTGGGCAGGATGGTGATGAGGTTGGCATTGCCCACGCGCTCACCGTAGCCGTTGATCGTGCCTTGCACGAGCGAGGCGCCGGACTCGATGCCGGCCAGTGAAACGGCCACGCCCAGCCCGATGTCGTTGTGACAATGGACACCGACGCGGTCGCCGCCAAACCGCGCCACGGCCTCG
This sequence comes from uncultured Opitutaceae bacterium, assembly GCA_964429385.1. Lineage (GTDB taxonomy): Bacteria > Verrucomicrobiota > Verrucomicrobiia > Opitutales > Opitutaceae > UBA2377. The sequence continues at coordinate 23,717 of CAYSBR010000009.1, forward strand.
GCCACGATACGCGACACCTCGGGCACAAGCTTGCCTCCGTTGGTCTCGCACAGCGTGAGGTTGCTCGCACCGCCCCGCGCGGCCGCCTCCAGGGTGCGCAACGCATAGTCGGGATTGTCGAGATACCCGTCAAAGAAATGCTCCGCATCGTAGATCACCTCGCGCCCCTCGGATACGAGGTAACGGATGCTCTCCTCGATCATCGCCAGGTTTTCCTCTGGTGTGGTGCGGAGAATTTCCTCCACATGCATCAACCAGGTTTTACCGACGAGGGTGAGCACCGGCATCTCGCTCTCCAGCAGCAGGCGCAGCTGCGGATCTTCCTCCGCCTTCACACCGGCGCGGCGGGTGGCACCGAAAGCCGCCATTTTGGCATGCTTGAGCCGGAGTTTCCGCGCCTCGGCGAAAAACGCGATGTCCCGGGGATTCGACCCGGGGAAACCGCCCTCAATGTAATCCACGCCAAACTCATCGAGCCGCTGGGCAATGCGCACCTTGTCGGCCACGGAAAAGCTGACGCCCTCGCCCTGCGTGCCATCCCGCAAGGTCGTATCGTAGATTTTTACGGTGCGTCCCATGAATGATAGGAGGGAAACACAGGCAGCTCGGCATTCCGCTGGCAAGGGAGCATTCACCCGCGCCGCAAGATTCGCCGACCTTCGGCAATACCCTCCGGGCGGCACAGTTCTTCAGGAAGAACTGCCGGTGGACTTGTCATCATTTCTCCGGCCTGCACAAAGATGACTTCGGCGAACCCACATTACTCACTCTCCTCCATCGGGAGAGCCCGCGTGGAACGCACCTCATCCCCACTCCCAGCACCGCCCCGCTCATGGCCTCCGCCCTCCTGCGCCCCCTGCCGCCGCTCAATTACGATCCCTCGGCCTATGAATTGACCGCGGCCATTCCGCGCACCGGCGAACCTTGGCGCACGGAGAGTTTGCACACGGAAATCCAAGCGCGGGCCGCCGATGAAAAGGCCCGGCGCGAGATGCAGATTCATTACTATCGCATCGGTTACACCCTGGCCTTCCCCCTGCCCGTGGCCCGCCGACACCTCAGCGGCGAATTGCCCGTCGGCATTGCCAGTCTCACCTATCCTTGGTTGATCTGGCTGAGCTGGGAGCTGGAAGAACGCTGGCGCATCCTGCACGCGTCCTGGCGACTCGACCGCGACGACGAGGCCGGTTGCCTGCTTCAGCAGGAACTCGCGGCCCTGACCCAATGGGACCGCTTCACGGAGACGAGCAATGAAGTCGGACTCGTCACCGGTCATTTCGCCGCCGTGCTCGCGCTGGCCCTGGCCGACGAATCGGATTGGGACAGCGCCTGCCTCGCCGAGGCCCGGCGCGCCGCCGATCTCCTCCTCGACCGCGACATCACCCCCTGGTTCGCACGCCAATGGCCGGAGGGCAAGCGACTCGATCCCGTCCAGCTGCACAACATCCCGGTCATCGCCCTCACCCGCGCCGCGCAACTCGCCCGTGTGCGTGGCCACGCACTCACCGACACACTCGACCGGCAGGCCACCGCTGTCCTGCGCGCCTGGGCTGGATACCGCACCAGCGCGCACCCGCACACCGAAGGCACCGCCTACGACGGTTACCTTATGGAGGCCATCACCGGCTGGCTGGAATTTTTGCCCGACCGGGAGACCTTGCTTGCCGAAACCCGCGCCGCCTTTCGCAGCCAGGTCGAACAATGGCTCTGGCTCACGCTCCCTGGCCGGCTCGACCTCCACGCGCCGCTCGGCGACACCGAGCCCGAGATGCCTTTCTGGATCATGCCGCTCCTGCGGCTGGCCCGGTGGTATGACTGGAATGACGCCGGCTGGGGCTTGCGCCACATCCCCACCGCCCGCCTGCCCGCTGCGGCGCTCACCGAAGCCCTGACCTTGCCGGACGGCGAAGCCGCCGAGCCCTCCACCACCCTCCGCACACTGGCCAATGCCGTCACCGCGCGCAGTGGCTGGCAACACACCGATCACGTTGTGCTGCTCAGCGCCCCGCGCTGCTCCCTGCATCACCTGCATAACGACGGCGGCCATTTCATGCTCGGATGGCACGGGCGGTTCTGGATCAGCGATCCCGGCTACCAACAATACCGGCCCGGCGAAGAACGCGATTACTCCATCGGCCTCGCCACCCACAATGCTCCCGTCATCAATGGATGCGCGCAAACCCTCCAGGCTACGCGGATCGAATCGCTGCAACCCGTCGCGGGCGGCCACGCCTGCACGCAGCTCGACCTCAGCGCCTGCTACACCGGACTGCCGGCCGGCGCGGTTATCCGCCGCACCTGGTGGCATGCCGGCACCACCGCGCCACTGGCCGTATTGCGCGACGATTTCAACGGGCTCGGGGAAGACACCGAAATCCTGACCCACTGGCTCGGCGGCACCCATTTCGCCTGGGCCTTCGTGGACGGCTGGGCCCGGCTGAGCAACGGCACGCAGGCACTCTGGATCGGCACCACCGGCCCGGAGTTTTCCGCGCCACAACTCATCCGCCATCCCGGTTCACGCGGTCCGCTGACGTTACGCCACGCCGTCACGTTGTCAGCCGGTCAAGGCGCGACCTGGTGGGTGTTTTGGGGCGATGAGCACGGCGGCTGGACACCACCCCGGCTTGAAACCGAAGGCGGCAGACTTACCCTCCACTTCCCCGGAGCATCGCCCCAGCCGATCGTTTTCAGCTGAGATTGAGTAAGGTGTCCGTTCACATTCGCGTTGGTCGGTAGCACCGCGTATTCGCCTTTGGGCAAATGAGCCCGAGGCCACTCATTTTATTGCAACCGGAGCCTCTGCCTCCCGGCCGGTCTCAGGCCGACCGGCACCCTGCGGCTGCATTCATATAGGTCAAAATGAGTCATCCTTACCAAAAATATCATCGTAATCGGACGCATAGATATATCCACTGCCGGTTCACCATAAAGTTCCATGGCCAAGAAAATCCCTTCCAAACCGCGCATCCTCACCACGACCGTCGGCTCCTACCCGGTCCCCGACTGGCTCGCCGCCCTGCCGAGCGAACAGGCGGTGATTGATGCCACCCGCGTCGTGTTCGACATCCAGCGCCAGGCCGGCATCGACCTGCCGACCGACGGCGAGCTCTACCGTTTCGACGTCAATCACCCCGACACGAACGGCATGATCGAGTATTTCATCCGTCCGATGGCCGGCATCTCTTCCGTCGTGGGCCGCTCGGTCACCGAGGAGTTCTCCCGCCACCACCCGATGGGTTTCCGCCGCAAGCCCGCCGGCGTCGTCACCGGCAAGCTCGGGGAAGGCTCGCTCAATCTTCTCGCCGACTGCCAGCGCGCCGCGTCCGTCGCCGGCGGTCCCTTCAAGTTCACCGTCACCAGCCCCTACATGCTGGCCCGCACGCTGCTCGACCACCACTACGGCAGCTTTGACAAGCTCACCATGGCTCTCGCCGAAGTGCTCGCCGCGCAGATGCCCGGCCTGCCCGCGCCCTGCATCCAGGTGGACGAGGCCAACATCCCCGGCAACCCCGAGGATGCCCCGCTCGCCGCCGCCTCGATGAACGTCGTCCTCGACCAGATCGAGGGTGAGCGCGCCGTGCACTTCTGCTTCGGCAACTACGGCGGCCAGACCATCCAGAAGGGCAACTGGCAGAAGCTCGTGGATTTCCTCAACGCCCTGCATTGCGACCACCTCGTCCTCGAGCTGGCGCACCGCCCGAAGAGCGACCTCGATGCCCTCAAGCACATCGACAAGAAGATCACCCTCGGCATCGGCGTGGTGGACATCAAGGTGAACCACATCGAGACCGCCGACGAAATCGCCGCCCGCATCGAGGCGGTCGAGAAAAAGGTCGGCGAAGGCCGCGTACGCTGGATCCACCCCGACTGCGGCTTCTGGATGCTCAAGCGCTCCGTCTCCGACCGAAAGATCGAGGCCCTCGTCGCCGGCCGCGACAAATACCTCGGACTGTAAACCAGCATTGTTTCATCTCAAACCGCACTCCAACGGGTGCGGTTTTTTTGCGCCTGTTTCCAACGTTTCCCGCCCATCCGGCGCCGCACTCCTGTAGTCAAACACTCTGGCCGGCACCGGGGCCACCGACTTCACCTTCGCGCCTGTCCGTAGTTCAACCGAGTTACGCTGGCTCAGAGCAGGTCGGCGGCGAGCTCGGCGAGTTTGGAGCGCTCGCCCTTGGTCAGTTTCACATGCGCCGAGAGTGCCTGACCCTTCATGCGGTTGTGCGCGTAAACCAGCCCGTTGCTGCGCGAGTCCACGTAGGGGTTGTCGATCTGGGCGGGATCGCCGATGAGGACGATCTTTGAGCCTTCGGAAATGCGGGTGAGCACGGTCTTCACCTCGTGAGGAGTGAGCTGCTGGGCCTCGTCGAGGATGAAGAAGCGCCGGGCGATGGAGCGGCCGCGAATGAAGGCCAGGGCCTCGATCTCGACCAGACCGCTGCGCAGCAGGCGCTCGTAGGGCTTCACCGGCGCGCCACTCCCCTGACCGGCGTTCTGGCTGGCATGGCTCGGCTGGGGCGCCGCCATCTGCGCGATCATCTGCTCGTCGCGCTTCTTGAATTTTTTCTTCGAGACCTTCTTGGCGGCAAACTGCGGCTCCTTCTGCACCTTGGAAGGGATGAGCACTTCCAGCGCGTCGTAGTAGGGTTGCAGCCACGGCTTCATCTTCTCCTCCAGTGTGCCGGGGAGAAACCCGATGTCCTTGCCCAGCGCCATCACCGGGCGGGAGATGGAGACGCCATCATAGCGCGAATGTTCGTCCTGCGTCTGATGCAGGGCGCAGCCGATGGAAAGCAGGGTCTTGCCCGTGCCCGCCTTGCCGAAGCAGGTCAGCAGATGGATACTGTCATCGAGCAGCGCATCCATGAAAAACTGCTGCTCCAGGTTGCGGGCACGCACCGGAATGCCACCGGGGGCCTTCACAAAGTCGGGCAGCTTCAGGCGGCGGAGCAGGCCGTCGCCGTAATGGCGGGCGGGCATGGTCTTGCCCTCCTCGGAACGGAGCAGCACGTATTCGTTGAGGCAGAGCGGCCGGGCCGTCGTCTCGTCAAGTTCGTAGATGCCTTCCGAGCAGAAACGCTGCAATTCGTAGATATTGAGAGGAATCTCGCGGTAGCTCGCCTCCTCCTCGGCCTCGGGCACCTTGTCATTGAGATAGTCCTCGCTCTCCAGGCCCAACGCCCGGGCTTTGAGCTGCACGTTGACGTCCTTCGTCACGAGGATCGTCGGCGGGGGAAACTGTTCCTGCACGAAAAGCGCGGCGGCGATGATACGGTTATCCTTCTTGCTCAGGTCGGGCAGGATCGCCCGCAGGCGGTTCATCGCCGGCGAGGTGCGGGCCGGATCAACCAGATAGGGATTGATGATGATGGAGAGCGTGCCGCCATTGGGCAGCTCCACCCCTTCGTGCATGGCCCGGGCATCAGGCAGCAACTCCTGCAGGATGCGGTGCACCCGGCGGGCGTTGCGCCCTCGCTCGGTGGATTGCTCGCCCTTGATGGCGTCGAGTTCCTCCAGAACCTCGACAGGGATCGCAAGGTTGTTGTCCTCGAATTTGAAGACGGATTGCGGATCGTGGAGCAAAACATTCGTGTCGAGCACGAAGGTTTTCACCTTGGCCGAAGTCTTTATCCGCGAAATTGAGGCGATCGCCCCGCGCAGGTTTTCCATCGGTGAGTATCTTGTGAACAACCCTGCACATTCCATGCCGGTTGTCGAACCCCGATTGGAATCCGCCAAAAAAAGTCACCCGTCCGTCACCCATCCCGAGCCGGAAAATTCAGCGAAAGGACCCCGGTTGGCACGGACGCTTGGTGAACTGCTTCCAGAGCGATCGAATATCGCCCCAAAACCCACCCCCTTCCCAAGGTGGGCCGTGCGCTCCGCGCGCGGCAAGCATGTCGGTTGCCGTTTCAAACCGCCGCGCGGAGCGCACGGCCCACCTATCAGCCGGTTACACGCGCTTTCCCCATCAGGTTAACTTGTGGCTTACTCCCCCTCCTTGAGCGCACCAGAGACGATCAGGGTTCAACTGCATGAGGCCACCAAAGCCCGGGGTGGAACCCCGACCGCCAGCTCAAACCCGTTCCGGTCCACCCGCTCCGGAGGACTGGCGCTTGGGCCGGGGCGGAGTCCAAAGCCGGATGAGATACTCCGCCAGATTGCGCATGCTGATCCGTTGCAACCCCTCCCGCTGCACCGTCTCCCGAAACGGCGAGGCCGCCCCGCTGCGCTCCACATAATAATCCCACAACTGGCCCTGCAACCGGTCCGCCGCCACATGATCATCCGGAGCGTTCCTGGCCTCCGCCCGAACCTTCGCCTCCCAGTGCTGTCTCTCTTCCGGATGGCGCTGGAGGTAATCAAAAATCATCTGTTCACTGCGGTTGAGGCTCATCGCGGTCGCATGCTGGCCGCGGTCGCGGTCGGCACAATGGCAAACCGGTCCCGAGCATGATTGCATTTCCGCCGGCTTTATCATTAACCTCCGGCCCCAGACCCAGCCTTCACCCCTGACAACCGCCATGTGGCAAAAACTCAAAGAACAAATCCCCACCATTCTGCTGACGGCCATCCTCGTGGTGGCCGCCGCCTTCTGGATTCATCAAAAAACCGTGTCCGAAATGGCCGTGCACCAGCAAAGCGAAATCGCCCCGCTGCGTGAACAAAATGATGCCCTCCGCGCGGCCTCCGAGGACAACCGTCGCCAGATCGAGGCCATGGACCGCCTGCTCAAGGACGCCATCACCCGCCGCACCGCCGATGTGTTCATGACCGACGAGGAGATCTCCAAGCTCAACGAGGAGAAGGTTAACCAGCTCGCCGATGCCATCGCCCGCCGCGTACAGCCCTATAATCCCCTGCCCTCCACACCGGAGGAGGCCGAGGCTATGCAGAACGAACAGGTGGACAAGGTCTCCCTCCGCATGGCCGAGCGCATCCAACCCATCCTGGCCGAGATGTCGCGCGATCAGAACCTCACGCGCGAGTCCATCGCCGGCTACAGCCAGAAAATCTCCGACCAGCTCGGCCTCGTCCTCACCTCCGAACTCGCGAAAAACCAGCAGCTGAACAACAACCTCCAGTCCACGCAGGCCGTGGCGCAGGATGCCCTCAAGCTCTCACACGAGATCACCGCGCTCTATCTGAGCTCCCTCCGCGACCAGGGTCTGCTGACCCGTCTCCTCACCCTGCCCGCCAATATCGTGAAGGATGTCGCCACATTCAGCATCGTGGAAAAGCGCGACCGCGACAAAATCGCCGAGGAGCTCGTGGAGCGCATGGGCGAAATCGACCGCCGGCTGGCCGAGCTCCAAGCCCAGCAACCGCAGCGTTGACCCACGTTCGTCACGGCAGGTTCGGCTGTGACCTGCTTTCGGGAAGTTGAGCCAAGATGAACCCGCAGGTCGCACTGTGCGCCGGATGGCCGGCCCCAGCCGGCCCCAAGGGGGGGGCACCGCCTGCCATGGCCCGTTGACGAGATAAGTTACGCGTGCGACGCGAAGCCCGGGCTCATTCATGCCCCGCGGATCAACGGAGCGAATAAAAAGGATTCGGCAGCTTGAACACCTTCTCAGCGTGGCCGCCGTTCAGATCGCTCCATTGGTCCCCAAGGTTGGCAATGATCACATAACCTTCCTCGATCAGTTTTCGGCGGATACCGGTCTTGAAATTCTGGGCGGTGCCCTGGAACTCATCCGGCGTGAAATGGATTTGCGCCCAGGTCTCATACCCCACCTCGCGCAGATTGCGCTCGGTTCCGGCCCGGTCCCGCTCACGCCGACCGGTGACAAAGATCACAGCCACCTTCAGCCGCACCGCCGTGTCATAGACCGTCTGTACCGGAATGATGGCGCGGCCCTGCCCGGCATCGACCCATTCCTGCCAGAGGCGTGGCACGTAGCCGAAATCCATCGCCTGCATGTGTGTCAGGTTGGTGATTGCCGTCTCATCAATGTCAAAGATCACAGCCATCTTTTCCCCGCGCTTCCCCCCGCGCTCCGCCCGCCGGATGATATGTTTGTTGGCCTTCAACGCGACCTCGACGACCGCCTTGCCATACTCGCCTGACTCCACGTAGGCGGTCACGCGCCGCTTGGCCGCGGAGAGATTGAGCGGCTCATTCGCCGTCAGCGGACTACTCCAGGCGAGCATCAAAACCACTCCGACCAGCAGGAGCTTCGGGAAACACTTGCGACTCATGACCGGGCATAAAATATAGCCTCCCGGGTAAATTCAACCCCACTTGCTTCCCCCACCCAATCTGCCGGCATTACGCTTAAAATAGGTAAATCCCCCCAGTTGTCACTTTTCCGCTTTTCTGCATTTTCATCCCCCCGCCGACCTCTGCCATGACGCCTGCCTCCTCCGCCCCAACCCATCCCGCCACCGCCACCCCGAGCCACTGGGTGCTCGTCGTGGACGATGAAGACCCCATCCGTCAGCTCATCACCGAAGCACTCAAAGGCGAAGGCGTGGAAGTCCGGCATGCCACCGGAGGAGAAGAAGGACTCAGGCAGATCGCCGCCGCGCCCACCGAACCCCTCCTCGTACTCGCCGATGTGGTGATGCCCGGCATGGACGGGCTGACCTTCGCCCGTGAACTCGAACGCCGGCTCAAGCACAGCCGGGTCGCCCTGATGAGCGGCAAACTGGCCGATGTCTCCTGGTGGCCGACCGACCTGCGCGAGGTCTCCTTCCTGCCCAAGCCGATCGAACTGGCGGCGCTCTTCCGCCTCGTAAACGAAGCACGTCTGTATTTCCCGGGGCCCAAGTGACATGGAAATCAATCTCCTGCTCACCGCCAAGAAACTGCAGCTCGCGCCGCACCTCACCCTCAGCGAGGAGGCCGGCGGCGTCCGCACCGTCAAGAACACCCAGGAGCGCACCTACCTGACGGTGAGCACACGACAATGGCGTGTGCTGCAGCTTTTTCAGGAACCACGGACCGTGCCCAACCTGTTCGAGACCCTGCTCGACCAACGGATCTGCCCGGCCCTCGGCGAACTTTACGAACTCGTGCTGAAGGCGGTCCGCGCCCGCATCCTGGTGGAGCCCGGCCACACCGCTACGGCCGTGCCCGCGGCCAACTGGATGCTGTCGCTGCGCCCGGGCAGGCTGCGGCATGTCCTCGGCGTGCTCATGGCCCTCGGTCTCGCGCTGACCCTCGCCCTGCACCCGGAACTCCCGCCCACATGGACGGATGCGGCCATCAGCCTGGGCATACTGGCCGCCGCGGTCTTCGCCGGCCGCGCGCTCTCCGCTTCGCTCGTGCGCGGCGCCGGCGGCGAAGTTTACCTGCGGCACGGCTGGTGGCCCGGCACGGCCGACCTGCCGATGCTCACCCCGCGCAACCAGCGTGTCGTCCTCGGCGCCCCCATCGCTCTGCTCTCCGCCGCCACGGGACTCCTCTCCTGGCACCGGCCGGAGTGGAGCCTCCTCCCGCTCGTCGGCCTCCTCATCGAGCTCCGCCCGATCTTCCGCGGGCGGATCAGCCGCATGATCTGGTGCGGCGCGGAGCCCCGGCTCAACGATGCGGCGCACGACTTCATCTTCCCCCTCAACCGCACCCCGCGGCAACGCTGGCGCCTCCTGAAATTCGGCCTCCGCCACCCCGCCACCTGGAAGGAAATCGTTTACGGCTTCGTGTGGACCCTCGCCCTCGGCTATTTTGTCGGCGTGCTGACCGAGGTCCCGCCCTGGACGCTCGCCTTCTGGCAGACCCGCGGCCCGTGGCTTTTTCTCTCTGTGATCGGCGCGCTGTGCCTGCTCGGCGTAATCTACCTCAGCTCGGAAACCTACCTCTACGCCCGCGAGCGCGCCATCGCGCGGCACAACACCTTCCGCGAATGGCGCCAACGGTGGTTGCGACGGGATTCGCTCGACCTCGATGCGGATGACAAACTGCGCGCACTTCTGCGCTCCCCGCTGCTGCGGCAGTTCCCGCCACCGGAGCAAGCCACGCTCGCCTCGCTGTTCACACCCCGGCGCGTCCGGCCCTGGCGAGTTTTGCACGACTTCGGCGAGCCCCCCACTCACGTCTCGCTCATCCTCTCGGGCAAAGTCGGCGTTTACCGCCAGCTCCCCTCCGGGCGGCGCACGCTGGTGCAAACCCTGTGCGAAGACGATCTCGTCGGACTGCACGCCGCCGCCGATCCCAAGCTTCCCTGCTTCCTTTACCGGACGCTGACGCCCGTCATCCTGTTGCAGCTCGACTGGGAACAGGCCGATGCACTGATCGTAAAACGCATGGGGCCGGGCAAGCTCTCCACCCTCATTCACAAGCTTCCGTTCCTCAGCCGCATCAGCCTCTGCCAGAACTGGCATATACAGGCCATCCAGCGCTTCGCCGAACTCTCCACCATCAGCAACTACCGGCACGACGACACCATCCTCCAGGAAGGCGCCTTCAATGAGCATTTCTTCATCATGTTCGAAGGCAGTGCCCGCATCCACCGGCAGGGCAAACTCATCGGCAAAGTCTCCGGCGGCGAGTTCTTCGGGGAGATCGGCCTGTTGCAAAACAGCAATGCCACCGCCCAGGTCGTCGCCGATGAAGGCACGCGCGTCCTGAGCATCCAGCGGCGCGACTTCCTCCGCTTCGTCGCCCACAACTATTCCGTGGCCCTCGAACTCGAACGCGTGAGTTCCGAGCGCCTCGGCCGGCCGATCCTGCCCCTGGTCGAAGGCGATTTCCGCAGCCGCTGAGCCGTTTCCCGCGCTTGCCTGCCGCCAGACTCCCCGCTCACCCTGAGCGGGTGACACTGGAGCAAACCATGGCGGGGTTGGAAGCACGGTTGACGCCGCGCGGGGCCGGCCGCTGGAGCCGTGCGGCCTTCTTCGGCGTGTGGCTGCTCTTCTGGATCGTCGGCGAAGCCTTTGCACTTTGGATTCTCATCGCCGGCGGCTGGGCTCTCTTCACCGGCCAGCCGTCCGGCCCCGGTCGCGCCCCGCTCGAACTCGCCCCCGCCCTTTTCACCGGAATATTCCTGCTCGCCTGGGTGAGCTTCTGGACCTTCGGCGGTCTCATCGCCTGGCACGAATTCTTTCGGCTACTCTGGAGCTCCGACCGGTTGCTCGCCCGGAACGATGGCCTCGAAATCACCCATCGTATCGGTCCGTTCAGGCGTCGCCGGCTGGTGCCGCGCGATCACCTGCGCCGCCTTTTCCGCATCGAAACACTCCACACCGTTCAGCTCGAAACCGCCGGCGGGGTGATGGAGCTCACGCGCAATGGCACTGCAACAGAACAGAACCGGCTCGTCGCCGCCCTCACGGCAGCGCTGCGCCTGCCTTCGCCGGATCAACTCCCGCCTCTGCTCCCCTCCACTTGGCGCGAGCTGCGCAGCCACGAAGGCGACGCGATCCTGGTGCGCAATCCCGCCACCCGGCGAACCCAAGCCCGCGTGATGTGGCTCATCGCGTTGCCGCTGACCTGGGCGGCGCTCATGGTCCTGAACGAAGCCCTCACCAAGCCAAACCTCGTGGGGGCCACCGTGATTCTGGGCCTTGTCGCCGGCCTCGCCCTCTGGGGGGCGGCCCGGCTCACCTGGAGCCGCAAGGAATGGCGCCTCGATCCCGGCCGTCTAGTCGGGCAACGGCGCGCCGGCACTCGACGCCGGGAGCAATCCGCCGGTGACGCGCTGCGCCTGGTCGAGAGCACCGACAGTGATGGCGACCCTTGGTTCGAACTCATGGTGCTCAAGCAAGGCGATCTGCTGCACAAATTACACCAGGGATCCCACGACCCCACAGAACCCCGCCAACTTGGCCAATGGCTGGCCCTCCGCACCGGCCTCCCCTTCGAGGACCGTGCCACCCCGGAGGCGCGCGCCCAAGCCGCCGCCGATAAAGCCGAGGCCGCCGCCGCCGCCCGCGCATGGCTCCGCGACTGGGCCAGTTCTCTCCCCGGCTTCAAACGACGCCGGTAGCGGGTGCTCCAGTCGGATCGCTCAACTCTTCGGCGGCAGCGGTGTAAGCTTGGTGAAGCTGGAAAGTCTGCCACGCACCAAACTTCTGGCCGAGCTGGGCGAAAAGATAAAGCAACAGCGCCAGCACCGCCATCGCCCCGCAGATCCACAAGCCCCAGGCGCTCTGGCCCAATCGCCATTGGCTGAAACCGAGGATGCCCGAAAAAGTGCCGAGCATGCCGGCCCCCAGATAACCGTAGAGAAAGACCGACCAGATCTCGATCTCCGGACCATAGACACCCGCGACGCGCGTGCCGCCCTCCGGAGCAGCTTCCATGTTGAGGAAAAGCTGCGGCGACCAATACCGGCGCTCTCCATCAGGCAAATGAATCCCAATAAACCCTGCCACCGGCCTGACCATGAGCGTCGGAGCATGGAGTGCCAAACCGCGCATGAATGCCGCGTGGACCACCTCGGGCGGGGCCGCGAAGGTCTGCTCGAAACGGGGACGGATACGGAAACTGCTGAGCGGAGCGGGGTGACTCATACGCAACGGACCCCATTCAGTTAAAAATAAAGGAGGTCGGCAAGCGGCACCGCGACTCATTTTGAGCCGGCTGGGCCGCACAACCTTCCGCCGCCGCCCGCTCACCCTTTGTTTTGTTCGACCCAGGCGGCGTAGGCGCCGCGGGACAGAAACTTCAGCGAGGCTGAATTGATGCAGTAACGCAGCCGCGTGGGACGCGGGCCATCGGGGAATACGTGACCGAGGTGGCTGCCACACACCGCGCAATGGGCTTCCGTGCGAACCATGCCATGCGAACGGTCGGTCAACTCGCCGATGAATGCCTTCTCCAGCGGCTGGTAAAAGCTCGGCCAGCCGGTGCCGCTGTCGAACTTCGTCCCGCTGTCAAAAAGCGGCGTATCGCACCCGACGCAGCCATACACACCGTCCTCCTTGTTGTCCCAATATTCATTGCGAAAAGGCGGCTCCGTGCCCTGCGTGCGCGCGACGTGATACTGCAGCGGCGTCAGCCGTTGCCGCCATTCCTCCTCGGTGCGTCGCACCTTCGCCTTGCTCATGTCGATGACGACATTCGAGGGCAGGCCGCAGGCGGAGATTTCGCCTGGAGCGCATTCAAGGGCATCCTTGGCCGTGGTTTTCTTTGCAGCGTTCATTGCGGTGACAGACAGCAAGCCCGCCGCAAGGAGCACAACCGGCAAAACCAAAGGGCGGGACTTCATGCCGAAAGACTGTAGCCGCTCCCGCCGATTATGCCATCTTCAACCGCAAAATCCTGTCGCCTCGCCCAGTGGCCTCATTCGCGGCGCACACGCACCTGGCCATCCGCAAACTCGTTCACCAGCAACTGCCCGGGTTTCACCGACTTTGCCCGCTCCACCGGCCGGCCGGATTCATCCCGCACGATGGCAAAACCTCGGTTGAGCACCGAAGCGGGGCTGGCCGCCTGCAGGCGTTTCCACAATGCCAGCAGCCGCTGCGACTCCAGCTGGATCCGCGTCTCCGGCGCGTGGCGCTGCCAGTCGTTCCTGTGTTCGGTCAATTGCTGCCGCTTCACCTGCACCGCCATCCGCAACGAGCCACCCAACCGGTTGGCGAGGTCATCAAGCCGCAGCCAACCCTGCTCGACTTGGCGGGCCGGCGTCAGCAGCCGCAACCGGCTGCGGGCATGGTCCAGCCGCTCCCCCGCCCGCGCCACCGCGCCGGTCAGCTGTTGGTGCAGGAGCACCCCCGCCGATTCCAGCCGCTCGCACGCGGCCACGAAATGGCTGGAGATCAGCTCCGCCGCCGCGCTGGGTGTCTCCGCCCGCACATCGGCGGCGAAATCACACAACGTAAAATCGATCTCGTGACCCACCGCCGAGATGACCGGCATCGGGCTGGCCGCCACCGCGCGCACCAGCACCTCTTCGTTAAAGGCCCACAGATCCTCCAGGCTGCCGCCGCCGCGCCCGATCACGAGCAGATCAAAGATTCCCAGCTCCTTCGCCAGCGCGAGCATCGCCGCCATCTCCACCGCCGCGCCCTCGCCCTGCACCTTGGCCGGCAGCACCACGACACGCCCGCGCCAGCCCCGCCGCATGAGAATGCGCAGGAAGTCCTGCACCGCCGCCCCGGTGGGCGACGTGATGAAACCCACCGTCGCCGGCAGCTCGGGAATCGCCCGCTTGCGGGCCGGGTCGAACAAACCCTCATCCGCCAACCGCCGCTTCAGCGCCTCAAATTCGCGCTGCAGTTTACCCACACCGTCCTCGATCACCGCGCGCACAATGAGCTGATATTGCCCGCGGGCTTCGTAAACGCTCACTTCGCCATAAACGACCACCTGCAAGCCATCGCGCAATTTCACCGTCTGCTTCACCGCATCGCCGCGAAACAGCACCGCGCTCAGCTGCGCCCCGGCATCCTTGAGCGAGAAATACACATGCCCGCTCGCCTGCGCCCGCAGGTTAGACACCTCACCCCGCACCCAGCCCGGACGCAGACCGCTTTCCAGGAGGGTTTTCACCCGCCGGGTAAAATCACTGACCGACTCCACCCGGTCGTCCGTCCCGGCGGACAACGCCTCTTCGCGGGTCCTCATCGGGCGGCCGCTTTCCTGCGATAATGCCGACGGAGAAACTGCACGCCAACCATCACCCCCACGAGCAGGCTCACGGCCAGCAGGGCCGTCCGCCCTTCCCCCTGCATCAGGGCGTCACCGAATAGCACCAACGCGCTGGCATAGATCGCTGAGATCGCCCACGAGATGAAGAAATACGTGCCGAAGGGAATCCCCGCGAGCCCGAGCAGGTAGTTTTGCAACACATAGGGCGGCCCGGGCGTCACCCGCACCAGAATGACCAGTCCGCGCTGGTTTTCCGGCGCGACCCGGGGCAGCCGGTAGCCCAGCCAGGCGCAAAGCCGTTCCAGCCAGGGCTTGAGCGCGTAGCGGGCCAGCCAGTAGGTCAGGGCCAGATTCACCGCCAGGCACAGACCGACCAGCAGAAGGACCAGCGGCATGCCCAGCGTCGGGGCAAAAACCGGCCCGGCCGTAAAGGTGAACACCGTCAATGGGCAACCCGCCGCCGGCAGCAGGGCCATCAACAGAAAATAGGTGGGCGCACCCAACCCGCGCACCCAGAGCACCACCTGATCCACAAACGCGCGCGGCTCGATCTGCTGTGAATCGAGCCACCACCAGGCCAGGCCCAGCACGACCAAGCCGACCACCGCCAGCAGGCCCAGGCGAACCCAGTTGAACGCGCGTTTCTCTTCACTCATTACCGCCAGCCTGCTCCCCGCCCCGCCTCACCGTCAACTGGCAATCGGAGCCACCGGACTCCATCCGGCAACGTCCGCCGCAACAGGGCCGTGGCCGGAACAGACCTCGCGTGAACGGCCGGTGGATTTGATCTACCCCTCGCAGGCACGGCGCAGCACGATAGCGCGCCCACACTGGCAGTTTGGCGTGACTCCAGCGAAAGCGAAACCCACGCTGCCGCCCATGGATCGCCCCTTTGTCCTGCCCTCCGGCCTGGCCGTCGTCACCACGCTGATTCTGCTGGGCGTGCAACTGCTGGGCGGCGCCGTTCTTGCCATCGTCCTCATTTTCGGCGGGACGGAAAGCGACTGGCGCGTCTCCCCCACCTGGCTTCTGGCCATTCTCATGGTCTGCGCCCTCGTCTGCGCCCTGCAGGTGGCCTTGCGCTTCGGCCGTTCCTCGTGGAAAAACCGCGACCTGCTCCTGCCCGCCCGGCCCGTGCCGCTGGCCGGCTGGCTCGCCCTCCTCCCCCTGCTCGCCGGCAATGCCGTCATTGTGCTGAACCTGACCGCATGGCTCATGGCCTGCCTGCCCGCTTCATGGGTATCCACCCAGGGCCTGGACATGTTCTTTGATCTTCAACGCCAGCCTTGGGCGGTGAGCGTGCTCGTTGTCCTCGTGGCGCCGATCGGGGAGGAAATCCTGTTTCGAGGCGTCATCCTGACCGGGCTCCTGCACAAGCTGTCCGCCGGTCGCGCCATTCTTCTCAGCACCGTGCTTTTCGGCGCCGCCCACGCCAACCTCGCCCAACTTCCGGTCAGCCTCGTTCTCGGCCTCACCCTCGGCTGGGTGTTTGTGCGCACCCGCTCAATCGGGCTCTGCATCACGCTCCACCTGCTGCACAATGCCACCTTCGCCTATGGCTGGTCCTGGCCCACCTTCTGGCCGGGCCTGCAGTTCCCCCTGCTCACCTCCGCGCTCAACCCTGCGCCGGCCGGGCTATTCTGCTTCGCGCTCGTCCTGAGCGCGGCGGGCCTCACGGCTTTTCATCTGGCCACCCGGACGGATAGACCGCGCTGGCATCCGGTCCTCCCCGCGCCCCCGCCGCTCCTCCCCGAGCCACCTCTGCTGTCACGCGAATAAACGTGAAATCGCCGCGATCCTGACTTTGCTTGATAACATGTCCCAGGATCTCACCCAGCTCGTCACCACGCTCGCCCGCCGGGCCCGCGCCGCTTCGTATCCGCTGGCCCTCGCAACCACGGAGCAAAAGAACGCCGCGCTGGAAAAGCTCGCCGGGCTGATCGACGCCTCGACGTTTGAACTGCTGGAAGCCAACCAGCGGGACCTGCTCTCCCCCGAAGGCCTGGCGCTGCCCGCCGCCACCCGCGACCGGCTGGAGCTCAATGAAGCGCGCCTGCGCCAGCTCGCCCAGTCCGTGCGTGAAGTCGCCGCCCTGCCCGATCCCGTCAACGAGGTGATCGAGAGCTGGACGCGGCCGAACGGGCTGCGCATCGAAAAGCGCCGCGTGCCCATCGGCGTGATCGGCATCATCTACGAGGCGCGGCCCAATGTGACCATCGACTGCGCCGTGCTCTGCCTCAAGAGCGGCAACGCCAGCATCCTGCGCGGCGGCAAGGAGTGCTTCCATACCAACACCGCCCTCGCCGCGCTCGTCGCGCGCGCCCTCGCCGCCACCGACCTGCCCGCCGACGCCGTGCAGCTGATCCCCACGACCGACCGCGCCGCGCTCAACACCCTGCTCAAGCTCGACACCTTCATCCACTGCATCATCCCCCGCGGCGGCGAAAGCCTCATCCGCTTCGTCGCGGAAAACGCCACCATCCCCGTCATCAAGCACTACACCGGCGTGTGCTTCGTTTATCTCGACCGCGAGGCCGATCCGGCCATCGCAGAACAGGTCACCGTCAACGCCAAGGTGCAGCGGCCCGGCGTATGCAACGCCGCCGAACAATTGCTCGTGCACGCCGCCGCCGCCGACACCCTGCTGCCCCGTGTCGCCGCCGCCCTTGCCGCCCAGCGGGTGCAACTGCGCGCGGATGCGCGCGCCGCGGCCATCCTCGACCGGGCCGGCCTCACCGCCGCACCCGCCGCCCCGGCGGATTTCACCGCCGAGTTCCACGATCTCGTCATGGCCGTGCGGGTGGTGGACTCCCTCGATGAGGCCGTCGCGCTTATCAACCGCGACGGGTCCGGCCATACGGATGCCATCATCACGCGCGACGAAGCCGCCGCCCGGCGTTTTCAGGCCGCGGTGGACTCCTCCGTTGTCGCCTGGAACGCCAGCACCCGCTTCAACGACGGCTTTGAATTTGGCTTTGGCGCCGAGATCGGCATCTCCACCGACCGCCTGCACGCCCGCGGCCCCATGGGGCTGCGCGAACTCTGCTCCTACAAATACATCATGACCGGCACCGGCCAGATCCGCGGCTGAAGCCCGGATGAAGGAAGGTTTACCGGGTTGCGCGGAACCAAGCCTTTCACTTACTATCCAACCCATCATGAAACACCCGCCCCTCCTGTCGCTGTTTCTCGCCGTTTGCCTCGCCGTCAGCCTGCCCGCGATGGAGCTGCGCGCCCAGGAGCAGACCAAGGAGACCCAGCCCCGCCGCCAGCGCGTGGTCTCACCGGAAGTGGCCTCCGCGCTCGCGGCGGCCATGCCCAAATACGAGCCGCCCAAGCCCGAGGAGCCGCTGACCGAGGAGGAACTGGCCGACCTCCGCGAGGTGGACCGTCCCCGCAACACCATCATCCGCCTGCCCGAATACGTGGTGCAGGAAAAACCGCCGCCGGTCTTTCGCGAACGCGACCTGCACACCCAGCGCGGCCTCGCGGATCTGGCCAAGCGTCGCTTCTTCTCCGAGGCCGCCCAGGGGCTCAACCGTTACCGCCTGCCCCTCTTCGGCCAGGGCATCGATTCCTACGCCCTGATGATGCGTGAGGAAGAGGAGCGCCTGCAAAACATCACCAGTCTCAAGGAAACCGCCGATGCCGTCGGCAGCGTGGACCCCAAGAATGCCGCCTCCATCCGCCGCGCTACCAATGATGCGTATATCCGGCGCGATGGGTTCGGCTACCGCCGCCCGCAGTAAAGATCAGCCCGCGAGCAGCGCACCCGCCAGCGCCGCCCACTCCGCCTCCAGGTTGCCGGATGCCACCGGTCGGCGGGCCCGCGCATACCAGTAAGCGGCATTGCCCGCATCGCCCTCCTTGCGGTGCAGATAGGCATGCACCCACGCCGCCTCGCGCGATTCATCGTCCTGCACACAGGCATGCGCCCGGCTCCAGTCGCCGCGCGCATCATGCCACAACGCCTGTAACGCCGGGCTCAAGCCCTCCGGGAACCGCCCCTCACCCACCGCAGTCTGAAAATCCTCAAATGACATTTGCACCATCCTGCCCGGCTGGCTTCTAGTTGCAACGTCGCAGCCAAGCCGCCGCATGCCTTCCACCGATCTTGTCATTTTACGTGAACTCATGGCCCGTGAACCCGGTTTCGTCTCGGGCTCAGCGCTGGCTGAAAAACTCGGGCTCAGCCGGGTGTCCGTATGGCAGCATCTGGAGAAATTGCGCGATCAGGGCTTCGCTTTCGAAGCGGTGAAATCCCGCGGTTACCGCCTTACCGGCCGGCCGGCGGAGCTCAATGCGCTGCTGGTGGAGGCCCACCTCAAGTCACGCGCCCGCGACTGCCCCCTCACCGTGCTCGACACCGTGGACAGCACCAACGACGAGGCCGCGCGTGAACTGGCCGCCGGACGGACGGCCCCCTTTGTGATCCTCGCCCGCCGCCAGACCAAGGGGCGGGGCCGCCTCGGCCGCGCCTGGCACAGCGAACGCAACGGCAATCTCTACGCCAGCTTCGCCTTCCGCCCGCGCATCGCACCCGGCCGCCTCTCCACCTTCACCCTCTGGATGGGGGCCAACGTGTGCGAACTCATCACCAACTTCTGCGGCCTGCGCCCCGGCCTGAAGTGGCCCAACGACATCCTCTTTGAAGGCCGCAAAGCCGGCGGTATTCTCACCGAGGCCCGCATTGACGCCGACCAGATCCGCGATCTGGTCTTCGGCCTCGGCCTCAACGTCAACAGCCCCGCCTCCACCTGGACGGGCGATCTCGCCCGTCGCGCCACCTCGCTGGCCGCGCAGGCCGGCGCCGACCTCGATCTCAACCATTTTGCCGCCGCCCTCATCGGCCGGGTCTTTCTCGCCTACAACCGTTTCATTGACGGCGACCACCACGACACCTTTGCCCATTCCTGGAACCGCCATGACGTGCTGCGCCAGCAGCCGGTCGTTGTCCTCCAAGGCACCCGGCGCATCGCCGGCACGGCCGGCGGCATTGATGATGCCGGTTCGCTCATCGTCCGCGATGAACAGGGCCGCACCCATCGCTTCACCGCCGGCGAAGTGACGCTGGAGAAAGCGGGTTGAGCCCCGCAGGTTTAACCCGCTACTGTCCTCTCCGTATGTCCGATCCCGCGCCCGCCATCGAAGTCTCCCGCCTCGTGAAATCCTACGCGGGCGTCACGGCTGTCAATGACATCAGCTTCTCCCTGGCGCGTGGCGAGATTCTCGGTTTCCTCGGCCCCAACGGCGCGGGCAAGTCCACCACCATGCGCATCCTCACCGGCTACATGCCGGCCACCTCGGGGCACGTGGCCATCTGCGGCGTCCCCGTCGCCTCAAGGGCCGACGAGGTGAAGCGGCTCATCGGCTACATGCCCGAAAACAACCCGCTGCCGGAAGACATGCGCGTCTCCGAATACCTCTATTTCCGCGGCCGGTTGAAGGAGATTTCCCGCCGCATGCTCGGCCCGCGCATCGACGAGGTCCTTGAGCTCTGCGACCTCAAGCGCGTGCGCCACCGGATCATCGGCAAGCTTTCCAAGGGCTTCCGCCAGCGGGTGGGGATCGCGGAGGCGATCCTCGCCGAGCCGCCCGTCATCATCATGGACGAGCCCACCATCGGCCTCGATCCCCATCAGATCCTCATCGTCCGCGACCTCATCGCCAGCCTGCGCGGCCGCATGACCGTGATCATCTCCAGCCACATCCTGCCCGAGATCGAGATGACCTGCGACCGCGTCCTGATCATCAACCAGGGGCGGATCGTCGCCCAGGGCACCCCGGCCGCGCTGCGCCGGGAGATGCTGGGCCGCACAGCCTACCGGATTGAACTGGCCGGCGATCTCGCCGCGCTCCCCGCACTGCTCGCCGGCGTCGATGCCTCCCTGGAAATCGGCGAAGCCGGCGAACCGGACGAAACCGGCTTCCGCCCCCTCGCGCTCACCGCCGGGCACGACGCCGAACTGGGCGAACCCCTGCTGCGCGCGCTGACCGGCGGCGGCCTGCGCGTCCGGGCACTCAGCCGCGCGCACCCCACGCTGGAAGATGTGTTCCTCGCCGCCACCCGCCGCAGCTGGGACGTGAAATCCGACACCATCCGCCAGGCCTCCTGACCGCCATGAGACACTTTTTCACCCTCCTGAACCACGAGGTGCGCATGCTGCTCGTCAACCCGAGCACCTACATCGCCGCCACCGCCTTCCTCGTTTTCATGGGTTTTATCTTCACCGGCATCCTCGAAAGCTACAGCAAGACGCCGCAGGAGGTCTCACCCGCGCAGGTGTTCTTCCAACTTTTCTGGCTGCCCGTCTTCTTCATGGTACCACTGCTCACCATGAAGTGCCTCGCCGAAGAACGACGGCTCGGCACCATCGAAACCCTGCTCACCACGCCCGTCACCACCACCGAGGTCGTGCTCAGCAAATACGGCGCCTCCTACCTGCTTTACCTCGCCCTCTGGGGCGCCACCGGCGGCTTTTTCTGGATCCTGCACCATTTTGCCGGCGACACGCGTTTCCTCGACCCCGGCCCGCTCCTCGGCGGTTACCTGTTCATCGCCGTCTCCGGCCTGCTCTTCGTCGCGCTCGGCGTCTTCGCCAGCTCCCTCTCGCGCAATCAGGCCGTCGCCGGCATCATGAGCTTCACCCTGCTCTTCGGTCTCATCATCGGCGTGCGCTTCCTCCAGGACGCGGCCTGGCTGGACCGGGAGGTGCTCCAGGCCGTGAAAGGCGCCGTGGAATACGCCCACATCTTCCAGCATTACGAGGATTTCACCCGCGGGGTCGTGGATACGCGCCAGCTGTTGTTCTACCTCAGCGGCACCGTGCTCGCCCTCATCTTCAGCATCCTCGGCGTCGAGGCCAAGCTCTTGCACAGTTGAGAGCTGAGGGTTGAGAACCGCAATCCTCCCCATCCCGCCCAATTTTATTTTTCCGAATCCGTGTTTATGATGGCCAAAAGAATCCGCCTCCGGCCTCTCAACGCTCAGCCCTTAACTCTCAACTAGCTTGGCCCCGCCCGACAGCTTTCGTTCCGCCCGCTGGCTCCGCACGATCAACCTGGTCCTGCAGGCCGTGCTTTTCCTCAGCTTCTTCGGCGGCCTCAACTACCTCGCCCGCAGCTACGCCTGGCGCTTCGATCTCACCCAGCACCGGCGGCACTCGCTCTCGCCCGAGACCGACTCCTACCTGCGCAACCTCCAGCGGCCGGTGCGCATTGTCGCCACCTTCACCGCCGAAGCCGAGAACACCGATGTCGCGCAGGCCTACCGCGACCTGCAGGGGCTGCTGCGCGAGTATGTTTACGCCACCGAGTCGCGCCCCGCCGGCCGCATCACGGTTGACTACATTGATGTTTACCAGCGGCGGCGCGAAGCCGACCAGCTCGGGCTCGATCAACCCAACGTCCTTGTCTTCATCTGCGGCGACAAACGCCGCGTCGTCACGCTTGACGAACTCTACCGCTTTGAGGACCGCGTGAAAACGGCCTTCCAGGGCGAACAAACCCTCACCGCCGCCATCCTCGATGTCTCCAGCCCGGAGAAGAAAAAAATCTATTTCCTCACCGATCACGGCGAACTGCGACCGGACGACGTCGATCCCGCCAACGGGCTTTCGGCACTGGGCGAACAGCTCCGGCTCCGCAATTTTGCCGTCGAGTTTCTCTCCCTCGCCGCCACCCGCGGCGTGCCCGAGGACGCCGCCCTTGTCATCGCCGCCGCCCCGCGGATACGCTACAACGCCAGCGAGCAGGAGCACCTGCGCCAGTATCTCAGCACCCGGGCCGGCCGGCTCATCCTGCTGCTCGGCCCCGGCCGGGCCCACGGCCTCGACGAGCTGCTCTACGACTGGGGCGTGCTGGTGGATGATGTCGCGATCTATGACATGAATCCCGAGAGCTACTCCGACACCGGCGACTTCATCCTGCGCAATTTCTTCCCCCACCCGATCACCCAGACCCTGATCGACTACCGCCTGCCCCTGCGCCTCGGCCTCTGCCGCAGTGTGCGCCCCGACCCCGGCCGCGCGCTCAACAACGAACTGCAGGTCACCACCCTCGCCGCCACCTACCCCTCCGCCTGGGGCGAACGGAGCATCGGTCAGGGCGTCCCCGCCTACAATCCGGGCATTGATCTCAAAGGCCTGCCCCACATGCCCCCGGCCAACCGGCTCGGCGTCATCGTCGCCTCGGAGCGCGTGCAGACCCGGGACAATCTTCCCTTCAGCGTGCGCAGCGGCCGGCTCGTGGCCATCGGCACGGATGACATGGTCGCCAACCACCGCCTCGCGAGCGAAGGCAACCTCGCGCTCTTCCTCAACGCGGTGAACTGGGCCGTCGAACGCGACACCCAGCTCAACATCCCCGCCCGCCCCATCCACCGCTTCTCCCTCTCCCTCAATCAAGTGGAGCTGACCCGGCTCCGCTACAGCCTGCTCCTGGTGGTGCCGGGCATCGCCGCGGTGCTCGGGCTCCTCGTTTACTGGGCGCGTCGCAGCTGAAACCCGCCCGACCTCCTCCCTCCCATGCGCACCAAAGTCACGCTCGTCCTCGTCTTCCTCAACGTCGCGCTGTTCTTCTTCATCTTCAAATTCGAGCGCAGCTGGCGCACCGAACGCGCCTCGCTCGAAGCCCGCCGCCGTGTGCTCGGCCCGGAGACGTCCGACATCCGCGCCCTCACTTTGTCCGGCCCCGGCCTCACCGCGCTGAAGCTCACCCGGCAGGGCACGGACTGGTCGCTGGTCGAGCCCATCGAGTGGCCCGCCAACCCCCACGCCGTCACCCGCATCATCAGTGAGCTCCAGTTTCTTGAGCACGAAACGAGTTTCCGCGTCGCCGACCTCGCCCGCAACGATCAGACCCTCGCCGACTACGGCCTCGCCGAACCGCGGCTCACGGTCACGTTTTCCGCCGGCGACACCGACGCGCACCCGCCCTATACCCTGCGCATCGGCGACGAGACCCGCGTGGGCAACCGGCTTTACATCCTCTCGCCCGACGGCACGCGGGTGCACGTCGTGAGTCTCAGCCTCGCGCGCACGCTCGCCCTCACCCTGGAGGAGCTGCGCTCCGACACCCTCTTCACGATCCCCGTCTTCGAAGCCCGCTCCCTGGCCCTGCAAAATGCCGCCAATCTCCGCGTGCGCATCCGGCGCGACAGCGCGCGGTGGAGTTTCGAGGCCCCCATCATCGCCCGGGCCAACAAGCCCGCGACCGAGCTCACCATCAACGCGCTCAACACCCTCCGCGTCCGTTCCTTCCTGCCGCCCGGCGCGACGGGCATCCCCGCGGGGACCAATCCTTTTCTCCGCATCACCCTGCAGGGCAACAACCGCAGCGAGACCCTGCTGCTCGGCGCCGAAGTGGGCCGGACCGGCGGCAACGGCGACCGGGATGACATCGAATTCCAAGCCATGCTCGAAGGCAAATCGGCCGCCTTCACCGTGGTCCTCCCAAGCGGCCTGCTCGATGCCCTGAACAACGCACAGGAGGTGCTCCGCGAGTCGCGCCTGCTCGATTTCGAACCGGCCACCGTCACCAGCGTCACGCTCGCCGCGCCCAATGCGCCCGAGATCATTCTCCAACGCGACCCCTCCGCCCCGGCCGACGCCCCCTGGCAACTTGTGCAACGCGACGGCGGCGCCGGCGCCCGCGGCGCCGACCCCCACGCCATCCGCCGCCTGCTGGAGCACCTTGCCCTCCTTTCCGCCCAGCGTTTCCAAAGCGATGCGCCCGGCGATGCCGATCTCGAGGCCTGGGGATTCAACCAGCCCGAGCGCGAAATCACCCTCGCCTTCAACCTGGCCCAAGGCGAAAGCCGCACCCTGCGGCTCCAGCTCGGGGTCACCACCCCGCGCGACGGCCGCGCCTATGCGCGGGTGGGCGACGAACGCTTCGTCTATGCCGTGGATCCCGCAATCCTCGACGAGACCACCGCCTCCGCCCTCGCCTACCGCGACCGTCGTCTGCACGCGCTCTCCGCCGCCGCCCGGATCTCGGCGATCAAACTCACCGACCTGGCCGACAACACTCTCATTGCCGATCAACCGCTCCAAAGTGGGGACGAAGCCACCGCGCTGACGGCGCTGGCCGCGCAACTGCGCATGATCAACGCCCGGCGCTTCCTCCTCGACGAGTTCGCGGAAACCGTCACCGCCGCCGGCAAGGAGCGCCCGTGGCGCTACCGGCTTGAAGCGATCATCACCCTGCCCGGTGGTAGCGGCGGCCAGACCGAGACCTTCACGCTCTACCTGACCGAGCGCCTCGGCGGCACCCTGCAACTGGCCGGCTCCCCCGCGCTCGCCGCCGTCTTCGAAATCGAACAACCGCTGCTTGATGCCCTCTGGGCCGTGACCTACGCGGATCGCGATCCCGGACCACCGGCGGAGTGACGCATGTCCGCCCCCCGGAGCGCTCCCGTGAAAAATGCCTGGCGGCGACTCGGCCTCCAGGGCCTGCGCTTCTGCGGCTCCTGCCTGTGGTCCTTCTGCGTATGGTCGCTCTGGCTCGCGCTGACCATCGCCCTCATCGGCCAGATCTACATCGCGAGCACGCGTGAATTGACCCTGCCCGCGTTTGTCCAACGCGCCTTTGAGGAACGCCTCGCCGCATCAGGCCTGCGCGTGGAGTTCGGATCCACCCGCTTCGATCCCTCGGGGCAGGTGCTGCTCGAAAACGCCCGGCTCTTCCTCCCCGCCTCGCCCGAGCCGGCCGCGACCGCACGCACTTTACATCTGACCTTCGACCTGTGGGCCATGCTTGCCGGTCGGTTTGAAACCGGCGGACTCAGCGCCACCGGTGTCACCCTGAACGTGCCGCCCATGCTATCGCCCACCGGCGGCAGTGAGGCCATTGTCCACGATCTCGACCTCGCCGTCCGTATCCATGGCCGGGAACTCGTCATTGATGAGATCAGCGGACGCCTCGCCAACCTGCAGCTGACCGCACAGGGCGCGGTGAATCTCAGCCCGCTCCTCGGCCCAGACCGCGAAAAGCAGCCACTGCCCGCCCTGCTGGCCAGGCATTACCCCGAGTTCTGCCGGCAGCTGATCACCGCCGCCGACTATCTCGCCCGCTTGGCCGCTCCCTCGCTGGACCTCGTTTTGACGCCCTCCGAAACCCGTGGCGCAACGGTTCAGGCCCGCCTCCTCGCCACCCGGCTCGAGTGGCCCGACCGGCCCGCGCTCGCCGCCGGCAAACTCGCCCTCACCGCCGCCTTTCCGCTCAAAGAGGCCCGGTCATCTCTCTTTCATCTCGAAGCGACGGCGGACACGTTGCAGCTGGCGGAAGGCATTCAGGTGACCTCGGCGCAGGGAGCCATCCGCGCCCGCTTCAACCCCGCGGAAAACAAACCGGCGCTGCTCGCGGCGGAAATCACCCTCGGCAAACTGTCCGGCCAGGGGCTCGACGCCACGGATGTGGCGTTGCGCATCACCTCGGAGCGCTGGCCTCTGCTGCACGGTGAATTGCTGGCCGCGGTGCGAGGCGCCCCCCTGGCCGTGGAAGGCACGACAGACCTCGCAGAAAAAAGCGCGGATCTGCACACCGCAGGGGCAATCGCCCCGTCCCTGCTGGTCTGGTTGGAACAGCGGCTCGGCCGCGATTTGCGCCAGTTTGTGGACTTCGACGCCGCGCCGGTTTTTGATCTCACCGCCCGTTTCGCCCCGGGGTGGAAATTCACCGGAGCCACCGGCCGGGTCGCCGCGCAAGGCGTGCGGGCCCACGGAGTGCGGTTCGACGAAATCGAGGGGCGGATCCAATTCGACGGACAACAATTCCTCGTCACCGATGCCCGGGGTCGCAGCGGCGCAAATGTCGCCCGCGGTGACATCGAACAGAACATCCGCACCAAGGAATTCCGTTTCCTCCTGCGCGGCCGGCTCAACCCGCCGGTCATCGGCAGCTGGTTCAAGCGCCCTTGGTGGAACAACCTCTGGGCGAATTTCGATTTTTCCGCCGCCGCGCCCTCAGCCGATGTGGATGTCCACGGTTGGTGGCGCCGTGGCCCGGAAACCACGGTCTTCGTGCTGGCGGAGGGAAAGTCTCCCGTCATCCGCGAAGTCGCCTTGGACCGGGGGCGCACCCGGCTTTTCATTCGGCCCCATTTCTTTGACGGGCTGGAGATCTTCGCCGCCCACGGTGAAGGACGGGCCAGCGGCACGTTCACTCGCATTCACGCCGATTCCGGACCGCGGCTAAACCGGATGGACTTTGACTTCACCTCCACCCTCGGGGCCGAGGCCGCCGCGCTCGGCGGGCCGGAAATCGCCGCCATCACCGAGCCTTTCGTCCTCACCCGGGCGCCGGTGCTGGAAGCCGCGGGTTTCATCACCGGGCCGGCCGCGACCGATCCGGACCGTCGCTCGATCCTCATCCGCGGCGCCACCAGCGGCCCTCTCACCTATCATGAGTTCCCCCTCGATCACCTTTCCTTCGTGGCCAACGTGCGCGATGATGTGATTGATCTCACCCCGGTCGCCATCGGTTTTGGCGGCGGCATCGCCAGCGGACGAATCATGGTGGACGGCCCCGAAACCGCCCGCCGGCTGGGTTTCGATCTTTCCCTCAAGGACGCCAACCTGCGCGATGCGGCAATCGCACTCGAACACTACTCGGCCCGCCAGAAGGGGGCCGCCCCCTCGCCGACCAGCAGTTACCTCGAAGGCACCGCCCGGGTGAATGTAAACCTCAACCTGTCCGCCGACGGCGCCCTCAACGATCTTTATAGCTTCACCGGCTCGGGTTACGCCGACCTGAACGGCCCCGGGCTCGGTCGTGTCCGCCTCCTCGGTCTGCTCTCGGAGCTGCTCTATTTCACCGCCCTTGATTTTGATTCCCTCCAGACCGGTTTCACGCTCGATCGCACCAAACTGGTCTTCCCGGATCTGACCCTGACCGGCCCGAATGCCGCCGTCTCCGCCCATGGGGATTATCTGCTTCCAAGCAAGGAACTCGATTTTTACGCCAAGATCTACCCCTTCCAGGAAAGCAAGTTCATCCTCAAGAGCGTGGTCGGCCTCGTCCTCTCCCCCCTGTCCAGTGTCCTGGAAGTGAAACTCGGCGGAAAGCTGGAAAAACCCTCCTGGGCTTTTGTAATCGGCCCCACCAACCTGCTGCGTTCCCTGATCTCCGCCCCGGCAGAAGAATCGCCGGAGCCGGCTGCGACAGAATCCCCCTGAGACTGGCCGGACCGGGACGGCCCTGGGGCATTTCTGATGGACCGCAGGCAACCTTCGGGCACAGGGCAGAAAGAGGGATTGCCCTGAAAGGCAAAACCCATAGCTAGGGTATTTCCCTCAATGAATATCCTGGCCACATTGCCACGTCACACGTGGCCCGAGCGCGTATCACTCACGCTCGCCGGGGGATTGACTGTTTTGGGCGGACTGGCGCTCGCCGGCTGGCTGTTGCAAATCGAACTCTTGGTGCGGCCGTTTCCCGCTCACGCGCCCATCGGGCCGGGTTCCGCCGCCGCCCTGCTGCTGCTGGGCGTCGTCCTCCTTGGGGCGGAAATGAAGCAACCCCGTGTGCTCTGGCTCGCCACCCTGCCCGGTGCCTTTGGCCTCTTGCACCTGCTGCGCGCCTTGGGCCGACCGACCCTGACGCTCGAAACCTCCACCCTCAGTCCGGTCTTGGCGGACACATCCGTCGGCCCGCCCTCGGTGGCCACCGCCATAAGCCTGTTGCTGGCCAGCCTGGTCTTGATCGCCCCCCGGTTTCGTCTGCCCAGCCGCGTCTGCCTCCCCGCCAAGGCCATCATGGGCTCCCTCGTGGCCGCCATCGGCGTTTCCACACTCTTGGGCTATGCCGGCAGCCTGCCTGCGGTCTATATGTGGGGCACCGGGACCCCGACCTCGCCGGTCTCCGGCGCCGGGTTGACCCTGCTCGGACTGGCCTTGCTGGCGCTCACCTGGCGCGAGAGCACGGAGATCGAACACGGCCCGCCCCGCTGGGCCCCCGTCCCCGTCATCATCGCCAGCCTGACCATCACCCTCATCTTCTGGCTGGGGCTGAGGGAACGGGAAGGTGTTTACCTGAATGCCCGCACCCAGACGGCGATGGAAACCCTCGCCATCCAGATCGGCTCCGAGCTGGACCGCCAAAGCAACGCCATCGAACGACTGGCCCGAAAGTGGGGCGAAACCATTCCCACTGAGACGGTCTGGGAAGTGGAAGTGGATCTCCAGCTGCGTGACTCCGGCCCGCTCGGCTGCCGCTCCTTCGCCTGGCTGAATCAGGATTTCCGCGCCCAGTGGGTTTATTCAAGCGATGGGCATGAAGGCACACTGACTTTCGATCACGCCCAAGATGAGGCCCGCCACAAGGCTCTCGACGAAGCGCGGGCCACGGGCAAACCGGTGGTTTCCGGCACGGTGGCAATCGGCGGGCTGGACCACGGCTTCACCATTTACGTCCCCATCTCCTTCAAGGGGGAGATCATCGGCTACGCGGCGGCGGAATACCTGTATCGGCCTTTCTTTCGTGCGCTGATTGCCGAACGCCTGAAGATGATGAACGACTACGACGTCACCATCAGCATCGGCGGCGAGCAGGTTTTCAGCACCAGCCCGAAGCCGCTGACCGCCGGGCCGCAGGTGCTGGAAAAATCCTACACCCTCCTCGACCGCCGGCTGCGCCTCGGCCTGCATCCTTCGGACTACTCCCTGATGCGCGACCGCCAGCACCTGCCGGAGATCGCCCTCGGCGCCGGGCTCGGCTTCACCCTGCTGCTGGGCCTCGGCGTGCACCTCGCGCGCAGCGCGCGGGCCGGCCAGCAGGCCGCCGAATCCTCCAACCGCCGCCTGATCGCCGAGAACGAAGAACGCCGCCGGATCGAAGCCCGGCTCAAGATCTCCGATGAGCGGCTCCGGCTCGCCCTCGACTCCACCCGCATCGGCATCTTCGAGTGGAACCTCGCCGCCCAGAATGCCTATTACAGCCCCGGCTTGTGGAGCATGCTCGGCTACCAGCCCGAACGCATGCCCGCGACACTCGAGACTTGGCACACGCTCATCCATCCCGACGACCTGCCCGGCTACAACGAACGCTTTGCCGCCCAGCTTTCGGGCCATACCGCCTTCATCGACCCGGAATACCGCCTGCGCGCGGCGGATGGCGGCTGGCGCTGGATCTCCGCCCGGGCCAAGACCGTGGCCGCCGCCGAGGACGGCAAGCCCATCCGCATCATCGGCACCCTGCAGGACATCACCGACCGCCGTGAAGCCGAGCAGGCCCTCCGCGCCAGTCAGGCCGAGGCCCGCCAGCTCTCCCTCGTCGCCGCCAAGACCGATAACCCCGTCCTCATCATCTCCCCCCAAGGAAACATTGAGTGGGTCAACGAAAGCTTCAGCCGCGTTCTGGAGTACTCGCTGGAGGAAGTCACCGGTCGCAACCCGCTGGATTTCCTGACCGGCCCCGAAACCGACCAGGCCATCCTCACTGATATCCGCTCGGCCCTGGCCCGCGGCCAGGGTCTGGCCACCGACCTCGTCCACTACTCCAAGGCCGGCCGGAAATACCACCTGCACCTGGAAATTCAACCCGTGCGCAACGACGCCGGCCAGATCGGGAATTTCATCTTCCTCGCCACCGACATCACCGCCCGGGTCGAATCGGAAGCGCAGCTGCGCCGGGCCAAAAGCGAAGCCGATGCCGCCTCGCGCGCCAAGAGCGAGTTCCTCGCCTCCATGTCGCACGAAATCCGCACCCCCATGAACGGGGTCATCGGCATGACCAGTCTCCTCATGGAGACCCGCCTGACGCCGGAGCAGCGCGACTTTGTCGCCACGATCCACAACTCCGGCGAAACCCTCCTCGCCATCATCAACGACATCCTCGACTTCTCCAAGATCGAGTCCGGCAAACTGGAGCTGGAGAGCATTCCCCTCGATCTCACCAGCTGTCTGGAGGAATCCATCGAACTCTTCGCCCTGCAGGCGGCGGGCAAACGGATCGAGCTGGCCTACACCCTCGCCCCCGGCACCCCCGCCTGGATCAACGGGGATGTCACCCGCCTCCGCCAGATCCTCGTCAACCTCATCAACAACGCCGTCAAGTTCACCTCCGGCGGCAGCATCATCATTGAGGTGCGTGCGCTCACCGAACCCACCGGCACACCCAGGCTGGAGTTTGCCGTGCGCGACACGGGAATCGGCATTCCGCCCGACCGGCTCGACCGGCTCTTCAAGGCCTTCTCCCAAGTCGATTCCTCCACCACCCGAAAATACGGCGGCACCGGTCTGGGCCTCGCCATCAGCCAGCGACTCTGCGCCCTGATGGGCGGCGACATCCGGGTGGAGAGCACCGTCGGCCAGGGTTCCAGCTTCATCTTCACGATCATCGCTCCACCGGCCCTGCCGCCGCTGAAGAGCCCGATGCCGAGCCTGCCCGCCCCACTGCGTGACGGTCTCACCCTCGTCGTCGGCGGCAGTGCGGCCGTCGGCACCCAACTCGAGTCCTGGGAACTTCGCGTGGAGCTGGTCTCCTCGCCCGCCGCCGCCAAGGCGCGCTGCGCCGGTCTGGACCAGCCCCCCGCCTTGCTCATCATTGATGGTGACACCACGGCTGAGGCCGGCGAACTGGCCGGCATCGCCTGCCCCCGCCTGTTCATGCTGCCCTTCGGACAACCCGTCCCGGCGGCCCTCGACGAGAATCATCCGGCCGCGACGATCTACAAGCCCCTCAAACACCACACCCTGCTGCAGACGCTCAGCCAGCTTTTCGCCACCCCTGAAGAGAAGACCCCCGCCCCGGCCCCCAAACCAAGGCCACAACAACTTGCCGGGGATATCCCGCTCAACATCCTGCTCGTCGAGGACAATGCGGTGAACCAGAAGGTCGCGCTGCGTTTCCTTGAGCGGCTCGGTTATGCGGCCGATGCCGTCAACAATGGCAAAGAAGCCCTTCACTCCATCGAGAGCCGCCCCTACGATCTGGTCCTCATGGATCTGCAGATGCCCGAGATGGACGGATTCGAAGCCACCCGGCGCATGCGCCACTCCCTGCCGGCCGACGTCCAGCCCGTCATCGTCGCCCTCACCGCCAATGCGATGACCGGCGATCGCGAACTCTGCCTCGCCGCCGGCATGGATGATTACATCAGCAAACCCGTCAAAATGGCCGAGTTGACCGAGGTCATCCGCCGCCAGTTTGCCGCCACTGAAAACGAGACCGCCTGAAGCGTTTCCAGCGCCTTATGGCGTTTCAAATAATTTTACGGCCGGAAAAAGAGGCTTGGAAGGGCCCTCGGAAAGTAGCCGCAAAAACCGCAAAGCATCAGCAGGCGAACAGGCCCTCCCCGGCACCTATAGGATAGGCGCGCCAGAGAGCTGCATTGGGAAAAGAGTTTTGCGCCATTTTCAGCCCTAACTCCATTGGCAACGCCTACGCTCCCGCCCACGCAGCCAAGGCCGACCGCTCGGCCGCCCACGCCGGATCCTCGGCGAGATTGCGCAGCTCCAGCGGATCGTTCTCCAGATCAAAGAACAGCCACGGCGCGCCGTCCCCGCCCCAGACGAGCTTGCGGGTCGGTGTGCGCACCCCCCGCCAGACCCGATCGCACTGCTGCGGCAACGGCACCACGCACGGCATCGAAATCTCCGCCGCCCGGCGCGGACACCGCCACGACCGTCCCTCCGCCCAGGCCAGCGTCATCGCCGGCAGATCGAGCAACGACATCGGTGCCGCATCGCGCCGCGGCGCCTCGTCCGGATGCCGCACCAACAGCGGCACCCGCACACTCTCCTCATACGGCCAGCCTTTGCGAAACAACCCGTGCGCTCCATGCATGTCGCCATGCACACTGGTGAAGACCACCAAGGTGCGCGCGCCCACCGCCGCCAGCAGCTGACCGATCGCCCGATCCGTCGCCTCGATATGGGCATGGTAGCCGGCCAACTCCCGCCGCGCCTGCGCGGCGGCCGTCGCCGGCACATTGGCCGGCAGCACAGGATCGCGGCGCGCCACTCCCGACGCCGGCGCATCATACGGCGGATGCGGCGCCTCCAGACTCACCACCATGAAACGCCCGCCCTCGGCGCGCTCCGGCGGGGCCGTCCACCACTCCGCCGCACGCCGACACAACACGTCGCTCTGATAGCCCGGCACCCGCACTGGCTCCGGCAGCCGCGTGCCCTGCAGCCAGGGATCGTTCAGCAGAAACCCGCTCTCAAATCCCTCCCAAAACGCAAAGCCACCCCGCTCCCCGGGCGGCACCCGCATCCGCGCGTGCGTATCACCCACCAACGCCGCCGAAGGATCGCGCCGGGCCAGATGCCATTTGCCAAAAAAAGCCGTTTCATACCCCCGCGCCTGCAACGCATGCGCGACGGTCTTTGCCTCCGACGGCAGCGGGTCGAAATAATCGCACACGCCATTCTGCGGCGAGGGCACCCCGGTCAGCACCGCCGCCCGCGCCTGCGGCCCGAAAGGATGCGGCGTCACCGCCTGGGTGTAATTGAGACATTGCGCCGCCCAGGCATCCAGCACCGGTGTCCGGGCATTTTCATCACCCGCATAGCCGCACGCCTGCGCCCGCCACTGGGTGGTAAGAATCCACAGAATATCGGGGCGGGCAGGCATAGGTTCAGGCTGAAGTCATGAACCCAACCAAATCTTTTTGAAACCACGAATAACCCCGGATCCATCCGCCTGTCTTCATAAGCCTTGTTTCATGCGTGTGCATTCGTGTCCCTTCATGTTTTATAACCCAATCCCTATGACACTCACCGATTCCGAATTCACCGACCTTTCCACTCCCTCCGGGCCGATGCGGACCTATGTTTTCCGCCCCACGGCGCCCGGCAGGTATCCCGGCATTCTGCTCTACTCCGAGATTTTCCAAGCCACCGGCCCCATCCGCCGCACCGCCGCTTTTCTGGCCGGCCACGGCTTCGTGGTCGCCGTCCCCGAGATCTATCATGAATTCGAGCCCGCCGGCACCGTGCTCGCCTACGATCAGGCCGGCGCCGACCGCGGCAATGCGCTCAAGACCACCAAGGAGCTCGCGCACTACGACGCCGACGCCCGCGCCGTCCTCGCCTTTCTCAAAAACCACCCCGCCTGCACCGGGCACCTCGGCACCATGGGTATCTGCATCGGCGGCCACCTCGCCTTCCGCGCCGCGATGAACCCCGAAGTGCTCGCCGCCACCTGCTTCTACGCCACCGACCTCCACAAGCGCGGCCTCGGCAGAGGCATGAACGACAACTCGCTCGACCGCATCCCGGAAATCAAAGGCGAACTTCTCATGATCTGGGGCCGGCAGGACCCGCACGTTCCCGGCGAAGGCCGCGCCAAAATCCACGCCGCACTCACCGCCGCCGGCACCCATTTCACCTGGCACGAGTTCAACGGTGCCCATGCCTTCCTCCGCGACGAAGGTCACCGCTACGATCCCGAACTTGCGCACATCACCCTCGGTCAGGCCGTACAATTCTTCCGCCGCAAACTCGGCGAAGGCGACCGGCACACCACCGTCGGCGGCCCCATCGAGACAAAGCACTGAAAGCGGCACGCCTCCCGCTCTTCAGACACTTGCCCCCGCAGCGAACATTGAACGCATGAACAAGAAAGGCGAAATGCTCAGCATCGGTCGTAGCAGCGCCACTCCGCTGGCTCGCTTTGGCCGCAATCAACGCCGCGCCGCCTTGGTCGCTCCCAAGTCCGGCTCATCACCCGGCGTGCTCCGTTTCAGCACCTGGGAGGAATTTTCCTCGTGGAAGACAACCCGCCGCCCGCAGGGCTGACCCGCATCACGACGAGAGGTTGATCGTCCGACTGCCAACCGGCAGCCGGGCGCGTCGAATCTGTCCTGCGTTTACTACTGCAAACGCATCGGCAGAGCCCGATGGCGGGCGGCGAGTTCGTCGAGGATGCGGCTGGTTTCCTGCGCCTTGATATCCTCTCCCGTGCGAATGCTCCGGGCCGTGACCACGTTGTTCACAAGGGCGCAATAATCACTGCTCACCATGATGCCGAGCAGTTCGCCGGTCTTGCTGAAAACCAGATCGCCGCGCGAGGGCGCGAAGTCCCCGAACAGGCGCCGCATGAGCCGGTTGTCCACCCGCACATAGCCCGGAGTGCTCGCATCCAGCCGGAAGGAAACCTCGCCGTAGCCCGCGCCTCCCCCGCTGACGAGCACCGCCTCGGTGAACTTGAAGGGATCCAGCGCCGTGTCGTAAACCTTCACCCCGAGCGCCGCCACCTGCTCCGCCGACACCGGCAGGACCACCACGCGGGGGTCCAGCGAAAGAAAGTCCACCCGCGCCACCGCGCTGCGGTAAGCCGCGCCCCGGGTAAACTCCACCATCAGCCGCTCCCAATCCGCTCCGGCCTCCCTCACCGAGAACGGAGTGTCATCCATGTGCAGCAGCGCATAGACCTGTTCACCATCGGCGAGGAAGACGGTGCGGGCCTCACGCGTGCGCGTGATCGGGCCGAGCATCGAGCGGCGGAAGGCCGTGAAAGTGGTATGCACCCGGTTCGCGAGGAAGTCATTGAAGAGGACGTTGACGTTGACCGGCCGGTTTTCGCGAAGCTCGCGCGTGAGTTCACCGGATCTTTCCGCCAGCTGCCCCACGCCCTGCGCCAGCTGCACGGTGGTCTCCTGCACCCGCTCGCGCTCGACGCGCTCCGCCTCGGCCTGCTGGCGGAACACATCCGCCGTCTCGCGCAGAAGCTGCTTCTCCTGCTCGGCCACGCGCACGGCCACGGTCAGGCCTTCAATGCGCTCACGGGACTCGGCCTGCCGCGCCTCCAGAGCGCTCAGCGCTTCCTGCTGCCGCTGCGCCTCGGCCCGCTTCTCCTCCAGCTCCCGCTGCAGCCGGGCCAGCTGTTCCTTGGTCATCGTCGCATCCTCGGTCGCGACGGTAACCTGGCGCCCCAGCTCCGCCGCCGTTTGTTGCGTCGCCGCAAGAGTCGTGCTCAGGCGGTTAGTCTCCCCTTCGAGTCGGGCGACATTCTGCTCGCGCTCCGCCAGCGTGGCCTCGGTCGTCTGCAATTGCTCGACCAGCGTGTTTCGCGAGCTGCGTTCATCGGCCAGCGCCAGCTGCATCGCGGCCACCATGTCATCATCCCGGGTCGCGGCGTTGGCGGCCATTGCCGGGACCGGCGGCTGGCGGCCCTGCGCGGGCTCCGCCTTCTCCCAGCGCGTGAGCGCGAGGAGGTTCAGCAGCAGAAAGTCGCAGAGGATGAGCAGAAGCGTGCGGTTCATGGGGTCGTCGCAAGCGTGGCCTCGGTCTGGCTGGCCATGATGAGCTGGCGTTTATACGGCCGCACATGGCGGATCTTGACGAGTGCCACGCAGGTGATGCCGAAGAGATTGGAGGAATAGGCCGCCAGCAGGTTGGGCTCGATCAGGCCGAGCACCTGCAGCACCAGCGCCGCCGCGGTGCCGCCGATGCCGACATACAGCCCGCTGTCGAACAGGTTCTCCTCGTTCTCCATGAGCTTGAGCTTCACCAGCGCGGGCACGGCCTGGCGGGAGACCTCGCGGATCTTGGCGAGACAGATGAGATAAACGGCGATTTGCAGGGCGGCGAAAAAACCGACGGAGATCAGCGTGGCGGAATCCATATGCGTGAGGGTTTGGTCAGTTGAGGGCGAAGGAAGTTCGGAAATGGTCACGAGCACAGGCAGCGTAAAGCGCGCCTGAAACTCCGAGGGCGGCGCCGCCTTCAGCAGGAAGGGCTCGGTGGCCACAATCAGCAGGCCGGCGAAGAGGACGGCCAGGACACCGCTCTTGATGCGTGGCAGCGCCATGGCGGCGGATTCAAAGGGCGGAAACAGCCAGCGATCAGCGCCGCGCAGGATGAGAAAGGCCGCCAGCACGTAGCCGAGGTATTTCAGCACCAGCGAAAGCTCGGGATGCAACAGCGCCAGCGCCGCGGCGGCGCCGAGTGTGGGCCCGGCATCGTGATTCACCGGCACCTGCCGCAGCAACAACTGGCCCACCGCGCCCTGCCCGTGCGCCAGTGCCAGCCGCAGGTCGGCCACACCCGCCCGCCCGTATTGGATGAGGTAGGCCGCCACCTTGTCCGCCGAGTCGGAGAACAGGGCCGCCGTGTAGATGAGCGGCAGCTCATCAGGCGCCGCCCGCGCGAGATGGGCATACTCCCCCACGGTCTTGGCATCATGGGAACGCCGCAGCAACTCGCCGAGCTGCACCCAGTTCAGCCGCTGGCTCAACGAAAGCAGATCGGTCAAGAAACCCTCCAGCTCGCCGAGCGCATCGGCGGAAACCGCCACTTCCGCCGCGGCGCGCAACTCGCGCTGAAGCGACGGGGACAGATGCTCGCCCTGATACAGCAGGGCCGTGAGCAAAATAATCGCATCAAGCGGCTGGCCACCCGCCTCCCGCGCCGGCACGAAACGCCCCGTCCCGTTCACCTCACGCAACCGCAAGAGTGCCTGCACCCCAAGCGACCGCGAGTTTTCCAGAAACCCGCGCAACGTGCCGCGCGCCTGCTCCGGGATCAGGTAGGTGAGCACCGGCGTGCTCCCGATCGCGACCTCCCCCGACCGCAGTCGGAAAAGCGGTTCCAAAAAAGGATCCCAGCCCCCCCAGGCGACCAGACTGCCCTGATGCTGCGCCAACCGGTCCACGTCGCCGGCCAGGACCGCCGACTCCGGCGCCTCGATCGCCCGGGCCGCCGCCAGCACCAGCTCGGCCGGGCCGATCTTCTCCGCCTCCACCAACTGTCGGCCCAGCCCGACGACCGAAGGCGTGTTTTTTCCCGCCGCCTCCAGTAGCGCCGGCGTCACCGACTTCAAATTCACCGGCAGCAGCCAGGCCCCCGCCGCCAGCACCAACCCCAGGATCACACTGAGCGGCGCGGCCAGCAGCCAGGGGAAAAGGAAGCGGGGATTGCGCACGGGAGGAGTATTGAATTGCCGGAAAGTGAACGCAAACCCACGTTTGCTTTCACACCGACCGATGTCCCTGCCAATTGTTCATTACAACTCCCCCGTTTTGCGCCAGAAGGGCGAGAAGATCACCGTTTTCGACTCCGCCCTTGCCCAACTGGCCGCCGCCATGATCGAGACCATGCACACCGCCGGCGGCATCGGCCTGGCGGCCCAGCAAATCGGGCGCGCCCTGCAACTCTGTGTGCTGGATCTGCGGGAAACCCAGCGCGACTTCTCCTGGAGGCTCGACGGCGCCCAGCCTCCGCTGGACCTCTTCATGCCGCTGATCGTCGTCAATCCGGTCATCACGGTGAAGCCGGACACCGATGACTACATCGTGGAAGAAGGCTGCCTCTCCTTCCCTGACATCCGCGGCGATGTCGTCCGGCCCGATGTCATCGCGGTGCGTTACCAGGACGAACGCGGCACCGCCCATGAGCTCGTCTGCGACGGCCTGCTCTCCCGCTGCCTTCAGCACGAATACGATCACCTGCAAGGCACGCTCTTCATCGACCGCATGACCAAGAAAGTGCGCAACGCACTCGACCGCGCGGTGAAGGAACTGGCCCAGCGTACCCGGGAAGAAACCCAACCGCCGGGCTCCTGATCCGATCGCGACACGGAGGAGCCCACCCGCTCAGCGCAACTCCAGCAGAATGGCGTTGTGCAGGTGTTTGGCCAGATACGCGTAGGTGGCGTAGCCGTAGCCGTTGGCGCCCCAGTTCGCCCCCCATGAGTTCCGGAAGATGAAGGTCGCGTCCTCGATGCGCCCCGTCTCCGAAGTGTAACCCACCAAGGTCACGGCATGGCCATAACCGGGAATCGGGTCCTGCGTGTTGAGCAACGCCGCGCGCATGTTGAAAAAGCGCGGCCACCCCGTGCCGATCGCCACCGGCAAACCGGCGTTGAGGGC
Source organism: uncultured Opitutaceae bacterium (assembly GCA_964429385.1). Classification (GTDB taxonomy): domain Bacteria; phylum Verrucomicrobiota; class Verrucomicrobiia; order Opitutales; family Opitutaceae; genus UBA2377. The sequence continues at coordinate 62,077 of CAYSBR010000009.1, forward strand.
ATGCACGATGTTGTTGAGCAAAGTGGCGTTGTCCCGCCCCGGCACCAGATGCACCCCGACCTGGGTGCGCTGCCGCGCCGCCGTCACCACCTCGGGCGGCGGATCCGCGGTGAGATTGCTCGTGCGACCGATGGTATTGGGCATCTCATCGTAAAGGGGAATACCGTAGCTGCGCAGGGCCGTGACCACCTCCGTCAGCGCAAACCCGGCATCCGCATCCTCCCCCGTGAGCCCCGGCGCGTCGGCCCCGGCGCGCTGGAGGGTTTTTCCCGTGGCCCAGATGAGATATTCCTCCGAGAGCTTCTCCGCCTGTCCGGTGTTCTCCGCCCGTAAAAACTCCAGGGCGCTCACCACCGCAAAGACCGCGCAACTCGGCCGGCGCCCCTGATTCTTGGCGTGCAACTCCAAGGCGCGGAACTGCGGACGCATGTCCACCCCGCCGCGCACGGATGCCGGTCTCCCAAAGTCCCGCAGCAACCGGTCAAACGTGGTCCCCTCCGCCCGCTCCCGAACCTGGGGCGCTTGGGCAACCTGCGCCTGCCGGGCCTGGCGCTCCGCCGTGGCCCGCGCCAGCGCGGCGTCCTCCGCCTGCTCCGCCACCGGATCGTAGCCAAAGGCCGCCTGCAGCTCCGGTGCGAGATCCCTCAACCGCACCGACGCCATCCCGCCCGCATGCAAGATCATCACCGTGCGCGGGGACACCGAACGCACCGTCACCCGCTGATACGTGACCTTGCCCGCGGTCAGCGATTCAAGCTTCGTCCCGGCCCCATAGTGGACGGACGGCTGCGCACCCGCCACCGCCACCGAAAGGAGCAGCAGCGCACTCGCCGCCGCCACCCTGAGCATCACAAAAGCACGCGTTACCGGAATCATGTCTCTCCCGGCAGTCGTAGCGCCTCCGCCCGGTTTTGCACGATTATTGAAGCGTTGCGGGTTGGACACCCGCGGGCCGGCGCGTTTCGCTGCGCGCATGAAAGTCCTCCTCATCGGCGGCACCGGGCTCATCTCCACGGGCATCGTCAAGGCCCTCCTCGCGCGCGGCGCGGCCATCACCGTCTTCAACCGGGGGCAGACCGACGATCGGCTCGACCCCGCCGTGCGGCGCCTGCACGGCGATCGCCACGCGTTCGCCTCCTTTGAACACACCATGGCCGCCGCCGGCCTCTGGGATGTGGTGATCGACATGATCTGCTTCCGTCCCGACCAGGCCGAAAGCGCCGTGCGCGCCTTCGCCGGCCACTGCGGCCATTTTATTTTTTGCAGCACCGTCTGCACTTACGGCAATACCCAGACGATTCTCCCCACCCTCGAAACCACGCCGCAGAATCCGCACTCCGCTTACGGTCGCGACAAGGTCGCCTGCGAACAGGTTTTCCTTCAGGCTCACGCCGACGGCAAAATGCCGGTCACCATCTTCCGCCCCTCGCACACCTACGGCCCCGGCGGCGGCATCATCAACAACCTCGGCTGGGCGCCCACCTTTGTGGATCGTCTGCGTCGCGGCCGGCCGATCATCGTCAGTGGCGACGGCCACGGACTCTGGCAAAGCGCGTTTTCCGAAGACGTGGGCACCGGGTTTGCCTGCGCCGCCGCACGCTCAAAATGCTTCGGCGAAGCCTACAACATTGTCGGGGATGAAATCGTGACCTGGGACGATTACACCCGGCGCACCGCCGCCGCCCTCGGCGCGCCCGCGCCCCGCCTCGTCCACCTGCCCACCGATCTCCTGCTCGCCCTCGACCGGCCGCGTTTCGCCGCGCTGGAGGAGATCTTCCGTTTCCACGGCGTCTATGCCAACGCCAAGCTCAAGCGCGACGTGCCCGAATACCAGCCCGCCACGCCCTACGAGGAAGGCGTGCGCCGCACCGTCGCCTGGATGGACGCGCACGATAAAATCGCCGCCGCCGAGACTGACCCGTACGAGGATCAGCTCGTAAGCCTGTGGGAGCGATTCAAGGAAGACGCCAGCAAGGCCCTGTGAAGGGCTCCGCCTCCCTCAGCCCTGCGCCCACTCCATCGGGCCGGGGCGGGTGAAGTTTGAGGCCACGGGCACGGCGCCGCCCTGCTTCATCGAGGTTTCGATGGCTTCGAGAATTTCGACGATGTGGGCGGCCTGGCCGCCGGTCGAAGGCTGCGGGCGGCCGGCCTGCATCGCCTTGGCCATTTCCTCCACGGCGCGCGCAAACTCGATCCCCGCGAATGGCGGCTTCAAATAAGGCACGGGCTCGTAGGGTTTGCCGTAAGGCGCGAACTCCACCGCCGCGCCGAACCCCTGGAAGTCGCCGAGATAAATGCTGCCAAGGTCGCCGTTCAGCTCGATGCCGCCGCCTTGCTTGCCGCCGCGCACGTAAAAATTGGCGGTGAGCCGGGCGGTGAGTCCTTCCTCGAACTCCAGCATGGCCGTCACAAAATCCGGCGTGGTGATGCTGAACTTGCGGCCTTCTTTCGTCACCCGGTCGGGATGGATCAGCTTGCCCGCCGCCGTGACCTTGCGCACGGGGCCGAACATCGTGGTGAGCAGAGTGAGCGGATAGACGCCCACATCCCACAGCACGCCCACCGCGTAGAACGGCTCGGGGTTCGGATGCCAGTCCTCAATGCGGCCGTGATTGATCTCGGCATAGGCGAGTCGCACACAACCGGCCTTGCCGTCCCGGAGGAGCCGCCAGGCGGTCTGCTGCGCTTCGCCCATGTAGGTGATCGGCGCGCTGCTCAGCCGCAGGCCGCGCGCATCCGCCAGCTCCACCAGCTCCTTCGCCTCCGCGTAGCTCAACGCCAGCGGCTTTTCCGAATGCACATGCTTGCCGGCAAGCAGACACTGCTTGTTCACCGCGTAGTGCGCGTGATGAATGGTGAGATTGACCACGAGATCCACCGCGGCATCCGCCAGCAACTCCTCCAGACTGGCGTAGGCCCGGCCGCCAAACTGCGCGGCAAACGCCTGCGCGCGGGCCGGGTCGAGGTCGGAAAACCCCACCAGCTCGCAGTTGGCGTAGGTCTTGATGCGTTCGGCGTAACGGTTGGAGATGTTGCCACAGCCGACGATGGCGACGCGGATTGGGGAGGATGACATGGGGGAATGGAGTTGGAGGTGGAAAAGAAGATCAGCGCAGCAGCGACTCGATCCGCCGCACGCATTCGGTGAGGGCGGGCACAGGGTTGTCCACATCGCCTTCATACTCGATGATGACACTGGAGGTGCGGGCATTCCCTTGCAGCAGGGCCAGCATCCGGGGCAGGTCGAGGTTGCCCTCACCCAGGATGGTATCGGTCGGACGCCCCGCCCGGTCGAAGGCAAAATCCTTCAGGTGGACCCCGTAGAGGCGGTCGGCGAATTTATCGGCCAGCGCCACCGGATCCTCATGCGCGTCGAGCGCCCACGCGGTGTCGAGGCAGAGGCCGATGCGCGGCGAAGTCGTGGCAAAGATGTGCTCCAGCATCTGCGCATTGCCCAGCCAGTGGCGGCCGCCGTGGTTGTGGATCGCGATATGCAGGTCGTATTCGTCAGCCAGCCGCTCCGCGGCGCGCCAGACTTCCGGCCCCGCGCCGGGGGAAAAGTCAGCCGTGATCACTTTTGCCCCGGCCTTGCGGGCAAACTCCGCGAGCCGGCGCTCGTGCACCAGGTTGCCGGAAAAGCGCTCGACCCCGAGACTCGCGATGCGCACGCCCGCCGCCCGGCATTGGGCAATCACCGCATCGAAATCCTGCTCCCGCGTGAAGTCCACGTGCACACAGCAAAGCTCAATGGTGGCGACGCCACAGGCCTTGAGACGCGCCAATACGGTGCCGAGGTCTTTGGAGCCGCGAAAGCAGTAGCTTTGCATGCCCAGTTCATTCAGGAGGGTTTTCATAGGGGATAAAAAATGGGGAGGCGCGCATCGTTGTGAAGTCCGGCTCTCCCTGGCAATAGCGGTTTCGCCCGACGGCGCTTCCCGCCCCGCTACGGCAGCCAGCCGCGCCGCCATCCCAGCCAGATGAGCGCCCCCAGCCCCGCCCCGCCGAAATGAGCCAGCGCGGACACCCGGCCCTCCCCAAACAGCTGGGCATGGAGCGTGATCAGTTCGAGGAGCAGGTAGAATGCGAGAAAACCCAGCACGGGAAACCCACGCGGAGCCCGGCGCCGCCAATAAACCCAGAGCCCGACGCGAATCACCCAGCCCAAAGGCAACCACAGCACCCGCGCCTGGGGAAACTGCAGTGCGTAAAACACCATGACGCCCATCACGCCGGCGCTGGCGCCGACCAATGGGGCCTCCGAAAAGACGCCGTGCAACACGGCACCCGCCACCGAGGCGGCGAAGAACAGGCCCAGCGTACGACGCCGGCCAAACGCACATTCCGTGTTGTCACCAAAGATAAGCAGAAAATAGAGGTTGCCCAGCAGGTGCAGCCAGTCGGCATGGATGAAGGCGTAGCCCACCAAGCCCGTATAGGTGCGCCAACCGGTCGCGAGGGGATCATACACCGCCAGTTGCCAGCCACTCCACCGCCCCGCCGTCAGCCACACCGCAACCGAAACCAGCGCGATGCACCCCGCCAGCAAGTGCACGGTCCAAGGCCGGCATTGCTTCTCGCTCTGGCGAACCTCCACCGGCATGCCGACCAGGAACATCAGCTGCTTCGCCCACGGCATCCGCGACGGCGCCGCATGGCCGGACACTTGCGGTGACAATTGAGCAAGCAACGGAGGTTCTTTCACGAGCCCGGCCAAGACACCGCCTTACCCGGGCCGACGCGAGGGAGAAAATCCCCCCCTCATCGGGACCGCCCCGGACCGGCCTCCGCAGGCCGGCGACAAACTCCAGCGCCGCGAATCAAAAGCGCCATGACCCGCGACCGACAGGATTGCTTCCCCGCTGAAACTGTTTAACCTCCGCCTTGTCCAAGGAGATTGTCATGCGCCTCACCCCCATTCTACTGCTCTGCCTCCCGCTCCTTTTGTCCGCAGCGGAGGTGCGCACCGGCGATACGCTGGCAGAGGTGCGGACCGCCTTGGGGCCGCCGCGCGGCCAGGTCCAGGCCGGGGAAAAGCTCCGGCTGTATTACGAGCGCGGTGAAGTAGAACTGCAGGACGGGGTGGTCACGCGCGTGGCCCTGCTTTCCCGCTCCGAGCATCAGGCCGAGACGGAGCGCCGCGGCGAAGAAGCCCGGAGGCTGCTGGAAGAACAGACGATCCGCCGCGCCGCACTCACGGCGGAAGGCGAGGCACTGCTGGCCCGCAAGCTGGCCGATCCCGCTTTTCGTGCCGCCGCGCCGGTCAGCCAGGTTGCCTTCTGGGAGGATTTCACGCGGCGCTACCCGGAGGTCCCCGCCCATGAGCATCTGTTGCTGGCGCGTCTGCGCCTGGCGGAAGTGCAGGAAACCAGACGCCAGCAAACTGAAACCGCGGAACGGATCGCCCGCTTGGAAGCCCGGGCCGCCGAAGCGGAAGCCCGGAGCCAAGAAACCGTGTCCGCTCTCAGACCCCGCACTTATCTCACCTACTATCCACGGCCCGGCCACCGCCCGGCGAACCTCTGGCCCATTGATTACGGCGACTTCAATTTCTCTCACCCTCTGGGCACCCCGCTGCACGAACTGGGCGGCACGCCCGCACCAAGGACCGAGGATGAAAACCGCCGCCTCAAGAGAAACAAACCGCGTTACCCTCAGCACGACGACCGGCCGGGTCGCCTGCCCACCCGGCGCAAATAACCTGCGGCAGGACGCAAGGCCGCCCCTGCGCCAAGGCAAGCCCGGGAAGAGCAGCCATTGTCAGCAAATCCGACGACGCGGGGTAATGTAATGCGGTCCCAAGTGACCGGCTGCCAACTGAAACCCAAACCCCGGCGCGGCGACTTACCGCTTGCACCGGCGCGACCGGAGCCAAGCCTTGGCCTGCTCCGCCATGTCAGCCCCCCCTGCGCACATCTCTCCCGTCAACGTCGTCTGCATGAAGTGGGGCGTGAAGTTCGGCACCGACTACGCCAACCGGCTCTACGCCATGGTGCGGCGCAATCTCCACCGGCCGTTCCGGTTCGTCTGCTTCACCGATTACGCCGAGGGGTTGCACCCCGGCATCGAGGCGCTGCCGCTGCCCGACGTGCGCTGGGGTTCCGAATACGGCGTCAATGCCCACGGCTGGCGCAAGGTCGGGCTTTTCGCGGCTGAACTGGGCGATCTCACCGGCCCCACGCTCTTCCTCGATCTCGATGTCGTGATCGTGGACTCGATCGATCCGTTCTTCGACGTGCCCGGCGACGTGGTGGTCATCAAAGACTACCGGCCGATCCGCATCCGCGGCGACTGGTTCGTGGGCAACACCTCGGCGCTGCGCTTCAACGTGGGCGCCCATCCGGAAGTGCTGGAAGAATTTCATCGCGACTTCCCCGCCATCTCCCGCCGCCTGCGCAACGAACAGGAATTCCTCTCCCATCATTTTCATCGTCTCGGCATTTTGCGCTACTGGCCGAAGGCGTGGTGCCCGAGCTTCAAAGCCGACTGCGTGGCCTTCGGCCCGCTCTCCTATTTCTCCACCCCAAAAAAACCGGCCGACGCCCGCATCGTCGTCTTTCACGGCCGGCCTCAACCCGAGCAGGCGCTCGTCGGCCGGGGCGGCAAACTCCTCCGCACCATCCGCCCCACCCCCTGGATCGCCGATTACTGGCACGACCGGGACCTGCCCTGAGGCCGGCCGCGACCACGCCTCAACCGGCGGTCCGGTTCTGCTCCTTCAGGACAGTTTCGATGTGATTGAGGATATCCGCGCGGCCCGCCTTGGTTTTGGACGAGCTCACCAATACATCCGGCGGCGTGGCGCGCCACGCCATCAGGGCGGCGGTGAAGGCCTTGATGTTCCCCTGGCTCTGGGCCGCCGATTGCTTGTCGGTCTTGGTAAAGATCAGGGCATACGGCACGGTGCATTCCTCCAACCACCGCAGGAACTCCAGATCGATCTCCTGCGGAGGCAGACGTGAGTCAATGAGCACGAAAACGCGGCGCAGGTTGCGGCGTTTGGCCAGATAGTCCGCCACCGCCACATTGAACTCAGCCCGGCGTTGCTTGCCGACCTTCGCGTAACCGTAGCCCGGCAAATCCACAAGACACCACGCCCCGTTCAGAATGAAAAAGTTGATAAGCTTGGTCTTGCCCGGCGTATCCGAAACCATGGCCAGATCGCGACGCTCCGTAAGCAGGTTAATCAGTGAGGATTTGCCCACATTGGAGCGGCCGATGAACGCAAATTCGGGCAGCGCCCAAACCGGACAGGCCCGCAGATCCGGCGCACTCACTTCAAATTCGGCAGATTTTATTTTCATACGGTGAAAACTAACGCACGCACTTTGCACATCGCCAGCCCCGCGGCGACACCTATCGAATGGCGCGCAGTAAACTGATCGCATGTGCCCAGGTGGGCCATGCGCTCCGCGCACGGCCGGGAGGTCCTTCGTCTTCTCCAAACCGCCGCGCGCGGAGCGCACGGCCCACCTCTTGTTACGCAAGATTCAATGGGTTGGCCGCCGATCAAGTCTCGCCGGCCTGCTCGCGCGCCAAGGCTTCGCGGTAGCGGTCTTTCTTGCTCTTGCGACGCCCTTTGACGCCGCCGCCCGCCGGACGGGACGGAGCCGTCGTCTGCGTGGGCTCAAAGCCCTCGATTTGCTCCCGCACGAGATGCAACCGATGGCGTTTCTCGATCAACCGGAAGTGCTCATGCGTTTCCGCAGTGATAAAGTTCACCGCCACACCGCGCGCCCCCGCCCGGCCGGTGCGGCCGATCCGGTGGGTGTAATCCGCCACCGACCGCGGCAGATCGAAATTCACCACCACCGGCAGGTCCACGATATCGAGCCCGCGCGCGGCGAGGTCGGTGGCGACCAGAATCTGCACTTGGGATGCCTTGAAATCCGCCAAAGCCTGTAAACGCGCGCCCTGACTGAGTTCACCATGCAGGGCCCTCGCGGTAAGTCCCGCGCGGCGCAGCTTGTCCGCCACATGCTCGGTCGCATATTTCGTCGCCACAAACACCAGCACCCGCGTCCAGCCGTGCGTTTGGACCAACTGGCGCAACAACTGGGTGCGCCGCGGGGGATCGACCTCGATGGCGCGCTGCTCGATATCGGGAGCCGTCTCCGGCGCCACTTCCACGGTGATGCGCACCGGCTCGCGCAACAGTTTTTGAGCGAGCGCCTGCACTTCCGGCGGAAACGTCGCGGAAAACAGCAGCGTCTGTCGCGCCGACGGCAACAGGCGGGTGATGCGGGCCAGTTCATCGGCAAATCCCAGCGCAAGCAGCCGGTCCGCCTCGTCCAACACCAGTGTGGCCACGTTGGCGAGCGACACCGCATTGTGATCCACAAGATCGAGTAACCTTCCCGGCGTGGCCACCAGCACATCCGCCCCACCGCCCAGCGCCATCATCTGCGGGTTGATTGAAACACCCCCATAGACCACCAGCGTCTTCAGCGGCGCCGGCAAAAACCGGCCGTAACGGCGGAACGATTCCCCCACCTGCACCGCGAGCTCGCGGGTCGGCACGAGCACCAGCGCCCGGGCAAACCGCCCGCCCGGTCGCCGCCCTGCGGCCAACCGCTGGAGCAAAGGCAGGGCAAACGCCGCCGTCTTGCCCGAGCCGGTCTGCGCCGAGGCCCAGACATCCGCCCCGCGTAAAATCGCTGGGATGGCGGTCGACTGGATCGGCGTCGGCTCGGCATAGCCTTTTTCCACCACCGCCCGCAACAGCGGGACGGAAAGATTCAATTCGTTGAAGGCCACGGGAGACGGGAGAAAATCAGAGGCACACCCAGTCTCACCCCACCCGCACCACAATGGTCTGCCCCGCCACTGTAACCTGATCACCGGCCACAAGCTGCTTGCGCTTGCGCGTCTCGGTCACGCCATTCAGCAGGACCCCGCCCTCGGCCACCAGTTGTTTGGCCGCGCCGCCACTGTCCGCCAGGCCTCCAAACTTGATGAACTGGCACAGCTCGATCGGCACTTCGCGAACGCGCACATCCTGCGGTGCAGAGGTTTTGTTTTGAGCCATGCGCCATGCTCACCGCCTTTTCCGCCCTGAGTCGAACTCTCAATTCAGCCGACGTGCCGGGCGACCTTGCCTCCATTTTCGCAGGCATCACACTGCCGGGATGAACCACCCGCCCGATGTGCTGTTTGACGACGAGCACCTGCTTGCGCTCAACAAGCCGTCGGGGCTGCTGACCGAGGGTGGCGGCGATCGAGAGGATGACTTGGAGCAGATCGCATACCGGTTGACCGGCAAGCCCTGCCATGCCTGCCACCGCCTGGACCGTCTCACGAGCGGGGTCGTGCTTCTCCGCAAAAACAACCGTCACAACGCCACGCTCGCCGCCCTCTTCGAACAGCATCGGGTGCGCAAACTCTACTGGGCCTTGGTCGAAGGGCCCTGGCCCGCCGCGCTCAATCGGATAGCAACCCAGATCGCCCCCGCCAGCCCCGGCCGCTGGGCCAATGTCGGCACCGGAGGGAAGCCCGCTCTTTCCACCTTTCAAGTGCTCGGCACGGCGCCGACTCCGGCTATCACCTGGCTCGGCGTGCTGCTGAAAACCGGCCGCACCCACCAGATCCGCCTGCACTGCCAGCACGCCGGCCATCCCATCTTGGGGGACCCTTTTTATGGTTCAGGGCGAGCGTCAGAATTTTTCGGCCTGCACGCCCGCGAACTGCGTTGCCGGCATCCGGGCACCGGCCAAGACCTGCACCTTATCGCACCGCCGCCCGCATCCTGGGCGACAACCCTGGCCGCCTGCCAAGGTTGAGCACGGCAACCGTTGCAGCCGCATCATCGGGCCATCCCACGGGATCGATTGTACGCGCCAAAGAAAAAGGCGGGGCCCGGAGGCCCCGCCTTTGTTTCCACCCTTTGGATAAACTACCTGATCAGAATTCCAGCGTATTCGAGAAGAGCCAGTTGCGGGCCGGCGACAGCACGAACGAACCTTCGGAATACTTCTCGTCCGTCACGTTGTAGATACCGAGTGACGTCCGGAACTTGAACCCGCCGAAGCTCCACGGGTAGCTGGCCGTTGCGTCGAAGACGATATAATCGCCGGCCTGGTAACCGCCGTTGAGCGGATTCCAGTCCACCGAGCGGCTGACCACCGTCTCGGAGGAATAGCGCATGCCACCACCGAGGGAGAGGCCGCGCACCGGTCCGTCAACGAACGTATATTTGCCGAAGACGTTGAGGCGATATTCCGGCACGTTCTCGATGCGGGCGCCGTAGTAGATGTCCGAGGCAACCTTGGCCGCCGGGCTCAGGGCATTGTAGGCGGTGGAACCGGGCGCAGGACGGGTCTTGTCATAGAGCGTCTTGGCCGTCCACAGCCACGAACCGTTGATCACCGCCTGGAAGTTGGGGCGCGGGGTCCAGATGACCTCGGCCTCGGTGCCTTCGATACGGTTCTTCAAGTCGGTCGTGCGCCAGCGGAACACACGGGAGTTATACCCGAGCGTGCCGGGAGCGAAGAGCGTGGTGTTGTAGTTGAGCGGCTCCTCAAGGTTCGACTGCGCGGCGGTGTCGTCCAGCATCTGATTGGTACGCTCGCCGCGGAAGAACGAGAGCGTGCCCACGATCTTGCCGTCATCGGTGCTCATCTTGGCCCCGATTTCCCAGTTCATGCCATTCTCGTCCTTGAGGTCATTGTAGGCCCCGCGGGCGGTTTGAATGTCAACGAACTGCGCAACCGAGGTGACAGTCTGGCCAAGGTATTGGAACGACCCGCCGTTCTGGTCGAGGGCGCTCTGCACAATCGGACCTTCGTTGCCGGTGAAGACACCGCCGACGTTGCCGATGTTGAACTGGAAGGTCTTGGAGACCGAGGCGTAAACACTGATGTCCTTGGTGACCGCAAAGGAAGCGCCGCCCATCCAGGCATCGCCCTCACGTTTGTAAACACGCAGCGCCTTGATGTAATTGGCACCGTAACCCCACTCGCTCGGGGGATACGCCGCCGGATCCTTCCACGCATCAACTGGGACGATATACCAGGGATAGTTTGCGATCAGATACTGGCCCTTTTCCTCAAAGGTCTGGCGGCGGAAGCCGGCGATGACATTGAGGCGATCATCCAACATCGAGGCCTGGTAGTTCATGTAAGCCGCCGTATTGATGGGCTTGTAACCGTCGAGCCAGGCGCGACCGAGCGGGAACAACTTATCGATGGTCGGATAAACTTCATAGCCCGGGTCGAAGTTGCTGTAAACCGCCTTCACGAGCTTGATGTTGCCGTTGCGATCACGCACCACCGCATCGGTGGTCGGAACGCCGGTGTCGTGACCGCGGCCTTCGCCGACGAGGTTGTCCGCCACCTGCGTGCCGCCAGTGGTACCGTAGCCGGGATTGGCGATCGGATTCGTCGCACCCGGGACATGCCCATAGAAGGGATTGAAGCGGATGTCGTGCGAGTAGAAGTTCTGCAGCCACTTGGCGTAGCTGTAGCCGGTGAGAATCTTGTGTTTGATGCCGCCGGTCTCGAACTTGAAGATCAAGTCGAGCTGGTGGGCATCGGTGTCACGATAATACCCGGCGGTCGCGCTTGCGCCGACATTCCAGTGCATGCCATCGGCATAGGGCGTGGTGACGCCCTCGACGCTATCATAGCGGCTGTTGTCCTTCTGGAAAGAATAGCGGCCTTCCAGCCATTCAAACGGGGCAAAGTCCACCGTGGTGGTGAAGACCTTGACATCGTTGTCTGTGCGGGCGCCGCGACTAGTGTAGTTGAACGCCTTGTCGTGAATGAAGTTGCCACTGCGGTCGGTGTAGTAGGCACCGCGCTGCACACTGGTGTAGGCCGGCAGGGTATAATCCCCGGAGGCGATGCGCTTGGCGTTGATATAATTCGCATAGGTCAGGCTTGGCGTATTGGGCGAATTGGCCACGGGCGCGCTGCCCACGGCGGCCGCGCGCCAGCCTTCGAAGTCGGACCAGATCCAGTCGTAATCGTTCTGGTTGAAGCTTTCCTGGAGGTATTCGAGCTCGAAGTTGACCTTCAGCTTGCCGCTGTCGAAGGGGATCACCGTGAGGCTCGGGGTCAGGTTGATGTTACGACGGAACTCAAAGCGCCGCTCGCCCTGCGTATCTTCCCAGGCGCCCACCATGCGGAAGGCGGTCTTCTTGTTCAGGGGCAGGTTAAAATCGGCAACGACCTTGTGGCCGCTATTGTCGTTGATCGAATACCGGATCGTGTTGGTCGTGTCACCGAACACCGGTTGCTTCGTGACGTAGTTGACCACGCCGCCGGGATAACCCTGGCCGAAGAAGACGGCCGCAGGTCCCTTCACCACCTCAACTCGCTCCACGTTGTCGAGATTGGGCGAGATGTAGCGAAGGACGCCGTTGCGCATGATGGTGTTCACCGGGAAACCGCGCATGGTGAAGGCGCCCTGCGGGGTCGCCTCATTGCCGGGGCGGCGCATGGCGTAGCGCGTGTCGCCCGAAGCCGCCGCGGTGTAGCGCAGCAGATCCATCAGCGAACGGGTGTTGGTGTCATCAAGGAATTCACGCGAGACAACCGCGATGTTCATCGGCACCTTCTGAATCTCCATACCGATACGGGTGGCCGTCGCGGCATTGGTCTTCAGATAACCGTAGTCCTTGTCGGTCGAGACGACGAAAGCCGACATCATGACCACGTCGGGATCCGACGAGGCGGCCGGCTGGGAGGTCGTCGTGGCAACGGCCGGCGCACCGGGAGCCGCGGAGGCTGGGGCCGGCACCGGATCGGGACGCCCTTGGATACGGGCCTCCAATTCGGCGAGCCGGCGCTGCAACGCCGCATTCTGCTCTTTGAGCGCCTCGTTTTCCTGCTGCAATCGGTTCGCGTCGCTGGCCACCGCCGGGGAGACGGCCATGGCAAACAGCATCGCCAGACAAAGCGTCAGACAGCGCCTGACGCCGCTTACTGGATGTAGTTTTTTCACGTTCATGGTTTTTGGGTTACTTGACTTCGGCTTGCTGGAAGCACTGACAAAAAAGGGGACGGAGCGGCGCTTAACAGCGCACACCAAGGCAAGCGTAAATCGGACAAGGGGGTGTGGGGCACTGAGGGGGTTTAGGGGTAGTCAGCCGGGAACCGAAACAGTGCCACGGCCTGATGACCTACTTTCAAATGACACTTGCCTGCCATTGTCGCGTCGCATGTTTTGCAAGCGTTGCAAGCATCCTCCAAGCCTACCCTCCGCACCGTCGCCGAAGAATGTGGTGTCTCCACCGCCACCGTTTCCCGCGCGCTCTCCGGCCACCCCAACGTGCGCCCAGGGGTGCGTGAGCATATACTGGAAGTAGCTGCCCGCCATGGGTATGCACGCAACCAACTCGTCAGCACCCTGATGGCCCACGTGCGCAAAGACCGCACCCACCCCTTCATCGGCAACCTCGTCATCGTGCACATTCCCTCGGCCAAGCAGCCCGACATTTTGCCGATGCAACAACGCATCATCCACGGTGCCACCCAGCGGGCGGATGAACTGGGCTTCCACATTGAATCCTTTCGCTTGCGCGAGGCCGGTGGCCCTGAAGCCCTCAGCCGCGTGCTTCGCGCCCGCGGAGTGCTCGGGGCGATCTTCCTCCATCCCAATTCCAATGAAGCCACCAAGGGCTTCCAATGGGAGCACTTCGCCTCGGTCCACATTGACTACAACTCCGCCGAACTGCTCCACCACACCGTCTCGCTGGATCATCACTTCACCCTCACCAGCGCTCTGCGCCGCCTCCGCGAATTGGGCTACCGGCGGGCCGGACTTTTTATCGCTCACCACAAGGACGAACGCCTGATTCACAAATGGTCGGCCGCCTTCCGCTCCTATCAGGAAAATCAAGGCGGCATCGGCCGTGTCCCCATCCTCATGCAGGAGGCCATCACCCGGGAAACCCTGCTGGCCTGGCATCGCGAACATCAGCCCGACCTCCTCATCGGCCACGTGGATCAGGCGATCTCCTGGTTCAAGGCGGAAGGCATCGCCATCCCCAAGCAACTCGGCTACTTCAACCTGAACTGGGACGAACGCACCCAGCCCTGCGCCGGGCTCGACCTGCGCCCCGAGTTGCACGGCATCGTCGCCGTCGAAACACTCGCCGCGCAGATCCACCGCAACGAACGCGGCATCCCCGCCGATCCCCGCACCGTCATGATCAGCGGCCGCTGGGTGGACGGTCCGACCCTGCGCACAGGCTGAGAGCGATACCATTGGCTGGTGGCCCGGCACATCCTCATGCTGGAGGGGGTTACCCCCGGAACGGCTGCACGCCTTCATCAACCGCCCCCGCCGGCTCGGCCACAAAGACAGCCCCACTTGGGCGGGGCACAGGCGCAGGGCATTCCCCTCACTCCACCCCACGTGACCCAACACTCCCTGCGTAGCAACAAGCCGTAGTTTGTCGGTTCGTGACGCTGACCGTTCTACATCACTTCACACTTCATGCCAAGTCACGCGCTCGCCGAGCGGCACGCGCGCTGACTGCGGCAATGCCGTGCCGGTCACCGGCCAGCCCAGGTAGAGCAACCCCAGCGCACGATGCGTCTCATCAAACCCCAGCCAGCGGGCAAACTCCGGGGAGCTCGCCACCGGCGGCGAACTCCAGAACGACCCCAACCCGCGCTCGTGGGCCGACAACATGAGATTCTGTGCCGCGCAGGAGACGGCCGCGATTTCCTCCCATTCGGGAATCTTGCCGCCCGGCGCCACCTTCGCCACCAGTGCGATCACCACCGGAGCCCGCCGCGGAGCCACCCCGAGCTTCGTCCGTTTATCTGCATCCTGTTTGGCCGCCGGCGTGAGGGCGTCATAGAGCGACTGCAACCCCTCGGCCAAGCGCTCGCGCGCCGCCGGCGTGAAAAACACCTGGAATCGCCACGGCTGCGTCAATCCATGCGTCGGAGCCCAGTGGGCATCCGTCAGGATTTCGGTCAGCATCTCCCGGGGCACGGCCCGTGCCATATCCATGGCCGCCGGTTTCAATGAACGACGCGTGCGATAAATCGACATGGGGCCAATCTTCACGAGCGTCCTCCGCACGCAAGTCTCACGCAAAACTCCATGCGTGAGCCGCTCGCTTCATTTCACTTCACACCCTTGATACATCTTATTGGTTAAACACCCGCGCCTCACCGCCACTCAGGCGGATCGAAGACAAAACCGTGGAAAAACTGGCGCTGTGCGGGCGTGAGTTTCCGGTTGTAGAACTCCTTGCTGTAACCCCAGTGCGCTGTGCTGGCCAGCATCCACGGATGTTCATAAGCGTAGTAGAGCATCTTGCGGCCGGGAGCCTCCGGCTCGTAGGGCGCGGCGGTATGCCAGATGGCGTTATGAAAAAGGATGGCACTGCCGGCGGATGCGCAGACTTGCAGGGCCCCGGGAAAAAGTTCGCGCTTTTTGCGTTCTTCAGGCGCGGGTTCGGCCCGGGAAAGCTGACTGCCGGGCACAAGCGTCAGGTTGCCGCGCCAAGGCTGGGTCATGTCGGTCAGGTAATAGCCGACCTTGAGTTGCAGCAGCGGGATCTGCGGACCGAGGTTGCGATAGCCGCTGTCGCTGCCGTCAATGTGCCAACCGTCTGTGCGCTTGAGGAAGTCCGGCGTGTCTTCGACGATGGCGTCAGACGCATGGTAATGCGGCTGCGGATTGCAGAACGCGTGGACATAGGGCAACAGCGCCGGCCAGGTGAGCAGTTCCAGAAAAAGCGGATCGTCCTCAAGAATGTTGAGGATGCGCGTGCTTCGCGCGCCATTCACGTGGGTGAGATCCGCCGGCTCCTGCGGCGGCCAAACGGCCTTGTAACCGGCAGGGTAACCCTCGCGCCTTCGGGCAACGGCCTGATCAAGGGCGGCGAGCAGGCGGGTGACGTAGTCAGCGGTGAGGAAATTTTCGAGCACGAGGTAACCCTGGGTCTCGAAGAAAAAACGTTCAGCGGCGGTGGGGACAGGCATGGATGGTGGGGGTTCGGAAGTTAAACCACGGACGAATACGGATTCATACGAATGAACTGCCAACATGAGTCATGGTTTCTGCGCTGGAATTCTATCCGTGAGCATCGGCTTGATCCGGGGCCAAGGCTTCAGCTGGTCTGGGGAAAAGTGCGGGGGAAACATCAGCATGCGTAACAACCGGTTTTGCGGAATCAATCAGGGACCGGCTTGAATGTTCAGCAACGAAGCTCCTCACGATCACCGAGAGAACCCCAGCCTCACCAACGCAGCCCTGCGCCTTGTCCGAGACCTTCCTTCGTGTCTTCTCCTTTACACACCCACCACGAACGCCCCCCAACCAGACACCGCCGGGTTTGACGTGCATCAAGGCGGATCATGCATAGATTGGATAATCTCTTCCGCGATTCACCCATGACTCTTCCACCCGCCCCCACTCTCTTCGACCGCATCGGCGGACGGGAACCGTTGATGCAGCTGCTCAAGCATTTTTACGCCGACGTGCGCCAGCACCACGAAATCGCTCCGATTTTCGCCGCCCATATCACCGACTGGCCGGCGCACTTGGAAAAGATTGCCGATTTCTGGTCCGGCATGCTCGGCGGCCCGCGGCGTTACACCGGCGGCATGCCGTGGAAACACATTCCCCTCAAGCTGGAGGAGCGACACTTCCAGGCCTGGCTGGGACTCTGGGCGCGCAACTGCACCATCTACCTCCCGCCCGAGGAGGCCAAGGAACTCATCGCCGTCGCCGAGACCATCGGCCTGCGCCTGCGCGCGATCATCGCCTCGCACGGGTAAGAAGCGGAATTTTTGCCGCCAAGCTACCAAGGGCCGACCTGAAACAGACCCCATACGAAGAGGGATATTCCCCCTCTTTCTCAGAGGACGCCAAAAAAGGGGTAAAAGGCTTGGTCGTGCATGGGCTGTCCCGCCACAACCGCCGACTCACGGGCGAAACGCTCGCCTCCCCCCGCTTGATTGTCGCTGTATTGGGGCTTTATGCACCCTGTGCGGCGACTTTCCTGCCACTCCTTCACTAAACCCAATTTCGCTGCGACCAGCGGCTCCGAATCGGGCTACCTTGGCAGCGGCAGATGTTCCAACCGCAGCGGAACTTTGACGAGAGACTTGGGCGTAATTAGCCAGCACACCATGATCGCATCTTCAGGCAAAGACGCCTGCAGACTGTAAACGGCGAAACGCTTTCCGGGTGATGCACCGGAGTGATAACGTCCGTTGTGATTGTAGTACAAAGACTCGCCCGCCGCCTGGAACTCGAAGCCCGCCAAACGGCCCTGCGGATCATCAATACCCACAGCCAGATCGGAGGCTTCCATCACAAGCCCACGCATGAAGTCATCTGGCAGGTCCGGAGACCGCAGACCAAAAAACGCTCCTGTATCGTAGTCCGCCGGTCCACCAGGTTTCTGATCCTTCATGAAACGATCGCAGCTCGCCTTGTCGAAGACCACGACCGTCACCCCTGCCTCCCTCAACTCCGGAGACTCAAGTGGCACGCCAAGCTTATAAGCCAGCCCATCAATCCGGGCGGTCGCCTTGGGGTCGATCGCCGGGATGACCAGCTCAACGGTTCCCTCCACCAAACTGATTTCCGTGGCTGCCGCAGCCGGCAGCGCCAGAGAATAGCTCATTGCGGGAAACGGCGTCCTAACCCAGTCCTCCGCAGAAATGCTGCCAACTGCGGGACGATAAAATCCGAGCGAGCCCGCCTGCTGCAGTTCCGTCCCAACGTCATCCCGCGCAGAGACGACCAGCACCCGTCCAGCCTTCACATCACTCGCCCCGCCACCGGTGAGCCCGATATGGCCTGACAGTAACCTTCCCTTCAAGTCGCGCACCAGCGGATGGATGCTCAGACCGATGGCCCGCTGCTCCGGCGACAGCGATTGGAAAACGATCGGAGCCACGCTGAACGACCTGACCGGGCCTCCACTCTCGCCCTCTGCCGGAGAAAACCGCCATTGCCGAACAGCATCGAGCGCCGCCTGCTCAAACCGGGCATCGGTGGACTCCAACACCCGGACGTCCTCAACCGCTCCCGCCTCATCAATCACCAGAGCAACCGAGACATTTGCCGTTTTTATCGAGACCAACTCGGGTGGAAATACCGGCGAAACACTGGAAATCAATCGTGCCACTTTGCGCACAACCCCATTCCCCTCCAACTGGGCCACATAGGCCGGCCGGTCCGACCACAGCCAGGCGATTCGATGTTTCATTTCCGTTGCTGCGCCGGCGGCGTGAGTCTTCGCATCACCTTCGGCGGCCACCATCAAATGCGTGCCCATGGCCGCCATAAAACCAAAGAGGGTAATCCAATAGGACATCGGCTTCATCTTCACAGGCTCGACAAAAGCAGAATCCGTGTCGACGCCTTCTGGGAGTAAATGTTCCGCAACCAAACGCACAAGTTTCTGCCTCACAAAAGGTCAAGCACCGCTGATAAGCATTCAGGTTTTGGTAAATCTCCCCTTCCCCATAGGCACGACTTTACTTGAGGTCGCCCGCAGGCACAGCACCTATCATTGTCACCGTCGCGTCCTTGGGGTGAGCAACAAAGTACCCATAGCAAACCGACACCGAACTCAGGCGGTCAGGCCGGTGCGTTCGTCGAGGCCCAGATGGATATTCATCGACTGGATGGCGGCGCCGGAAGCGCCTTTTCCAAGATTATCGAGTCGCACCATCACAACAGCTTGCTCCGTGCGGCCGAAGACAGCCACATCAGCGCGATTCGTGCCATTGCACGCCTGCAAGTCGAAGTGCCCTTCATCAAGCACCCGTTCGTCGCCCAACGGCAGCACGCGCACGAATTGTTCTCCGGCATAAGCCTTCGCCAGCACAGCATGAAGGTCGGCCGGCGTTGGACGGCCAACCAAGCGGGCCAGCGGCAGCGGCACCGTCACGGCAAGCCCCCGATAGAAATTGGCGATTACCGGATTAAAAATCGGATCCACTTCCAATCCGGAATGTACCCGCATTTCCGGCAGATGCTTGTGCGTCAAGCCCAGCGCGTAGGGCCGCGGGCTCCGCAGCGCGGCGGCGGGATTTGTTTCGTAGGCCGCGATCATCGCCTTGCCACCGCCGCTGTAGCCCGTGAGTGAAAAGGCCGACAGAGGAAAGTCACGCGGGAGCAGGCCGTTTTCCACCAACGGTCGCACAGCGAGGGAAAATGCGGTCGAATGGCACCCGGGGTTGGAAATGCGTTTGGAGCTGCGAATCCGCTCCCGATACCCGGGACCAAGCTCTGGCAACCCGTAAGCCCAATCAGGATTGATGCGATGGGCCGTGCTGGCATCGATCACGCAGGTGCGTGGATTGGTGATAAGCGCGGCCGCATCCCTGGCCGCCGCATCCGGCAGACAAAGGAAAACGACATCAGCCGCATTCAGACACTCGGCCCGGGCGGCCGTGTCTTTCCGTTTCTCAGGATCAATAGTGATGAGCTCCACATCGGCGCGAAGCGCGAGCCGATCGAGAATTTCCAACCCAGTCGTCCCGGCCGACCCATCAACAAAGACCTTGGTTTTCATTTCAAAACCATTGTCGCTGCTCTTATCAAAGCTGCAACACGAGAATGGGGTCGAGCTGTTAATTGTTAATTAAAGGCCTGCACATGCAGTCTCACCCGCAGGCTGCCAGCGCTGGGGTAACCCAATTTTTGCGCGATCCAAGCATAAGGCACCCCCACCTGACGCAATTGCGCGGCCAGCTCGAGTCGCCAAGGTTCGCCGCCTTGGCGGGGTTTCAACGCCCCGAGATCGTCCGGTGTTTTGCAATGCTTTGTCAGTCCAGCGGTCAACTCTGCCCGCCATCGGTCCTCGCGTAAGCCTCGCGCCTCTTCCCGGCTCATGCCGGCAAGATCCTGTTGCGAAAACTGCTTCGCCAGCGCCGACCGCCATCCGGCGGTGCCAATGGCCCAGCCCTTGGTCATTTCGCCGAAGCCCTGCAGCTTTTGCTCCGCTTCATCCGCCGCCAGATCGCACAGACGAACCGCCTCACCAGCCCAACCTGACTCATCATCCACCAGCCCCCGGAATACCATCACCAGCTCACCCGTCAGTCCAAGCCACCGCTCGCCCCGGAGAAACTTCCGCAGGCTGCTCCAGCGAAACCCCGCCAGTTGTTCCGTCGGCACCAGCCCGGCGCGCACCGGATTGAGATGGATGTAGTCCACCACCCGCGCCAGCGCCGCCACATCCTCGATCGGCAACGCTTGGTAACGTCCCTGAAACAGATGCCCGCGCTCCGCCCGAAACCGGTTGAACCGCGTCGCAAACGTGCTCTGCAGCCAGTGCATGCCATCCACCAGATTCGGTTCCGGCGTCTCCAACGCCAAGTGATAGTGATTCGTCATCAGCACGTAGGCATGCACCTTCCAGCCAAACCGCTCCACCGTCTCCCGCAGCGTAGTCTCAAACGCCTGCGCCGCGCCCACCGAGCCAAACACCGGCTGGCGGTAATTCCCGCGGTTGATCACGTGATACAATCCGCCCGCCTCCTCCAGTCTCAGCTTCCTTGCCATGACCCTCGTGCTTACCGTCCTGTCATCGCTCAATCCAGCTTTTAATTAATAATTAACGGCATGACCCCGTCGAATTGCCGCTTACTTTATCTCTCCGGCTCATACTATGATTCGGACAGAGGAGTTCCCTTTAAGAGCACCGTATACCTTTTGGGTCACATACTTGTCCACAGATTCCCTCAAGTCTTTCAGCGATACACCATACATAGAGCTCAATATCGTAAAAAGCAATATAAGTATACTTACCCCAACAGCAGGAGCCCTCAAATACCAATTCCATTGATGCAAAGATTCTGCAAAATATGCAGCGATAATAGATCCTAATACTACCAAGGGCCAACCCAAAATCCAAACAAGCTTGCCCGCGCATCTTCCCACGCGGCTTGCGATCCAATAATATCGCCCTTCAAGAGCATTTTTTTCAATCTCCACACTCTTTAATTGCTCAGTTACCGCCTTAGATTTTTGGCGCTCTAGCAACAAAGCCTCATCTTTCTCCGAGGCAATTTCCGACACCAATCTATCCCGTATTTGAAGAATAGATAATCCATTCAACTCTTCATCTTCACCCAAAGTCATACCCATAAGCTCCTCCTCCGCCTTTAATGTGAATCGAAGCAATTGATGATCACGTTCAGAAATTGCAGATTCACCACGCAGCTTCTCTAATTCATCAAGATATTTTATCCACAATTTAGAACTAGGTTGAAGAGCAGCATAGCAATAAGCGATAACTTCTCGTTGAGGAAGCTCAGGCGCTCCGACCGGAGCCTTTAACCACGCTAGATTGCTTAGACTAAAATCTGTTATTACCGTGGTAACTTCCTTCGAAGCTTCGTGCTTCATCCCGTAATCATAGGCGGCCTTAGAAAAGGCCGAATTTGTTGTGACGAAAACCGCAATCGCATCCTCTAAACGGCGAGGGCGAACATTCATTCGTAACACATAAATACTCCGAACACTATTAATATCATGCCGAATGGCGCTCTCTCGTATACCTGGCGCCTCATCCCGATACAGATGCTCAAATGCAGATTCATCAATTTGCAACTTTACATGCTGGTAACCTGGCGTCGAAACGATCTCCAATCCATTGCTTTTTATCAGCTCAGGAAGTTTATTCTTAAAGAGAATTATATCACTCGCATTCTTTCCTGAACGACGCATTTCTCGAAGTATCTGGCTGTGAGATCGAGAATCGTTAATATGTTTCTCGCAGAAATTTAGAATCGCAGAAATCTCATCTATGGTATGGTTGAAAACCAGCAGCTTTCCTCGTAAATTTCTAAGCAACCCAACGAGCTCAATTGCCAACTTCCTGTGAGCCGATCCATCCAACCCGAGCAGCCGAAACAAAAAAGGGGTATCGAAATAGAAGCCAACATCATCGAATTTCTTGGAAATACTCTCTAAGTCTGGGCACAAAAGAGCATTGGAGAGCATATGGCCTTTCACTAAATTAACCACGCGCTCAAATAAGCCATTTACGTCTACATAACTCTTTTTTACAAAGAGTGAAACCAACACTACATCACTTTCTATTTTACCGTTTGGTATTTCTGGAAGTGGAGTCCCTCGAACATACGCACTCAGACATTCAATGGAAAATTGCTTTAAGTATTCAATGATTGCAGCATAAGCTTGATCATCACTGATTTCTCGTCCGGAGCTTTTAGCGAATTCCACAAGGGCCGACACAACTATCGCTGCATCCCGCTTTGCGTCCGCCTGCCGAGCATCCATCTCAGAGTCCGGCATTTCCTTGGATACCACATATTGGTTTGCCTCACGGACCAGAAACTTTCGCTTAACCATTCTTTTCAGACATAACTCTATCGTCCCTTTTGGAAGGTTAAGGCCAAATTTTGATAGTATTTCTTTCCTAACTAGATCAACGACCACGCCTTTCCCTCTCAAAGGTGAAATCACATAGGTTACAAATGGAACTAAGTAATCTATATAATCCCGATTATCGAGATCGTAATTAACCTTAAGCATCGCAACCGACACCAAGGAAGCTCTCATCATCGAACTGTCTTTCAGAGGGGTCATTTGAGGCATGAGGTTATCGGAAGCATACTATAAAAAGGCCCCGGCTTTTGGCCGGGGCTAAAATTCTAATTTTTACTGACAGGCTTCACACTCCTCACCTCTCCTCATGGCTTCGATGCTGCAGGCTTTCTTTTCCTCGGTGGTGTATTGGCGCTTGGCACCAGCGGCAGGCGTTAAGTTTTCAGCTTTGGGCTTATCGCTTTCCGCTTCGGCGGTGGCCACGGCGCCTCGCACTTCCTTCTTCACGGCGACGGTGGCCTTCTCGATGTTGGAGGCGCCGAGGCTGCGGAGGTAGTAGGTGGTCTTGAGGCCGGTGTGCCACGCGTGGCGATACATGTGGCTGAGGGTCTTGAGGTCCGGGGTCTTGATCCAGAGGTTCACGGACTGGGCCTGGTCGATCCACTTCTGGCGGCGCGCGGCGGCGTCGATGATCCACTTGTGGTCGATGTCGAAGGCGGTCAGGTATTTGGCCTTGAGGTCGTCAGGGACGGTGGGGATGTCCTTCAGCTCGCCGTCGAAATACTTGAGGTGGTCGATCATCTCCTGGTTCCACAGGCCGCGGGCCTTGAGGTCCTTCACGAGGAAGGGGTTGAGCACGATGAACTCGCCGGAGAGGTTGCTCTTCACGAAGAGGTTCTTGTAGGTGGGCTCGATGCAGGGCGAGGTGGCCGTGATGTTGGAGATGGTGGCCGTGGGCGCGATGGCGAGGACGTTGCTGTTGCGCATGCCCTGCTGGGCGATCTTGGCCCGGACAGGCGCCCAATCCATGCGACCGCCGCGGGGCACCTCGACTTCGACGCCGCGCTCTTTTTCGAGGAGGTCAACGGTGTCCTGCGGCAGGAGGCCGCGATCCCACTTGGAGCCTTTGTAGGTCGAGTAGGTGCCGCGCTCGGCCGCGAGATCGGACGAGGCCTCGTAGGCGTAGTAGGCAATGGCCTCCATGGCCTCGTCGTTGAACTCGACGGCCTCCGGCGAAGCGAAGGCGATCCCCTTGAGGTAGAGCGCGTGGGCGAGGCCCATGACGCCCATGCCGATGGGGCGGTGCCGACGGTTGGAGGTCTCGGCGGCCTTCGTCGGGTAGAAATTGATGTCGATGACGTTGTCGAGCGCGCGCACGGCGGTGCGAATGGTCTCGCGCAGCTTCGCGTGGTCGAGGGAGCCGTCGGGCAGGAGGTGCGACTCAAGGATGACGGAGCCGAGGTTGCAGACGGCAGTCTCGTCGTTCGAGGTGTTGAGGGTGATCTCCGTGCAGAGGTTGGACGAGTGGATGACGCCGACGTGGTCCTGGGGGGAGCGGATGTTGCAGGCATCCTTGAAGGTGATCCACGGGTGGCCGGTCTCGAAGAGCATCGAGAGCATCTTTTTCCAGAGTTCGAGGGCCTCGACCTTCTGGCCGTGAATCTTCCCCTCCTCTGCCAGTTGCTCATACTCAAGGTAGCGCTTCTCGAAAGCGGTGCCGTAGAGCTCATGGAGGTCTTTGACCTGATTGGAGCGGAAGAGGGTCCAAGACTGGCGGGCCTCCATGCGCTTCATGAACAAGTCGGGAATCCAGTTCGCCGTGTTCATGTCGTGCGTGCGGCGGCGGTCGTCGCCGGTGTTCTTGCGCAGCTCCAGGAACTCGAAGATGTCATTGTGCCACGATTCGAGGTAGGCGCAGCCGGAGCCCTTGCGCTTGCCGCCCTGGTTGACGGCGACGAGCTGGTCGTTGTGGAGCTTGAGGAAGGGAATGACACCCTGCGACTCGCCGTTGGTGCCACCGATGTAGGCGCCGGTGCCGCGAACCGCGGTCCACGAGCCGCCGAGGCCGCCGGCCCACTTGGAGAGGAAGGCATTTTCGGCGATGCCGCGCAGCATGATGCCCTCGATGGAATCATCCACGTAGTAGAGGTAGCAGGAGCTGAGCTGCGAATGGAGGGTGCCGGCGTTGAAGAGCGTGGGCGTGCTGCTGCAGAAGCGGCGGGTCTTGTAGAGGTCGTAGAGCGCGGCGGCCTTGTTCTCGCGACCGGCGGGTTCGTCGAGGAAGAGACCCATGGAAACGCGCATCCAGAAGAACTGCGGGGTCTCGATGCGGCGGGAGGGCGTGGTTGTCTTGTCCACGATCAGGTAGCGATCGTAGAGCGTCTGGATGCCGAGGAAGTCGAACTCGAGGTCGGAGGACGGATCGAGGGCGGCGGCCAGCGCCGACAGGTCGTAATCGAGAAGCCGGGGGTTGAGGCGCTTGATGGCGACGCCGTGCTCAAGGTATTTCTTGAACGCGCGCTGGTGGGCGGCCTTGAGCGCGCCGATGCCGTCGCGCATGATATCCCAGCCGAGAACTTCCTCGTAGATGTAGGTGAGCTGGATGCGGCCGGCGAACTTGGCGAAATCGGCGTCCTTCTCGATGAGGGTCTTGGAATTGAGGACGATGGTGGCGTCGAGGTCCTTCTGTGTGATCTGATCGTAGATGGCGCGGCGCAGCTCTTGCTCGATCTCCTCGGCGGAGAGGCAGAGGTCGAGGCCGATGGTCGCAAACTCGATGCGCTTGCGGAGGTCGGCACCGTCCCAGAAGACGTTGGCGCCATCGGCCTTCTTGACCATGATCATGGTCTCCTGCGCCGGTGCACCGGCTGCGGATACCGCCTCTTCATCCGCCACCTCACCGCCGGTATCGCGGACAGAGGAGCGCTCGGCGCGAAAGAGAATATAGGCCTCGGCGACCTTGTAGTGGCCGGCCTTCATGAGTTCTTCCTGCACCATGTCCTGAATTTCCTCGATATGGACGAAGGCCTGCTTCGAGGCGTGGACGCGCGCGGAAACATTCTGCGTGATGCCCACGGCGGGCGCGGAATCGCGCTGGAGAGAGAGGAAGGTCTTGCGGACGGCAATCTCGACCTTCTGGTCGCTCCACGGCACGACCTGGTTATTGCGGCGGATGACACGGAGGCTGGACACGGCGGCAGTCTCGCGATCGATGGAGATCTTGCGGGCGCGGTTCAGGAGCAGGCTCTTGGCAACAAAGTAATCGTTGTTGTCCACGAGGGTCTTCTCAATGAGCTCGTAGAGGGCATTGAGCGAGAGGCGCAGGGGATTCTGGCTGCGGGCGAGCTCGGTGAGATTGGCGGCCACCTCGCGGCAGATGCCAGTGAGCCAGGCACGGTTGGCATCGTTGAAGATGTCCTTCTCGCCCTTGGCGAGGTCCGCATTGGTGCGGGCCTTGCCGAGCGTGTCGGCCACCTCGGTCAGGCTGAACTTCTCTTCGCCATGGGGGCAAAGAAGGATGACCGGAGGGACGGAAATATCGGCAGTGGCGATGACGTCACGCCAGGCGTAATGGGGTTTCTGTTCGACGGGGGTGTGGACAGTGCGTTTGAGAGCGAGGTCGTGCGCGAGGGTGGGATTGCTCATGGAGGCGGCGGGCGGAAGGATGCGGTGGCAGGGAGGGAAAAACAACCGGCGCGCCGCCAAAGGCGGCGAACCGGGATTGTGTGGGGTATGAGAAGCGAAAGAAGAATGAAACGGACAGCTCCGCGGGGTATCAGAGCTCGTCGTCGGCAGCGACGTTGAGGGAGGAGGCTTTCTGGTATTCGGTGACGCGACCTTCGAAGAAGTTTTGCTCCTTCTTGATGTCCATCATCTCGGCCAGCCAGGGCAGCGGGTTCTTGATGCCCGCAGCGAGCGGGGCCAAGCCGACGCCTTCGAGACGGCGGTCCGCGATGTAATCGATGTATTGGGTGAAGTCCTCAGCGCTGAGGCCGACGGAATTCACCGGCAGGCAGTCGCGGATAAACTCTTTCTCCAGATCAATGGCCTCACGCATGAGGCCGCGCAACTCCTCCTTGAACTCGGAGGTCCATATCTCGCGGTTCTCCTCGATGAGGTCCATGAAGAGATTGCGGAAAACCTCGATGTGATTGGACTCGTCGCGCAACGTGTAGCGAAACATCTGGCCGATGCCGGGAAACTTGTTCTGCCGGTAAAGCGAAAGGATCATGCCGAACAGGCCGTAGAACTGCGTGCCCTCCATGCACTGCCCGAAGACGAAAATATTTTTGGCGAGGAGCTGTTTGTTCTCCACCAGGGTGAGATCGAGATCGCGCCGCAGCTGGCGCGAGACATTGGTGACGAACTCGTTCTTGCGCACGATGGTGGGAACATCCTCGAACATCGCCTCGCACTCGTGCGGATTGATGCCGAGCGAGGAGATCATGTAGAGGAGCGAATCAGCGTGGATGTTCTCCTCGTGGGCGTGACGGCCAAGCACGAGCTTGAGCTCGGGAGCGGTGACCAGCTCGCGGACAACGTGCTGGATGTTGTCACCCACGATGCCCTCGGCGGCGGAAAAATAGCCGATGCCCATGCGGATGATCCAACGCTCGGCGTCGGAGAGGGCCTTCTCGTCGCGCCACTGCTCGATGTCCTTGCCCATAGGGATGTCTTCGGGCTCCCAGTGGTTGGCCTTCATCTTGCGGTAAAGATCGTAGGCCCATTGGTATTTGAGCGGGAGGAGATTGAAGGTCATGGTCTCGCGACCGTTGATGACTTTCTTGGCGGCAAAGGCGGCTTCGGCCTTGGCCTGATCGAGCACGAATGTCTTGGCGCCAACTTGGAAGGACTTTTGCATGATGTCTGGCGGGGAAAAGGGTGTTAATTGGGCTGAAAAACCGCTGATTTTGGCGCGATCAAGGCCTTAGCGAACATAAGTTGCTAAAACTTATTCACGCGTTGCCAACCACTACAGGATGTGGTCACCAGCAGCGACGACCACAACTAATTGGTCTTCGCGTTTTCCTCCGTCAACAGTTTGTCGCGCAAAGACCGCACTTTTAAGCGAAATTTGGGCTTGCCGCATCCCACCAAACTTTACCCCGAGGGGAAAAAGCGAAAAAGAGGCAGAAATCGATTTTCAATGAGCCAAAATTCGGAGCGAAATCAGTGGAATTCAAATCAGTCGGAAGCACTGGCCTTTGCGCCTTGAAATTCGGAACAAGCCATCGCCGTCCCCGCGCGAGCCTCCCACAAAAACCCCATCGCATCGCTCTCAAAAACAGCCGTCTCTAACCGACGGTTCAGCTTGGGCGCCGCAAGACGCCAGTCACAAGTATGACGGAGATTACCGCACCTTGCACCGGGGGTCCCAAGAAATTGGGCTTTAACCCGAGCCAGAGTTTTCCGGGCAAATTGGGCAAACGCCCTCCGCCATTGGCGCCATACTCGACGCGCAGTGGAGATTTGAGTGTTCACCTGAAGTCCCAGCGCAAAGCGTAGATTTGGGGCCAAGCGGTTCAAATAAAGCCGCGACCGTGACGCTATTGGCTCATCCGACGGCAGCCCGACGAGAGGCGTGCCCCCCTCATCACTCCCCTCCTGCCTGTTGCGGCTACATCGCGGTGTGGGCCATCCTGACCGGCGTCACGAAGCGACCGCCACGTTCAATCAACCCCTCTCCGTTCTTACGCGATCAAAGGGGGCGAGCCTGCGTTGTGTTTATGGACACAAAAAAGGCGGCCACCGAAGTGGCCGCCTTTGAACAATTGACGGATAAAGGACTGATGCCGACTTAGAACTCGTAGCGGGCGCTCAGCATGGCCGACCAGCGGGAAGCCGCCGGCTCGCCACGACCAAGGGACGGAGCGAAGGGCACGCCGTTGGCCAGATTCGCATTCACCGCGCTGTAAACATACTGGTTGTTCACACCGTCATACGACACATTGGCCACCGTTTCCGATTTCCGGAAGAACTGGTTGGACCCACGGATGAGCCCCCACTTGTTGTTCAACAGATTACCGACATTGAGGATGTCGAGACCGAGCACGACGCGGTGGCGCCAGCCGGGGAGCTTGACCGCCTGCTTGATACCAAAGTCAAACTGGTTGACCCAGGGATAGGTCTCCGAGTTGGCCGACAATGCCTGACCGGGGGTCAGGCCGAAACGGCTGACGATCCTGGCAAAGTTCTCCGCATCGGCCGGGGTGGCGAAACGGACCAGCGGGTCGTTTGCCGTCGGCACGTAGATCAGGTCGTTGTTCGTGACATTGTCGCCATTGGCGTCCCCATTGAACACCAAGCTGAAGGGATAGCCACTGCGGCCCTCGTAAAAGAGCGAGAAGGTCGTCTTGTGGCCCTTGATGAGCTCGAGGTCCTTGGTGAGGTTGAAAATGACCCGGTCACGAATCTCCAGCTCGCTGCGGCTCTTTTCCTGAGCGTTGGTGTTGAACACCGAGCGGTTGTTCCAGTTCGAAGCCGCCACCGAGGAGGTGCCGAAAAGGACTTCGGTCGCCCGGGTGTTCACATAAGCGGCGCGCCAGTACCAGCCATCCTTTGTGCGCGGGCGCTCCAAGGAGAATGTGAAGGTATCCGTGCCGCCTTCTTCAGTGTTGCCAATCTTGATAATACGATTCGTGAACCCGGTATCAACCAAGCGGGTACCCGAGGCGGCTGCACCATAGGCATTGAAGTACATGGCGCGTCCGTCCGGACCGGTACGCGTTTGCTGAAGATTGATGTTCTCGTAGAAAACATCCTTCTTCACCCAGGTCTTTTCATACTCGGCCGTAGCCTTGAGATCCCAGAAGCCGAGGGCTCGCTCCACCGCGATATTGCCCTTCCAGCGGGAAGGCAGCTCAAAGTCGGGATCAATGAAAGCCACTTGCTGGGCCGGCGGCACGCTGCCAGTCACGGACTGGTTGTCAGGATCGGCAGACACAATAGGTGCCAACAGACCGCCACCGGAGGAACCGGCGGAATATGTGCGGAAGTTAAAGCCGGTGTTGGAATAGCTGTTGGAGATCCAAACCCGGGGAGCGCGGCCATAAAACAGACCGATGCCGCCACGCACAATCGTACGCTTTTCCGTGTTGGGCTGCCAATTGAAACCAAACCGGGGCTGGATGACTTCCTTGCCGTCATAGGTGTGGTCATTGCGCACGCCAAAGGCGTTGAAAAACGCCTGATTGAAGGGCACGGCATCAGGAAGATCCGGAATATCCATGCGAAGGCCCAGATCGAGCGTCAGATTGGAGCTGATACGCCACGCATCATTTACAAAAAAGCCCAAGTTGCCGTCCTTGAACTCGGCCGCCGGGTTCACACCGGGGATGATCTGGTTGTAAGCAAAAAGCCGGTATTGCACCGCGCCAGTGTTATTGGCCGCGACCGCCAACAGTTCAGCCAGATTGTTGAATTCATAACGGCCATAGACATCCTGAACAAACAGGTTGTACACGTCGGCCATCTCATACTGAAAACCGGCCTGCAGGGTATGCTTGTCGCTCAGCTCATAGGAAGCGAACAGTTCCGCCGTATCGGTCTCGACACCCAGAATGTTGGCATGGCGGCTGCGCTCCGTGCCCGTCATGATGAAAGCCGTGTTGGACGAACCGGGGACGGGAATGTTGCGGATCTGCACCTGAGGCTGCCGCGCGGCATTCACCGGCGCGGAATCATAGGTGCTGCGGGAAAGGGAGATCTCCGTATTCAGCTTATCCGACCAACGGCTGATCAACTGGGCAATGTAGGAGGTATTGCGGGTCGATTGGTCATACCAGTGCGAGTCAAACGAGAAGTTGTTCTGGCCGCTGCCACTCCCAAAGCCAGGGAAGGTCGGACGGGAGGACTCCACGTCATTGTAGCGGAAGGTGGCGCGATGGTTCGAATTGATCTCCCAATCGAGCTTCACCAGAATATTGTCGTCAGACAGATCGTTGCCAGCCGGGGGATTGGCGCTGCCAGGGACGAAGCCAAGGCTCGTCAGGGCTTGGGTAACTTGCGAAAGCATCGCGTCATCTACCCGCGCAGCAGGAGATGGCGGGATGCGAACTTCGTCCACCTTCTCATACGAAACCGAGAAGAACAGTTTGTTGGGAATAATGGGGCCGCTCAGGGTCGCACCAATGGTCTCTTCAGAAAACTCGGGCAGTCCATACAGGACTTCGTCCAAACGCTCCCCCACCATGCGGATACCGCTCAAAACCGAACGACCGCGATAGGTATAATAGAGGGATCCCTTGAACTCATTGCCACCGGACTTGGTCGTCGCATTGATACGCGCGCCGACAAACCCCGCATTGCGGGCATTGTAGGGGGCGGTCTCCACGGACAGGCCTTCCAGCGCATCCAAGGGTACCACATTGCGCTCAGCTGCGGTGTTGTTGGCGTTAAGGCCAAAAGGGTCGGAGGCGCTCACGCCGTCCACCTGAATGCTGTTGAAGCGGTTGCTAAGACCACTGACGGAAATGCCCCGATCAAACGGATCACGGTTATAACTGATCCGGGGATCCATGCGGGCCAGGGAGTTGATCGAACGATCACCAACCGGCAGATTGCGGATGTCCTCGTTGCTCAAGTAGGAACCTGAACCGGTCTTGGAGACATCGAACATTGTGTCTTCGGCCGATGCAGTCACCTCGAAGCGGTCGAGCTGAATCACCTCTTCGCTTTCCATGCGCACCGAAACATCGGCCCCACGATCGATATCGAGATAGATCTCACGCACTTCAGTCGGCACAAAACCCGAAGAGAGCGAGGTGATCGAGTACGGGCCGCCGGGGCGAAGGCCCCGCAGCACAAAGGTGCCGTCTACCCGCGAGGTCGCGGTCATCGTGGAGCCCGTGGGGACGTGCTGCACTTGAACCGTGGCACCGGAGAGCGGACGCCCGGAAGTGTCAGTGACCGTACCGGTCAATGACGACGTGGTGATAACTTGGCCCAATGAGACATTGGCCAAGGTCAGAGCGAGTGCCGCGGCACCCGCAAATAGGTATTTTAGAAACGAGTTCTTCTTTTGCATGGCTAGGACAGGTTACTAATCGCGACCAACCTGTGGAGGCTGGAGATTGATTTGGTTAGCTGAGGAATCGGAACCGCAGGGCATGGAGCCAGTCAAGCGCTGAACCCTGGCCCAGGGGAATGTTTGCGTGTTCGTAACAGCTGGAAGCCTGCCAATCTTTGAGCGTTACTCGCGAATTGGAGCCAAGACAGCTCTCTTCCGCCTCGCTCGCACCCACCTACTACATCTGCCCTATCCTTTGGAGGAAAGAATACCTCGGAGCGCTGATGGCCTCCCCGACTGATGACAAAGCTCGCCGAGGGAGTTTGATCGATCCGGATGCCCGCTTGGTCGGACTGGTCCAGGGCTGCCCGCGACCGTCGGAGTAACGGTTTGATCTGACATGTTGGCTTTCGGGCTCAGGTCATCGGTTAACCCGCCCTCTGCCTACCCTCTCAAATGTGCGAAAGACTCCGGACGTTATCCGCTATCGTTCAACTGCATGAGTCCGGCCTAGGGCCAATCTTTTAAAATAAAGCTGGCAGTTGAAACTGAATAAAAAAAGAGGCCCGGCTCTTCTTTCGAAGAACCGGGCCATAAACCTGGCAACAACCTACTCTCGCGGGACCTATCGTCCTACTACCATTGGCTACTCGGGGCTTAACGGCCGTGTTCGGGATGGGAACGGGTGGAACCCCCGGTATATGATCACCAGGAAGGGAAACCCCGACAGTGCGGGGTAATTCTAAAGCTTAGATATAAAATAATGAAAGGGGGTGAGATAAACGCCTGAGAATACGAGCGCTTAAATTGCATAAACCGGCAAGGTCATTAGTAGCAGTTAGCTGAACGTGTTGCCACGCTTACACTTCTGCCCTATCAACCGGGTGGTCTACCCGGACCTTGCACCACCTTGCGGTGGATTGTGATCTTATCTTGGGATGGGCTTGGCGCTTAGATGCTTTCAG
>CAYSBR010000010.1:0-89745 GCA_964429385.1 uncultured Opitutaceae bacterium
CATGGAAGCCGCCAAGATCCGCGCCGGCTACCCCCTCGGCGGCGCCGACATGCTCCGGCGCGCCATGGGCAAAAAGGACGCCGAGGCCATGGCCAAGGAACGCGTCAAGTTCGTCGAAGGCGCCAAGCGCGTGAACAACATTGATGCCAAGACCGCCGATTCGATCTTCGACATCCTCAACAAATTCGCCGGCTACGGTTTCAACAAATCGCACTCCGCCGCCTACGCCGTCCTCAGCTACCAGACCGGCTACCTCAAGGCCAACTACCCCGTCCAGTTCATGGCCGCCATGCTCAGCTCCGAACTGGGCAACTCCGAGAAGGTCTCCCACTTCATCGCCGAGAGCGAGGCCATGGGCCTCACCGTCCTCGGCCCCGATGTGAACGAGTCCCGTGAGATGTTCACCCCGGTGTTTCGCGGCGCCGACGCGCCGCGAGCCGAGAGTTCAGGGTCAAGAGTTGAGAACAAAACCACTGCGGGAGCATCCGATCCCTCAACCCACAACCCTCAACCCTCAGCTGCGGATGGCGGCAAGATCCGCTTCGGACTCGCCGGCATCAAAGGCGTCGGCGAACAGGCCGCGCAAAAGATCATCGAAGAACGTGAGCGCAACGGCCCCTATGCCGACTTTGCCGACTTCATTCGCCGCGGTGATCCCCGCGCCCTCAACAAGCGCGTCCTCGAACACCTCGTGAAGACCGGCGCCTTCGACTTCAGCGGCGCCAGTCGCAAGCAACTCTTCGACGGCATCGACGCCGCGCTCGCCAACGCCTCCGCCGCCGCCCGCGACAAGGCCGCCGGCCAGCACAGCTTCCTCGACATGCTCGCCGAGGATCCCGCGCCCGCCGCCGCAAGAGCTCTCAACGCTCAACCCTCAGCGCTCAACCCGGCGGCGGATTTCACCCCCGCCGAACGCCTGCAATTTGAGAAGGAGCTCCTCGGCTTCTACGTCTCCGGCCACCCGATGAACGTGTATGCCGGGCTCGCCGAGGCCATTGACACCCACACCGTGGACAGCCTCCTGCAACAGACGGACCGCATCGAATTCCGCCTCTGCGGCATCGCCGGCAACATCGCCAAAAAACTCTCGAAGAAGGACAACCGCCCCTGGGCCGCCTTCACCCTCGCCACCCGGCAGTCCTCCCTGGCGCTCAACATGTTTGCCGACGCCTACGCCGCCTACGCCGCCAACCTGCTGCCCGAGCAACCCGTCCTCGTGCAGGGCAATGTCATCGCCGGCAACGACGGCGCCCGCATCAACGTCAAGGAGTGCTACCCCCTCGACAACTTCATCACCGGCATCGTGAAGAAGGTGATCTGGATCCTCCGCCCCGATCATCCCAAGACCCCGGCCTTCCTCCGCCTCCTCCGCGAAACCGTGGACAAGCAGGGCGGTGAAACCCGCATGGAGTTCGGCTTCCTCTTCGAAGACCGCGTCACCTCCATCGCCGAGGTCAGCACCGCCCTCAGCTGGAAACTCACCGCCCCCGTCTTCCAGGAACTCCGCGCCCACCCCGCCGTCGCCGGCGTCCAGCTCGAAACCAAGCCCCTCGAACTGAAACAGGAACGCCGCTGGTCAAAACGCGGTTAACACATCGCGGAAACGGCAGGGCGCATGGCTTTCATTCGTGTACCTTCGTATCCATTCGTGGTTAAACAGATCGGTCCGGCCCCAACCGCTTCACCTGGACTCAGATAAACCGAGCCGACTCATTCGCCCATCCCGCTTCATGATTGTTCCACGGGAGCCGGCTTCACCCTGAGCTTGTAATCGGGTCCTGGACGGGGCGGACCGATGATCATTTTCATGATGCGGCGCTCCTTGGGCTCCACGACCCGCAGATGAAAAACCGCGACCTTCTTTTCCGGCGCATCCAAGCTGAACCCCGCAAATAACGGCAGGAGTGGAAACCGGGACACTTCGCGTAGTTTGGCCGCCTGATCCGGCCCTGCTGAGAGCAAGGGAAGCTCCAGTTCTCCTCCCTTGAA
Organism: uncultured Opitutaceae bacterium; assembly: GCA_964429385.1. Classification (GTDB taxonomy): domain Bacteria; phylum Verrucomicrobiota; class Verrucomicrobiia; order Opitutales; family Opitutaceae; genus UBA2377. The sequence continues at coordinate 1,990 of CAYSBR010000010.1, forward strand.
CAGACCTTCGAAATTCTGTGCCATCAACGCGGCCGGAAAAAACACCGCCAATAGGGCCAGAGGCTTCATCACTTTCCGGGACTCCCCTTCTCGAAAAATGTTTCCTCTTTTTAATCGGAGCCCGAGGGAGTAACCCACGTCACCCCTGATCAATCCGATCCCCGCAAATGGCCCCCCGGTACCGCCGGGTAAATTCGCCCTTTTCCGGGTTTGTCCTTCGCGCCCTTCGCGTCCTTCGTGGTGAAAACATGTACGATCAAGCCACGTTCACCCATGCCGCCCATATATTGACCGGCCTCACCGCCGGACAGAGGGCCGACGCGGCCATCCGCGCCTACTTTGAGCAAAGGCGCCATCTCGGGCCGCGTGAACGCCGGGCCATCAGCCGGACCCTGTTCGCCTACTTCCGCTGGCAGAGCTGGCTCGCGCCGAAGACTTCCGCGCAAAAACGCCTCGAACAGGCCGTCCAGCTGCAGACGCGTTTCAGCGCGGACGAAAAATCCATCAAGGCCGAGGCCCTCGCCGTCCGCGCTGTACCGGCCTGGATCTGGGACGAACTTGCCCTGCCCTCCCCCGAGGCCAAGGCCGCATGGCTGCGCCAGTTGCAGCGTGAACCCGCACTCTGGTTGCGCGCCCGCCCCGGCACCGCCGCCGCGCTCGCCAAATCCCTTTTTGCCGCGGAGACCACGCCGCTCTCCCCCGACGCCGTGCGTTTCACCGGCGCTCAGGATCTTTTCCGCACGGCACAATTTAAGGACGGAGAATTCGAAATCCAGGATCTCGCCTCACAACTGACCGGTCTGGCGTGCGCCCCCCGGCCCGGCGAAACCTGGTGGGACACCTGCGCCGGCGAAGGCGGCAAGACCCTGCATCTCGCCGATCTCATGCAGAACAAGGGGGTCGTCTGGGCGACCGACCGCCACACCGGCCGGTTGGAAACGCTCAAGCGCCGCGCCGCGCGCGCCAAGCTCTTCAACTACCGTGCCACACCTTGGGATGGTTCGGCCAAGCTGCCCACCAAAGCCAAGTTCGACGGCATTCTCGTGGACGCACCCTGCAGCGGTGTCGGCACCTGGCAGCGCAATCCGCACGCGCGCTGGACCACCACGGCCGACGACGCGCGCGAACTCGCCACCACCCAGCTCGCGTTGCTCAACCATGTGGCCGGCTCCCTCAAACCCGGAGGCCGGCTCATCTACGCCGTATGCACGCTCACCCGCAGCGAAACCACCGCCGTGGCCGATGCCTTTGCCGCCGCCCAGCCTGAGCTCACCCCGCTCCCCATCCTTGGCCAAGGCGACCGCGTCACACTCTGGCCGCACGACATCAACGCCAACGGCATGTTCATCGCCGCGTGGCGCCGGAAGTCCTGAGTCCCGCCCCAAAAACCGCAAGCTCCGTCCCCTTGCCCTCCGCAAGAAAAGTCTCCGGCACCACCGTCCGCGGCGATTTCAACGACCTCACCGCCGTGGTTCACTACACCCGCGCCGCGCGCAAGCTCGGCCTGTGGGCCTCGGAACGGATCCTGATCGACCGGTTTTTTCCCGACAAGAACGCCCGCCTCATCGAGGCGGGCTGCGGCGCCGGCCGGGTCTGCAGCGCCCTCTGGGAACTCGGCTACCGCCACCTCCACGCGTTTGACTTCGCCGAGGAACTGCTCGCCCAGGCCCAGAGCCTCATCATCGAGCGCGAGGCGCAGATTACCCTCTTCCACGCCGACGCCACGCGCCTGGCGGGATGTCATCTATTAAATGACATCCGGTTTGACGGCGCGCTCTTCATGTTCAACGGGCTCATGCAGATTCCGTTGCGCCGCAACCGGCGGCGCGCGCTGCGCCAGCTGGCCGCCGTCTGCCGGCCCGGTGCCACGTTTCTGTTCACGACCCACGACCGCGACAGCTCGCCGGAGGAACAGGCGCTCTGGCGAATCGAGGCCCGGCGCTGGGCCCGCGGCAAACAGGACCCCATTCTTCGTGAATTCGGCGACCGCTATTTCGAAGAAGAAGGCACCGGCCGCACCTTCATGCACCTGCCCGACCGCGACGAGATTCTCGCCGACCTGCGCGCCACCGGCTGGGAACACGTCCACGATGTGATGCGCCGCGAGGTCGCCAGTGAATCCCGCGCCATCCGCGATTTTTCCGACGACTGCCGCTTCTGGGTGGCCAAGCGTCTTTAAAACCGGCCGGAAGGTTGACCACACCGGCAGGCGACCGACAATACCGTCATGCAACTGCGTCAACTCGGCCAAACCGATCTTCATGTTTCGCCCATTTGTTTCGGCTGCTGGCAGCTGAGTCCGGCGTGGTGGGGCGACGTTCCCGTCGAGCCTTGGGCCGAGGCGGTGAAGACCGCGCTTGAGCACGGGATCAACTTCATCGACACCGCCGACGCCTACGGCGACGGCCTGGCCGAAGCCGAACTGGGAAAATTTTTCCAGCGCGAAGGCGTCCGCGATCGTTTTGTGCTCGCGACCAAGTTCTACTGGAATTTCGACGCCAAAAACGGCCGCCATCCCGACACGACCCGCGACTACATCCTGCGCGCCTGCGAAGCCTCGCTGCGCCGCCTGCAGACCGACCATATCGATCTCTACCAGATCCATGCCTGGGATCCGCTCACACGGCCCGACGAAGTCGCCGCCGCCTTCGGCCAGTTGCAGCGCGAGGGCAAGGTCCGCTGGTTCGGCGTGAGCAACCTTAACCCGGAGCAGATGGAACTCTACCGCGGGCACTTCCCCCTCGCAAGTCTCCAGCCTTCCTACAGCCTGGTCGCCCGCGACATCGAGGCCCGCGAACTGCCCTACTGCCTGAGCCACGGCATCGGCGTGCTCAGCTACTCCCCGCTCTTCCGCGGGCTCCTCGGCGGCCGCTACACCGCGGCCATGAAATTCGACGACCAGCGTTCACAGACCCCGCTTTTCCAACCCCAAGGTCTGCAAGCCATTCTCGCCGCCGTGGAGGACGCCAAGCTCATCGCCGCCGAACTCGGACTCACCATGGCCGAACTCGCCGTGCGGTGGGTGCTCACGCACCCGGCCATCACCAGCGCCATCGCCGGCGTCAAACGCCCCGAGCACATCACCGGCGTGATCAAGGCCGCCGAGGCCCCGCTCGACCAGGAAACCTGGCACCGCCTCGCCGCGCGCTTTGCGCAAGCGAAGAGCGAAGCGCTCGCGGCCACGAAGTAAGCCCTACAATCGCGAGTCTCACACCAATCGCCCGATGCCTTTGGACTTTGGCCACAGATTGCACGGATGAGCCCAGATAGGATCCTTCTTAATCCGTGCCTATCTGTGCAATCTGTGGCTAAAAATTCAGCGCCTCGTATTCTGAATCTAAATCCTGAGTGCGTTTGGTATCACGCCGGGACGGCTGCCTTGCTCCAGACGTGCGGGAAATGTTCGCCGCGGAGGACCTCGCCATCACCGACGGTGACGAACTGCTTCATGCAGTGTTCGCCCGAGGCCACGTAGCGCGTGTCGCCGGTCATGAAGTGCAGCGCGATGGCCCGGCGCGGGCGACCGCTGGTGTTGGCGTGCGAGCCGTGCCAGGTCAGCGCATGATGATAGTGGACTTCGCCCTTTTTAACCGGGCAGGTGCGCACGGTGACTTTGTGCCCTTCAAACTCCGTCGGCACGTCCTTCACAAAATCGCGCCACAGGCGCAGGTCATCCATGTGGTCGCCCCACAGGTGCGAGCCGGGCACCATGCTCATGCAGCCATTGTCCACATCCACGTCGTCGAGCGCCACCCAGGCCGTGACCTCGGTCATGGGCCGGATGATCGGCCAGAGCGGCGCATCCTGATGCCACATGTTCACTCCGCCCTTGGCCGCTGGCTTGTATTGGATCTGGTCATGCCAGATGCGAAGTTCAGTCGCATCGGTGAGCTGGGCGATTTCTTCGCAGATCGCCGGGGTGCGGATCAGGCGGGCGAAGGGCGGACTCGCCTCCCAGATGTTGACGATTTGCCAGACGGGCGCGGTTTCGTCGTGCGTGAAATTGTGGCAGAGCACGGGCTGCGGGATGTCCTTGCGCTCGCGATCCACGATCACGCGCTCGACCTCGGCACGCAGCACATCGACCTCGGCATCGGACAACACCCGGGGACCGCGCAGGTAGCCGGTGGACTTGAATTCCTGAACTTGGGCGGGGGTAAGCATGGTTTCGCCAACCTGTCCGCATCCCGGCGTTTGTCAGGCGCGCACTCTTGGCCGGGACGCGCAGGTGTTGGCTATTTTTCCTGCCGGCCCGCAAGCAGTGCCTCCCGGTAGTGTCCGGGGGAAAGTCCGTCGATGCGCCGGAAAACCTTGCTGAAATGGCTCGTGTCACGAAAGCCCGCCAGAGCTGCGATCTCCTTCACCGAAAGCCGCGCATCGGCCAACAGCCGCCGCGCCTCCTCTACCCGCAACCGTCGCAGGTAATCGAGCGGCGGATACCCGGTGATCTCCCGGAACACCGCCTGCAGGCGGCTCGCGCTCAGGCCCGATACCCGTTCCAACGCGGCGTGATCAATGCGCCCGGCCAGTTGCGCCCGCATATAGGCGGTCACCTGTTCCACCCGCGCGTGATCCCTTGCCCCCTGCCCCGCCAGCCGCACGCCAGCTTTTTCGCCCAACAGGCTCAACAAAACTTCGGCCAGCCGGGCGGACGCCAGTGCCGGTCCCAAGACTCCATCAGCCCCATGGGCCGCCACCACGGATTGCAACAACCGGCCCAGCCGGTGACCGGCGTAAAGCCGCTGCTGGCGAAGCAAACCGAGCCCATGGGTAAATCGCACCCGAAACGGCCGACGCCCGGCGAGCCCACGCGCTGAAGCCGGCACCTCCGGCGCAAAATCAAAGTGCACGGCGATATGCTCTCCCGGCTCCTCCAAGGCCAGCTGGAAGGAATGCGGCACAAAGGGCGGTATCACCAGAAGGTCGTGGGCGCCCAGCGGCTTCCGTTCCCCGTCGCAGGTCCACTCCCCCCGGCCGCGCATGATCAGTACAATCTCGTAATCCAGAATGATGCGCCGGGGAATCTGCAACCCGCCTTCCTGCCGGTGCGCGATGCGCACCACCGGATGCACCTGCTCCGGGCGCAGCGTATGCACCCGCATCGGCGCCAGCGGACCGGCCGGCGCGGGCCGCTGGATCGCGGCGGCGCTCACAGAACGGGATTTGGCACGAGACGAAGGCATGGCCCGGCAGCGTGACAAACAGCCTCCGCAACTCAAGCCGGGCGCGCCTGATCCTCCCCTGCCGGCGCAAAATGCCCCGCCACTTTATGCCGCCGGACTTGCCTCCCGGCGCGAGCCGGACAGGCTGCCACCCTTCATGCTCGCACAAATGACCGACCGCACCTGGCTCTGGCTCGCCGCCGAGTTTTACCTGGCGGGCTTCCTGTTGGGCACCTGGTCCCTGCTGCGCGGCGGCCGCCCGCTTAACGTCGCGATGTACGGCCTCATCCTCGCCGCCTACGCCATGCAGCTCACCGGGCTCTACCTGCGCGGCATGACGGTCGGTGGATGCCCCTTGGGCAACACCTTCGAGCTCTTTCAGTTCACCGCCTGGTCCGCGATCTCGATCTACCTCGTTATCGGAGTCTCTTTCCGCACCAGTCTGCTCGGCTATTTCACCGCCTGCCTCGCCGCCGCGCTCACGCTGGTCTCGCTGCTGATTCCCGCCTGGGATGCCACCCGCCGCAGCGACCTTTTCGGCGGCAACCCCTGGATCGAGTTCCACGCGGCGCTGGCGCTTTTCAGCTACGGGGTCTTCGCCCTGCTCGCCCTCACCGCGTTCATGCTGTTGCTGCGCAACTACTCGCTGAAACACAAGACCCTCGGCGGCTGGTTTTCCTTCCTGCCCTCCCTCTTCGATCTCGACCTGATCAGCGTGAGGCTGCTCGGGCTGGGCGTCGCCCTGCTGTCCGCCTCCCTCGCTGTCGGCTCCGTTTACTGGCTGCAGGACATCAGCCGCATCGGTGTCGCTCACCTGCTGACGGCCCTCATCTGGGCCGGCTACGCCGCCACCCTCGCCCTGCGCCTCGCCGGCAGGCTGGTCGCCAAGCGCTTTGCCTGGGCCGGCATTCTGCTGTTTGCGGTCGCGCTGCTGTCGCTCGGCCTCATCTCCCACGCATGAGCCGCGACCCCGCAGCCACTGACGGTCTCTTCATTCTCGGGGCCAGCCATCACACCACGCCTTTGGAGGTGAGGGAGAAGCTTTCGCTTTCGGAAGAAGCGGCCCTGCGGCTGCACCGCGAACTCGGCACCATCCCCGGGCTGCGCGAATACGCCATCCTCAACACCTGCAACCGGGTCGAATTCTACGGCGTCGCCGACGGCGGCACCGCCGTGGACCGTGTACAGGCAACCTTCTGCGCCCACCAGCGCTTCGCCGAGGAGGAGTTCATCCGCCACCGGGTGAGCCTGCGCGGCCCCGAGGCCGTGCGTCACCTGCTGGAAGTCGCCGCCGGACTGGATTCCCAGCTCGTCGGTGAGACGGAAATCTTCGGCCAGGTGAAGGAAGCCTATGCCGTCGCCCAGGCTCGCGGCAGCACCGGACCGGTGCTCAACCGGATGTTCCAAAAAGCCTTTCAAGCGGCCAAGCATGTGCGCACGCACACCGCCATCACGGAAGGCCAGGTGAGCGTGGCCAATGTCGCGGTCGAACTCGCGCGCAGCATCTTCGGCAATCTCGCCCCCACCCGCGTGCTGCTGCTCGGCGCCGGCGAGATCGGCGAAAAAACCGCGCGTGCCTTCCAGAGCCGCGGCGCCGGCACGCTCTCCGTCACCAGTCGCCGGTTGGACCGGGCGATGCAGCTGGCCAATGATTTTGGCGCGTTTGCCCTGCCCTTCTGGCTCGTCCCCGTGAAACTCGGCGACTTCGACATCATTGTCTGCGCCACCGCCGCGCCCACCACGGTCGTGCACGCCGACACCGTCGGCATGGCCATGCGCCGCCGCGCGGCCCGCCCCCAACTCTTCATTGATCTCGCGCTGCCCCGCGATGTGGACACGGCGGTGGCCGACATCGAGAACGTCTATCTCTACAATCTCGACGACCTCGCCAAAATCGCGGGTGAAAACCGCGCCGCGCGCGAGGCCGAGATCGGCCGGGGCCGACAGCTGCTCAACGAACGGGCCGACCGGGTCTGGCGCGACATCGATACCCGCATGGGCGCGCCCGCGCCGGAGCACAAGCCCGGTCCCTGAGCCCACCCAGGGCGATTCAGAAGTGGGACAGACGGGACCCTGCCACGACCAAGTCATTCGGCTTCCTTTTCCGGCGCCCTCTCAGCCCAAACGCACTCCGGGTTTGGACTTTTCAGAATACGAAGCGCCTAATTTTAGCCACGGATGACACCGATAGGCACGGATTACGAAGCATCCTGTCTGCGCTCATCCGTGTGAACTGTGGCCAGGGCAACTTGAATTGCATCATCGCCGAATCCGGCGACCGCTTTTCTGAAAACGCGCCATAGTCTAAAAGATGGGGATCAGGTGCGCTCCTCGTCCTTGCGTGCCCGCGCCATCGCCGTTTCCAGCTCGTCACGCCGGATCGGCTTGCTGATGTAATCGTCCATTCCGGCCGCCAGACACAGCTCGCGATCACCCTGCATCGCATTGGCCGTGAGCGCAATGATCCAGGGCCGCTCAGCCGGGTCCGGCAGACGCGAAACGATGATCCGGGTCGCCTCCAACCCATCCATTTCCGGCATCTGCACATCCATGAGCACGATGTCATACGGCTGCCGCATCACGGCTTCAATCGCCTCCAATCCGTTGGCCGCCACATCCGCCCGGTAGCCCAGGCGCTCCAAAATCATGATGGCCACCTTCTGGTTCACGGTGTTGTCCTCGGCCAGGAGGACGCGCTCCGAGCGGGTGAAAACACCGGCCTTCACGCCTGTAAAAACCTGTTCCGCCGGAGCCGCCGGGTTGGCGCGGAAAATCCCCGCCAGCACCTCGATGATTTTCGCCGGCTTGGCCGGCTTGGTCAGATAGGCGGCGAACAGACCTTCGCCGCTCTGGTGTTCCCTCTGCCCCAGGGAGGAGAGCAGGATCATCGGCAGCGCGACTCCGCCCGGGCGCCGCCGGATCTCCCGGGCCAGCATCACCCCGTCCATGTCGGGCATGTGCATGTCGAGAATCGCCACGTCGAACGAGGTGCCCGCCCCGATCCACTCAAGCGCCTCCGCCGCGGAAGCCGCCGCCTGCGGCTGCATATCCCAGCTGGTCGTCATGGCGTGCAGGATCCGGCGGTTCGTCGCATTATCGTCCACGATGAGCAGGCGTTTACCGCTCAAAGTCGCCACACCGCTGCCCTGAAACAGCCGCGGCGTGCTCGGCACGGTCTCCGCCACAATGGTAAAGAGGAAGGTTGAGCCGCTGCCCGGCTCGCTCTCCACCCAGAGCCGGCCGCCCATCATCTCGACCAGCCGCTTGCTGATGGCCAGCCCCAGACCGGTGCCGCCGTATTTCCGCGTGGTGGAGGCGTCCACCTGGCTGAAGGATTGAAACAACCGCGACTGCGCCGCCAACGGAATGCCGATGCCCGTGTCGCGCACGGCAAACTCCAGTTCCACCTTGTCGGCGGTGATCGCACCCGGCCGCAAGGTGAGCAGAACTTCGCCCGCCTTGGTAAATTTGATGGCGTTGGACAGGAGGTTCGCCAGCACCTGGCGCAACCGGGTGGAGTCGCCCCGCACCATGCCGGGCACGCCGTCCGCAATCTCATACAACAGATCGAGCCCTTTCTCCGCAACCCGCGGCGCAAACAGGTCGAGCGTGCCCTCCACGCACTCGCGCACGTTGAATTCCATCTGCTCAAAATCCATCTTCCCCGATTCGATCTTCGAAAAATCGAGAATGTCGTTGATCACCGTCAGCAGCTGGTCGCCACTCTGGCGGATCGTCTCGGTGTATTCCCTCTGCTCCGCGGTGAGCGGGGAATCGAGCAGCAGCGAGGTCATGCCGATCACGCCGTTCATCGGCGTGCGGATCTCATGGCTCATCATCGCGAGAAACTGGCTTTTCGCCAGACTGGCCGCCTCCGCCGTCTCCTTCGCCACCCGCAACTCCTCCGCCTGACGCCGTTGCTCGGTGATGTCCACCACCGTCACGATATCCTGGTAGCCGCCACCGTCGGCATCAGGGAAGCGCCGGCTCGACAGGAGCACCCAAACAATACTGCCATCCGGCCGCAAATAGCGTTTTTCGATGCTGAAGCGATCGGTCTCCCCCCGCTGCACCGTGGCGCGTAATTCACGCTGGCGGACATAGTCCTCCGGGTGGGAAATCGAGGCAAAGGCCGAAGGCCGCTGCATCTGCTCCGGGGTGAGCCCCGTGATACGGGCATGGGCCTCGTTGACCAGCAGCGTCTCCACACCCTGTCCGGATGCGCTGCGCACCACCCGCAGGTGGATGCCCACCGGGACCACATCAAAGACAAAGCGTATCTGCGCCTCCTTCTGCGCCAGCGCCTCCTCGGCCCGCTTGCGTTCGGTGATGTCAATGATGGTGGAGATTTCCTGCTCAATGCGGCCTTCCGCCCCCCGGTAGGCCTTGCAGCGCAACAACACCCAGACGGTGCTGCCATCGTGACGCAGATAGCGCTTCTCCAGACTGAATTCTTCAATCTCCCCCTTATCCAGCCGCTGCCGCAGCACGTCCTGCTCGACCAGATCATCCGGGTGGCTGATGGCACGCACCACCGCATGACTCGTGACCTCCTCACGGGTCAGACCCGTGATGCGGAAGAACGACTCACTGTTGCGGCTCTCTTCACCGCGCTCTCCGTAGCGCACCCAGCTCACGCCCACCGGGACGTTGTCGAAAATGAAACGCAACTGCGCCTCCGTGCGGGCCAGCTCCTGTTCGGCCAAATGCCGTTCCGTGACATCAAGCTGCAGCCCCATGTAACCGTTCAGCTTTCCTGCGGTGTCGCGCAGCGCCCGCACCTCAAGCTTCAGCCAAAGCGGCCGTCCGTCTTTGGTGTAGTTGATGATCTCACCCTGGTAAGGCTCGTCCCGCTCACCGGTGCTCTCGATCAGCTCAACCGCCCCCTCATCCGTCTGCGGGCCGTGCAGGATATCCCCCGGGCGACGGCCCCGGACCTCGTCCAGAGTATAGCCAAAATAGCGGGTGAAGCTTTCATTGACCCACTCGATCTCCCAGTCAGGCGACATCAGGATCACCGAGGTGGCGGTATGCCGGGCGACCATGGCCAGGCGGCGCGATTCGCCCTCCGCGCGCCGCAAATCCACCGTCATGCGATCCGCCAAATCCTGCGCCCGTACCCGGGCGTTGACCAAGCTGAAGGTGAACAATGCGGCCAGCATACTGGCGACCAATCCGCTGCCGCCCACCACCCACGCCAGCACACGATTGCCATCGGCATCAAACGCCGGGGTCGAGCGGAGCCGCAGCATCCACTCCTGGCCCAGCACATCCATCTTGCGCTGCCCTTGCATGGAGTTGTTCCGCCCTCCCGTCAAAATCCTGCGGTCACTTCCGGGGAAAAAGCCATCGCCATCAAACAGCAATGTTTCCGGGGTCATCTCCCCGCCTTCGAAGACATCAAAGTTCAACTGCACCGCCGCGCTCGTCGGCATGTCCGCCAGCAATTCATCAACCCGGATCGAGGCATAAACCCAGCCGCGCAACGCGGCAATCCGGCCCGCTTCAGTCGCCGGCGCCCCCTTGTCCGCATAGACCGGCAGCAACAGCAGAAAACCCTCCACATTCAATCGGCCGTCGAGATCGAGCCGGATACGACGGGAGAGCACCAGCGCATTGTGCTGCGCGGCCTCGTTGGCCGCCAGCCTCCGGGTGTTCCCCGAGCCGATGTCGATGCCCAGCACCTCCGTGTTCCGCTCACGGGGCTCGATACTGGTGACAACATACAACCATTCCCGGGTCCCTGTGCGCTGCACGGTGAACGCCGGCACGCCGCTGGCGCGGATCTGCTGTTCAAAGGCATCCACCTCCCCGCGCGCCACCCGCTCGACATAGCCCATGCCCACGATGCCGTTGCTGAACTGCTGGGTAAGCGTGCGAAAATAAGTCGACCATTCCTGCGGGGTCACCTCTTCGCTGGCCACGGCCAGTGCCCGCGCACCGTGCAACAAATCGGACACCGTATCGAAACGAGCCAGGATCGCCCGCTCCAACCGTTCCGTCTGGCGGATAAACCGGCCCTGATCCACCCGGTGGGTTTCTCGTCGGACCAGCCACCAGGCCAGCACCGACGCCACGCACCCGATCAGCAAGACCACCACGGGCACAAGATGGCTGCGACGACGGGGAATGGCTCGGATGGACTCGGGGATCATGGGGTAGCAACCGGGGGCGACATCCGGCCAGGCCATGTGGTCATACGCTAAGCCTCCGCGCAAGCCAGTCCGCCACCGTTCCATTCGCGGGTTGATCCAGCAAAATCCGCAGCCGGCTCACTTGCTCCCCGGTACGCGCCCGTCGCGCGGCATCATCCAAGCACTCCCGTAATTGCGCCGCCAGCGCCTCCGCCGTCGCCGCGCCCTGAATGAACTCCGGATACATCGGCTCCTTCAACAACAGGTTCGCGATGCCGATGTAGTCGAGCTTCACCCACCAGCGTGCCAGCAGATAAGTCAGGGGATTCGTGCGGTAGGCGATCGCCCCGGGAATGCCCGCGAGCGCGCAGTGCAACGACATCGTGCCCGAGCTCGTGAGCACCGCACCGGCCTCCAAAGGCTGGGCAGGTCCCCCCGCCCCGACCGGGCCTCCTTTTTCCGACACCGGCCGCAGCGTCACCCGATCACGCAGCGACGCAAAATCCGCCATGACCCGTTCCAGCACACGCCGGATTTCCTCACTCGGATAAATCACCACGGCGGCACGCGTCCCGCCCCCGGTCCGATAACGCCGATAAGCCGTCAACAGAATCGGATAGATCCGCTCCACCGCCTGGGTGCGGCTGCCCGGCAGCAAGAGCACCGGCCCTGAGGGATCATGCCGCACCGGCGGGGTGTAATCTGCGGCCAGAAACGGGTGCCCGACAAATTCCGCCGGCAAATCGGTGTCCCGGTAGCAATCCACCTCGAAGGGAAAAATCACCGCCAGAGCGTCGAGATCACGCGCCATCGTAAAGCGGCGCTTGGCCTTCCACGCCCAGATCTGCGGCGAGATGTAATAGAGCAACTGGATCTTCCCACCGCCTTTCACGGACAGCCCCCGTTCGCGCAGGGCCGCAGCCAGCCGGAGATTGAATCCCGGATAATCCACAAAACACACCGCCCGCGGCCGGTGTTCCTCGATCCAGCGGAGCGTTTCGTTGAACAACGCCTTGAAGAAGGAATAGTTCTTCAGCACCTCGACCAGCCCCACCACCGACGAAGCCGTGAGATCATGCAACAACTGCGCGCCCGCCTGCGCCAGCTCCGGTCCGCCGAGCGCCGCCACCGCCAGTCCGGGCTGCTTCACCCGCAGCTCCCGCACCATGCGCGCCGCGTGCTCGTCACCGGAGTGCTCCCCCGCCACCACCAGTAAATCCACCCGCCCGTTCGCGGGCGGTGGCAACGTGAAAGGAATCTCTGCGACAGCGGGACTCATGAATTCAGCACCCAGCACACAAAGCTCGCGCAGCTTAGTCCAGCGGTTCCTTTATGCGCGCCGCGGGGATTATTTTTTCGCATGCCGGATCTGGTCCGTGATGGTGATCGCCACTTCCAGCGCGCTTTTGCCCAGGGCCGCGCCGACTTTCGGCTGCTGCGCCCGGCGCACGCTGTCCACAAAATGCGCCAGCTCGATGGCGAGGGGCTCGCCCTTCTCGATCGGGATCTCGTTGACCGGAATCGAAGAGGCGTCACCGGCCTTGGCCAGGCCGACCTTCAGTTTCACCCCGTAGGCGATGAGATCGCTCTTCTTCACCAGATGCCCCTTCTGGTTCATGAAATCGAGCGAGAGGTAGGCGTTGTCCTGAAAGATGCGGATCTCGCGGTTTTTCTTCAGGCTCATCCGCGAGGCGCTGAGGTTGGCCACACAGCCGTTCTCAAACTCGAGCCGCGCGTTCGCAATATCCTCGGTCTTCGAGAGCACACTCAGCCCCACGCTGTCGATCTTGCGCAACGGCGACTTCACCAGCGCCAGCACGATGCCGATGTCGTGAATCATCAGATCAAGGACGACCCCGACCTCCGTGCCGCGCGTCTGGTAGGGCGCGAGGCGCTCGGTGGTGATGTATTGCGGCCGGTCGGCGTGCTTCTCCAGGAAGCTCATCACCGGATTGAAATGTTCGACGTGCCCCACCTGCACCAGGCAACCGTGCTGCTGCGCCGCCGCCAGCACCTGCTCGGCCTCGGCCAGGCTCGCGCAGAGCGGCTTCTCGATCAGCAGATGGCATTGCTGCGCCAGCAACGGCAGTGCGACCTCCGCGTGACGGTCCGTCGGCACGACCACCGAAACGGCATCACAGGCCTCGCCCAGTTCGGCGAGCGTCGCGAAACGCCGGCAATTATGCCGGGCGCAGATCTCTTCCGCCCGGGCATCGCTGGCTTCATAGATGCCCGTCAGTTCGGCGCCGGGCAGCGACGCATAGATCCGGGCATGATGCTGACCAAGGGAGCCGACCCCGGCCACGCCGCAGCGGATTTTTTCACGGGAGGAAAACAGCATGGTTCACATAACGGGTGTTCACCCGACCGGATGCAACGCGGGAAAACGCCGCATCCACCGGTTCAGGAGCCGGCACCCACCGAAAGCGGCGCAGGCAGCACCGGCTGCAATGAATCGTAGGCTCGCAACAACTCATCGCACATCCCCGCCCAGTCCCGCATGATCCGGCCCAGTTCCGGCGGTGGCAGCAACATCCCCGAGCTGTGCTGGGCGACATAATACATCCACATCTGCGTCCCCGAAAGCACCCAGTCCTGCAGCGCATAGACCATCGCGATCTGCTCCGCCTTTTGAAAATCCAGCCGCCCAAAGGCCCGCGACTGCTGGCTCACCTCAAACGCCGACCGGCGCAGCATCAGCGGATTGAACCCCCGGAATTGCCGGAGGTCCTTCAGCTCCGCCGCCCCCTGTTTTGCTTGCAGGGCTTCTTCTATCTCCGCCGCGACCGCGGCGTAATAATTGCGACGCCCCTCCAAATGAGCCCGGTTGCCCGCCACCTCGTTGGCGATGCCCTGCAGGGCGTGCTGTTCCAGCACCCGCAGGTTCCGCTGCTCCCGCCAGGTGCCGACGCCTGTGGCTGCGGCCACGCCCAGAGCCACGGCGAAGAATTGCAGGAATAACTCCCACCACGAGCGACGCTGCGCCCACCAGGGGCGCGCGGCCGGAGCAACGGTTTCCGATCGGGGTGCATCGGGCGCAGACGGAGCGGACATGGAACCGAGTCTGGCCATGTCCCCCCTTTCACGCAAGCCACCGGTGTCCGCTCCCCTCATTTCGGGATTGAATGCACACCCCCGGCCGTCCGATGTTCCCTCCAACCCCACCCGATCATGCCTCGCCCCGACGGGCTCAGCGCCCCTTTTTCCCCCACCGAAACCGAGGCCATCCTCGACACTTTTCACCGCGACGGCTTCGCCGTCATCCGCGGTGTCCTCAGCCAGGCCGAGTGCGCCGCGCTGCGCCGGCTTACCGATGAATGCGAATCCGACCCCGCCTTCGCGGAAAAGCGCGGCACGTGGTTCGTCGTGCGCAACGCCCAGGATTACAGCATCGAGTTCACCCGGCTCTTCATCCGCGAGCCCATCTACTCGCTCGTGCAAGGCATCCTCGGACCCGATTGCCGCTATTGCGGGCAGAATGTCATCCGCAACGGCCCCGGCCAGGCCGTCTCCACCTGGCATGTGGACGACTGCAACAAGCTCGAACACCCGCTGCCGCCCGAGATTCCCCGCTGGCCCGCCGGCGCCCGCCTGCCCCTCATCTGGCTGAGCGTGCAGGTCGCCCTCAGCGACATCACCGCCATTGAGGACGGCCCCACCGAAATCGTGGCTGGCAGCCATTACTCCGGCCGCCTTGTGCCCGGGGAGAATCCCGTCTTCGAAGGCCGCCACGCCGAGCCCATCTTTTGCCGCGCCGGCGACATCTACCTCTTCAATCATCAGACCTGGCACCGCGGCATGCCCAACGTCGGCACCAAGACCCGATATCTCATGCAGCTGCAATACGCCCGTGGCGACAGCCTCGCCTTCCGCTGCCAGGTCGCCGAGCCCACGCCGACGATGGACACACTTCTTACCGGGGCCGACCCCAAGCTCGTCCACGTCATGACCGGCCGGGCCAAATATTTGTGACGCCAGTCCTTCCGGGCTTGGGCGCACAACGCTGCCGCGATTGAGATCTGAACGTCAGGAATGTTCCGACCGCACTGAAGTTCGCAGCCGGCCTCACTGAGGCCGGACCGGATCAACCGACCCGGCTCTTCACGACTTGAACATCCGTCCTGCTGAAGGCCCGTAGGAGCCAACAAGCGCTCAGTGCAATCCGCCGGCCCAACCTTCGCCGCAAGGACCGCCGGAGGTCTGGGCTTCGACTTCAAAAAGGGTGCCGTCGAGACGCGTCAGCGGATGGTAGCCTTTTGAAATTTTGCGCACATCGCCCGCCGCATAGTGGCAGATGAAGGAACGCCGGAAACGGTCGGCGGAGCGGTTCGGCCCGGAACCATGAATGACCCGGCCATTGAAGAACAAGGTGTCCCCGGCCTTCATTTCGGCCAGCACCGCCTTCTGCCCTTTCGGGACAGGCACGAAATGGCTGGTGTAGCTCTCGTTGCGGTTGGCGGTCTGCGGGCAGACCACCTCAGCCTCGTGCGTCTTGGGCACAAGATACATCCCGCCGTTCTCGGCATCGCAGTCATCAATCGCGGTCCACGCCGCGATGCAGGTGCCGGGCTCGACCAGCAGATAGAACTGGTCCTGATGCAGCGCCTGTCCGCGCGCGCCGGGCGGCTTGAAATAAAACATGCTCTGCGTCGCCACCGGCTCCATCGCGAAGAAAGCCCGCAGGTGCGCGGCCACGCCCGGATGCAGCATGTAGCGCTTGGCGCTTTCATTGAAACGATGGGGCATCATCACCCGCGGATACTTGTAGAGCGGGTCATCGGGATTATCGACCCCATCCTGCACCTTGGCCGGCTCATAGTGGCCGGGCACGCCGTCGGCGTGTATCTTGGTAAAAAGCGTGCGGATATCCTCCACCTCGGCAGCGGAAAACAAACCACGGGCAATCACGAAGCCATCGCGGGCAAACTGGTCCGCCAAGGCGGCAATTTTGGGGTCAGCAATAGGGGTGGTGTCGAGAACCATGGGAAAATCCTAGCACGCCCCGGAATTTTCCGCCATAGCTACCGCATTCATTTAGCTATAATATCCTGCTGCCATGCCCGCCCGTCCCGACACCCCATCCCCGCCGCCCGGCCCGCTCGTGACCGGCCGGTTTCGCAAGGGGCCGCGCTTCCATACCTATCGCGCCCATGGCACCGAGGACTGGCTCCTAATCCATACCCTCGCTGGACACGGCCGATGCGGCCATGCCGCGGGAGAACTGATCACCCGCCCCGGCGATATGATCCTGCTAAAGCCGCGCCTGCTCCACGACTACGGCACCGCCCCCGGTCACTCCCGCTGGGAACTGCTGTGGGCCCACTTCATCCCGCGCCCGGCCTGGCTGGAATGGCTCGACTGGCCGGAGGCCGGACCGGGGTTGCTCCATCTCCCCTTGGCCGGGCATGAACTGCGCGCGAAGATTATCCGCCGCCTGCAGGACACGATCCAGCTGCACGCCGGCCCCAGCCCCTTGCGGGAACCTCTCGCCATGAACGCACTCGAGGAAGTCTTCCTCTGGTGCGACCTCGCCAATCCCCGCAAGGAAACCGCCGGGCTCGATGCCCGTATCCGCCGCTCGCTTGAGTTCATCTGCGCGCAATTCGCCGCGCCGCTCACCGTCGCCCGGATCGCCGCCCAGTGCGGACTCTCCCCCTCGCGTTTCGCCCATCTTTTCCGCCTCCAAACCGGGGAAACGCCCCAACGCTATTTGGAACTGCAACGCCTCAACCGGGCCCGGCAACTGCTGGAGTTTACCCAGGAACCCATCACCTCCATCGCCCGGCAGGTGGGATTCGAAAGTCCGTTTTACTTCACCCTGCGCTTCAAACGCCACGCCGGCCTCAGCCCGCGGGCCTGGCGTCAGCGCCGACAACCCGCCCCCCGTGTATCGCCGGAGATGGGTCGTTAAATCCGCAACCGCGCTTTCGCCCAAAACAGACCCCGGATAAGATTGCAGGCCGGGGGAGTTATTTTACTTTAGCAAAACAGTGAAGATTTCCGTCAAAGTGAACTACGCCTGCCGGGTGCTGGCTGAAATGGCCCGGTTATATGGTACGGGCGAACTCGCCCGGATTGACCACCTCGCCAAGGTCGAAGTCGTCCCCGCCAACTTTCTTGCCCAGATTCTCAGCGAACTGCGCAACGGCGGCCTGGTCCTCAGCCGGCGCGGCATCCAAGGCGGCTACACGCTCGCCCGCCCGCCGGATCAGATCTCTCTCTACGATATCGTGAAAGTCATCGAAGGAGACTTTTTCGAGTTAAGCGGTCGTGCCGAAGGTCGCACCGGCCGCCGCCTGAAAGAAGTCTGGCAGGATCTGCGGGATACCGTGGACGAAAAGGCCCGTTCCTACACCCTCGACCTCCTCGCCACCAAGGGTACCGGGGAGATGTATTACATCTGAATCCCTCCTCCCTGATGACAAAGTTTGCCCCGTCCGTCGCTTGACGCCCCGGACCCATCAAATACCTAATAAACATTATGTCCTCACTAATGTTTCCTGACGTTATCTCCACGATCGGCCAGACCCCGCTCATCAAGCTCAACCGCATCGTCGGGGATCTGCCCGCCAACGTTTTCGTCAAGGCCGAGTTCTTCAACCCCCTCGCCAGCGTGAAGGACCGCATCGGCCGCGCCATGATCGAGGCGGCCGAACAAGACGGCCGGCTCAAGCCCGGCACCGTCGTCATCGAGCCCACCTCCGGCAATACCGGCATCGCCCTCGCCTTTGTCTGCGCGGCCCGCGGCTACAAACTCATCCTCACCATGCCCGAGACCATGTCGGTCGAGCGCCGCGTCCTGCTCCGCATGCTCGGAGCCGAAATCGTGCTGACCCCGGGGGCCGAGGGCATGAAAGGCGCCATCGCCCGGGCCAACGACCTCCTCGCCCAGCACGGCGACCGCGGCTTCATGCCGCAGCAATTCGAGAATCCCGCCAACCCCGAGATCCACCGCCGGACCACCGCCGAGGAAATCTGGTCCGCCACGCAGGGCGGGATTGATGTCTTCATCGCCGGCGTCGGCACCGGCGGCACCATCACGGGCGTCTCCGAGGTCATCAAATCCCGCAAGGCCATCCGCACCATTGCGGTCGAGCCCGCGGCCAGTCCCGTGCTCTCCGGCGGCAAACCCGGCCCGCACAAAATCCAGGGCATCGGCGCCGGCTTCATCCCGAAAAACTGCAACACCCAGATCATCGACGAAGTCATCCAGGTGGCCAACGACGACGCCTTCGAAACCGCCCGCCAGCTCGCGCTGAACGACGGCATCCTCGGCGGCATCTCCACCGGGGCCAATGTCTGGGCCGCGCTTCAGGTTGCCCGGCGCCCCGAGTTTGCCGGCAAGAACATCGTCACCATCGGCGCCAGCTTCGGCGAACGCTACCTCTCCACCGCCCTCGCCGAGCGCGCCCGTCAGGAAGTCTCCCCTTGAACCTGCGTGACGTCAGGCAAGCCCTGCTCGACTCCTACCAACGGGACGGCGGGATCAACCACCTCGACGGGTTCAACCTGCCGACGCAGGACTCCGTCCAGCAGCTGGCGGCGGACTACATGCACCTGATCTTCCCCGGTTTCTTCGAAGAAACCGGGCTGACCAAGCAGGAGCTGCCCGCGTTCGTGGACCGGTTGCTCGCGAAAGTCGGACAACGGCTTGAGACCGAAATCGGCAAGAGCCTGCGATTCGCCCAGGAGCCCAACGCCGACGCCCGCGCCAAGGCCCTCACCCTCGCGACGCTGGAGCGCCTGCCCATTCTGCGCCAGATGATCAAGACGGACGTTGACGCCGCCTTCGCCGGCGATCCCGCCGCCCGCAGCGTCGAGGAGATCATCCTCGCCTACCCCTGCGTGCTTTCCATCTCGCTCCAGCGCTTCGCCCACGTGCTCTACAACCTCGGGGTGCCCCTGCTCCCCCGCATGATCACCGAATACGGCCACGAGCGCACCGGCTCCGATCTTCATCCCGGGGCGCGCATCGGTGAGCACTTCTTCATTGATCACGGCACCGGCGTGGTGATCGGAGAAACCGCCGAGATTGGCAGCCGGGTAAAGCTCTACCAGGGCGTTGCCCTTATCGCCCGCTCCACCTCGGGCGGGCAGGCCCTGCGCAACCAGAAACGCCACCCCACCCTCGAAGACCGGGTCACCGTTTACGCCAGCACCACCATCATGGGCGGCGACACCGTCATCGGCGCCGGCTCCACCATCGGCGGCAATGTCTTTCTCACCCACAGCGTGCCGCCGCGCTCACTCGTCCTGCTGGAGGAGCACGGACTGAAGGTTCTCAACAAGGTCGCCCGCGATTCGACCGCCAGTCTGGACTGGTCGATCTGAGCACCGGAACGGCGCCCCGCCTCAATGCGCCGACTGCGGCCGGCGCGGATCCGTGGCGGCGATGATCACGCTCACCGCCTTCTGGTTGAAGCCCTTGAACCCGCCCTTGCGCTGAAGGTTTTCAAGATGGCTGCCAATCGCGCCCTCACGCGCAAAACTGTCCGCCTGCTCCGGACTGATCAGCCCGGCCTCCCGCAAGGCCGCAATCCGCCCCGCACTGACCGGCCAGCGCTCCCCTTCCGTGAAGGCCTGCTTGAGAAAAGGAAAATCCGAGAACGGCCGCATCGTGGCGATCCCATCCGCCGCCAGCTGCTCGCGCAGCCGCACAAAATCGAAACGCGCCTCAAGGTGGTGCATGCCCGCCTGCAGAAAACTGTCCCCGTGCAGCGCACACCACAACCCCACCGTGTTCAGCCCGCGCAGCGGCTCGAGCCGTTGCGTCGCAAAGTTCACATCAATCTCGCCCGGCTTCAGATCCACATCGGCAAAAACCACGATCCCCACCGCCTGTGACTCCAGCACCTGCGCGCCCCAGCCCGCCTCGCTCCCGGCGTAAAACCGCTCGCGCCTCGTCAACCCCAGCCGCGTCAGAAACGCCACCAGATCGACAAAATACCGGCGCGAACACCGGAACGTGTGATGATCATGATTGCCCCAGCCAAGCCCCAGCGCGTCCTGCCGCCGTTTCTGCACCCGCGCCGCATGGTTGCGTGATTCCCAAAAGACGCGCTCCTCCGCAAAGAACAATTCACACGCCACCTCGCGCGGCACCAATGCCAGCGCCGCCTCAAGCACCTCGTTCGCATGCGTCACCCCCGCCGCATCATCAGCGAAATCGCGCCGCCGCGCCCGGAAATGCGCGCGCGCCCGCGCCACCGCCGTCACAAACCCCGGAGCCGGTTCCTCATACTGGAAACCCCGGTAACCCAGCCGCTCCACCGCCTCCAACCGGGTATCCTCCTCCTCGTGGATCACCGCCCGGCGCAGGCGCGCCCCCGGCGAGCCTGCAATCGGCACCTCCAGCCCCTGTCGGGCCAGAAAATCCTCCAGCGACTCCGGTTTGATCGCCAGGACCACCGGTCCCTCCGTGCGCACCAGCACCCGCGGCAACATCGCCTTCGGATGCTGCCACACCGTCACGCCTGCCGAAACATCCTGCTCCACCGCAATGAAACCCGTGTCGCGCAACTGCTCCTCCCGATCAGGCGACATCGTGATATGGTCCACCCACTCAAAAAAATCCGTGCCGGACTCCTCACTCATCCGCTCCGCCAGCCGCCGGGCGAATCCATTCCGCTCCAGAAACACCGTCACCAGTCGTCCGATAAAGGCTTCCGCCTCATACGCCAGCGGCCAGTCAAACGTATCGCCAGACCCTTCGGAAGGAATACCCTGAGCTAAAGCGAGCGAAGCCATAATGTTCCCGGCACTATGCCCTCCCATCAGGTCAGCGAAATCACGAAATGGCCCGGGCTACGAAATTTCCGGCCCGGGTATCCGCACAACATTCCCCTTTGCCCTGGGGCGGAATCCGGATTGACTCCCGCCATGGTCCGCATCCTTGCCCCGCTCGCGATTCTGCTGCTTGCAGCCATCGCCGCACCCGTTCCGGTCGGTGCGCTGGGAACGGACCATCCCGCCGCCACTTGGTGGGCGCAGGCAGGGGTTCAGGGCGGCATTCCACTCGTCTTGCCCGTGGTCGCTCAGGTGACACCGGACGACGATCTGCAAGCGGCAATTGACGCCGCCCCGGCCGAAGGCGGAGTCATCGCCTTGGCCGCAGGACAATACCGGATCGCCAAAACCCTCACGCTCCGCTCCGGCCTCGTATTGCGAGGCGCCGGACCGAAAGCAACGACCCTCAATCTGACAATGACCTCCGACCGGCCCGTCCGGCTCGGCGACGCCCCCACCCATTGGACCGCCGGCATCCTCCTGCGCGGAGTCGAGCGCGCCGGACTCGCAGACCTCACGATTGTTTACGACGACTCCCTTCCCCCGCCGGTCGATCCCCGCAACACTCCCCAGGCCCTGGCCGACAATCCCCATCAAAGAAGCGATCTCCATGTGATCTCCGTCCTCCTTCATGGAGCCCGGGACTGCTGGATCATAAATTGCACGCTTCAGAACGCCGGCACCCACCCACTCGTTGCTGCCCGCAGCCGCCACATCACCCTGGAGGGCTTGGAAATTCTCGGTGCGCACAACCGCGGGCCGGGCTCGGGCAGTTTTGCTCTCGTCAGCAGCGAGCAGGTAATGATCTCCGCCCTGCGCGTGCAGGACATCAACGGCGTGGTGTTCCAATCGAACGCCGACGACGCGTCCTGCCGCGGCAATGTCGTCACCACCTCAAGCTTTGAAACCGATGTGCGCCTGCACGGGACCGGCACCACCCACAACCTCTTCGAACGCTGTATCATCACCGTGCCCGCCTGGCTCGCCCAGCCCCCGTTCTCTCCAGGCAATGCCGCCGCCCGCGAACCCCCGCCCGGCCCCGGCAACCTCCTGCATCTCTGCACCGTCACCCGGCACTTTGCCTCGGGCGGGCGCACCTTTAGCATGGCTGACGATCCCGGCAAAATTTATCAGATTATCGAGACGTACGCGCGCGACGGAGCGTCGTCCGTGGTGGTGATCGGCGACGCTCCCGCTTCGGCATCCCTGATTCCCTCGCCCTGAAGGGCGATTTCTCCGCTTGCGCCGACCGACCCCTTGGCGCGTGCTATCCGCCCATGCCCCCGCTCTACGACTTTTCCCAGCTTCCCGTGGATCGTGCGATCGCGCCCAAGGATGGCATGGTGGAACCCGGGCTCGAAGAGCAGTATTTCGATATCGGCCGGCGCGCGCTGGAGCTCATCCATTTTTCCAGCCAGCTCTGCGACAAACCCCACTACCCCGACATCCTCGACCTCCCCTGCGGCCATGGTCGCGTCCTCCGCTGGCTGCGCGCCCACTATGGCTATGCCAAAATCACGGCCTGCGACCTCGACCGCGATGGTGTGGACTTCTGCGCCCGGCAATTCCAGGCCACACCGGTTTACTCGGAACTCGACCTGCGCGCCCTCCCCTTCGAACGCCAGTTTGATCTCATCTGGGTCGGCTCACTCGTCACCCACCTCAACCAGGAACGATGGCTGCGCACACTCGACTGCCTGGTGAAATGGGTCCGCGAATGCGGCGTCGTGGTCTTCACCACCCAGGGTCGGACCGTCTCCAGCCTGCTCGCCCGCGGGCGCCGCAACATCGCCGAAAACGTGGACAAGCCGGCGCTGCTGGAGGAATACGCCCGCCACGGTTTCGCCTACCAGCGCTACTTTGAAAGCAACGAGACCGAAGACTACGGCCTCGCGCTTACTTCGCCCGAATGGCTCATGCGCGTGCTCCAGCGCTACCCCGACATCATCATGCGCGCCTACCTGGAGGAAGCGTGGGGCATGCAGGATGTCGTCATCCTCTACAAGAAAGCCGGCCACTACGAGCCCATCCTCGGCGTACCCGAAGCCCCGCTGCCCACGCCTGCGTCTAAAAAGAGCGGCTGGTTCAAGAATTTGCTCAGCCGGTAAAGCCTCCCTGCGGGGCGGCTACTTTGATCGTTTCCCCATACCCCACCCATGTCCCTAAAATTCCGTTGGCCTGACCTCTGGAGTAACCTCACCTCCATTTGGCGACGATTTCCTCTGCCCGCGCTCCTCACCTGCGCAGCCTGCGGCTGCATGCTCCTCCTGCTCGACAACAGCAATTCTTATCAAAGCTCTTTGCTGGGCCGAGGACTGCTGTTTTGCGCCGTCGCATTTCCATGGTTTTTCAATCTGGCGTTGTGCCGGGAGAGTATCGCCCCTGCACCATCCCGCCATCGCTTTCTGCCCGAACTGGGCGCGCTGGGCCTCTCTATAGCCTACGCTTGGCATCTTTTCATCCTGCCAGACAAATATCCGGATCATCACCTTTGGCGCGGATTCACCTTGGCTCTCGCCGCGCACTTCCTCGCCGCCGGCATGCCGTTCCTGCGGCGAAATACCCATGACGTTTTCTGGGGATTCAACAAAACTCTTTTCCTCCGTTTTCTGCTTTCTACGCTTTACACAGGAGTGATCTTCACCGGCCTTGCCCTCGCCCTGCTCAGCCTTGATCGCCTGCTCAATCTCAAAATCAACGAGATCAACTATGGCCGGCTTTTCTTCATCACCGCTTTCATATTCCATCCATGGTTCTTTCTCGCGGGAGTACCCAAGCCCGGAGGCCGTCCAGCGGTTGAGGTTCCTGCCGGACTGAGGCGCTTCGTTCAATTCGTACTTGTTCCGCTCGTCTCAATCTACCTGGCAATTCTTTATCTCTATACCTCCAAGATTCTGATTAGCTGGCAGCTACCCAACGGGTGGGTCGCCTTACCGGTGCTTGCACTCGGTGTCATCGGCGTTTTGGCCACACTCCTGATTGCTCCGTTGCGTGATGATAATGACCATAGGTGGGCAGGTGTCTTCATCCGTTGGTTTCATCGCCTCCTGCTGCCGCTCGCAGTATTACTCATGGTCTCGATTGGCGTGCGCATCCATGAACACGGAGTCACAGAAAGCCGTTATTTTGTCACCATTCTTGCCGGTTGGTTGTTTGTCACCGCTTTCATCTACGGCTGGACCCGCCGACGTACCATCCTCTGGATACCCGTCAGTCTGGGGGTATTATGCGTCTTGGCCAGCCTCGGACCATGGAGCGCATCATCAATTTCAGGTCGGAGCCAGATGACACGCGTCCTGATCGCGTTCAAAGAGCTTCAAATCCTGCACGATGGGCGCCTCATTCCAAAGCCACAGACGATCCCCGCAAAAACTTACGAAAATCTTAATTCTAAAATCCGATATATTATTGAAACTCATGGCTATCATAAATTTGAGAGCCTGTTCGATAATAACCCAAGACTCACGGAACCTGTTCCAGATTACAGGAGCTACAATCTCAGCCTTAAAATCCTCGACCATCTTGGGCTCAAATCCGCCATCTCTGAAGCTCGCAGTTACGGCTTCACGCTGAAGCCTATAGACCTAATTTCTACCGGTCGCGGCGGACATGCTTCCGTCCATCAATACTACAGCCACTCCGGAGGCACCCAACCGGTCCTTATCGGCTCAGATTCCACCTCGCTTGCACAGAATTCAGCGGGAGCTTTCGTCTTAAGGTCCAAGACCCGGTCAACTACCCTCTCGTGGCGAAGTATGCTCGATTCAGCCATCAAAGCTTACGAGATGAACCACGATGTCACTTCCGAGCTTCTGACCCATACTGTTCAGCTAGATGAGACAGCAATCCAACTCACGGTGATTGAAGCGTTCATCCAAAAACCTCAGTTGAATCAATATGACATCAGCAATCTGCGCGTGCTGGTGATTGTTTATACGGCTGATTAAGATTTTCGGCCGATCAGCTCCCACAACAGGACGGCACCGGCCACCGATACGTTGAGGGACTCGATTGTGCCCGCACCCGGAATCGTAACCAATCGGGTGCAGGCCCGGGCGAGTTCCGGCGCGATGCCGTGCTCCTCGTTGCCCAGCACCAGCGCCACCGGTTTTTTCTCCGATCGGTTCGCCTCCGGCCGGCCGCCACGCGTCGCCGCGCCGACTACTTCGTAGCCGGCCTGCGCCAGCTCCCTGGCCAGAGCCGTCAAATCCTTCGCCTGCCAGACTTCGACATGCTCAAGCCCGCCCTCCGCCACACGGTGCGCCGCATCCGAGGGCTTCGCCGCCGTCGCCGCATCGGCGATCACGATGCGCGGCACGCCGAAATACGCCGCCGTCCGTGCCAGCGCGCCAAGGTTGTGCGCGTTGCCGATATGATCGAGCACCAGCAAGGTCTCGCGCCGGCCCGCCCAGGACCGCAGATGTTCGGGCGTCGGCGTGCGCAAACCCGTCGCCTGAACCACCGCCACGATGCCGCCATGATGGATGGAACCGGCAATCTTCTCCAACTCGGCTCCAGGCACGCACCGGTAAACTTTTTTTGTCTGCGCCAGCACCTTGCTCATGATGCCCACCTTGCGGCTCGTCGGCTCGTCAAAGAACAGCCGCAGGATCGAGCCCGGATCCTTCGCAAACCGCGCGCGCACGGCGGCCAGTCCGCAGAGCTTCAATTCATCCCGGGCCGGTCCGCTGCGTGAACCGCGCAACGGCTCCTCCGCAGACTCCATCGGACGCTCCACCCGGTCGGCAGCGGGCGGTGGCGTGGTCACGCCGCGACTGCGCACATAGTCCGCCGGAGCGTCAAACTCGCGTGAAGCTCCCGTCACCCGGCGTCCCGGATCCCGCTTGGAAAAATTGGCCATGACGCATCCTGACCCACCCGCCGGCCCAAACCAAACAAATCTTCATCACTTGCCGCCGGTAGATCGTTTTAGCGGCCCGGAGCCACCTCGCCAACCAGCGTAAATTCCTCGCGATCATGGTAGAGATGCCGGATGCGCACCCCAGGTGCGGTGCGGCGCAGCACGGAGTCCGGCGACTGCAACTCCCGTAATAACGCGATCGGATCCACCCGACCAAACTTCAGATTGACCACAAATCGCCGGCACCAGCCGCGCCCCAGCCACGACTCCACGATATGCTTCAGAACATGATGCGGTTCCTCCACCAGATCGCAGAAGAGCCAGTCATAACCCGGCACCCCGTCCACGGGTCCAAACCGAAACGCATCCTCCCGGCGGTGCTCGATCAGGGGGTGATCCAGCGCCCCGCCCTTCAGCGGCCCGTTGTCCACCGCGATCACGCGGGCACCGCGCTTGGCCGCACTGTAGCTCCAGCCGCCTGGAGCCGCGCCCAGATCCACCACCGTCTCTCCCGCCGCCGGCTCAATGCCGAGGACGCCATAAGCTTCCTCCACCTTCAGATAGCTGCGCGATGGCGCCCGGGCGTCATCCGCCATGCGCCGCTGGCCATTTACGGCAAAGTCACGCGTGGCGACCGCCGTGCCAAAATCGGTGAACCATACCAACAGCCCCCGCGCCGGACTCACCCCACGCGGCAGGTCGGAACTCGCCAGCCGGGCGATCCGCGCCAGCTTTTTCTTCAATAATTCCAGGAACGCCCCCTCCACCCCGCCGATGCGCCGGCCAAGGCCGACCAGCTCGGCCGGACCGGCCAAGATGCAGGGCCACGCCGCTTCAATGCGTTCCCCCCGCAGGCTCTCCAGAAAAAAATCCGCCAACGTCTGGGCGAGGGCGTTGACCGTCTCCCCCTTTACTTCAATGCCGCCCGACAATGTCACATGGGCAAAAGCCGTCTCCGCCGGCGCATTTTCCGCGCGGACCCAGCCCGGCCCCTGCGTCCGCACAAGGCCGCCCCTCGCCGTGATTTCACGCGCGAGCAACGATTCATAGCCGGCCTGACAGAGAAGCAGCATGTCGCGACGCTGGCCGCCCGGGTAACCGCGGCGAGAGGAAAAATCCCCCCACCAATGAAACAGCCCGGCCGTTACGGGCCGGGCTGTTTCACAAATCCAACGCAGGGAATCAGCTCCTCTCCAAGGAAGCGCCGGCTTTCTTCCAACCGGCCAAGCCGGGCGCATAGTGCTTGATGTTGGTGTAACCCAGCTTTTCGGCCGCGATCGCCGCATTGCGATAGGCGGTGCACCGTTCGTTGCCGCAGTAGGCGACGATCAAGGCGTTCTTGTCGGCGGGGAGCAGCTCCGCGAGGCGGTCCTTCTGCGCGATGTAATCAATCGAACCCGGGATGCGCCCTTCCGCAAAGGATTTCGACCCGTTCACATCCAGCACGGTCACCGACTGGCTGGTGATGGCGCTCTGGAGCTCATCGTGGGAGATATTGGCAAACTTCGAGGCGGCAAACACCGCCGTGGCAAGGGTAAGCGAACAGATGAGGGCAATGAGTTTTTTCATGACGCCCAAAGCTAAAAACCGACCGGGGTTTTTTCAACCGCCGGCCGGTTTTTTCATATACGGATCAAAGCCGGTGCAGGTGGAAGCCACCATCCACGTCGAAGCAGGCGCCGGTCGAGAAGGGGAAACGATCCTCGGCCACGGCACGCACGGCGCGACCGATGTCCTCGGGTTTGCCCCAGCGGCGGATCGGCGTGATGCCGCGCTCATCGGTGATGATGAGCTTGTCGTATTTCTCCTTCACGCCGCCGGTCATGTCGGTCGCGATCACGCCGGGGCGGATCTCATAGACGTTGATGCCGTCGTTCGCCAGCCGGTCGGCAAAGAGCTTGGTCATCATCGCCAGCCCCGCCTTCACCATGCAGTAGTCACCGCGGTTGATCGAGGCGGTGTAAACCGAGATGGACGTGATGTTCACGATGCGGCCGCGGAAACCCTCGGCATCCGGCTCCTGCTTGAGCATCTGCTTCGCCACGAGCTGGGACAGGAAAAACGGCCCCTTCAGGTTGATCGCATACAACCGGTCAAAACTCTCCTCGCCGGCATCCAGCAGATCGGCCCGGACCTTGGGGGCCACACCGGCGTTGTTCACCAGCAGGTCGATGCGGTTGAACTTGGCCACGGTCTCAGCCACCAGCCGCTCCCGGTCCGCCGCCACGGCCACATCGCCCTGCACGATGAAGCCATCACCGCCGGCCGCCTGCACGAGCGCCAGCGCCTCGGCGGCCGCCTCGGCGTTGCCGGCGTAGTTGATGGCCACGCGACAGCCGGCGCGGGCGAGTTCAATGGCGATGCCGCGGCCAATGCCACGCGATGCGCCGGTGATGAGTGCGGTTTTGGATGCCATGGATGCCCGCCAGCGAAACGATTCGCGCCGGGCCGGCAACGCTGGATTCAGGCCACGCGCACAAACCCGCGAACCACCCCGCCCGGACGTGGTCTGTGCCTGCCAGTCATTCCCATCCACCATGAAAAGCTCCCTTATCCTGATTCTCGTGGGCGCGCTCATCGGCGCGACTTTCCATTACTTCTACACGGCGAAACAATCCGTCCCGATCACTCCACCGCCGACCGCCACCGTGGCCGAGCGCGCCAGGGTCGCCGCAGTGGAGGCGGAGGCATCCACCGTCTCGACTCTCAACGAATGGCGGCTCAACGCCACCGACCTGCGCAACGATCTCGCCACCACCGGCCGCGTCGTGCGCCAGAAGCCGCCGACCGACAATGCCACCGCCCCCGATGCCCGCATCGCCGCCACCATCAAAGGCCAGTATCTGACCGACGAGGAACTCTCCAAGTCCAACATCAAGGTCGCCTGCGAAGAGGGCCGCGTCACCTTGCACGGTCAGGTCGAGAATCTCGAAACGCTCGGCACGGCCTTGCGGCTCGCCCTGGAAACCGACGGCGTCGCCACGGTCGAATCCCGCCTGCTCGTGGTCAATCACACGCTCTGAGCCGGCCGGATTGCTCACCCTTGGGCACGATGGCGCAGGAGATCGCGGGGCGCCACCCCATGCACGGCTTTGAAGCAGCGCGAGAAATGATAGGGATCGGCAAACCCCACCCGCTGCGCCGCCTCCTTCACCAGCCCGCCGTTCTCCACGAGATGCCCCGCCGCCAGCGTCATCTTGCGCCGCAGGAGATATTGGTAAGGACTGCAATCGTGATAGCGGCGGAACAGCCGGCACACACTCGACACCTCCAGCCCCGCCGCCACCGCGATCTCTTCCAAGGTCACCAGTTCTTCCGCATGCTCCTCGATCAGTGTCCGGCAATGCAGGAAGCGCTCCCGCGAGGGATCCCCGCCCTGCGCGCCCTGCCGCACATGCTCCTCCAGCTTGAGCAGCAAAAGCTCCAGCCGCGTTTCACATAGCGCCCGGGTCAACGGGCCCTGCCGCTGCCCCTCCTGGATGAGATCGTCAAACAGCCCGCGCAATTCCGCGTGCGCCGCCAGCCCGTGCATCTGCCCCGGCCCCACCCCCGCCTGCGCCAGCCGGCGGGCCGCAGTCGAGCCGGTGAGACACACAAAATACTTCACCATCGGTCGCGCCGGCTCAGTGCGGATGCGGCAGCGGGTGCGTCGCCCGTAGGCGAACACCGCCCCCGGTGCGAGCGCGTGGCTCCGCCCGTCCAGCTCCACCGTGCCCGCCCCCTCCGCCACATATTCCAGCCCGTCATAAACGTAGGCCTCGCGCTCCAGGCGGTAATCGGGATTGCAGTGCTCCCTTCCACCCAGCGCCACACCCAGCCCGCGGGTACGCGCCAGGTTGGCAAAGAAATACCGGGCCAGCGAAACCTGCTGGGAGAGCAACTCGGGCGGAGACTTACGGCCGATTTTATCCATTCCTTTCCACAAACTATCCATTCCGACCACGCTGACTCCAGTGCATAATGGATGTTTCCCTCTTGGCGTGGCCGCGCCGGTTGCGCCGATTTTATCTAGCATCCCCGCTCGTCATGAAGAAATCCCCGAAGAAAACCGTGCTGCTCATCGCCAATGGCGACCTGCGGCAGTCCGCCAACGAGAAGACCTGGCCCGGTCAGGAAGCCATGGAGCGCCAGCTCACGGCCGCCGTCACCAAACTCGGTTACAAACTCGTCCGCGCCCACCCCTACAAGCCGGAGCTCAAGCACGGCTTCATCGGCTCCCAAAAGGAGGGTATGGCCGTCTTCGCCGGCATCAACCCGAAGACCCCGATCATCATCGCCGAGGCGGTGTGGCAGTATTCCCACCACATCCTGCACGGTCTCATCTCCCACGAGGCCCCCATTCTCACGATTGCCAACTGGTCGGGGGCCGCGCCCGGCCTCGTCGGCATGCTCAACCTCAACGGCTCCCTCACCAAGGCGGGCGTCGAGTATTCCACCCTTTGGAGCGCCGACTTCACCGACGACTTCTTCCTCAAGAGCCTCGCCGGCTGGCTGCAGACCGGCGTCGTGAAGCACAAGACCGCGCACGTCAAACCGCTCGCCCGCGCCACCGTGCCGCCGAAGGCCCGCGCCCTCGCGAAGAAGATCGCCGACGATCTCCGCCGCCGGAAATCCATCATGGGCGTCTTCGACGAAGGCTGCATGGGCATGTATAACGCCATCATCCCCGACGAACTGCTCTTCAAGACCGGCGTTTACAAGGAGCGCCTCTCGCAATCCGCCCTCTATTATGGCGCCACCCAGGTGAGCGACGCCGAGGCCCGCGCCGTTTACGACTGGCTGCGCAAGAAGGGCATGACCTTCCACCTCGGCAAGAATCCCGATGAGGATCTCACCGAGGAACAGGTTCTCTGGCAGTGCAAAACCTACATCGCCGCGCTGCGCATCGCCGACGAGTTCGGCTGCGAGACCATCGGCATCCAATACCAGCAGGGCCTCAAGGACCTCCTGCCCGCCTCC
The DNA here is from genome assembly GCA_964429385.1 of uncultured Opitutaceae bacterium. GTDB lineage: Bacteria > Verrucomicrobiota > Verrucomicrobiia > Opitutales > Opitutaceae > UBA2377. The sequence goes on from CAYSBR010000010.1 coordinate 32,892, forward strand.
GATCTCGTCGAAGGCCTCCTCAACAACTCCGACCGCCCGCCCGTCGCCAACCACCAGGGAGAGATCATCCGTGACGGCGAGCCGCTCACCCATTTCAACGAGGTGGACGAGTGCGCCGGCCTCGACGGCCTCTTCACCAACCGGGTGCACAAGGCCCTCAAGCAGCCTGTGGAAAACACCCTGCACGACCTGCGCTGGGGCGACCATGACCAGAGCGGCACCACCGACGAATACGTGTGGGTCTTCCTCATCTCCGGCAGCGCCCCCCCGGCCCACCACGTCAACGGCTACCGCGGCACCGATTCGATGCGCCAGCCCTACATGTATTTCCGCCTCGGCGGTGGCACCGTGCGCGGTGTCGCCAAAGCCGGCGAAATCGTGTGGAGCCGCGTCTTCCTCGAAGACGGCAAACTCAAGATGGACCTCGGCCGCGCCAAGGTCATCGAGCTCCCGCCCGCCGAGACCGAGCGCCGCTGGAAGGAAACCACCGAGCAGTGGCCGATCATGCATGCCGTGACCTATGGAGTCTCGCGTGACCAGATGATGGCCCGGCACAAGGCCAACCACATCCAGGTCGCCTACGCCCACAGCGCCAAGGAGGCCGACCTCGCCCTCTACACCAAGGCCGCGCTCGCCGCCGAACTCGGCCTCGAAGTCGCAGTCTGCGGGACCAAGGCCGACGGCTCGAAGTTCTGATTTCCGGCAGACTCTTCCGGCTTCCTCCACCCGGCGGTTTTCCGCCGGGTGTTTTTTTGCACGCATCCAGCGCTTTCCCGATTGAACCGGACTCGCGCCTGCGCGCACGCTGCGGTGGTCTTCCTGTCCCCATCCCCCCGCTCCGGCCTCATGAATCCCCGCACGCTCTGGATCGATCTGCTTAACCGCCTCGCCACCCGCCCCCTGGCCGCACTCGCCGCCGGGCAACTGCGCACCACGTTGCCCTTGGACCAGCTGCCCGGCTCGGGAGTGGCCGGTTCGTTTACGCCGGGACTGGAAATACTCGGCCGCACCCTCGCCGGCCTCGCGCCCTGGCTGGAATTGGAAAACATCCCGGCCGGAGAACGCGAACCTCAAGGCCGCCTGCGCGCCCTCGCCCTCGCGGCCATTCGCTCCGGGCTCGATCCAGACTCACCCGACCGCCTCAACTTCACCACCGGCACACAACCGCTGGTTGACGCCGCTTTTCTCGCCCATGCCCTGCTGCGCGCCCCACGAACGCTTTGGGCCGCGCTCGATCCGGTCACGCAGACCCGCCTGACCAACGCGCTCCGCGCCACGCGGGCCATCCCGCCCTACCCCAACAACTGGCTTTTGTTTTCCGCCATGGTGGAAGCCGCCCTCCTCCGCTTCACCGGCGACTACAGCCCGGCGCCCATCGACCACGCCCTGATCCAGCACGAAGCCTGGTATAAAGGCGACGGTGCCTATGGCGATGGTCCGGACTTCCACTGGGACTATTACAACAGCTACGTCATCCAGCCCATGCTGCTCGATGTACTCGCCACCACCGCGGGCCACACCGACCGCTGGCGCGACCGGCTCCCCGCCGCGCAACAGCGCGCCGCACGCTACGCCATCGTCCTGGAACGCATGATCGCGCCCGATGGTTCCTTCCCCGCCCTCGGTCGGTCGCTCACCTATCGCTGCGGTGCCTTTCAACACCTCGCCCAACTCGCTCTGCAACAGACCCTGCCCCCGGCCCTTCCTCCCGCTCAGGTCCGCGGTGCACTCACCGCAGTGATTCAGCGCACGCTCACCGCCCCGGGCACCTTCGACGAAGCCGGCTGGCTGCGCCCCGGTCTCTGCGGCCATCAACCCGGCCTGACGGAATCCTATATCAGCACCGCCAGCCTCTACCTCTGCACCACGGCCTTTCTCCCGCTCGGCCTCCCCGCTGATAATACATTCTGGCAGGGCGCTGACGTGGATTGGACCGGCCGCCAACTCTGGTCCGGCCAAAATCTGCCGGCCGACCAGGCGTTGAAAAGCTAGCCACCCTTCACTCCGCAATTTCCATGGCTCATCCCTATCCCCTCATCACCGATCCCGCCCGCCCGCAGTGGCACTTCGGGCCGCCCGCCTACTGGATGAACGACCCCAACGGCGTGATCTGGCACGACGGCTGGTGCCACGTCTTCTACCAGCACAACCCCGGCGGCGACGAGTGGGCCGACATGCACTGGGGCCACGCCCGCAGCCGCGATCTCGTCCACTGGGAACACCTGCCGCTGGCGCTGCGGCCCCAGCTCGCCGACGGCGAGAAACACTGCTACTCCGGCTGCCTCGCGCTGAACGCCCGCGGTGAGCCGCGTATTCTCTACACCACCGTCCCGCCCCACGAAATCGAGCACGGCAGAAACGCGCAGGCGCTGGCCACGCCCGGCGATGCCGACTGGCGCACCTGGCAACAGCACCTCACCACGCCCTGCCTCGATCTTCCGACGCACGGCGGCCCGGCGCTCCGCCGCGACTGGCGCGATCCCTTCGTCTTCCGCACCGAGGGCCGCACGTTCATGATCCTCGGCGCGATCCTCGCCGCCGAGACCGTCATCCCGCTCTACGAAAACCCTTCCGGTGATCTCGAGCACTGGGTTTACCGCGGCATCATCCATCGCGAGCCCCGCACCACGACCCTCTTCCTCGAGTGCCCCAACCTCATCCGCTACGGGGAAAAGTGGCTGTTGCTCACCTCGCCTTGTCGCGCCGTTGACTGGTTCAGCGGCACACTGGACCTGCAAAACTACGTGTTTCACGTCGAGCGCCGCGGCCGCGTTGACGAAAGCGACCACTATTACGCCACCCATCCCGCCATCGATCCCACGGGCCGCGTCGTGCTTTTCGCGTGGATCAGAAATTTTTCCAAAAACCGCGGCTGGAACGGCTGCCTCGGCGTGCCGCGCCGCCTGTGGCTCGATGCCAACGGCGATTGCTGCAGCGCGCCCGTGGCCGAGATTGAAACTCTGCGCGACAACAGGACCGACTACGCGCCGCAGACCCTCGGCGCCCAGCCGGTCAACCTTCCGCTCCCCGCCGGGGAACACTGCGACGGCGAACTCCTGTTCGAACGCAGCCCCGCCGCGTCGATCCACTTCCAACTCGCCGGCGTCAGCGTCGTCATCGACCCCTACGGAGTCCATTTCAACGACCGACCGCTCGTTCCGCTGGCCCCCGCTACCGCGCCGCTGCGCCTGCGCTGGCTGCTCGACCGTTCCGTGCTCGAACTCTTCGTCAACGACCGCGCCACCTACACCCGGGTCGTGCCCTATCCGGTCGAGCCGGTCGCACGCCTCACCGCCGGCGACGGCCCGGCACACCTCGCTTCCGGTCACGTCTGGACGCTGCGCGCCGCGCCGTCCACTGTCGCCTGATCATGTCCGATTTGTCTCCGCTTCCCACCGAGCCCCGCCCCGGGCTTTACCGCCACTACAAAGGCAACGACTACCGCGTGCTCGGGCTCGCCCGCCACTCCGAGACCTTGGAACCGCTCGTCGTTTATCAGGCCCTCTATGGTGAACACGGGCTCTGGGTGCGCCCGCAACCCATGTTTCTCGAAACCGTCAACCACGATGGCGGCCCCGTTCCGCGTTTTGCCCGGATCGGAGCCTGACCAACCATGCGCGTCCTCCTCGCCTTCGACAAATTCAAGGACTCCCTGACCGCCCCCCATGCCTGCGCGACGGTGGCGGCGGCCCTGCGTGAGCGGCATCCCGACTGGGAAATCGAAGAATGTCCCCTCGCCGATGGCGGTGAGGGCTTCGCCCCCATCCTCACCCGGGCGGCGGGCGGCGAGACGGTCACCGCCACAGTGGCCGGCCCCCGTGGCGCGGCCATCGCCGCCCGTTTCGGCCTCGTGCCTTTTACCCAGATCCCCGCCCCGGCGCGGGCGCTGCTCCAACTCGAAAATCGAACATCAACCGCCGAAAGCGCCCGCGACTGCCTCGCCATTGTCGAGATGGCCGCCGCCAGCGGCCTCGATCTGTTGCCGCCCGCACAGCGCGATCCCTGGCAAACCACCACCTTCGGCACCGGCGAATTGCTTCGCGCCGCCGCCAATCGCGGCGCCACGGCCATTCTCCTCGGCGTCGGCGGCAGCGCGACCAACGACCTCGGCCTCGGTGCGCTTCAGGCACTGGGACTGGAATTCATTGCCGCCACCGGCGAAAAAATCAGTCCGCCCATCCCCTCGTCCTGGGCACAGATTCAACGCATCGCCGGGCGCCCTCCGGCCGCCTTCCCGCCGATTCGCATCGCCTGCGATGTCACCAATCCGCTGCTCGGCCCGCAAGGCGCGGCCGCCGTTTACGGACCGCAAAAAGGGTTGCGCGCCGCCGATCTCGCCCGCCTGGAGCACGAGAGCGCCCGCCTCGGCCTGCTGCTTTGTCATCATCTGGACCGGCCCGACACTCTCATGGACGCGCCCGGCGCCGGCGCCGCCGGCGGCATCGCCTTCGGCCTGATGGCGGGCGCGGGAGCGCGTTTGCTCCCGGGCTTCGATCTTGTCTCCGCCTGGCTCGACCTCGACCGCCGTATTCAAGCCGCCGATCTCGTCATCACCGGCGAAGGCCGGTTTGACGACAGCTCCCTCAACGGCAAAGGCCCCGGCGCCGTCGCGGCCCGCGCTTTGCAACAGGGCAAACCCGTCCACGTCTTCGCCGGTCAGGTCCGCGTCACCCACCCGCCGACCGCGAATTTCAATCTGCACGCCATCACACCGGCAGGACTGCCGCTCGCCGAGGCATTGCGCACGGCCCCGGACTTGCTTGCGACGGCGATCCGCCAACAATTCTGACCGATGCCGCCCGAGGAACACGCCGCCCAGCAGGAGCGTTTCGCCCGTTTCCGCCGACTGAAGCAATTCCTGCGCTTCATGCCCCGACGCGCGGTCTTTCACAAATACCCGATCATCGGCCGCTTCGCGGACGCCGCCCGCCAGCGGGCTTACCTCTGGTCCTTGAAGCCCGCCCACATCCGCCCCGCCTTCTACGCCGGCTCCATTCTCACGATGCTGCCGCTGATGGGGATCCAGATCCCCCTCGCCTTTCTGCTCAGCCTGCTCCTGCGCGCCAATTTCATGGTGCTCGGCACCCTGCAACTGATCACCAATCCCTTCACCGCCGCGCCCGCCTATTACGCCACGTATCAGCTGGGCCGGACCGTGATCGAGTGGTCCGGCTTCGGCCATGGTGTGGAGCTCGTCGATCCGATCGAGGTCGCACTCGACTCCTCCGATGCGATCATCGTGCCGCCCCGGCTCGAAGCCGCCACGGTCACCCCGCCGCCGCAACCACACGAGGTCTCCTGGATCAGCCGCCTCGGCACCACGTTCAACGCTCTCTTCATCGGCGGCTTCATCAGCGGCGCCCTCCTCGGCCTCGCACTCGACCTGCTCTGGCGCATCGGCACCGAGCGTTATGCCGGAAAATTCTTCCATCGTCCCGCTTCCCGCTCGACGGAGCCCCCCGCGCCACCAAAGTAGCGCGCCATGTTCGGACTGAAATCCCCTTTCTTTCCCACCCGGTTGTTTTGGTCCGCCCTGCTGCTGGGTCTCTTTGGGTGCAATACCACCCAGCCCACAGCCACCCCCGCCCAGGCCGCCACGCCCACCCGGCCCGAGTTCACCGCCCCGCAAATCACGAGCGAGAGCCAGCCCGTCTCCACGCCGGCCGCGCCCTTCCCCGTCATGCTGGGCATTGATGTGCTTGAGTCGCAGGGCTTCGCCGCGGTGAAGGGCAAACGGGTCGGACTTCTCACTCATCCCGCCGGCGTCAACCGCCGCGGTGAAAGCACCGTTGACGTCCTCCGCCGCGCCCAAGGCGTGCAACTCGTCGCGCTCTTCGGACCCGAACACGGCATCTACGGCGACGAGAAAGCCGAGGTTCGCATCCCCAACCGCACCGATGCCCGCACCGGCCTGCCCGTTTACTCCCTCTACGGTGCCACGCGCAAACCCACGCCCGACATGCTCAAGGGACTCGATGCCCTGGTCGTGGATTTGCAGGACATCGGCACCCGCAGTTACACCTACGTCAGCGCCATGCTCTACACCATGGCCGCGTGCTTCGAGAACAACGTCGAGATCATCGTCCTCGACCGGCCCAACCCCCTCGGCGGCTACAAGGCCGACGGTGCGCCGCTGGACGCGCAATGGAAGAGCTACGTCGGCGCCTTCCGGGTGCCCTACGTGCACGGGCTCACCATCGGCGAACTCGCCCGCATGGCCAAGGATACCCCCGGCGTCATGCAGGTGCCCAACGCCATCAACGTTGCCGAGGATGTGCGCCAGCGAGGCAAGCTCACCGTCATCCCCATGCGCGGCTGGCGGCGCAGCATGCGCTGGCCCGAGACCGGGCTGAAGTGGGTCCCCACCTCGCCAATGATCCAGGATTTCTCCGCCGTCATCGGCTACGCCATGGTCGGCCTCGGCACCTATTTCGACACCCGCGTCGGCTTCGACATCGGCTTCCGTCACGGCGTGGGCACACAATACGCCTTCCGCGGACTCTCCCACCGCACCGTGCGCAGCGAAGTCCTCGAAGCGGAACTGCGCGCGCTGAACCTTCCCGGCCTCTCCTTCCGTCGCGTCAGCGTGCCCGGCCGCGATGGCCGCCCGCAGACCGGCGTCTTCGTGGAGGTCAACGACTGGCACGAGTGGAACCCTACCGAACTCAGCTTCCACCTCATGCGGCTCGGCATCAAATTCGACCAGCGCAACCCCTTCCGCTCCGGCGACGCCAGCGGCTTCCTCCGCCACATGGGCTCCACCGCCTTCTACGATGCCCTGAAGCGTGACGGTGCCCGCACCAACGTCGAAGGCTGGTTCCAGCAATGGCAGGCCCAGGCCAAGGTTTACCACCAGCAAAGCCGCCGCTTCTGGCTGTATTACTGAGGCGCCGGACGGCGCGGTTGAAAGTTGAGGGTTGAAAGCTGAAAGACCAAACCGTTCCCCGGCAGGCCGCGCGCATCACACGGTTTGATTTGCTCTCAATTCTCAGCTCTCAACCCTCAACTGCATCGATCTTAATTCATGCCCCGCATCGCCTCCCTCCTCGCCGTCATCACCCCCGAAGAACAGCAGAACTTCCTGCCCGGCGCCCTCTGGGATGAAATCAGGACCAGCGGCACGGATTTCCACCTCGCCGATCCCGGCCGGCTTTCACTGGAGGAGTTTCATCGCCTTCTGACCGAGACCAACCCGGAGGTCCTCCTCGGTGGCTGGCAACTGCACCCGCTCCCCGCCGTCCTGCCCGCCAACCTGCGCTACCTTTGCTACCTTACCGGCTCGGTCCGACGCCTCGTCACCCGCGAGCAGATTGAGCAGGGCTTCCTCATCACCAACTGGGGCAGCGCCATCAGCCGCACCGTCGCGGAGTGTGCCCTCTTCCATATCCTCGCCTGCCTGCGCCGCGGCACGCACTGGAGCTTCACGCTCCATCAGGAAGGCGGCTGGCGCGATGGCTTCAATGAAGTCCGCTCGCTCTTCGGCCGCCGCGTCGGCCTCCACGGTTACGGCGCCATCGCCCGCGAGTTCCTGAAGCTCATCGCTCCCTTCGGCTGCGCCGTCTCGGTCTTCGCCCCCGATTTCGATGACGCGGCCGTCGCCCGCACCGGCGCCACTCGCGCCGCCTCGCTCGAATCCCTCTTCGCCGACCACGACATCATCGTCGAACTCGCCCCGCTCAACCCCGCCACCACCGGCATCGTGACGGAAAAACTCCTCCGCCTCATCCGCCCCGGCGGCGTCTTCGTGAACACCGCCCGCGCCGGCATCACCGACGAGGCCGCCCTCCTCCGGATCGCCCAGGAAGGCCGGATCTCCGTGGGGCTTGATGTCTTCGTGCAGGAGCCGCTGCCACCCGACAGCCCCTGGCGCGGCCTGCGCAACGCCAGCCTCACCCCTCACATCGCCGGCCCCACCCCCGATCGTTACAGCGACGCCGGCGCCATGGCCCTGCGCAACCTCCGCGCCTACGCCGCCGGCCGCCCCCTCGAAGCCGTGGTCACGCCGACGATCTACGACCAGTCCACGTAAAGCTATCCACCGGGTAGGGCCGGCTTATCCCTAAGTCGCCGCGTGCGACTCCCGCCCGATCTCCCCGTGACGCACAAAGCACTTGCCGCCACCGGTATTTGCGCGAAAAAAGCTTCTCTCGTTTCGTTGCCCGCAACCTCAACCCCGACCTTTCGCGTTTATGCCGAGACCCGTCACCCTGTTCACCGGCCAATGGGCCGATCTGCCCCTCGAAAAACTCGCTCCGCTCGCCAAGTCCATGGGCTACGACGGCGTCGAGCTCGCCTGCTGGGGCGACCACTTCGATGTGGAAGCCGCCGCCAGCTCCAAGAAATACGTCCACGACAAGTGGGCGTTGCTCAAGGAGCACGGCCTCACCTGCTACGCCATTTCCAACCACCTCGTCGGCCAGGCCGTCTGCGACCTCATTGACGAACGCCACCAGGCCATCCTCCCGCCCGATGTGTGGGGCAACGGCGAACCCGAAGGCGTGCGCAAGCGGGCCGCGAAGAAACTCATTACCACCGCCAAGGCCGCGCGGAAGTTCTTCGATGCCAAACCCGGTCGCGGCAAAACCGACGACTTCCCCGCCGTCGTCAACGGCTTCACCGGCTCCTCCATCTGGCACTCGATCTACGCCTTCCCGCCGACCTCGCAGGCGTATTGGGACAAGGGCTTCGCCGACTTCGGCAAACGCTTCGGCCCGATCCTCGACGCCTTCGACAAGGTCAACGTCAACTTCGCCCTTGAGGTCCATCCCACCGAAATCGCCTTCGACCTCGCTTCCTCACAGCGCGCCATCGAGGCCGTGAAGGGTCACAAGCGCTTCGGCTTCAACTACGACCCCTCGCACCTCGGCTATCAGGGCGTGGACTACGTGAAGTTCATCCGCGCCTTCGCCGATCGCATCTACCACGTGCACATGAAAGACGTCTGGTGGGGCCACGGCGACGGCAGCGTCGGCGTCTTCGGCGGTCATGTGAACTTCGGCGATGCCCGCCGCTACTGGGATTTCCGTTCCCTCGGCCATGGCGACATCCAGTTCGAGGACATCATCGTCGCGCTGAACGACATCGGCTACCGCGGCCCCCTCTCCGTCGAGTGGGAGGACATCCGCATGGACCGCGTCCACGGCGCCACCGAGGCCGCCGCCTTCGTCCGCGACGTGGACTTCCCCTCCAGCAACGTCGCCTTCGACGCCGCCTTCGACAAAAAGAACCAGTAAGGGGGAGTGAGGGAATGAAGGAGTAAGGTGATAAAGGGCTAACGGATGTCTCAGAACGACAGTCTGCATCAGTTCTCCGCCTATCAGAAGGCCTGTAAGCTTTTTGATTTGGTCGTCGCCGACCTGAGTCCGCTCGCCCGCAATCCTCTTTGTATGCGTTTAGTCTCCCAGCAAATGGCCAGTGCCGATTCGATCAGCGCCAATATCAAGGAAGGCTACGGTCGTCACAGCCGCAAAGATTATTCCCATTTTCTCATCATCTCCCGGGGTTCGGCCACCGAGACGCGCGGGCGCTATGAACAACGTCTGCGCCATTGGTTGCCAAGTGACATCATCAAGGCCCGAGTGGCGCTTTGTGAGGAAATCATCGCCATCCTCAGCGCCTCCATCCGCACTCTCCGCTCCCAACCCTAACTCCCTCATTCCTTCATTCCCTAATTCCCCCACTCCCATGAATCGAAAACTTCGTTACGGCATGATCGGCGGCGGGCGCGGCGCCTTCATCGGCGCGGTGCACCGCATCGCCGCACACATGGACGGCAAGGCCGAGCTCGTCGCCGGCGCGTTCTCCTCCGACCCCGCCCGCGCCAAAGCCTCCGCCGCCGATCTCTTCGTCGCCCCCGACCGCGCCTACGGCTCCTACGCCGAGATGGCGAAAGCCGAGGCCAAGCGCCCCGCCGGCGAGCGGCTCGACTTCGTCGTCATCGTCACGCCCAACCACCAGCACTTCCCTCCCGCGAAGCTCTTCCTCGAAGCCGGCTTCAACGTCATCCTCGACAAGCCCGCGACCTTCGACCTCGCCGAGGCGAAGAAACTGCGCGCCGTCGTGAAGAAATCGAAAAAAGTCTTCGTTCTCACCCACAACTACACCGGCAACGTCATGGTGAAGCAGGCGCGCGAACTCGTGCGCAACGGCACCGTCGGCGATATCCGCAAAATCGTCGTCGAGTATCCGCAGGGCTGGCTCTCCACCTTCCTCGAAGGCCAGGGCGAAGCCGCCAAGCAGGCCGCCTGGCGCACCGACCCCAAGCGCAGCGGCGCCGCCGGCTGCATCGGTGACATCGGCACGCACGCCGAGAATCTCGCCCGCTACATCACCGGCCTCGAAATCGACTCCCTCTGCGCCGACCTCACCACCTTCGTCAAAGGCCGCAAGCTCGACGACGACGGCAACATCCTCGTGCGCTACAAAGGCGGCGCCAAGGGCATCCTCCACTCCTCGCAGATCAGCATCGGCGACGAGAACATGCTCAACATCCGCGTCTATGGCACCAAGGCCGGACTCGAATGGCGGCAGGAGTTCCCCAACGAGCTCGTCGTGAAATACGCCGACAAACCCCGTGAAATCTGGCGCCGCGGCAACGGCTACATCTTCGAGGGCGGCAAGAAATTCACCCGCATCCCCGCCGGCCATCCCGAAGGCTATCTGGAAGCCTTCGCCAATATCTACCAGGAAGCCTTCCGCGCCATCGAAGCCGAACTCGCCGGCAAACCCCTCCCCAAGGACCTCGACTACCCCGGCATCGAAGACGGCGTTTACGGCATGGCCTTCATCGAGACCGTGGTCCGCAGTTCCAAGCTCGGCGCCAAGTGGGTGAAGTTCCCGAAAGCCTGATCCGGAGTTTTTGACCCGCCTTCGCCAAGGCTATGGCGGACAGGCCCGCCTAATTATACTGTGCCCGAAGCACTGCGGCGCGGTAGCGCCGGTAGGGTCCGCTCTCCGAGCGGACCGCCGCCTGCCCTCCGACATCTGCCCTCTGCCTCAGCTCCTCAACACCTTCTCCATCGGCCGACCCTTGGCCAGTTCGTCCACCAGCTTGTCGAGGTAGCGGATTTCCCGCATCAGCTTGTCCTCGATCTCCTCAATCCGCACGCCGCAGATGACGCCGGTGATGAGCTTGCGCTTGGGGTTCAGCTTGGGGGCTTGGGCAAAGAAAGTCTCAAAGTCCGTCCCCAGCTTCAGTTGCTTTTCCAAGCCCTTGGGCGTGTAGCCCGTCAGCCAGGAGGTGACCTCATCCACCTCCGCCTTCGTCCGCCCCTTCTTCTCGGCCTTCTCGATGTAGTAGGGATAAACCTTGGCGACGGACATGGCATAGACGCGGTGCTTGGGGGTCGTGGGCATGAAAGAAAGATTAGCCCGGATATTTCACCCTTAGAAAGGGGAAATGTCCGCCCTGCCGGACCGACTTCGTCGGGGCTAACCGCGACAAAGTCGCTTTTGCGTCAGGCAAAACGGATATATCTCCACCAAAAGAATTCATGACGCTGAAATATCCGGGTAGCCACCAGGACGCGGAGGCACAGAGAAAAATGCCGGCCGCCCCCGGTCTTCCGCTTTACTTCACTTCCTCGCCGATGGCGCTCTGCTTGGACGTCAGGACGGTTTTCACCAGCTCGCCTTCTCCGCACAGAATAAATGTTTCAAAGCGCTTGAACCATACGCCTAAGGGAACGACAGGCTGTCCGTCCATCCAAGCCGCCATCCGGCCCAAGTCTTCCGGGGTGATGCCCCGTTGCCGAATCCGCAACAGGATGTGATCAAACAGCGCCCGGGCAAACCACTGCGCTTGATCCGGGGCATGACGGTTCAGCCCTGTCCGTAGAAGCCGGCCGCCAGCCTCTTCTTCAACGCGGCGGCTTTGGCCCGCGATTTGGCGCCGAGCAGTTGCCGTGCGAGCCCCGTCAGCTCGGCCGGGGATTTTTGCCGCACCGTAAGCTTGATTTCCAAGCCGGCGATCTCAGCAGCCCGGGCCAGCGTGCGGATGGTGATGGCGGTATTCTCCTCATCGAGGAGCCGGCGCACGGCCGAGCGGCTGGTCTGCATCTGCTTGGCAAAACTGGATACATCAATGTCTCCGCTGGCTATACGCTGTTTCAGCGCTCCGGTCAGTTCACTCTTCAAGGCAAGCGCGGTGGCGTCAGTGGGCATGCCCCTAATGGACCAATTTTGAGCCACATAGCAAGGCCGTTCCTAAACCACTGACCTCTGTCCTCTGACGTCTCTCCTCTATTTTCAGGAATTCGCCTTGGCGACAGGGGTCGTAGGCATAGAGGAGAAATTAGCCGCCACGACACGGAGGCACAGAGAATAAGCGAACCGGGTTCCGTAGGCCGCCCCGCCTCCGACTTGTCCTTATTGGGATTACCCGAAGAAGTGAAGGAAGGTAGGGCCCGACCTCCGCGGCGGGCCTGTTCGCCGAAACCTTGGTGAAGGCGGGCTGCTCGGAGATCGGCCCCTACCTCTCTCCTGACGCTGTCTCATCTTTCTGTAATCCTCAATAGTAGCTTCAGCGAAGAAGGAATCCCGCCTCGACCTTCGATTCTTGGTTGCCGACCGGCAGCGCATAAACGCTTGGCAACGACTCTTGCGCCGGGTCCCGTTTCCTTCATGGTTCGGTTCATGTCTGCCATCGCCCAACCCGACCACGAGCGTGCCGCGCACGAGCATCAGGTGGCGATTTATCGCGCGATGTCGCCCCAGCAGCGCCTGCGGCAGGCGCTGCGGATGAACCGGACGATGCGGTCACTCATGGCGGCGGGGTTTCGCGACCGGCATCCGACCTGGACCGAAGCCGAAGTCCGCCGGGCCGTGGCCGAACGCATCCTCCATGCCCGCACCGGATGAACTGAGTTTGTTTGTGGCGCGGCTCGAACCCACCGGCGCGCCCTACATGGTCACCGGCGCCACGGCCGCGATCCTCTACGGACAACCGCGCGTGACCAACGACCTCGATGTCGTGATCAGCCTGAACGACGCCACTCGCGCCGCCCTGCTGCTAGCTTTTCCCGGAAGCGAGTTCTACGTGCCTCCTGAATCCGTTAAGTTATGAAAGAAGCGTCGCAGGCAATCGCCAGTTTTTTAAAGTCCGACACTGCGCGAGTGCTGGTGCTCAAAGGGCCGTGGGGCGCAGGCAAGACTTACTTCTGGAAGAAACTCGCCAAGGCTCTCACCCCTCCCGGCAATATCACCAAATACGCCTACGTCTCGCTTTTCGGGGCTACCAGCACGAGAGAAATCTACAATTCGATCATAGCAAAAACCGTAGTCTATGAGACTGGCAACCTTGGCGATGCCAAGCGCATTGCGGCTTTGCCCGTGAAGGGTCTGCTTAAGGTGCTCAGGATGGTGGAGATTCCGCACTTTTCGGGCACACAGCTCGTTGCGGACCTTGCAGTGGAACGGCTAATAGGCAACCACCTCATCTGTTTCGACGACTTGGAGCGGAAGTCAGAGGCTCTGTCTGCTGACATGTTCGTCGGGATGGTATCGCAGCTCACCGAGCAGAAAAAGTGCAAGGTCATCCTGATCTACAATGACCAGGAGGTTAAGGACGGCTCGCTCACCAAGATCATCTCTTCCGCACGGGACAAGCTGATCGATTATGAGGTGAGATTCGAACCTTCCGTAGAGGACAACCTGAAGATCGTGTCGTCTCCCCTCCTCGACCGGTATGGCAAAGCCAAGTTCGTTGCGGTGGGAAACCGCAACATCCGGATCATGACGCGGACCGCTGACGCACTTAAGCACTTCCACGACTGCTACGGAACGAAGCATCAGGAATTTGTAGACGGCCTCCTCAATCGCGTAGCCGTCTTGAGCCTCGTGCACTTCGCCTATGCGCAGAATTTCACATTGGAGGATTTCGCGGAGAACGACATCTCCACCTCCTTCGGCTCACTCTTGCGCAAAAAGGAAGAACCCGTTGAGCCCCGCGTCGCTACCATCCGGGCCATCGCCGAAAAACTTCACTACTTGCACGCGGACTGGGAAGAGCCGATCCGAGATTTCCTCAAGAACGGCTATCTCGACGCCACGGCTGCTGATTCGCTCTTCGCCCAAATCGAATCAAAGCATCGGTTCGACGCCCTCAACTCGGAGCACTCTCAAATCTGGCGGAGCTACCACCACTCCTTCGCCACGACGCAGGAGGAGTTCGTCGCCCGGCACTTCGATTTCCTCAACAAACACGCTGAAGACCTGCGTGTGGCGGACGTATACTCTTCGGTGGAGATATTGCGTCTACTTATGGGCAACACGTCCGCGCTTCAGGCGATCCTCGATCGAGCGATCGCCGCGTCGCCAAAGCATATTGGGCTCCGAGATCTGAGCGATAGCCGGTTGGAACGGCTGCCACCTGAAATCCGTGACCTCGTCATCACTAAGGTCAAAGAATCACGGCCGAAACGCGATCTCGGAGAACTCATGGAATCGCTGGGCGGCAACAGTGGCTACAATCCGTCAGATGCAGCCGAGCTCGCGATGTTCACGACCGACGATCTCGTTGATTGGTTAAAGATGGAGAAAGAGAGAGATACTCTCCACATCGCGGATACGTTCCTGCAGCGGTCGCTGGCCATCACAACGCATGGCGCGCCGGAGGCAGCGCGGAAGCTGCTAGCCGCGCTGGATATCCTCAAAGTTCGGAGTAAGATGGACGAAATGCGTGTAGAAAACTTCGCGGTTAAAAACTATCGTCAGATCGAAGCACAAAAAGCTCAGGGACAGGCCTTGCGCGCGGTCGCTCAACCGACACCACCGTCTCCTTCGCCCGCTGCAGACCGAGCAGAAGACGTCAGGTCTTGACTCTTGACTGGGCCAACTGGGCTTGGATGCGGTTCAAGGCCGTTTTGACCGCCTGCAGGTAATGGGGGGCTAGGAGATCGGAGGACAGGGGACGGAAAGCGGAGATCGCAGAGTAGAGTTGGGAGCTCAGGGGATAGCGGGCAGCAGCTTGCCGCTGGAGTTCCGCGTTCAGCCCTTAGCCTTCAGCCTTGATGGTTGGGTCTGAAGCCGGTCGAGCGCTGTCTTGATCTCCTTGAGGTAGTTTGGGTGCCAAAGCTCGTGGTCGGCTTCCGCAACATTTGTGAAAGTGGATTGACGGTAAAAGTCGCGCACGGCCTCCGCGCGGCGGTGCATCTGGGCGTCCTCCTCGGCGCCGACGAGGATGTCGGCGGGGATATACGGGTTGCCGGCGCGGTAGGAGATCATCCAGCGCGCGGGTTCGTCGTCATCCTCAAGGAAGAACGGCGAGATCGAGCCGAGGATCAGGTGCCGGGCGCGCAACGCGCCCAGATGCGAGTAGAGCGCGCCGAGGGAAAAGCCCATCACGACCTTGCCCGCCGTCTGCGCGTCAACCTGGGGGAAGATCGCGGTCGAGCCAAAGGGCGGCTGGCGGCCGGTCATTTCCAGACGAACAAATTCGGTCTCCCAACCGGCAGCGTGCACAAAATCGACAAACGGTTTGAAGCGGCGCTCAGCGCCCGGCATCGGCGGGACAATGGTCAGCAGCGGCATGGGAAATGCGGCGATGGAATGGGATCTTCAGTTGGGCATCCGGTTGCGCATGGGTCCGACGCCAACGGCTTACCGGAATCTCTGCTCGACCATCACCGGCCCCGGACGGCGTTTCCTCCACAGGAGCATCAGGAGGAAGCCGATCAGTGCGCCGCCGAGGTGCGCGAAGTGGGCGACACTCGCGCCGAACAGGGAAAATCCGGTGACGCCGGCCAGCAGGTCGAGCGCCAGCAGGCCTGGGATGAAATACTTCGCCGCCACCGGGACGGGCACAAACATCAGCGCGAGCTTCGCATTGGGGTAAAGAAACCCGAAGGCCACCAGCACCCCGTAAATCGCCCCGGAAGCACCGACCATGTGACCGGCATACACGCCATAGAGATCGAAGAGCGTCGCCTTCACCGCCGGGTCCGTGGGCAGCACGCCGCGGCCGGTCGCCAGGAGTTCGCTGATGGCCGCCGGAGCCAGCCCCGCCGCGACCAGCCGCTCATGGAGGGCATTGAACTCATACCAGCTGACACCCAACTGCACGAGTCCGGCGCCGATGCCGCAGAGAAAATAGAAAAGCAGGAAACGCGGTGCCCCCCACTCCCGCTCCAGAATCCGGCCAAAGGAAACGAGCGCGAACATGTTGAAGAAGATATGACCCGGGCCGCCGTGCAGGAACATGTGCGTCACCAGTTGCCACGGGGCGAAATGGGGATTCGCCGGATACCAGAGCGCACCGAGCGTCACCAGTTGCTCCTCGGCGCCGCGCAAGAGCAGACCCGCCACAAACAGGAGGATATTCGCGATCAACAGGCCGGCGACCGCCCGGGTCAGGTTATGCATGCGAGCACCTTTGCCATCCGCCCGCCGTTCGCAATCCCGGAGGACGGGAGGACCGACATTGAAACGGCCCTTGCCTGTGAACGCTGGCCTGATTGCGGTCACCGCATTGGAGCACTAACTCACGGTGGTGACTCACCATATGGAGGATTTTGAGCGTTCGGGAGGGAACGTCCTGAACCCATTCGAGGAGCAGGCAGCCAGCTCTGTGGCAAAAGGCGGAATTTGGAAATCCCGCCCAACCATAGGTGCGGCAACGTATCCTACTTCAGCTCCAGATCCTTCGGCTTCACATCCTTGACCGTCCACTTGGTCACGGTCAGGCCTTTGGCGGTCCGGGTGCTCACAGGGATGCCCGTGAGGTCAAAGTCCAGTTCGCGCACACGGGCGCCGCTGCGGCCATCGAGGGAAACGTGGAGGCTTTTCGGCATGTCCTGCTCCCGGTCGGCAATGTGGAGCCAGACGAGCTTGGAGCCCTCGCTCTTGGCCAGGGGGTAGAGCTTGTCGCGGCTGAGTCCGCCGATCTGGAACTTTTTGGCGTAGGTCTTCCCGGCGGGACCGTCGCGATAGACCAGGGTGTAGAACTTCTGGTCGCCCTCCTTGGGCCAGATGGCGATGTGCCGGATATCGCGGCCCATGAAAACCTTGTCGGCCACCTTCGTGACCTTGAGCGAGCAGTCGCCCATGAGCGTGAGCACGCTGTCGAGGATGGTGCACTCCTGCACGAACTCGTGCTGGCGCCAGTTGAGGCCGATGAAACCGTCCTCGCGATTGACGTAGAGGCGCTGATTGGCGGAGACGACGTCGGAGGCCTTGATTTCCTCCAGCTCGTCGTAACTGGTCTTCCGCTTGATACCCTTGCCATATTTCTCGGCAAGCATCTCAAACCAGGCGACGGCGTATTCAGTGAGGCGCTTGAGGTTGCCCTTGGTTTCCTTGATCCCCTCCTCGATCTTCTTGAGCGCCTCCTCGGCCTGGAAGCGGTTGTAGGCGGAGATGCGCTTGATGCGGATTTCGGTGAGGCGGGTGATGTCGTCGTCGGTGACCTCCCGGCGCAGGTCTTTGATGAACGGTTTCAAGCCGGTGCGAATCTCGTGGAGCACGCTCTCCCAGGTCTTGGACTTCTCGATGTTCCGGTAGATGCGTTCCTCGATGAAGATGCGCTCCAGGGAATCCCAGTGCCACTGCTGTTCGAGTTCGCCGAGCTTGATTTCGAGTTCGCGGCGGAGGAGCTCGCGGGTGGCCTCGGCGGACTGCTTGAGGATGTCGCGCACGCCCATGAACACGGGCCGGTCCAGGCCGGTCTGGGTATCGCGCACGATGACGCAGGCCGAGGGCGACAGCTGGATCTGGCAGTGCGTGAAGACGTAGAGTTGCTGGGTGACTTTCTCCGGATCGGCGCCCTGCGGGAGGTGGATGAGGATCTCGACCTTGTCCGCGGTGTTGTCGTCCACGTGCTTGATCTTGATCTTGCCCTTGGCGTTGGCGGCGAGCACCGACTCGATGAGCGACTCGGTGGTGACCCCGTAAGGCAGCTCGGTGACGGCGAGGAGATACTTCGAGCGCTCCTCGATCTTGGCGCGGACCTTCACCTTGCCGCCGCGTTCACCGTCGTTGTATTCGGAGAAGTCGGCGGTGCCGCCGGTGGGGAAATCGGGCAGGATGCGAAAGTTTTTCCCCTGCAGGTGGTTCACCGCGGCGCGGCAGAGGTCGTTGAAATTGTGCGGAAGCACCTTGGTCGAAAGACCGACCGCGATGCCGTCGGCCCCTTCGAGGAGTGCGATCGGGAACTTGGCCGGCAGCGTGACGGGCTCCTTGGTGCGGCCGTCGTAGCTGGCCTGCCAGGTCGTGGTCTTGGGGTTGAAGAGCACCTCGCGGGCAAAGGGCGTGAGGCGGGCTTCGATGTAACGCGGGGCGGCCGCGTCGTCGCCGGTAAGGATGTTGCCGAAGTTGCCCTGCGGTTCGATGAGCCAGCCGCGCTGGGCGATGCCGACGAGGGCGGCGCCGATGGAGGCGTCGCCGTGCGGGTGCAGCTTCATCGTGGCACCGACGACATTGGCGACCTTGTGGAAACGGCCGTCGTCCATGTCCCACAAGGTGTGGAGGACGCGGCGCTGCACGGGCTTCAAGCCGTCGTCGAGATGCGGGACGGCACGGTCGAGAATGACGTAGGAGGCGTATTCGAGGAACCAGTTGCGGTAGTGTTGCGTGAGCGGAGCCTCCTCGTTGTAAACCTTCTCCCCTTTCTGACGCTTGGGTGAGAGCGAATCGGCACTCTCGGTTTTCGAGTCTGGATTTTCGACCGGAGACACCGGCGTGGCAGGAGATTGGGTTGTGGCGTTCGCGCCTGGGGCATGGGTGTCCGGCGCTGGCGTCACATCGGCGCCATCGAACAGGAGCTCAGGCTGATCGGACTTCTTGGCTGGTTTCTTCTTGGCCATCGGTAAATGGATTGGGAGTTGGGAGTTAAGTGCGGTTGGGCGGGGCCGGCAGGACCAGCAGCACCCAACCGGGGCACATCAGACTTCCACGAGGTCTTTTTCCACGCGGAGGTTGCCGATGATGAAGTCCTGCCGCTCAGGCGTGTTCTTGCCCATGAAGAAGGCGAGGAGCTCATCGGAGCTGTAGAGGTGGTGCAGATTCACGGGCTCGAGGCGGATGTTTTCGCCGATGAAGTCCTTGAACTCGCCGGCGCTGATCTCACCGAGGCCTTTGAAGCGCGTGACCTCGGCGGAGGCGCCGAGTTTGGTGAGGGCGGCCTGCTTCTCGCGCTCATCGTAGCAATAGAGTGTCTGCTTCTTGTTGCGCACACGGAAGAGCGGCGTCTCAAGGATGTGCAGGTGGCCGTTGCGGATGAGATCGGGAAAAAACTGAAGGAAGAACGAGATCAGGAGCAGCCGGATGTGCATGCCGTCCACGTCGGCGTCGGTGGCGATCACGACCTTGTTGTAGCGAAGGCCGTCCAGCCCTTCCTCGATATTGAGGGCCGACTGGAGGAGGTGAAATTCCTCGTTCTCGTAGATAACCTTCTTGGAGAGACCGTAGGTGTTGAGCGGCTTGCCCTTGAGCGCGAAGACGGCCTGCGTCTGCACGTCGCGCGTGGAGGTCAGCGAGCCGGCGGCGGAATCGCCTTCGACGATGAAGAGGGTGGATTCCTCGGCGCGGCTGTTGCGGTCGCCGAGATGGAGGCGGCAATCGCGGAGCTTGCGGTTGTGGAGCGAGGCTTTCTTGGCCCGCTCGCGGGCGATGTTGCGGATGCCGGCGAGTTCCTTGCGCTCGCGCTCGCTCTCCTCGATCTTGCGGCGGATGGCCTCGGCGGTCTCGCGGTGCTTGTGCAGGTAGACGTCGAGGCTCTGCTGCATGAACTTGCCGACGAATTCCTTGAGCGAGGGGCCCTGCGGACCGACGTCGGAGGAGCCGAGCTTGGTCTTGGTCTGCGACTCAAAAACGGGCTCCTGCACGCGGACGGCAACAGCGGCATCAATCGCCTGGCGGATGTCGGCCGCGTCGAAGTCCTTCTTGAAGTGGTTGCGGATGGTTGTGACGAGCGCATCGCGAAAGGCCGCGAGGTGCGTGCCGCCCATGGTCGTGTGCTGGCCGTTGACGAAGGACCAGTATTCCTCGCCGTAGTGGTTGCCGTGGGTGAAGGCGACCTCGATGTCCTCACCCTCAAGGTGGATGATGGGATACAGCGGCTCGCCGGAGAGCTCCTTGGTCAGCAGATCCTTGAGACCGTGCTCCGACTTGAAGGGTTTGCCGTTAAGCGTGAGCGTGAGGCCGCGGTTGAGGAAGGCATAGTTCCACAGCATGTCCTCGATGAACTCGGTGCGGAACTTGAAGTCCTTGCCGAAAAGCGCCTCGTCGGGCGTGAACTCGATGAGCGTGCCGTTGCGGTCGGTGGTCTTGGTGACCTTCGACTGAGACTTGAGTCTTCCCTTCTCGAACTCGACGATCTTGGTCTCGCCTTCGCGGACGGCCTGGGCGCGGTAGCTGAAGGAAAGCGCGTTGACGGCTTTCTGGCCGACGCCGTTGAGGCCGACGGCCTTCTGGAAGGTCTCGGAATCGTATTTGGCGCCGGTGTTGATGATGGAGACGCAGTCCACGAGCTTGCCCAGCGGGATGCCGCGACCGTAGTCGCGCACGCGGAGGGTGCGGTCCTTCAACTCGACCTCGATGCGGCGGCCCGCGCCCATCGTGAATTCGTCGATGGAGTTGTCGATGGTCTCCTTGAGCAGGACGTAGATGCCGTCCTCGGCGTGGGCGCCGTTGCCGAGCCGCCCGATATACATGCCGGGGCGGAGACGGATGTGTTCCAGGGAGCTGAGGGTCTTGATACTGGCTTCGGTGTAGGCTTGGGCCATTGCAGGGTATAAGTTGGCCAGAAGCGTCTGGCCGCAGCCGGAGCTGACAAGCGAAATTACCGCACCGTCCTGCACTCCCGCCTCCACTGGCCGGACCGGGGGCAACTCAATGCCCGGTCGCATCAAAATGAAACGCGCCCACCCGCAGACTTGCCGCGCCCCCGCCCCCGCCTAGGCTAGGCGGTACTCCTCTCATGAAAAAGATTCTCCTCTTCGCCACCGTCATCCTCGTGGTCCTCGCCCTCGCGTTCTACATCGGCCTCACCTATTTCCTGGGCTCGATCGTGAAGACGGGAGTGAATACCTTCGGTCCCAAGCTCACGCAGACGCGTGTCGAGCTCGGCGGTGCCACCCTCTCCCCCCTCTCCGGCTCCGGCACCCTCAGCGGTTTTGCCGTGGGCAACCCCAAGGGCTGGAGCGAGGGCAACGCGTTCTACCTCGGCAAGGTCCATGTGGACCTGGAGCCGTTTTCCATCTTCCGCGACCACATCGTGATCAACGAGATCATCATCGATCAGCCCGAGTTCCTTTACGAAACCAAGCTCGTCTCCAGCAACATCAAGGACCTGCTGAAGAGCATCGAAACCTTCACCGGCGGCAGCCAGGCGCCCAGGACCGAAGGCGGCAAGCCCATCAAATTCGTGGTGAAGAAATTCAAGCTCACCAACGGCAAGGCCGTCCTCGGCATGGGCCCGACCGCCGTGCCTGTCTCCCTCCCTCCCATTTCCATCACCGACCTCGGCGTGAAGGAAGGCGGCATCACCCCCGACCAGATCGCCGCTATTTTGATGCAACGGGTGCTGGGCGACATCGTCACCGCCACCGCGCAGGCCGCCCTGCAGGTCGGCTCGACCAGCGGCGCCAATCTCTCTGAGGCGGCCGGTGAGGCCACCCGCAAAGCCGGTGAAAGCGTGAAGAAGCTCTTTGGCGGCGGCGAAAAATAAGACGACCCTCCAACTGGCCACCCGATGAAAATCACCTACTACCTGGAAATCTTCTCCTCGTGGTGCCACTACGTGGAGCCCGTCTGGGCCGAACTCAAAACCCGTTACGCCGGGCGCGCCGAATTTGAGTGGAAATTCGCCCTGATGCGCCCGGAGGACTTTCCCGCCTCCCGCGCGCAGTGCGACTGGTTCTATCGCCGCAGCGGCGGCACCGTCATGCGCACCCCCTACGTGCTCGACTCCGGCTGGTTCGAACCGGCGCGCAAGGGCCGTTATGAAGCACCCGCGCTCGTCGCCGAGGCGGGCCGGACGCTCGGTGTGACCGATGACCGCATCCGGCTCGCCCTCGCCCAGGCCGCGCTGCGTGAAGGCCGGAAGATCGGTGACCTGAAGCTCGCCACCGCCCTCGGCGCCAAGGCCGCCCGCCTCGACGTGCGCAGACTGCAAAAGGTCGCGGAATCCGCCGCCGTGCACGACCGCGTGGCCGCCTCCACCGCGGAGTTCTTCGCTCACCAAATCAACCAGCGACCGGCCTTCATCCTGACCAGCGCGATCGGGGATAAGGCCGTCTTCTCCGGTCTGGTGCGCCTCGAACCGCTGGTCGCCACCATTGAGGCCATGCTGGCCGACGCTGCGGCCTACGCCGCGCACGCCGCCCACCACGGCCCCCCGCCCACCGCCTGAGCCTGGGCAGTTCAATTGGGGCCACGTGAGGCACGGATTGAATGAAGATTATCCGTCAGAAAGACGTGTATCCGTCCGGTGACTCTGGCCCTCCGCGAAGGCTTATCATGCTCCGGATCATCAGGACCCATCTGTATCGTCAGTGGCTTGCTTTTGCCTGAATCCGATTGAGCGCAATTGACGCGCCATCCGCACCGTGCAGGCTCACCGCCTTTCCCCATGCCACGCCAAGTCCTCGTCGGCCTCATCGGCTGCGGCACCATCAGCGAAGCCTACTTCGCCGGATGCCGCCGCTACGATATCCTCAAGATCACCGCCTGTGCGGACCTCGACCCGGCCCGGGCCCGGGAGAAAGCCGCCAAGCACGGCGTGCGCGCCTGCACGGTGGATGAACTCCTGGCCGATCCCGCCATTGAGATCGTCATCAACCTGACCATTCCGCAGGCCCACGCTCCGATCAACACGCGCATCCTGCGCGCCGGCAAACATGCCTACGTCGAGAAACCCTTCGCCCTCGACGTGCGGGAGAGCCGCCGCGTTCTCACCCTCGCCCGCCGCAAGAAACTGCTCGTGGGCAGCGCGCCCGACACCTTTCTCGGCGGCGGCATCCAGACCGCCCGCCAGCTCCTCGACGACGGCGCCATCGGCCGACCGGTCGCCGCCACGGCCTACTGCATGGGCCCCGGCCATGAATCGTGGCACCCCGCCCCCGAGTTTTATTACAAGCAGGGCGGCGGGCCGATGTTCGACATGGGCCCCTACTATCTCACCGCGCTCGTCAACCTCCTCGGGCCGGTCCGCCGCGTGAGCGGTTCGGCCCGCGCCTCCTTTGCCCAGCGCACCATCACCAGCCAGCCGCTGGCCGGGAAAAAAGTGAAGGTCGAGGTGCCCACGCATTATTCCGGCACCCTGGACTTCGCCAGCGGCGCCATCGTCACCCTCATCATGAGCTTCGACGTGTGGCCCGGTCCGCCCCAGCCCGCCATCACGATCCACGGCACCGAAGGCACGATGCTCGTGCCGGACCCCAACACCTTCACCGGTCCCGTGCAGGTCAGGCTCGCCAAGGAAGCCGAGTTCACCGCCCGCCCGCTCACCCACTCCGACCAGCGCCTGCGCGGCACCGGCGTGGCCGACATGGCTTATTCGCTGCTGCGCCGCCGCCGGCCCCACCGCTGCCATGGTGATCTCGCCCATCATGTGATCGAGGTCATGGCCGCCGTGGAAAGATCCTCCCGCAGTGGCCGCCATGTGCGCATCGCTTCCACCGTGCGCCGCCCCGCCCTGCTCCCGCCGCAGCTGCCCCTCAACGTCCTCGATCCCTGATGAACGCCCTGCCGACCGTGCGGCATCTCGTGGACGAACGTCGTTACGAGATCGGCGCCAGCCCGCTCACTGCCGTGCTCGAATACGAAAAGGCCGGAGACCGCATCACCATCACCCACACCTTCGTGCCCCCCGCGCTGCGCGGCCAGGGCTTGGCGGAAGCCTTGGTGCGCACCGCCCTCGCCGACGCCCGGGCCGCCGGATACAAAGTCGTGCCCGCCTGCTCCTACGTCGCCCGCTTCATCGAGCGCCATCAGGAATACCAGCCGCTGCTGGCCGAGTGATCAGGATCGGACAGAGCTCCTCATTTCCCTTCTTTTGCACGGTGACCCATTTCACTGTAGCCGGGGTCGCTGACCCAAGGAGGCCTCAGTGAGGCCGCCTCCTCTACGTCCTCAGCTCAAGCTGAGCATGACCTAACTTTGGTGTGTTTCGGACCTTTCGTGGTTTCCCACCGGCTTGCGCTCGCTCAGGCCGTCTTCTCCGCATCGCGCAGGATCTTCGCATCCACCACGAAGGGACCCGCGGGCAGGACCGAAGCCACGCAGAGGATGAGCAAGCGGCGCCAGGACCAGTTGTGATCCAGCGTCGCCTGCACCGCCGCCCAGAGATAGAGCAGGAACAGGATCCCGTGCGCCATGCCGGTGACACGCACGGCTCCGGGCATGTCGGCAAAATACTTCAGCGGCATCGCGACCCCCAGCAACGCCAGGAAGGATACGCCTTCCCAGAAACCGATGACACGCAGACGCCCGATGCTGGTCTTGATCCATTCCATAGGCGGTCAAGGGCAATCATCGAGGCGGCGCAGTCAAGCGCCGCGCGTTGATTTCCGCCGGCCGGTCACGAGCCAGTCCCAAGGCGGCTCCTGCCCGCGCGGCGGCCGCGTGATGCCCTCGTCGCTCCACGGATACCAGACCTTGCGCACCGCGACATCATCCAGCCCGGCCCCCTCCGCCAGCTTCACCGCGCCCGCGGCCGTGAAGAAACGCTGGCGCCGGTCGTTGCGCTGCACGACCGCGGTGTCGCGCCGCACCGGCGCCGGACGCCCGGCCCGGAACGCCGTCACCGCATCGTGGCTCTCCAGCGCCGGCTGCACCAGCAGCACGCGACCGCCCGGCTTCGCACAGCCCGCCACACCGCGCGCCGCGCGACGGCAGGCCGGCAGCGAAACAAATGTGATCACGTTGGAGCACACCACGAGATCGCCGCGCCGCCGCAACTCCGCCGGCAGTGCCAGCACATCGCCCTGCCGCCAGGCAATGGCCTCCTGTCCCCGGCACAGGCGCTGGGCGATGCGCAGCATCTGCTCCGAATGATCCAGCCCGGTTTTATCCCCGAAGGCCGGACCATATTTGCGGAAGAACGAGCCGATGCCGCAGCCAACATCCACGACTGATTTCCGCCCCTTCAGCAGCCCCTCCCGGCGCAGCCAGCCCGCGATGACGCCACGCCGTTCGCGCACAAAAATATCACACACCTCCTGCGCATACACGCGGGCCAGCCGATCCCAGTCATTCGCATCCATGCGTGATCGTTTTTTCCATGCGCCGGAAGTTCAACCCCCGTTTCGGATAAATTACTTCGTCGCAAAAAATCGCACCGCCGCCACACTGCCTGCATCCGATGAAATTCTGCATCGTCACCGACATGGAAGGCCTGGCCGGCGTCAATCATTGGGACCAATGCTACGCGACCGACGATCATGCGCCGGCCTATCTCCACGGCCTCGCGCAGCTCGCCGCCGACACCCACGCCACCATCGCCGGCTGCTTTGATGCCGGCGCCACCGAAGTCGTCGTGTGGGACGGCCACGGGCGCAACCGTCAGCAGGCCTTCACCCGCGTCGGGCTCGATCCGCGCGCCACGTTGCGCCGCATCCTCCCCGGCGCGCCGTTGGTGTTTGAAGATCTGGACGCTTCCGTCGCCGGCGTGCTGATGGTCGGCCAGCACGCCATGGCCGGCACGCTCCATGGCTTCCTCGACCACACGCAGTGCCCCAAGGAAATCTGCCGCTATCTCATCAACGGAGAGGAACACGGCGAGTTGAGCCAGTTCGCCCTTTATGCGGGCGCGTTCGCCGTGCCACTGCTGCATGTGTCGGGCGACGAAGCGCTCTGCGCCGAAGCCCGGCGTCTGTTCCCCTGGGTCGCCACCACCGCCACAAAGCGCGGCGCAGGCTGGGCGGCCTGTGAGCTTTACCCCGTGGATAATGTGCGCGCGAAAATCCGCCGCGATGTCGCCACCGCCATCCATCACCGTGCAACCGCCCGAGTCTGGCACCGGCCCATGCCTGCGGAAATCGTCGTGGAGTATGCCTGGAGCGAACTGGCCGACCGGTTGGCGGCGGTACCCGGCGTGCACCGCCGCCAGGCCCGGTCCGTGGCCTGGCGCATCGCCGATCCGCGCTTCATCTACAACTGGCCTTCCCCGGACTGGCATCCGGCGGACTGACGCATAGCTTCCTCCCATGAAATGGTCCCTCAAGCCCGGTCGGTTCTTCGGCATCGCGGGGCAGGCGCATTTCACCTTCCCGGCGCCACCCGCCTGCATCAACTGGCGCGCCACCGGTGAATGCGGCGCCCCCATCCCTCTCTCCCCATGATGATCGCGCAACTCCTCGGTGGCATCGGGCTTTTCCTGCTCGGCATGCTGCTGCTCACCGATGGGCTCCGGACCGCGGCCGGTGAGACTCTGAAACGCATACTGGTGCGCTTCACCGGCAATTCACGCGCCGCGTTCTTTTCCGGCTTCACCATCACCGCGCTCGTGCAGTCCTCGAGCGCCACCACGCTTGCGACCATCGGTTTCGTCAGCGCCGGCCTGCTTACGTTTTCCCAGTCCATCGGCATCATGCTCGGCGGCAGCGTCGGCACCACCACCACCGGCTGGCTGGTCTCGCTGCTCGGACTCAAGCTCAGCCTGGGCAAGATCGCCATGCCGCTCGTCGGCATCGGCGCCCTCATGCGGCTCGTGCTGAAGGACCGGCCGGCCGCGCTCGGCCTGGCGCTGGCCGGGTTCGGACTGATCTTCGTCGGCATCGAAACCCTGCAACAGGCCATGGGCGATGTCGCCTCGCTCGTGCGTCCGGAGAGTCTCCCCGGCTCATCGCTTGGCGGCCTTTTGCTGCTGGTGCTGATCGGCGCGGTCCTGACCGTCATCATGCAGGCCTCCAGCGCCGCCGTCGCCACCACCATCACGGCCTACCACGCCGGCACGCTGCACCTCGAACAGGCGCTCGCCCTTGTCATCGGCGCCAGCATCGGCACCACCGCCACCTCCGCACTCGCCGCCATGGGCGCCAGCGTGCCCGCCCGCCGGACGGCGCTGGTGCATGTGTGCTTCAACACCTTCGCCGGTGGGCTCGGGCTGCTGATCATGCCGCTCTTCGTCTGGGCCGTGCGCCTGATCGCCGCCCCGCAGGGCGGGCCCGTGGGCGCATGGAGCATCGCCGTCTTTCACACCACCTTCCACCTGCTCGGCGCGCTCATCGTCCTGCCGGGAGTCCACCACCTGTCCCGCCTCATCGTCCGGCTCATCCCGGATCGCGGTCCCGCGCTCACCCGGCATCTTGATGAGTCGCTCATCCAGATTCCTGAGGTGGCGCTCGAGGCGTTGCGTCGCGCCCTGGTCGAATGCGCCGGCAGTCTCTCCGCCTGGATCCGCGACAAGATCGAACCGGTGCCCGGCACCCAGCCCGTCAGCCTCGTCGCCGTGCGTCTCGCCCTGCGCGAGACCTCTGATTTTCTCGCCCGCATCCCCGCCTCCCCCTCCAAGGAAAACGCGACGCGCGACACTCCGCGCCTCGCCCTGGTGCATGCGCTGGATCATCTGGAGCGGCTCACGGAGGAGTTATCCCGCATTCCCGCGCGGCCGCTCGGAGCGGATCGGGATCGCATCGCCGCCGCCTTGGACAAGCTTCACGCGCTCCTGACCGCAGTCGCACCCGCGCTCACGGCGGATGACCCGCAACCCGCCCTCGCCACGATCGGACAGCTTTCGCGCGAGCTCGCGGACGTGCGCCGCACCGGGCGGCACGCCCTCTTGCAGGCCACGGCCGATGCCCGGCTCTCGCCCGAAACCGCCGACTTTCTCCTCGATCAGGTACGCTGGATGGATACCGCCGCCTACCATCTGTGGCGGGCGGTGCACCATCTGCACTTCGCGCAGAATAGCGACGAAGCGGAAGCCTCCGCCGCCATCCCCGCCGGACGCCCGCTCTGGCCGGAGAATTGAGACGGCGCATGCATTAACGCGGCTGCTGGCCGGGCTCCGGGCGTTACTGACTGCGATGGGCCACGCAAGGGATTTGCCCGCCTTCATCCGGCGGGGCACAAGCGGGCATGTCCTTTTCCGCCGGCCAGCGCACCGCCCGCGAGGAAACCACTTTCCTCATCCTGATCGGGCTCAGCGCCTCCCATTTGCTCAACGATACGATCCAGTCGTTGCTGCCCTCCATCTATCCCCTGCTGAAGGATAACCATCAACTCAGCTTTTCCCAGATTGGGCTGATCACGCTGGTGCTGCAACTCACGGCCTCGCTGCTCCAGCCTCTGGTCGGCAGCTACACGGACCGCCGGCCCCAGCCCTACTCACTGCCCGTCGGCATGGGCCTCACGCTCACCGGCCTGATCCTGCTCGCGCTGGCGGGCAACTACCCGCTGATCCTGGTCGCCTCCGCCCTCGTCGGCATCGGCTCATCCATCTTCCACCCCGAGGCCTCCCGCCTCGCGCGCCTGGCCTCGGGAGGACGGCACGGATTCGCCCAGGCCATTTTTCAGGTCGGCGGCAACCTCGGCAGCGCGCTGGGGCCGCTGCTCGCCGCGCTCGTGATCATGTCGCGCGGGCAGATTCACATCCTCTGGTTCACTCTCCTGGCCCTGGCCGGCATTCTCGTCCTCACCCGGGTCAGTCGCTGGTACAGCGAGCAACTTTCCCGGTTGCGCCGCACTCCCGCGACCGCCACGCCGCCCGCGCCACTCCCCTTCCCGCCTGGACGAACCCTGTTCATCCTCGGGGTGCTCGCCGTGCTGATCTTCTCCAAATATTTCTACCTGGCCTGCTTCACCAGCTACTACACGTTTTACCTGATCGAGTCTTTCGGCACCACCGCCCGGCACGCGCAATTCCTGCTCTTCCTCTTTCTCTTCGCGGTGGCGGCCGGCACGATTCTCGGCGGCCCCGTGGGCGATCGCTTCGGCCGCAAGTTCGTGATCTGGTTCTCGATTCTCGGCGTCTCCCCTTTCGCCCTGCTCCTGCCCCATGCCGGCCTGATGGGAACCATTATCCTCAGCTCGATCATCGGCGTCATTCTCGCCTCCGCGTTTTCCGCCATTCTGGTCTATGCGCAGGAACTGGTGCCGGGAAAAGTCGGACTCGTCGGCGGACTCTTCTTCGGCTTCGCCTTCGGCATGGCCGGCATCGGCTCGGCCCTGCTCGGCTGGATGGCCGACCACACGAGCGTGGCCCACATCTTCAAGCTTTGCGCCTACCTGCCTCTGATCGGGCTCCTCGCCGTATTCCTGCCCAATCTCGATCGCCTCACCCGCAGCGAAACGGCGCGTTGAGCAACGCCGCAACCGCCTTGATCTTCGCCGCTCAGCGCGGGGCGGGCGCGAATCCCGCCAACCGGTCAATCAACACCGCGATGTAGGCGGTGAAGCCATGGTTGCAGCTCGCGCTGACGTCGAGGTGCTCCCACAGCGTGCCGGTGCGCCGCGCCATCGGCAGGAAATTGCGCATCAACTGCCGGTGCGCCGCCGCCGGTTCGCCATGGGCGATGAGCAATTCCAGCCGCAGCAGCTTGCCGATGAAGGCATTCGCCGGGTGCAAAGAGCCATAGTCGCCGCGCACCAGCCGCCGCCACAACGCCGGTTCGCTTTCCGGTGACACCAGCCCGTAAGTGAACGCATAATACTGGCAGACCTCCGTGGCGTTTTCCGTCACCACCAGTCCGCCCGCCGCGTCGCGCACCGCATTGTCCACAAACCGCCCGTCGCGCCACGCCAGCGCGCGGATCGCTGTTTCCACCACGGCCGCTTTTTTCGCCAGCCGCGCATCACCGAGGAGTCGCGCCGCCGCCCGCAGCATCGCCGCGTAGAGCATGTTGCTCGGGAAATTCACCTCCTGCACAAACGCGTTGGCCTTCGACCACTCGACGAAAACCCAGCTCTCCAGTTTCTCCAGCAGGCCCAGCTCGTTCTCAAACCGGCGGAAATAATCCACCAGCCCGCGCACCCGCCGCCGGATCAACGGACGCCAGCCCGCCGGCAGCCGGCGCACCCGCTGCGCCTCGTCGAGCTGCAGGACCAGGAACATCGCCCAGTTCGGAATAAACTGGTTTTGCAGCGCCTCCGCCGGGTAGCACATCGGCACCATGCCGCGCGGGAGACCGGCGAACGTTGCCGGACGCAGGTAATTTTCCAGAAAGGCGCGCTCGATGGGATTGTCCCCGCACAGGTGCCACTCGGCCCGGGCCGCGAACAGGCTGTCACACAGCCAGCCAGCCCGCTCGCGGGAGGGACAGTCCATGAAAATATCGAGCGCATTCTGGCGAAACGAAGCCAGCGCCGCCGCCCGCACCCGCGCCTCGGCCGCCGGCAGGCGGACCGGTGGCGGCCGCACCGGCTCGGCGTTGATGAACTGTCGCAGCCGGATGCGCTCCACCTCCGCCGCACCTTTGCTCACCAGCACCAGCAGATGCTGAAACGTATAGGGCTCGAAGGTTTCGAAATCCACCTGCGCCCCCGCCGCCAGCTCCACCGCAACGGCATTCACGCACGTGGCGCGATCGAAGGCGATGGCGCCATCCACCAGAATCTCATCGAACACGAGCAGCAGCCGGGTCGCGCGCCCCGCCCGCACCCGCAGAGCGGGTGAACCCGTGTGAATCGCGCCGAAGTCCACGCGCAGAAATTCCCCCTTCGCCAGTGAGGTCGGCCGACCCGCCCGTAACCGCTCCCGCCCTTGGTCGGAAAACGTCAGCCCCGCCAGCTCCCGATAAAGCGAGCCTTTCACTTCCTTCAACGGATACCCCTGCGACACCGCCGGGACCTCGTGAATGAAACGATGCTTCGCGGCGCGGCGCGCCTTGGCCGCGCGGTGCACCGCGCGCCCGCGCACCGCCCCGGGCCGGGGGAACTGCTCCGTCAGATCGGGCAGAGCCATGCCGCGCGCCAGCCAGACCCGCCGGTGCGTCACCCGCGTGAGTGCCAGCGGATGTTCCGGATTGTAACCCGGCAACTGCCAGTGCGAACCCGCTTTTCCGATGCGGTAATACTCCACAAAAGGCCGCTGGTAGCTGTAACGCTCGACCCGCTGCACCCGTTCGATCCGGTGCTCGGCGGTAAACCCGCCCCCGCGCGCCGCCGTCCAGGCCAGCACGTTTTTCCCTGCCACGAGCTCCGCGCACAGGAAGGCCGGCTCATGCGTCGAGCAAAACGTCGGCACCCCGTAGCCCATGACCTCGATGACCAGTTCCATCACGCCCGAAACCTCTCCCGTCAGCGGCCACTCATCCACCCGTGCATGACCGTGCGCCGTCCGGGCCGGACCGCGGCCGGCGAGCACGCTATTGGCCCATACCCGATAGGCCTGCGCCGCCGCCAGGCGCAGAACCGCCCGCCGTCCTTCCGGCAATTCCACGCGCGCATGAAAACTCAACAGGACATTCATCTGTCCCGCCAGACTCGCGGACCAGACAGGGGTGGCTCGGGTGAAAGCAGGGCAGGTCATGGTCGGAAAATCAGTCGCCGCTCGCTCAATCCGCCGGGCTGCGCCGCAGCACCAGCACCAGCGGCAGCATCAGCGCCGGCGCCAGCGCCGAAACCGCCAGCCCCCAGTGCAGATCATGCCCGTCGGCCACCCAGCCGACGATCCACGGCATGCAGATGCCGCCGGCGTTGCCGAGCGCACCGAGCGCGCCATACATGGTCGCGCCGCCATCCGGGTAACGGTTCGCCGTCACCGCCATCATCGTCGGCCACAGGCAGCTGCCGGTGAAACCGACCGCGATGCACGCCGCCAGCGCGTAGGCCGGCACCGGCAGGAACGAGCCGGCCAGAAACAGCACCACCGAGGTGCCACACCCCCACGCCATGACCTTGAACGGATCCCAGCGCGTCCCCGCCATGCCCACGACCATGCGTCCCAGTGCCATCGTCAGCGAAAACAGCAGCAACGCCGCGCCGCCCACCCACATCGGATAACCCAGGTTCTGCTCCGCATAGGCCGGCAGCCACTGGGCCATCCCCAGCTCCGTCGCGCCGCCCAGGAAAATGCCCGCCAGGGCGATCACAAACCAGCTCCGGCGCAGCAGTGTGCGCAACCGCAGCCGCCCGCCCGCCGCGCTCAGCGCCGGAAAAGTCAGGGGCGCAAAGGCGAGGAGCAGGCCTCCCGGCAGAGGCGCCAGCACCAAGCACGCCGCGCGCCAGCCATAGCCCCAATACAACGCCAGCGAACCGGCGAGAATCGTGATCGCCGCGCCCACGCAATAAAACGAATGCAGCCAGTTCATCGCCGCCGTGCGACGCTCCGGATTGAGCGCCGCCACCACCGGACTCAGCACCATGTCGAGCACCCCCGCGCCGCAGCCGAGGAAAAACAATGCCAGCATGAGCGCCCCGTAGGTGGGCGCAAAGGCGGCGGCCACAAGACTGACGGCGATCAGCGCGTTGCCCAGCTGCGCAAACGGCTTGCCGCCCCACCGGTCCGCCAGCGGGCCGGCGACAAGAATCCCCACCACCAGACCGCCAAACGAAACCGCCCCCAGCCGCCCCAGCTGCTCCTGCGTCAGCCCGTCCGCCCCGCCATACTGCGCGCTCAGCGTCGTCAAAAAAACCGGCAGGAGATTCAGCCCGATGGACAGGCTGATCATCGCCAGATAGCAGAGATTCGTCAGCAGGCGCGGCGCGACTTTCATGTAAGCCGTGCAGCCGAGCCGGCGCCCAGAAGAAAGGCAATGACTTCCGTGCCGCCCCGGCCCAACCTTATCCCATGAGCACCGCCGGCCAGTTTCCCGAGGAAAACAACAACGAAGGTGAGTTTGCGCGGCAAGAGGACGCCTTCCGACACTGGGTAAGGCGCGACGGCACGACACCCTTCACCCCCGCCCCTGATCGTTACCATCTCTATGTCTCTCTCGCCTGCCCCTGGGCACACCGCACGCTCATCGTACGCCGGCTCAAGCAACTGGAAGCCCAGATCGGCGTAACCGTGGTCGATCCCGTGCGCGACGCACGCGGCTGGGCCTTCCGCGAGGGTGAGGGATTCTCTCAAGATCCCGTCAACGGTTTCCAATTTCTCAGCGAGGCCTACCGCGCCAGCGATCCACAGTTCCGCGGCCGCTGGACGGTGCCCGTGCTCTGGGACAAACAGACCAAGCGTATCGTCAACAACTCCGAGGACGATCTCTGCCGGATGTTCAACGACGAGTTTGGCCGGCCCGACAACGGCACCCCCAACCTTTTTCCCGCCGACATCGCCGCCGCCCAGGCGGAACTGAGCGCACTCATCTATGAGCGCATCAACAATGGTGTCTATCGCGCCGGCTTTGCCACCAGACAGGCGCCCTACGAACGCGCCGTGCGTGCGCTGTTTGCCACTCTCGACCAACTGGAAGCCCGGCTCGGACGCAGCCGTTACCTCTTCGGCGCCGACCCGGTCGAGACCGACTGGCGGCTCTTCTGCACCCTTGTGCGGTTCGACGCAGTTTACCACGGCCACTTCAAGTGTAACCTCCGCCGCATCGTGGACCTACCCAACCTGCAAGGTTACCTCCAGGATCTTTATCAACTCCCCGGCATCGCGGAGACCGTAAATCCAGATCACATCAAGCGGCACTACTACGTGACCCACACCGAAATCAACCCGACGCAGATCGTGCCGCTCGGCCCCCTCATGGACCTGACCGCCCCGCACGGGCGCGACCGCTCCTTTCGCTGAGTCAGGCCAAGGTGGTGCACCCGTCAGGAACGCGACGACTGCGCCGGCGGCGGTTCGGGCAGCGTGTCGAGCAGGCCTTCCATGACGTTGGCCGCCGCCCAGGCGTTGTAGCTCCACCACAGGCTCGAAGGCGCGCCGCTGTCCGCAAAGGTCTCGATCGTCAGCCCGTCGCTCGGGCAATAGCGCTCGGTCAGCACGCCATAACGGCCATAACCCGCCACTTCCGGATAGAGCTCCAGCGTCTGCAGCGCCCAGGCCACGCCATCGTCCGCGCGATCGCGGTAGTAATCATCCCCCGTCACCCGGGCGAGATAGTGCAACGGTTCGGTGATGACGAGGCCCATCGGGTGGATGTGCGGGTTGGAGACGGAGGTCACCGAACCACCGCAGGAATTCCAACCGGTGCCCTTCAGGGGCGCGCATTCCGGCCGCGCCCGGTAGGCATAACGCCAGAGCAACTCGTAATCCGCGGCGGCCCGCAGGAGCTCAAGCCACTCGGCCTCGCCGGTGAATTCGTGCAGCCAGCGCGTGGCCTGCACCAAGGCCAGCACACCCTCCTGATCCACGCTCTTGTAGGTGTCCATCGGCGTGCCGTAGCAGTTGAGCGCGGTGGCAAAGGGCCCGTAATAGCGCAGCGCGCGGCGGGCGGCATCGAGATACTTGCCGTCTTTCGTCAGCGCATAGGCAAACGGCAGCGCCGCGGCGAACCAGCAGCCGGCAAAGCCATCCCAGTCCACCACCTCCCGCGTTTCCGCGCTGAATAGATAACCGAAGGCGCCATCGGCGCGCTGCAGGTCGATCACCGCATCGCAGACCCGCAGCGCCGCGGTTTCCCAGGCCGCCGGATCGCCGCCCCGCGCCCGCGCCCAGCGCGCGCACTTGAGCAGGTAATACGTCGCGTGGCCGTTCGTGTAGGCGCAATGCCGGTTCATCGTGTGCGGCATGAAGCCCGACCACCAGCCGTTGATCTCCCCGGTCTTGATCACGCCGCCCTGCCCCGGCACGCCCACCAGGCTCGGCCCCGCCACATCGTTGAAAAAGCCGCTGCACTTGTTCCAGGTGCCGACGATCTCATCGAGGATCCGCGCCCCGGTCTTCGGCAGCGCCACATCGGGCAGCCACGCCTGCGCGCGCAACATCGGCCAGGCGAACACACCGCCGCCGGTCCACCCGATCTCGGAAACCGGCCGCCAGGCCTTGAGCGCAGTGTCCACCGGCACGCGGCAGGCCAGGTTGGCGTAATTGCCGAACTCCCGGCTCCAGTTGACCTGCGCAAAACTCTCCAGCAAGCCGCGCACGCCCTCCGCCGCCGTGCGGCGATGCGCCGGGCGTTCGCGCAACCGGCCATAAAGATCCCGCACCACCCGATGCACCCCGGACCGGTCCACACCTGGCAGCCAGTGGAACGAACCTTCCGTCCGCGCTACGACCGAACGATGCGCCGTCGGCGCGCGGAACAATTGCTTGTTCACAAAAGTGAGCGGCTCATTGCCATACCCCAGGCTCACGCCGCCCGTGTCGGGCAGGGCCGCGAAGACGCCGTTGCGGATGAAGCCTTCCTCCGCCTGCGCATCCACCGCATAAGGCGCGATCGAAAGCCCCGCCACCCCGGCGCGACCGCAAACCAGCGAAACCGGACAAGCCGCGCGATCCGCGCGAAATTCCCAGAGCGGCGCGGCCGCCTGGTTGCCGTCCACCCGCGCATGCAGGGTCGGAAATTCATTGGGCCGGACGATGGCGTGATTGTTGTCGCCCAGAATACAGGCGGGGATGACGTGGAAGCCGTTCTCCCCGCCGTTCAGCGCAAACGCCAGGCGCAGCCGCACAGGAGCGGAGGCCACATACTCCAAAACATAATCCGCACGCGTGGCATCCACCGCATGCCAGCGCAGCGTTCCGCGCACTCCGGCCGCGTCGAAGGAAAATTCCTGTCCACCCGTGGCGTGCAACGGCAACACCTGCCACACATCAATCGCAGGACTCGCGCTGAGCGTGAGCGCGACGGGCGCCGCACCAGTCGGGACCAACCGGCCTTCATTCAAGGAAAACTGCATCATCCTCCCACTCTGCAAGCCGGCTCGGCGCCAAGTCAAAGGCCGCGATCGTTTGGGCGCCTATCGTGCCTCATTTTAATCTGAAACCGTTGCAACGGGCAGCGGACCTCGCGGTGCGGCGTCGGAAATGAGCGGGAAACCCAGGCCACGGCCAAACCTTGTCGGCTCCTTCTTGACACCGCAGCCGTGGCGAAGGCGATCCCCTTCAAACTGTCCCCCCCCTCTCCGCGAAAATTGTTCTTCGGCCCGCGCTTCCGGCCGCCCATGATGGCGGCATGACACCCCTTCCGAGGCCCGCCCCCGGCCCCCAGTGGTATGCCCCGCAAACTCGCCGACCCGGTTGGCTCAGGCTTCCCCTGATCGCCCTTGCTCTGAGCCTCGGCGTCACGGCCGCGCCCCGCACCTTCAACCTCGCGACGGAAGAAACATTCACCGCAGAGCGGGGCCACGGTTTCGATCTCGGCACCGCGCCCTCCGTTGCGGACACGCCTTTTTATTTTTCAGTCGCCGTCCCCGAAGGCAATTGGCGCGTCACCGTGGAATTCGGCGGCGACACCGCCGGCGAAACGACGGTGAAAGCCGAATCGCGCCGCCTGATGATCGCAGGGTTGGCGACCGCTCCGGGCGAAACAGTGAGTCGCTCGTTTGTCGTCAACGTGCGCAACGCCGCGCTACCGCCACCCGAGCCGAACGCACCCGGCGGCGCCGTCGTCCTACTCAATGAGCGCGAGCAGGGTTCGCCCACCTGGGACGACACGCTCACCCTGGAGTTCAACGGTTCCGCTCCGCGGGTGCGCAGCCTCACGCTGGAACGCGCCACCGTGCCCACCTTGTTTCTTCTCGGCGATTCCACCGTCACCGACCAACGCTGGGAAGACGGCGCCAGCTGGGGGCAGATGTTGACGCATTTCCTGCAACCCACCATCGCGGTCGCCAACCATGCCGAATCCGGGGAAACCCTGAAATCCTTCGTCTCAGGCCTGCGCTTCGCCAAGGTGCTCGCCCAACTTCAGCCCGGCGACTGGGTCTTCATCCAATTCGGACACAACGACCAGAAACGCCAGTGGCCGCAGACCTATGTGGAAGCCTTCACGACCTACACGGCCTGGCTGAAAACCTATCTCGCCGAAATCCGGCTGCGCGGAGCCACCCCTGTCCTCATCACTTCGCCGCAGCGGCGCTTTTTCACGCCGGAAGGCAGGATTCGCGACACGCACGGGGACTATCCCGCCGCCGTGCGCGCCCTCGCGGCCGCGGAAGCGGTTGCTCTCATCGATCTCGAAGCGGCCAGCCGCGCGTTTTACGAAGCCCTCGGGCCGGACCGGGCGCCGCTCGCTTTCAGCAATAACGGAAAGGATCCCACCCACCACAACAACTACGGCGCCCACCAGCTCGCCCAGGCGGTGGCCGGGGGCATTCGCACCGCGCAGCTGCCGCTCGCGGCCCACCTCCGAGCGGACTGCGCCGCCTACGACCCGGCGCAGCCGGATGATCCGGAAACATTCACCCTCGCGCCCAGCCCGCTACGGAGCACGGAGAGGCCGCGCGGCGACTGAGCAAGTCGCCGCGCGCTCCGCTTATTCCAAACCGTTGCGCTGCATCACGCCGGCATACCAGCGGGCGGAAGCCTTGGGGGTGCGCCGGCCCGTGGCGAAATCCACGTGGTGCAGGCCGAAGCGTTTGCTGTAGCCGAGCGCCCACTCGAAGTTGTCCATGAGCGTCCACACGAAATAGCCGCGCAGGTCCACGCCGTCGTCGTTGATCGCCGAGTGGCAGGCGGCGAGGTAGCGGTTGATGAAATCAACGCGTCGCGTGTCGTTGACGGCCACGCCGACCTCCTCCTCACCCGGCAACGCGCACCCGTTCTCGGTGATATAAATCGGCGGATGCCCATAGCGCCGGTCAATCCAGCCGAGCATATTCCGGCAGAACTGCGGCACGACATTCCAGTTCATGTCGGTCTTTTCCCACGCCGGGTCATCGGAGAGGTCCACCCGCTGGTCCTCGGACATGCCGCCGTTGCCGGTCGGGACGGTCTGCGCGGCGGATTGCCCGGCCGGAGGCTCCGAGGCATACATGCCACCGTAGAAGTTGAGCCCGAAGAAATCGCTCGAGCCGCGGATGATCGCCCGGTCGCCGTCACTGAACCGCGGCAGCCGTGACCCCACACTGGCGCGCATCACCTCGGGATAATCCCCGCGGTAGATCGGATCGGCGAACCAGCCGAGGAAGAACTCCAGCCCGCGCTCCGCCGCCGCCCGGTCGGCCGGCGTGTCGGTCTTCGGCTCGCGCCAGTCACAGTTGTTGGTGATGCCGATCACGCCGCCCTGCGCCGCCTGGAATTTGCGGCGATAGACCTCCACGATTTTCCCGTGGGCGCGCAGCAGGTTGTGCGCGGCGATATACGGCTCGGTCTGGCTGGTGCGGCCCGGCGCGAAGTAGCCGATGCCGTGCCCCAGCACCGCGCTGCACCACGGCTCGTTGAGCGTGATCCAATGTTTCACCCGGTCGCCGAAGCGCTCGAAGCACAGTTCCGCGTAGCGGGCGAAATGGTCGGCGACCTCGGGGTTGAGCAACCCGTCGGCTTCCAGCTGCAACGC
Organism: uncultured Opitutaceae bacterium; assembly: GCA_964429385.1. Classification (GTDB taxonomy): domain Bacteria; phylum Verrucomicrobiota; class Verrucomicrobiia; order Opitutales; family Opitutaceae; genus UBA2377. Next base: position 71,159 of record CAYSBR010000010.1, read on the forward strand.
CAGCGGCAGATCCCAGTGGTAGAGGGTCACCCACGGCGTGATGCCGTTGGCCAGCAGCGCGTTGATCAGCCGGTCGTAAAAAGCGACGCCAGCCTCGTTGATGGCACCCCGCCCCTGCGGAAGCAGGCGGCTCCACGAAAACGAAAAACGGTAGGCTTTGAGGCCCATCGCCTTCATCAGGGCGACATCCTCCTCCATCCGGTGATAATGGTCGCAGGCCACGTCCGCCGTGTCGCCTGCGTGGGTTTTGCCGGGGATGTGGGTGAAGGCGTCCCAGATGCTCGGCCCGCGGCCGTCAACCCGGGCTGCACCTTCGATCTGATGCGCCGCCGTGGCGGCACCCCACACGAAATTTTGGGGAAACGATTTCATGCGGGCACCTGCTTGCGCGGAATTTCCCCGCAGCGCAATCCGTTAGGCAGCGGTTTAATCGGGCCCACACTGACCGCCGGGAGAGGCACAGGGCCGGCGGTCACCTCACTGGCTCGGGGCGAATTCGAACTTGCGGTAACCGTAGATGACGGCGCCATCCCCGAAGGGTTGGCCAAAATCGTAATGCGGCTTGGCCGTGCCCCACTGACGGGTGAGCAGGAGTTCCTTCACCGTCTTGCCGGGAGCACGATGACGCGTGCTGATGCTGATCTTTCCGTTGAGCACGCCGCTGCTGGATACGTTGTAGAAGGGCTGGCCAAACCAGGTGAGTTTGTCGCCGGCATTGTAAGCCGGGTTGTCATAGTAGTTGGGGGAGGCGTAGAGCCCGAGGAAGGGCTGCCGGGGTTTGTTGAGGACGACGGGCACGATCATCCGCGTGACCCCCGGCGCAAAATACACGGGAAAGGTGGCCTGGTGTTCGAACATCGGATCACCGACCTTGAGGTTTTTGCTATGCTTGTAGGCATAGGTAATGGCGATGTGCATCTCCTCGATGGATTCAGCGAGCGCATTGAGTGTGCCGGCGCGGGTGATTTCCACATAGAGCACGGCAGGATGCGCGCGGACGAGGCTGCTCGGCACGCCCCAGGTCGTGGGATCGGATCCGTTGTAGGCTTTCCCGGGATTGAGCTGCATGAGCTCGTTTGCGAGGGCATCGATGCCGGCGCGGGCCGCCTGATGCGCTCTTTCGCGCGCTTCCTGGGCCGCGGCATCTTTCACCACATTGCCCACCAGACCGAGATCCACGCCGGTCGCCTGCTCAAGCACGGCCTGGGCAAGCATGCCGGCCATGTAATCGGCACCGTTGGCATAGATCTGGCCGACATCGGGAATGCTGGGGGGCAGACCGCAGGCGCTGAGGGCGACATTGAGCCCAGTCATGAGATTTTTCCGGCATTGCTCACCGCACTGGAGAAAATCCACACCGGTGGCATTGAGCGCGGCGGCCACGACATTCACGGCGGCATTTTTCACGCTTTCATAGGCCCCGGAAACCATGCTGATGGTGCCGGTGACGAGATCCCACAGATCGCTCCAGACCGAGCTTTCCTTCCGGTTCAATTCATGGCGGGCCCAATAGAGACTGAACTGCTGGCCCTTTTTCCAGTGCCGGCCCTTGAAGGTGACATCGCGCTTCAGCTCATAGTAATCGATCGGCGCGTAGGTCTGCAGGTCGATGTCATCATTCAGCTTGGGCGGCACGTAACCGGCGATGCGCACCTGATAGCCGGAGTTCACCGCCTTCTGAAAGGTGCTGAACTCGTCCTTGTAGGCGTTGACCGCCACCTGCACGGAAGAACCGGCGAAGAACACAGGCTGCCACGCCGTGGGGGCGGCGACGGGCTCCCAGGCCGAGGGGTCGAAACCGGAACGCCCGGCCTGCCGCGCAAGGGCGTCGGCCTCGCGCTTGGTGATGCGCGGATTGTTCGCCGCCGGCTGCGCATCAAGACCGTCCTTGATTGATTTCTGCGTGATGCGGCGATCCAGAACGCCGCCGGCCCCACCCCGGGGCTTCACCGGCACGAGCCGGACGTAAACCATGCCGCCGGTGTTTTTGGCCGCGGTGGCGATGGCGGTGAGCAGGATTTTCGAGGAGATCGGAAAGGTGGCGACATAGCGCTTGCGCACCGTATTGCGGGCGAAGGCTTCCTGCAGCAGTTGCCCGCCCACCGGTTGGTCGAGGGGAGATCCGGCACTGAGCAGCGGAACAAATGCGGGGTTGAGCTGGCGGGCCTCCATGTGGGCAAGACCCGCGGGCATGGCCCAGTCGTAGGCGGGATTGACGAGCCGGCCCGCCGGCGCGCGGGAAGAAATCTGGATCAGATAGGTGCCGGGGCGGTAATCCGCATCGGAGAAATTCTCCAGCACGAGCTCGCCGGTGACCTCACCCGCCTTGTCCGTATAAAGTGAAGCCTGGCCGAGGCCGGCGGGGATCGTCGCAGGCGGAATATTTTTCTCGGTGCTGCGAATGATGGAAAAACGGATCTCCGGTGGCGGCTGCAGCGCCTCGAAGCGCGCGGCCACCTTGCCAAGATCCTCCGCGGTGAGGGTCTTGAGCTGGCGGACGGATTTATTGCCCACGGTCGTGGCGATGGGCGTCATTTGTTTGACCGCACCGCCGCCTTCGCGGGGCACATCCATGGCCGGATCAGGATCCTTGCCGAAGAACATGCGGTATTCCCGCTTGGTGAGCGGCTCGTCGCCACCGTGCGCCATGGTGAGTTCGTCGTCATCCGGGCGCGGTACCTGAACCGCAGCCGGCGGGATCGTCTGGGCGGAATTAATGACGGCATCCTTCGGCACCTGGCCGGCGATCGGCCGGTTTGTGGTGACCGGCTTGGGCGCGGCGTGGGCGGCGGGCGTAAAAAAAGCCTGCCCGATCATCAGGATCAGGGAGGCTACGAATGCGAGGTGAGACGGTTTCACAAAACAGCGAAAGCGAAACGACAGCATGGGAGGGCGGGTGGACCTGGGATGTATTCGACCCGGATGGGCCGTGGAGCGGAGTCGTTCAGGAAAGCTCCCTGGGAGCAATGCGATTAACGCAAATCTTGTGCACCCCTGCAATCTGCTCCGCCATCACCTGGAAAGGGACACCCCGCGCCAGGCCGAGCGATCACTTGCCCGTCAGGTGCCAGTGGTGACACAGTGGACACTGATAGGCGCTGCGCTGGCGTTCGACCCCGGCCAGCATCGCCGCATCAAGAGCGGCGCCCTGCGAAGGATAGCGGCGCTTGCGTCGACAGGCGGCGCGGCGGGGGTCATCCCCCAAGGGCCCCGGGGATTCCGGTCGGCGGCGCACCATCGCGGATCACGAGGACCGGCGTTTAAAGACGTTGCCGTAGAGCACCACGGTATCGCGGTCCCGGATCTCCAGCATCGCGGGGTCGCTCGTCACCAGCGCGGGCTGGCCTTCATAGCGAGCCCCCTTCGCGGAGCGGTTGATCTGCTCCACAATCGTGCGGCTCGGGCCGTAGGTGGAAAGGATCAGACTGCCATCAGGCTGGATGATGAGCCGGCGGTCGCCCTGCCGGGAGCCGGTTTCATATTCGCCGGCGGCCCGGGTCAGCAGCTCCCGGGTTTCCTCCGTGGGGAGCGACTTGTGCGCCGGCAGAAAGCCATCGGTCTCCGGCTTCAGCAGGTTCCACGCCGTGAAGGCGTTGACCGCCACGACCGCCGCAATGAGCAGAACAATTTTGCCTCGTCCGGACTTGCCGGCGCGCACTCCCGAGGCACGCCCCGCGGCGGAGGCAGGTGCGGCGGAGGCCACCCCAGGAGCCGATGCCGCCCGCTCAAGTTGGGCCATGATCTCGGCCACGGTCAGATTCTGACCGCCAAAACTCTTGTCCCAGCTGACCAGATGCAGGGCGCCGTCCCGGGCGCGGACCAGCAGCTCGGTCCGCTCGATACGAATGCGGATCTCGGGTGAAACGGAGCCATCGGTCCGATGCCGCACGGCCACGGCCGCCAGCTCGTTGAGCAGGCTCCGCAATTTGTCGGCCCCCACCCGCGGGAGTTCCAAATCCGCCATACGGGCGCTCGCCTCCCGCGCATCGGGTGCGAGGTGGTGCAGGGTGAGACTGTAGGTCGGCGCGTCCATCACGGTTCGATCACATACAGAGGAGCGTTACCTGCACCGGCGCGGAACAGGCCGGTCGCCAAATTGCCGTCATCAATCGTCCGGTCGATGTCCAGCAGCTGGGCTGCACTGAAAGGCGGCTCGCCTCCCGACTTGGTGATCGTAATCGCCGCCGCTGGCTGAAAACCGCCCTGGTGCATGACACCCTGATCCCAATTATAAAGTCCGCCCAAGGGCGTGGGCCGAGCCCAAGGTCCGCCCCGCAGTTCATTTTCCAGCTCCGGAGGAATCACCCCCGCCGCAGTCTCGGCCGGCCAGGCGCCATGGGTGTGCACATAGGCCTGAAACGCCGCCGCAAAAATTCTGAAATCGTTCACCACCACCGTGGTGCGCGCTTTCATCTGGATGCGCTGCACCGTCGGGATGGCGAAGGCCATCAACAAACTGATGATCACCACCACCACCATGATCTCCACCAAGGTGAATCCGCGGCATCGGGACAGGTGCAAACCTCGCGGGCCTTGGGGCTTGGCTGAGGGATGCACTTTCATCAAGGCGCAGATTTGGGCGAGCGTCCCCGTGGCAGGCAAGGCATAATATCACCCGCGAATCCACCCCTCCGGCATAGGGGAAACACCCTTGAGCGCATCAAGGCTTTCGTGTCATAACCAACCTGAAAAACCCAACAGGTGATTCAGAGTGACACAGGTTCCCCGCCCGCGGCTCGGCGGACATGGGCGGGACCCTTCCATGTCACAACCAAGTTTTTCGCATCCCTTTGCGACGCCTGCTCAGGCCAGTTCCCGGGAAAGCGTTATGAGCGCGCGCGGCAACTCGCGATAGATCGCCTTGTAGGGCAGCTCCCCCGCAATGGCCGGCACCAGATCGTCCGTATAACCCTTCTTGGCGCAGGCCCGGGCATCCGGCGCATAGCCGATGCCACCGGCCAGGCTCACCAGCCAGGTGTGCGCATGCGGACTCGCCGCGACAATCGGCGCCTGCAGGCTGTGAAAAATCTCCAGCCCGGCCCCCAGCAGGGCGACCGGCCCAAGTCGCAGGCAGGAAAGGGTCACCGGCCGATTCGGCCCCCGGTTGCCCTGGTACTCGGTCAGGACCTGGCGCAACCCCTGAAGCCGGACCATATTCAGGCCGTTCGATTGGAGGGGCTTGTCGTCCCCCACCCGCGTGTCGTCGGTCACGCCGGCGGCGAGAAAGATTTGCTCCAGCTCCGCGATACGCCGCCGCACCGCGGCCCGCGTCCATTGCTGGCGGGAAAATTGCACCTCGCGCTGCACGCCGGCCAGCCCCGTCACCGCCAGCGGTCGCGCCGCACGCAGGCCGTGCCGGATGGCGGCGGCATATTTGCCCGAAAGCACGCGCAAGCCGCGATTGGTCTCCGCCCTCGCGCGGTGGACCACCGGCGGGTTGATGTCGCCCATCGCGCCGGGCAGGAAAATCGCCGTCGCGCCGGGATGCTTCCGCTCAATGGCCAGCGAGGCCAGCCCCACGAAGTCTCCATGCACCTCAAAGGTCTGCTCGCTGCCCACCACCGCATGACAGCCGAAATGATGCAGCAGCCCCACCAGCTTTCCTTCAACATAGGCGGCCAACAGCCGCAGGGTGGGATCGGTGTCCTGCGGACGCTCGGGGCGCCATTGCGGATCAAGCCGCACATCAATGGGCTGGCGCATCCAATCGCCCTGATCGGTCTCACGATTGATCGCGATGCCTTCGCACGGCACCTCCGCATAACGCCACTCCACCGGCGCCAAGGCCGCCACGGCCTTCTCCGCGGCATCAGCCACGCGGGCCGGCAAAGTCTCGACATAGATCGCATCCGGCTCCCCCCAGCCCAGCATGCCGCCCACCCCCGGGCCGCTGTGCGTGTGCGTCACCGTGAGAAAAACCTCCTCCGGTCGCCCACCGATCCGGGCGGCCACCCTCTCGCGAATGCGGCGTGCCAGCGTCAGCGGCACCCCGCACAGTTCGAGGTTGAGCAACACGTAACGACGGCGGCCCTCCGCCACCGCCAGCGCACGGGCCGCCAGCGGAGCCAGAATCCGTTGGGCCGCGCGGTTGCGATACGGACCGTAGCCGGCGAGCTGGACGCCCAGCCGCGGCGTGATGTCGGACTGGGCGAAGCCGGCTTTCATTTGCGAAGGGCGGGAGCCGCCGGGCCGACCGTGCGCTCATGATCGCGGAGGGCGTCAATGTTCGCCTCCACCTTGAGAATGATCTCGGCCATGCGCGCCACCATGGGCTCGCTCGGCGTGATCATGTCGAAATTCATCTCCAGCGCGTGATTCACACGCCAGCGCGCATTGGGGAGCGGGAGGTCGCGATAATCCACCCCCGACGCCGCCAGCGCGGCCAACCAGGGCGCGCGCGGACCCTGGTAACTCTGCCAATGCAGTCGCTTCCAATCGGAAATGGGCGACGGCACATAACCGTTGGCATTCAATCCCTCCGCTTTGAGGGCGGCGGCAAAGGTGTCACGCGAGACGCCCGCGGCCTCGGCATCGAAGGTGAAGGAAATCAGATGGTAGGACGGCTTGATGCCCGGCGCATAGTCCGGCAGCCGCAGGTAGCGGCCCGCCGCGAGATGACCGCGCAACAGATCGGCATGGCGGCGGCGCTCGGCCAGCTCGGCATCCAGCTTCGCAAACTGTTCGGTGAGCAGCACCGCGTTCAGCGGGGTCACCCGGTAGGTGGCGACCAGCGAGTCCACATAAGGCTTCAGGTCCTCGGGCTGGCCGGCATCCGTCGCGCGGCCCATGTGCTGCCCGAGCATCGCGGCCTTCCAATAAACACGCTCATGCGGCGTCACCAGATAACCGGCCTCCGTTGTGGCTAGAACTTTTCCACCCATGCAGGAAAACCCGGCGGCATCGCCCACCGTGCCGACCCGGATGCCGTCGATCTCCGCGCCATGCGCCTGACTGCCGTCCTCGATCAACATCAGGTTATGCTTGTCGGCAATCGCCCGCAGTCGCCGCAGGTTCGCCGGCTGGCCAAAGATATGCACCGCAAGGATCGCCCTGGTCCGGGGCGTGATCGCCGCCTCGATTTTCTCCGGGTCAATCACCCCCGTGTCGCGCTCGACATCCACGAACACCGGAATCGCGCTCTGATGCAGGATGCAGGAAATGGAAGCGCCCCAAGTGTAGGGAGTGGTGATCACCTCGTCGCCGCAGCAGATCTCCAGACCCGCCAACGCCGACTGCAGCGCCGCATGCCCCGAGCTCACCGCCATCACATGACGACCGGCATGGTAGCGTGAAATCACCGCTTCAGCCTCACCAATCTCCGGCGAATGTTTGCGCCCGAGCCCAAACAGTTTGCCCTCCCGCAACATCGCGACGGCCCGCTCGATGGCGCGCTCGCTGAAGACCGGAAACTTCGGACAGGTCACCTGGCCGACAGGCGTACCGCCCAGCAGGGCGAGTTTCGAGGCAGTGGGGGCAAGAGTGGTGCTCATGATGCCGTCAGCCTAGCACGCCTGGCGAAGGACGGGAATGGCGGCGCTTACGAACCCATGTCGGAAATTACGCCTGTGTTTCCGCCCGCCCCACCTGCGACCAGCCATCCGCGAGGCGGAAGGCCCGGGGGTCCACCGGCTGGTCGAGCGTCCGGTAACGCGGCCCGCGCGTCCAGTGGGCCTTGCCCTGATACAACACCCGCAGGTGCTCCGGAATCTTCGCCATGAATCCGGGCGTCAACGCCACCCCGCCCCAATACGGAAAGAGCGTGCTGCCGTAGCCCGTGATGATGATCGCGCGTTCGCGTTCGCTGCGGAGCTGGCCCGTCGCATGAATCAAGGTTTCCGCGAAGAGCAGCGTCGAGCCCGCCGGAGCCACCACCTGATGAATCAGCGAGCGATCCTCGTAAGCCCGGGCGATCATGGTCTCCACCGGCAGGTCGATCTTGTGACTGCCCGCGATCACGACCGTGCCGCCGTCGTCCGGCCCGAGTTCGGTCAGGTTGGTCAGCGTTTTGACAAAACTGCAGTGATACAACCCGTGCTTTGTGTGGCTCGAAAACGGCACATCCGTGCCATTGTGGAAATCATACCGCGGCCACTCGCCCGGCACATAATTCGGATGACGTGAATTGAGGTGCGCGTTGAGTTCCACGATGCGCGCCTCCCCGCCGATGACCTCCTCCGCCATCCCGACCAGCCGGGGATGCGTGGCATACGCGGCGAACAACGGTTCGCACTCCATCATCTCGCCGATAAAGACATGGTGCGGCTGGTCGTTGATGAACTTCGGCTCGCCAGGCCGGAGTTGATATCCCGCCGGACGGGCGCGGATGTCATCCCGCACGCGCCGCATCGCGGCCTGGATCGCCGCGCATTCGTCCGCGCTCAACACACCGGGGACGACCACATAGCCATGGACGTCAAAATGGTAGCGCTGCGCCGGGGTCAGTGCGGGAAACGGCCGCTCAAAGGTCTGTGCCATAAAAGTGGGGTATGATTTTTCGGCTGAGATCGGAATGCCGGGAATCTCCGTCTCGTAAGACGACGTGTCCCGCCACCGCCACACAAATCCGTCACCCCGCGCCGAGACAGGCCCGCGGGGCCCGGCCGGTCACGCGCTTGAAGGCGCGGCTGAAGGTGAAGGGGTCGGCAAAGCCCAGATCCAGCGCCACCGCCTTCACACTCGCCCCCGGCTGGCCGAGCTTCTGCTGCGCCCGGGCGATGCGTTCCACCAGGATGAACCGCCCCAGGGGCGTGCCCGTTTCCGTCCGGAACAGCCCCGTGAGGTAATTGGGGGAAACCTGCACCGCACGCGCCACATCGGCCAGCGCCAGCGGCCGGTGCGACTCCGCCCGTACAAAATCCGCCGCCCGCCGCACCAGATGCGCGCGCGTATCGAGCTGGGCCGCGCCCCCCGCCAGCACCCGCCGGTAAAGCGCCAGCGCCACCGTGAGCATCGCCTCCCGCATCACCTCCACATCCGGCGGCTGCGGCGCCGCCGCCAGGGTGCGCAACGCCTGCAAACGCGTGCGCGCATCCGCCGCCAGCAACCCGAGATTCATCACGTGCTCCATCGCAAACCCGCCCCGGCGGCTGTAGCGGGTCACATGCAACCGCGGACTCTCCTCCTCCAGCCCCCACCAGGCCAGCCGATAGCCCTCGCCCGGGCGCACATGCGCTTCCGCGTGCGCCGTCCCCGCCGGGCAGACCACGAGATCGCCCGCGCGCAACACGCAGCCCTTGTGGTCAAAGCTGAACCGGCAGTGCCCCTCCAGCAGCAGGCACAGCTCCGCATGCCCATGCGCGTGGTCTTCCCCGTAGAGCACCGGGGCGAAGGCCCGCCGCCGTCGCCGCTCCGCCGGCCGCCGCCCGCGCCACGGCCCGAGCACATGCGCCGCCTCCAGCCGCCCGAGCGCGCCCACGAGTTCCCGGCCGATGAAAGATGCGAGTGACACGGAAGTCGCGCTAGACAATGCCGCGCCGCCCTGCAAAGCAATCTTCACCCCATTTACTCATGCTCAACATCGCCATCATCGGATGCGGCGTCATCGCGCAGTTCCACCTCCGCGCCCTCGCCAAAATGAAAAACGCCCGCGCCGTCGCCGTATGCGACCTGCGGCCTGAAGTCGCGCAGAAGACCGCGGAGGAATTCGGCGTCCCCCGCTGGACGACCGATGCCGGCGAACTCCTGCAGGACCCCTCCGTCCACGCCGTCATTCTCGCGCTGCCGGCCGTCGCCCGCACCGCCATCGCGATCCAGGCCTTCAAGCACGGCAAGCACGTCCTGACCGAGAAGCCCGTGGCGATGAACGCCGCCGAGGTCCGCGCCATGCTCGCCGCGCAAGGCGACCTCACCGGCGCCTGCTGCTCCGCCCGCTACCGCTCCTTCGAATCCGCCAAGGCCGCCAACGCTTTCATCCGTTCGGGTGCACTGGGCAAAATCCGCACCATCACCTGCCGGGCCGCGGGCAAACCTGCCGACAACCCCAACCCCAATCCGCCCGTCTGGCGCCTGCGCCGCGATCTCAACGGCGGCGGTATCTTCGTTAACTGGGGCTGCTACGATGTGGACTACCTGCTCGGCCTGCTGGACTTCAAGCTCACACCGCAATACGCGCTCGCCAAAACCTGGCAGGTGCCGGAAGCGTTCAGCGCCTATGCGGCCAAGGGCTCCGACGCGGAAACCCATATCACCGGTCTGGTTACTTTTGCGGAAGATTGTGTGCTCACCTACGAACGGGCCGAGTTCTCATCCCTCCCCGAAGGCAGTGTCTGGCAGATCAGCGGCGACAAGGGCGCGCTCGATCTGCACATGCTGCGATACACCTCGGCCAGCCTGATGTTTACCCAGCCCAATCCCGGCACCGGCACCAAAACCACCGCCATCTGGGAAGGCGAAGAGTCCGGCAGCGGAGCCGAACATGACGGCGTCGTCTTCGACTTCGTCGCCTCCATTCTCGAAAAGCACAAACCCATGACCAGTTTGGAGGATGCCCTGCTCTTCGCCCGCATCGCCGATGCCTTCTACGCCTCGGCCGACTCGGGCAAGCCCGTGAGCTTCGACTGACGCGGCAAAATCCGCCCAGCGGCCGGCAACCCCTGCGTAGCCGGCCGCCGCGCGATTTGGCATGATGCGGGCGTCATGATGCCCGCTTTATCGCCCGCCCTGGATCTCGACCTGATCCGCAAACACGCGGTCCCCGGGCCCCGCTACACCTCCTACCCGCCGGCGACACAGTTCACCGCCGAGCTCGAACCTCTCCGGCTGGAAGACGCCATCCTCGCCGACAACCGGCCCGGGGCCGGGCCGCTCTCCCTTTATTTTCACCTGCCGTTCTGCGAGACCCGCTGCTGGTTCTGCGGCTGCAACACCGTCATCACCCGCCGCCGCGCGTCCGCGGATGACTATCTGGAATGGCTCGCCCGCGAGGTGCGATTGACCGCGCGCCTCATGGACCGCAGCCGGCCGGTCGCCCAGGTGCATTTCGGCGGCGGCACGCCCACCTTCTTTCCACCCGACACCCTGCGGCGGCTCGGCGCACTGATCCACGGCACGTTCGAACTCGCGCCCGTCTGCGAATTCAGCGTCGAGATTGATCCCCGCCGGCTCAGCCACGAACATGTGGAAGCCCTGCGCGACATCGGCGCCAACCGCGCCTCGCTCGGCATCCAGGACACCAATCCCCGTGTGCAGCTCGCCATCCACCGCATCCAGCCGCAGGCCTTGAACGAACAGGCGTTCGCCTGGCTCCGCCGCGCGGGGTTCACCTCGATCAATGTTGACCTGATCCACGGCCTGCCGTTGCAGACGCCGGAAAGTTTTGCCCGGACCGTGGACGAGGTGCTTACGCTCGATCCCGACCGGCTGTCGGTCTTCGGCTACGCGCACGTCCCGTGGATCAAGCCCGCGCAAAAGATCTTCGATCAGCGCCACACACTGCCCGACGCCGAGGCGCGGCTCGCCATGTTTGCCGCGGCCCGGGAAAAACTCACCGGCGCGGGCTACCTCGACATCGGCCTCGATCATTTTGCGAAGCCCGGTGACGAACTCGCCCTCGCGGCGCTCAGCGGCGGGCTGCACCGCAACTTCCAAGGCTACAGCACCCGCGCCGGCGCCTCGCTCTACGCCTTCGGCCTCTCGTCCATTTCCCAGACCGCCGACACCTTCAGGCAAAATCACAAGACCCTGCCCGCCTGGCAGGAGGCGCTGGCCGCCGGTCGCCTGCCGATTGAGCGCGGCTACCGCCTCACCGCCGAGGATCAGCGCCGGCGCACGCTCATCATGAGCATCATGTGCGGCCGCCGGCTCGACTTCGCCGCATTGTCCTCCGAGCTGCAGGTGGACGTCCCGCGCACCTATGCCGCCGAGCTCGATTCCCTGCGGGATCTGGAGGCCGACGGGATACTCCAACGCGATGCCGGCGGCCTGTCGGTCACCGAGGCCGGATTACCGCTCCTGCGCGTCATCGCCATGCGGTTCGACGCCTACCTCCGATCAGGCTCAGCGCGGCACTCCAGGACCATTTGAGGACGCGGCGCCCTTATGCCGCGCAAAAAGCAAAACACGGCTTTGCGCCGCCCGGACTTTCCTCTACCTTGGCCGCATGTCCGACCTATCCGACCTCTACCAGCAGGTCATCCTTGATCACAACCGCCGGCCGCGCAACCGCGGCAAGCTGCCCACGGCCAACCGGATCGCCCATGGGGACAATCCCACCTGCGGCGACCAGTGCAGCGTGTATATCCAGCTCGACGGCGAACGGATCAAAGACCTCTCCTTCGACGGTTCGGGTTGCGCCATTTCACAGGCCAGCGCTTCGCTCATGACGACGCAGCTCAAAGGCAAGACCCCCGCCGAAGCGGAGAAACTGTTCGAGGAATTCCGCGAGATTGTGACGACCGGCAATGCGCCGGAGGAGATCAGCGACCTCGGCGCCTTCGCCGGGGTGCACACCTTCCCCGCCCGCATCAAATGCGCCACCCTCGGCTGGCACGCCGCCCTCAACGCCCTCAAGGGCGATCCCGTCACCGCGACGACGGAAACCCACAAGGACTGATAACCCGTCCGCTTTCCGGTCATCTTGATTGCGAGATCATGACGCGAAGAGAACGATTAAGATCACGAGAACGACAATGAAGCCATCCTGGTCCAATATCCGCGCCGACTTCCCGATCCTGCACCAGCAGGTCAACGGCAAGCCCCTCGTCTATCTCGACAACGGCGCCACCGCCCAGAAGCCGCGCAGCGTGATTGATGCCCTCGTGCATTACTACGAGCGCGACAACAGCAACGTCCACCGCGGCCTCCACGCTCTCTCCATGCGCGCGACTGACGCCTACGAAGGCGCGCGGGGGCGCGTCGCGAAGTTCATCAACGCCGCCGATCCCGCCGAGGTCATCTTCACCCGCGGCACCACCGAGAGCATCAACACCGTCGCCCGCAGCTGGGGCCACGCCCACCTCAAGCCCGGCGACGTGGTGCTCACGACGGAGTTCGAGCACCACTCCAACCTCATCCCCTGGCAGCAGGCCGCCAAGGCCGCCGGCGCCACGCTGAAGTTTGTCCCGCTCCTCGGCGCCGACGGTGAGGGCGGCCTCGACCTCGCCGCGCTCGACACCCTGCTCACACCGCAGGTGAAGCTCTTCGCCTTCACGCATATTTCCAACACCCTCGGCACCATCAACCCGGTTGCGGAACTCTGCCGCCGGGCCCGCGCCGTCGGAGCCATCACCGTCATCGACGCCGCCCAGTCCATCGGCCACGTGCCGCTCGATGTGCAGGCGATCGGCTGCGATTTCCTCGCTTTCTCCGGCCACAAGATGTGCGGCCCCACCGGCATCGGCGTGCTCTACGGTCGCCGCGCCCTGCTCGACAAGCTCGCGCCCGATGAGACCGGCGGCGGCATTGTCGTCAGCGTCACCTATCAGGATGCCACCTGGAAGCCCGCCCCCGAACGCTTCGAGGCCGGCACGCCCAATGTCGCCGACGCCATCGCCCTGGGCGCGGCCTGCGATTACCTCGATGCGCTCGGCCGGGACAGGATCGCCGCCCATGACGATGCCTTGGTCCGCATCGCCATGGAGAAACTTTCCGCCCTGCCCGGCATCCGCATTCTCGGACCGCGCGCCGGGGCCGAGCGCAGCGGACTCATCAGCTTCGCCTTCGACAGCATCCACGCGCACGACATCGTGACCTTTGCCGACGAGGATGGCATCGCGCTGCGCGGCGGCCATCACTGCAACCAGCCGCTCATGCGCAAGCTCGGCCTCGCCAGCACGACTCGCGCCAGCTTCTACCTCTACAACACGGAGGAAGAGATCGACCGGCTCGTGCGGTCGCTGCAGCGCATCCTGAAATTCTTCGCCGGATAAGCCCCCTCAGACCGCCGGGAGCGCCCGCCGGCGGACGCGGGCGGCCAGCTTGCGGCGCAACCGGTCGAAGCGACGCCGGTGCAATGCCCCATCGAGCACATCGTAATGCTGGGGCACGATCCACCGGGGATTCAGTTCGCGGACTTTTTCCAGGCTCCCGGGGATCAATTCCGGCGCGCTGTTCAAAATCGGCGGCGGCAGATGCACGTTGAAGAAGTAGCTCGCAAACAGATCGCCGCTGAAGAGCAGGTCGTGCCCGGCGCTGTAAAAACCGCAGTGGCCCAGTGTGTGCCCCGGCAAATGCATCACACGCAACCCGCCCCAGAACGGGAGTTCATCCCCCTCGGCCAGCGGCACATCAATCGTCACCCGAGCCCCGACACCCAACACCCTCCGCCCCGCCCGTTCCAACCGCCCGCACCAGCGATTGATCCCCGTGTAGGGATAGGCGCCGTCAATGTGTATCTGTTCCCGCGGATGCGCGTAAACCGGCGCACCCGTCCAGGATTTGGCCCAGGCCAGGTTGCCGGCATGGTCAAGATGCCCGTGCGTAAGCAGGATGGCCCGGATGGCCTGCGGGGCCAGATTCAGCCGGCGCAGCAGGCGGCGAATCCACCACGGTTCCCCCACCAGCCCGGTGTCGAGCAGCACGGCCTCGCCGTGCTCATCCACCAGCAGATGGCAGCATCCCATGATGCCGCGGATCGTATGGATCCCGGACGGACAATTTCGCCTCCAGCCAGTCATGGGAGCCACTCAACCGACCCGCCTGTCCGAGGCAAGGGTCCAGCGGGTCGCCCTCGGCCCTTCGTCCATGGTTGTCACCGGGACACAATCCATCATCGTGCCCTCACCTATGAAACCTCCTCCCGACGAAGCCGCGATCCTCGCCATCGAACGGCCTCATGCGGATCTCTGGAAGTATTACCTGCTGAGCTGCCTGGCCTTCCCCCCGGCCTTTCCCTTTCTCGTCCTGCCCGCCTGGTTCCGTTATCATACGATGCGCTATCGCTTCACCGCCGAGGGCATCTCGATGCGCTGGGGCATCCTCTTTCGGCGCGAGATCATCGTGAACTACGCGCGTATCCAGGACATTCACCTGCGCTCGAATTTCGTCGAACGCTGGCTCGGACTCGCCCGCATCCTCGTGCAGACCGCCAGCGGCAACGCCGGAGCCGAGATGACCATTGAGGGACTCAAGGAATTTGAGGCGGTTCGCGACTTCCTCTACTCCAAGATGCGCGGCGTGCAGGACCCCGCGGCCAACCAGACCGCCGCCCCCTCATTCAATGATACCACCGCGCTCACCGCCGCGCTGCACGAAGTGGCCCGCGAGTTGAGAGCCACCCGCGAAGCGCTCGCCTGCCGCGCCACCGCCAACCGAGAGGAGCCGCCCCATGTTTGAATGGATCCGCCGCCGGGCAATCAAAGTACTGCGCGTGCCCCCCGAGCCGGAGCCGCCTTTTGGCGCCCCCGGTTCGATCCGGATCTTTCGTGCCGGACGCAACTATTACAAACTGCGTCTCTTTCGCTGGGGCCTCGGCCAGATCGGCGCGCTCATCGGCATCATTATCTCCGTGGGCTTTCTGACCAAGCTGCACAACGATGTTCCCACCGCCCGCGCCTCGATCGAATCCCTTTCCCGCCCTGTCGCCACTGCCCCGGCCGCACCGGAGACCTCCGGTGTTGAGGCGACGGAAAACACAGGGGAAGCCCCGCCCCCGGCCAAACCGCCACGCCGACAGCGCCGGAATGGTTATCATGAATTTGCCGGCCGGCTCCCGGACTGGGTGCTCGTCCTCGCCCGCTTAGCGGAATTCGGCGCCATCACCTTTTTCATCGTCCAGCTGCCGGTCACCCTCGCACTCGTGCGACTCGAATACGAGCAACACTGGTATATCGTCACCGACCGCAGCCTGCGCATCCGCAACGGTCTGATCTCCCTCCAGGAATCCACCATGAGCTTCGCCAACCTCCAGCAGGTCGAGGTCAAACAGGACCCGCTGCAACGCTGGCTGGGCCTGGCTGACCTCCAAGTGCGCTCCGCCGGCGGCGGCAGCGATGCGGCGGAAGCCAAGGGAGGCGATTCATTGCACCGTGGCGTCTTCCAAAGCGTGGAAAACGCCCAGGAAATCCGCGACCTCATCCTCGAACGCCTGCGGCTTTTCCGCGAGGCCGGACTGGGCGACCCTGACGATCTCCCCGCCCCGGCCGATGCCTCTCTCCCCCCGGCCGACGTGCTCACCGCCGCGCAGGAACTGCTTGCCGAAGCCCGGGCGCTGCGGGTGGAAGCCGACCGCGGATCAGCCCCGGCGTAGTTTCAACAAACGCTCGCCGGCGGCGTGCAGCGTCGCCGGTCGTTTGGCAAAATTCAGCCGCACATAGCGGTGTTCCGGAGTCGGGAAAAACACCGATCCGGGCACGGGCGCGACCCCGATCTCCCGCGTCATCCAGTGGGCAAACTCGACATCGTTGGCCCGGCCAAACGGCGAGATGTCCACCATCACGAAATAGGCGCCCTCGGGGCGGGTGTAGGCCAGACCGGTGCGGTCGAGGTAAGAGAGCAGGATATCGCGCGACGCCGCGTATTCCGCCACAAGGCCGTCATAATATTCCGGCGTAAAATTCAGCGCCGTGACCACGGCGTGCTGCAACGGCGCGGCCGCGCCCACGGTGAGAAAGTCATGCACCTTGCGCGCCTGCGCGATGACCTCCGGCGCCGCATGCACATAGCCGAGCCTCCAGCCGGTGATCGCAAAGGTCTTGGAAAGCGAGGAGCACATGAGCGTGCGCCGCGCCATGCCGGGAAGCGTGGAGAAATAAGTGTGCCGGTGCGGGGCGAAGACGATGTGCTCATAGACCTCGTCGGTGAGCACCCAGGTATCGAACTCCTCCGCCAGCGCGGCGATTTGCATGAGCTCTTCGCGGGTGAAAACCCGGCCGCAGGGATTGGACGGATTGCAAAGCACGAAGGCCTTCAGGCCCCGGGCAAAGGCCGCGCGCAATTCATCGGGATCAAAGCGGTAATGCGGCGGATGCAGCGGCACATGCACCGCCTGCGCGCCCGTGAGAATGGCGTCCGCGTTGTAGTTTTCATAGAACGGCGAAAACATGCCCACCTGGTCGCCTGGATCGCACACCGTCATCATCGCGACCATCATGGCCTCGGTCGCACCACAGGTGACGACCAGTTCACGGTCCGCCTCCACCGGCATTCCCGTGAAGCGCGCGATCTTCGCCCCCAAGGCCGCCCGCATCTCGGGCGCGCCCCACGTGACCGCGTATTGATGACGGGATGAATCCATCGCCTCCTTGCCGGCCTGCACCAAGGCCGCCGGCGGATCCCAATCAGGAAACCCCTGGGACAAATTGATCGCCCCGTGCCGGGCGGCGACGCGGCTCATCTCCCGGATGAGCGACTCGGTGAAGACGGCGGTGCGACGCGAGGTGAGCGGCATGAGTTCAGGGAATCCGCAGTTCCATCCCCACTCTCAAGGCGTTCTCATTGGGCATCTGATCCCGGTTCGCCTCGTAAATCTCACGCCAGCGCGACCGGTTGCTGTAATAACGCTGCGCAAGACTGGAAAGCGTATCGCCCTGGGTCACGACATGGACGCGTCCCGACGGCTGGCTGGCAGCCGCCGTTGCGGGCCCCGGCTGATTCTGACGGGCTGGCAACGAGGGACGAAGCCCGGGCAATTGGCCGCCATCCACATCCTGAAGCACCGGCGGGGCCGTGTGCTGACCGGGCATCGCATTGTTGTCCACGGGGAGAGTCATACGATTGACCGTCAACGCCGCCCCGCTCCGGGCCACACTCAACTCGGCCCGCAGCTGATCCACCTCGCGCTGCAACCGCTCCACCTGATCCATCAAATCCACCCGGAGGGACTGATTTTCCAGCAGGTTCCCCGGCAGCATGCGTGCAAATTCCCGGTGCGCACTATCCACCAGACCCCGCACATGGGGCGCCTGCACCGCATTGGGCTGCAACTCAAGGTAACGACGAAAGTGGTAGATCGATGCGATCGGATCCTTCACGTCGTTCATGTAGATGAGGCCGGCATCCAGGTGGGATTCCGGCGCGGCGTCGCCGCGCTGGCCAATGACCTTGAGATAAGCCGCCAGCGCCTCCTGTTTGCGCCCCTGCCGTTCCAGTTGCTTCGCACGCTGATAGCCGGCATCATCCGTCTCCGCCCCGATCACGGGGCTGACAGGACGCTCGCACCCCGGGCTGGCAAGCAGCGCGGCGAGCAGCACCAGGCCCGGAACTGTCAGTTGTTTCAACATCGTGGAGGGAAAGGGATTGAACGGGAGTCGGTTCGCCGTAAATTCCGCCACCTGTTTCAGCGACTCAAACTCTAAATGGCCCTCAACCCGAAATCCGCCCTCGCCCGTGCCCGCGCCTGCATCCGGATAGAGACCGAGGCGCTGACCCGGACGGCCAAGGAGCTGGATGAAAAATTTGTGGACACCGCCCGGGCCGTCGAAACCACGGTGCTGGCCGGGCGGAAACTGATCTTCAGTGGCGTGGGCAAATCGGCCCATATCGCCCAAAAGCTTGCCGGCACCTTCAACAGCACCGGGATCGCCTCCTGCTTTCTCGATGCCACCCAGGCCCTGCATGGGGACCTCGGCCTGTGCTCCCCCGGCGACCTTGCCCTCGTCCTGAGCAACAGCGGCCAGACCGAGGTGCTGCAATTGCTCCCAGCGTTGAAGCGC
>CAYSBR010000010.1:89755-92975 GCA_964429385.1 uncultured Opitutaceae bacterium
GATCCCCGCCGAGCGCTTGCGGCAGGAAAGCGGCGAGGAAATCCTCCGCCTCATCCCCATCCTGAAGCGTTTCGAGGTGCGCATCGTCGCCTTCACCGCGCAACCCGGATCCGACCTCGCGCGCAACGCCGATCACCAGCTGATCTATCACGTCCCCCGGGAAGCCTGTCCTCTCGCGCTCGCGCCCACCGCCAGCACCACCGCCGCGCTCGCGCTGGGCGATGCGCTGGCCATGGTCCTGCTTGAAGCCCGCGGCCTGACCCGCGACGACTTCGCCCGTTATCACCCCGGCGGCAACCTTGGCAGTGTGCTGCTCCTGCGTGTGCGCGACATCATGCGCGCCGGGGCGCGGCTGCCCGTGCAACCCCACACGTGCAGCACCCAGGAAGCCATCCTGGCCATGACCAAGGCCAAGAGCGGCAGCATCGCCCTCGTCCACCCGAAGACCGGAAAACTCTCGGGCATCCTCACCGACGGCGACTTCCGCCGCAGTGCGCTGAGCGGCCCGGATTTCCTGACCAAGCCCGTTTCCAACTTCATGACCCGCACACCCAAGACCATCCGTGAAAACGCGCTCGCCGTTGATGCCCTGCGCCTTTTTGAAGCCCACCGGATCGACGATCTCATCGTGATCGACGCCAACGGAAAACCCGTCGGGCTCATTGATGGTCAGGACCTGCCCAAATTCAAAATCGTCTGATGAACCCCATCCGCATCGGCATCATCGGGATGGGCGGGTTCGCCGCCTGGCACCACAACACCATCGCGCGGCTGGAAGAACGGGGGCAGGCCAGACTCATCTGCACCTGCGATCCGCAGGCCGCCGGCTTCGCCACCGAACAGCAGAACTGGAAGTTCGCCGCCCGCGGTGTGGCCGTTTTCAACGATTACCGCACCATGCTCGCGGCCTGCCATCGCGACCTCGACCTGCTCGTGGTGCCGACGCCGATCAACCTGCACGGCGAGATGCACCGGGCCGGCGTCGAACTGGGCATCCCCGTCTATCTGGAAAAACCGCCCACCCTCGATTATCTGGAGCTGGAGGAAATGATCACCCGCGACCGGCTGGCGCGGCGCTCCTCCCTTGTCGGCTTCAATTTCATCATCGAGAAACCCCGGCTCGCGCTCAAGCAGCGCATCCTCGCCGGCGAATTCGGCGCCGTGCGGGGCGCCACCCTCATGGCCCTCTGGCCTCGCCCCGCCGACTATTTCCGCCGCAACAACTGGGCCGGCCGGCTCATGATGGATGACCGCGTCGTACTCGACAGCTGCATGGGCAACGCCCTCGCCCACTTCGTGCACAACATGATCTTCTGGCTCGGCGGACCGGAGCTCTTCACCTGGGCGCAGATCGCCGCGGTGCGCGCGGAACTCTATCGTGCCCATGCCATCGAGGGCGCCGACACCTTCTTCGTCGAGGCCGACACGGCCGCCGGCGCCACCCTGCGTCTGGCCCTCTCCCACGCCTGCGCCGGGCAGAGCCAGCACTGCGAGACCGTCATCTGTGAAAACGCCGAGGTGAGGTATATCGTCGGACAACAGGCCGAGGTGCGCTGGCACGACGGCCGGGTCGAGCGCATCGCCATCGAAGGCTTCGACGGCCTGCACGACAACCACCTCGAATATCACCGCTATCTGCGCGGCGAACTGCCCCGGCCCGCGACCACCCTCGTGGACTCACGCCCTTTTGTGATCCTCAACGATCTCGCCCATGTCTCCAGCGGGCACATCGCCCCCTTCCCCGCCCAACTGCTGACCGGCCTGCGCGACGAAAAGGAGCAGAAGGACTATTTCAACGTGGCCGGCATGCAACGGGCGATGGAGTCCTTCCTCACCCAGGGCAACTGGCCGGGCCCCAACGGCTGGAATCGCGCCACCGGCGAAGTCGCCACCATCGCCGAGCTGCCCCGCTTCCATGATACCGTGAAGGCAATGCTCGCCGCGCGTTGAGTTTTTGCGATCCCGGTCCCACGTTTCACACTATGACCGCACCCGGTTTTTTTTATCAGGAGACCTTTCCGCTCGGCGCAGACGACACAGAATACCGGCTGCTTTCCCGCGAAGGCATCACCACCACCCATTTTGAGGGCCAGGAAATCCTCAAGGTCCAGCCCGAGGCCCTGGCCTACCTCGCCCGTGAAGCCTTCCATGACTGTTCGTTCATGCTGCGCACGAAGCACCTCGAACAAGTCGCCGCGATCCTCGACGACCCCGAAGCCAGCGCCAACGACCGCTACGTCGCACTGACTCTGCTGAAGAACGCCGAAATCGCCGCCCAAGGCATCCTGCCCTTTTGTCAGGACACCGGTACCGCCATCATCATGGGCAAGAAGGGCCAGCAAGTCTGGACCGGCGCCAACGATGCCGCATGGCTCTCCCAAGGCGTTTACGAATGCTACACCAAGGAGAACCTCCGTTACTCGCAGACTGCGGCGCTCGACCTATTCAAGGAGGTCAACACCGGCACCAACCTTCCGGCCCAGATCGACCTCTACGCCACCGAGGGCGCGGAATACAAATTCCTCTTTGTCGCCAAGGGTGGCGGCTCGGCCAACAAAACCTTTCTCTTTCAGGAGACCAAGGCGCTGCTCAACCCCAAGAGCCTCGAACAATTCATCATCGACAAGATGGGCTACCTCGGCACCGCCGCCTGCCCGCCGTATCACCTGACCTTTGTCATCGGCGGCACCAGTGCGGAAACCTGCCTCAAGACCGTCAAACTCGCCTCGACCAAATACTACGATACGTTGCCGACCAGCGGCAACGAGTACGGCCGCGCCTTCCGCGATGTGGCGCTGGAAAAACGCGTGCTTGAGCTCGCCCAGCAGACCGGCATCGGCGCCCAGTTCGGCGGCAAGTATTTCGCCCTCGACGTGCGCATCATCCGCCTGCCCCGCCACGGTGCGTCCTGCCCCGTCGGGCTGGGCGTCTCCTGCAGCGCCGACCGCAACATCAAGGCCAAGATCACCCGCGACGGCATCTACCTCGAAAAACTGGAGACCGATCCCGGTCGCTTTATTCCCGCATCGGAACGCGCGCTCAAGACCGACCACGTCGTCCGCATCGACCTCAACCAGCCGATGCCGGCCATCCTCGCCGAGCTTGCAAAGCATCCGGTCACCACGCGCGTGCTGCTCAACGGTCCCATGGTCGTGGCCCGCGACATCGCGCACGCCAAACTCAAGGAACGCGTCGATGCCGGCCAGGGCCTGCCCGATTA
>CAYSBR010000011.1:0-83755 GCA_964429385.1 uncultured Opitutaceae bacterium
AGGTCGCGGGTTCGAGTCCCGTCCATCCCGCCAGTTTTTT
This sequence comes from uncultured Opitutaceae bacterium, assembly GCA_964429385.1. GTDB lineage: Bacteria > Verrucomicrobiota > Verrucomicrobiia > Opitutales > Opitutaceae > UBA2377. The sequence goes on from CAYSBR010000011.1 coordinate 41, forward strand.
AAAACGGTGCCGTCAATGGCGCCGTTTTTTTGTTTCAGGTTCCGGCGCCGGCCGGAAGCGTGAGGGTGGCGGTGGTGCCTTCACCGGGATGGCTTTGCAGGGAGAAGCGGCCGCCGCATTGCTGGAGGAGGCGGGTGACGAGGGCGAGCCCGAGTCCGAGGCCCTGCTGCTCGTAGCGTTTGCGGTCGAATTGCCGGAAGGCGCCGATCTTTTCGATCTGCTCCTCGCTCAGGCCGCGCCCTTGATCGTGAATGCGGAGGACGAGCGAATGGCTGTCGGCACAGAATTCGACCCTCACCGGAGTGCCCGGGCGGGAGTAGCCAAAGGCGTTGTCCACAACTTCCTCGATGAGGATTTCCAGCGTGTCGGCATCCACCCGGGGCTGCCCGGCGCCCACTTGCAGACTGAGGTCGGACGTGCGCTTGTGCCGGGTGGCGATGGCGTGCGCGACCTTGTTGAGGATGGCGTCGGTTTGCGTGACGGAGAGCGGGGCCGCGGCGGGGGCGCGCGGTGACTGATCGAGCTCCAGGATGCGGAGGTAGTTGCGCAGTGTCCGGTGAAGGCGCTCCCCACTGAGGTGGATGTTGCCGGCGAGTTCTGTGATCTCAGCCGGAGAGAGCTCGCCGGCTTCTTCCATCAGCAGTTCGCTCATGCCGATGATGCCGACGAGTGGCGTGAAGAATTCATGCGGAAGGGTGCTGTGCAGCGAGGTGCGGAGATCGTGCAGGACTTTCTGCTCCATGCGCCGGTGCAGCTCAGCGCGCTCCAGCCGGGTCTCGGCGCATTTCAATACCGCTTCAGCGGTGAAGGGCTTGGTGAGATAGTCGTCGGCACCGATGTTCATGGCCGTGCGCTGCGTGGTCTGCGTGGCATTGCCGGTGATGATGACGATCTGACGCGTGGCCAGATCGGGATCATGGCGGAAGGCGCGTACGACCGCTTTGCCATCCATGACGGGCATGTTGACGTCGCAGAAAGTAAGGTCGGGCAAGTGGGCGCGGGCAAGGGCCAGGCCGGCTTCGCCGCTCTCGGCCGTCAGCGTTTCGTAGCCGGCGGTTTGCAGCACGAGCGCCAGCGTATCGCGGAGAGGGGCTTCATCGTCGATGATGAGGATGCGCTTCATGGGGTGGGCACGTCGTAACTGTCAGGTGCATAGGGGGTAGGGCGGGTTCGCACAAGGCAGATTGTGCGGCGGCGAGCGGCATCCTTCCGCCAGCCCGCGCCGGATCGGGTGGTTGACGATGAGAATCTGCCCGCCGTGCGGTGGGGCCAGAGCTGAAAGCCCGGAAGAAACTCAGCCCGCCCGCGATGGGCTGAAGCGGTAGTTGCCGTTGAAGATCAATTCCACGTCGTCCACATGGATGCGGACCTTGATTTTGCCGGTGTCAGCGCCGGCGGGATAGGCGCGACCGGTGATCTGGCGCGATTTGCCTTTCTGACTGATGGCATCGCCGGTGAAATCGATCACCTCGCCGCGGGCCAGCCGGTCGAGATCGGTCGCGGGGACGCGCAGGGTGATCTGGCCGCTTTCCCCCCAGAAGACCCAGGGGAAAACCTTGGCTTCGTAACTGGAGGTGAAGGTGTCGCCCGAACGTTGGAAGGCTTCGACATTCAGGCGCACGCTGCCCACGTAGATCGAGGTTTTCATCGGTTCGACCTCGACCTGCGTCCAATGCCGGGTGGAGGCATGGGTGACGGGCAGGAGAGTGGCCAGGGCGAGGAGGAGGACGGACAGGAAGCGCATGGGGCAAGGTGGAGTCATCAATGACCGCGGCGCAAACGGGAAGTGTCCGCCCACAGGCGAAACAGTTTCGCATTGCGCGGCATGGCGGGGCGGCGTGAGCTTGCCGTTCTATGGCCAGAAAGTCCTCCCAAGCCACCTGGGGTGGCCGCTTCACGGCGGCCCCCGCCGAGTTGATGCTGCAATTCAGCGAATCCGTGTCGTTTGACCACCGGCTCGCGCCGTTCGACATCGCCGGCAGCAAGGCCCACTCGGCCATGCTCGCGGAGGTCGGCCTGATCACGGCAAAGGAGCGGGATGCCATCCATGCCGGGCTGGACACGATCCTCGCGGAGCTCGCCGCGGGCAAATTCACGTGGGATGCAAAGCTCGAGGATGTGCACATGAACATCGAGCAGGCGCTGACGAAGCGCGTGCCCGCCGCCGCGAAGCTGCACACGGCCCGCAGCCGCAACGACCAGGTGGCAACCGGGATGCGGCTCTGGTTCAAGCATACCTGCGCCGTGCTGGGGGAAAAGATCCGCGGCGCGCAGCGCGCCATTCTCGAGGTGGCGGGGGCCAACCGTGACGTGCTGATCCCGGGTTATACGCATTTGCAGCGCGCCCAGCCGGTCTATCTGGCGCATCATCTCTTTGCGTGGATGGAAATGTTGGAGCGCGATCAGGCCAGGTTTGCGGCAGTCGCGGCGCAGGCCAACTGGTGTCCGCTGGGGTCCGGGGCCATCGCCGGCACCACGCTGCGGATTGATCGCGAATTCACGGCTCGCCGGCTCGGTTTTGTGGATGGCAGGGGCCGGCCGCAGGTCACGCAAAACTCCATGGATGCCGTCGCCGACCGCGATGTGTTCATCGAATTTGCCACCGCCTGTGCGCTGGCAGGGGTGCATTTCTCGCGGATCGCCGAGGATCTTGTGCTGTGGAGCAGCACGGAATTCGGGTTTGCGGAACTGCCGGATGCGTTCTGCACCGGGTCCTCGCTCATGCCGCAGAAAAAGAATCCGGATTCCTGCGAGCTGCTCCGGGGCAAGTCCGCGCGCCTGCAGGGCAACCTGCACACGCTGCTCACGCTGGCGAAAGGATTGCCGCTCACTTACAACCGCGATCTGCAGGAGGACAAGCCGCCGGTCTTTGACAGCTTCGACCAGACCGCGCTCTGCGCCGATGTGCTGGCGGGCACCGTCGCCGGGATGGTGATGAAGCGGGAGCGCTGCGCCGCGGCCGTGGCGGATCCGGCGCTGCTGGCGACGGATCTGGCCGATTATCTCGTGGAGCGGGGCGTGCCTTTCCGTGAGGCGCATCACGCCGTCGGCGCCGTGGTGGCGCTCGCTGAACAGCGGGGCGAACCGCTTGACCGGCTGCCGACGGCCGAGGTGCGCAAGTTGCATGCGGGCTACGGCGAGGACTGGCGGGATGTGTTCGATCTCAGGCGCGGGCTGGCCCGCCGCGAAGGCACCGGCATGCCGGGCCCGAAAGCGGTGGCGAAGCAATTCCGCCGCTGGGAAAAAGCCCTGCGGTGAATCCGCGGGAAACGCGAAGGAACCGGCCGGCCCCGATCTCAGTTCATGACCAAAGTCCGCATCCTGCCCGACCGGGTGGCGAACCAGATCGCCGCCGGCGAAGTCATTGAGCGGCCGGCGGCGGTGGTGAAGGAGTTGCTGGAGAATGCGCTCGATGCCGGGGCAACCCGCATCGAGGTCGAGTTTCGGCACGGCGGGCGCTCGTTGATGCGGATTGAGGACAACGGCTCCGGCATGTCGCGCGATGACGCGCTGCTGGCGCTGGAGCGGCATGCGACCAGCAAGATCGCCGCCGCCGATGATCTCGACCGGCTGGCGAGCTACGGCTTTCGCGGCGAGGCGCTGCCCTCCATCGCCAGTGTCTCCCGCTTTGAACTGCAGACGCGCGAGCAGGGACAGGATGTCGGCACCGAGGTGCTGGTGAACGGCGGCAAATTCGTGCACGTGCGCGACTGCGGGCGTCCGGTCGGCACGCGCATCGAGGTCACGCACCTGTTCAATTCCGTGCCCGCCCGGCGCAAGTTTCTGAAAACCGACCAGACGGAATCGGCGCACATCATCCAATGTGTGCGGCTTTACGCGCTGGCCTGTCCGCAGGTGTCGTTCACGCTGATCGAGGACGGGCGGATCATTTTCCGTTCGCCGGAGTGCCGTTCGCTGGTCGAGCGGGTGGGGGAGATCTTTGGCCGGCAGACGGCGGAGGCGCTGGTGCCGATCACGGCGGAGGAGGGCGGGATGCGGCTTGGCGGCCTGATTGGCAGGCCGGGCGTGGGGCGTTCGACGCGTCATGAAATGATCGTGTTCGTCAACCAGCGCCCGGTGGACAGCCGCACCCTCAACTATGCGCTGATCGAAAGTTACCACGAGTCGCTGCCCAAGGGGCGCTACCCGCTGGCGTTTGTTTTTTTCGACTGCGATCCGGCGGCGGTGGATGTCAACGTACACCCGGCCAAACGCGAGGTGCGCTTCCGCAGCGAGCCGGCGGTGCGCTCGTTTGTGATCCGCGCGGTGCTGGCCCGCCTGCGGGAATTGGGGACGCCGGCGGGCGCGGTCCCGGGTGCGGAGGGTGCCTCACAGCCGCCGGCCCCGGAACGGGCGGCGCCGGTCATGCTTTCGCCCTCGCCGGTCGCCGTGCCCCAATCCGCGCGGCCCGCTCCGGCATGGCCGGCGGCTCCGGCGGGAGCTCAACCGAGGCCGGTCCCGTCCTCGGCTCCGGTGACGGCCGCGCCGGTTCACCCGCCCACCGCCGCCCCGCATCCGCCATCTCCGGCGTGGCGTTTCATCGGTCTCGCGCACGGGAACTTCGCGCTCTTCGAGACGACGGCGGGCCTCGTGCTGCTCGACCGCCGGGCGGCGCATGAGCGGGTGTGGTTTGAGCGTCTGCAGGCGCAGTTTGCCGTCGGGCAAACCACGAGCCAGCGCCTGCTGCTGCCCGTGCCGGTGGAGCTGGATCCCATCGCCTCGGCGCTGCTGCTGGACCGGCTGGATCTGCTGAAAAGCTGCGGCTTGGCGGTGGAGGAGTTCGGCCGGAATTTTTTTCGCATCGAGGCGGTGCCGGCGTGGATGGAGCCGGGCGATGCCGGATCCTTTCTCAAGGATTTGCTGGGGTTGATGCGCGAGGGGCATCTGCCGGAGGAAAATCTGGACCTTGCGCGGGAGGAGATCGCCCGGTTGGCCGTGGCCAAGGCCGTGCGACTGCCGGAAACAGCGGGGGAGACGGAGCTCCGGGGACTGGTCGCGCAACTGTTTGCGACCAGGCATCCGCTGACCGGTCCGTCGGGGCGTCCGACTTTCATCGAGTTGAATCACGGGGAGCTGGCGCGACGTTTCCAAAAATTAGCGTGACCGCGGCCCTATCGTGGCACGAATCTTGGTAGCATTTCCCCGCACCATGCCGCCGAAAAAGAAAACCACTGTCTCCCCGTCCACCCAGGTCGCTTCCGCCGAAGCCTTCCGCGCGCTCATTCTGCGCCACCTGACCTCCACGCTGGCCAGGCATGCGGAAGGGGCTTCCCCCCGCGACTGGTGGGTGGCCACGGCCCTGGCGGTGCGCGACACCATCCATGAGCGCATGATCGCCACGCAGGCCGAGCACGCCCGGCTCAATGTCCGCCGTCTCTATTATTTTTCCCTCGAATACCTCATGGGCCGGCTTTTCGGGAATAATCTGCTGGCCACCGGCCTGCTGGAGACGGCGGAAGCCGCGCTGGCGTCGCTGGGGCAGAATCTTGAGACGATCCGCGAGGCGGAGGTGGATATGGGGCTCGGCAACGGCGGTCTCGGCCGGCTGGCGGCCTGCTTCCTCGATTCCCTCGCCACGCTTGACTATCCCGCGCTCGGCTACGGCATTTATTACGAGTTCGGCCTGTTCAAACAGGAATTCATCAACGGCCATCAAGTGGAGCATCCGGACAGCTGGCTCCACTTCGGCGATCCCTGGGAAGTGGTCCGCCCCGAATACACGCAGGAGGTGAAACTCTACGGGCGCGTGGATCATGTGTTTGATGACCGTGGCAATTCCCGGCCGCGCTGGGTGGACACCCGGACCATTCTCGGCGTGCCGCACGATATTCCCACGGCCGGTTACGGCACGCAGACCGTGAATCTGCTCCGCCTCTGGGCGTCGAAGTCCACGGAGGACTTCGACCTCGCGACGTTCAACGACGGCGGCTATGTGGACGCGGTGCGGGAGAAGGCTGTGGGCGAGACGGTTTCAAAGGTCCTTTATCCGAACGACAAGACCGAGAACGGCAAGGAGCTGCGCCTCGTGCAGCAGTATTTCTTCGTGTCGTGCTCATTGCGCGACATCATCCGCCGTCACTTCCGCAACACCGCGAACTCGTGGGCGAATTTCGCCGACAAGGTGGCGGTGCAGCTCAACGACACGCACCCCGCGATCGCGGTGGTCGAGCTGTTGCGCATTCTGGTGGATGAGGAGGGGCAATCCTGGGATGAAGCCTGGGGTGTCGTTACGCGCACCTTCGCCTACACGAACCATACGCTGCTGCCCGAGGCGTTGGAGAAGTGGAGCGTGCCGCTCTTCGAGCGGGTGTTGCCGCGCCATCTCCAGCTCATCTATGAGATCAACCAGCGGCACCTGGAGGCGGTCGAGGCGCGCTGGCCCGGTGACCACGAAAAAAAGCGGATCTGCTCCCTCATCGAGGAGAACGGCGTCAAGATGGTGCGCATGGCCCACCTCTCCGTCGTCGCCTCGCATGCCGTCAACGGCGTGGCGGCGCTCCACACCGAATTGCTGAAAAAGCAGCTCTTCCCCGAATTTGACGCGCTTTTCCCCGGGCGTTTCCAGAACAAGACCAATGGCATCACGCCGCGCCGCTGGCTGTCGAAGTGCAACCCCCGGCTCTCGACCCTTATCACCCGGACCCTTGGCGACACCGCATGGGTGCGCGATCTCGACCTCCTGCGGGGTTTGGAGAAATATGCCGTGGATGCTTCGTTCCAGGCCGAATTCATGGCCATCAAGCGGGCCAACAAGCAGGATCTCGCCGCGGTCATTCGCGCCGAATGCGGCGTGGAAGTTTCGCCCGATGCGCTCTTCGACGTGCAGATCAAGCGTCTGCACGAATACAAGCGCCAGCACCTGAACCTGCTGCATATCATGGCGCTCTACCGCCGGCTGTTGCAGCAGCCCGATCTGGATATCGTGCCGCGGGTCTTCGTCTTCGCGGCCAAGGCCGCGCCCGGCTACGATGTGGCGAAAAACATTATTCGCGCCATCAACCTCGTCGGCGCGCGCATCAATGCCGACCCCCGCATCGGCGGAAAGCTCAAGGTCGCCTTTTTGCCCAATTACCGGGTCTCGCTGGCGGAGAAGATCATCCCCGCCGCCGATGTGTCGGAACAGATTTCCACCGCGGGCAAGGAAGCCTCGGGCACGGGCAACATGAAGCTGGCGCTCAACGGCGCGCTCACCCTTGGCACGCTCGACGGGGCCAATGTGGAAATCCAGGAGGAGGCAGGCGCCGACAACGTGTTCATCTTCGGCCTTACGGTCGAGGAAGTGGAGGCCCTGCGCGCCCGCGGCTATCACCCGCACGACTTCTACGAACGTGACGAGGAGCTGAAGGCGGTGATCGACTGGCTGGGCAGCGACTACTGGACCCCCGGCGAGCAACAGGCCTTTGCTCCGTTGCACGGCACGTTGATGCATGACGGGGATCCTTATCTGGTGCTGGCGGATTTCCGCGCTTACTGCGATGCGCAAGCGCGGGTGGATGCGGCTTACCGCGATCCGGCGCGCTGGGCCCGCATGGCCATCCTGAACACCGCCCGCATGGGCAAGTTCTCCAGCGACCGCACCATCCGGGAATACGCCGGACAGATCTGGAACCTCGCTCCGGTGCCGGTGCGGTAAACGCGGGGGACCGCCCGCCGGGGCGGGACCCTGGGCGGGGCAAGGAGTCGCCTGCGACTGGCCTTGCACTTTGCCGGCCGGGCGATTCCTAATAGTTTCCGCATGCCACCGACCGATGCTGAATTCGAGGAACTGCGGGATCGCGTGAAACGCCTGGAGGTGAAGGTGGCGGCGTTTACGTCGTCGCCGGCATCGGCTCCGCCTTTGCTGCCCCCGGTGCTTAAGCCGGCGGTGGGCCCGGCGGCGAAGCGGTCGGAGGTTTCCTCCACCGTCTGGATCGCGGGGATCGGTGCGGTGATTTTTTTGATCGGCACCCTCTATGGGCTCACGGTGGCGATTCAGCGGGGCTGGCTTTCGCCCGGGGTGCGGGTGTCGCTGGGCCTGCTGACGGGGCTGATGCTGGGCGCGATGGCGGCGCGGGTGCTGTTGCGGTCGAGCCGTTCCCTCGGCGTGGCACTGCTGGCGGCGGGCATCGGCACATGGACCTTTGCGCTCTATTTTGGCGCGCAGCAGGCGCAGTTGTTTTCAACCGGGCTGGGCTTTGTCGGCACGGCGCTGGCCGTGGCATTGGCGGGGGCGCTGGCGGCCCGTGTGCGCAGCGATGGCGCCCTGGCGGTGGCACTGGCCACGGGGCTGGCCGCGCCGCTGGCATTCTCCGATGGCGGCGGCAGTTTTTCAGGGTTGCTGACGCATCTCTTGGTGCTCACGGCGGCGCAACTGGGTGTGCATTACATGGCTCGCACCGGAGCGGACTGGCGCTGGTCACGCGCGCTCGGGACTCTTGGCGTCTGGGGCGTGGCCTGCGCGGGCGCCGATGGTGGTTCCCTGACGGGCGGAGTGGGCTTGATTTTTGGGCTGCTGGTGCTGCTGGGGGCGGCCGGTCTCGGGCTCGCGTGGTTGCCGCGGCACCCGGAGTTGCCGTCGCATCCGGGCGCCGGCACCGTGGCCGTGCTTGTGATGCTGGCGGTGGCTGGCTGGCTGGTCTGGCAGCGCGCGGGGGGCGTCGAGGAATGGTATGCGCTTCCGCTGCTGCTGCTGGCGGCGGGAAGCCTGGGGCTGGTCGGCGCAGCCCGGCGGCGCACGGGCGGCAATCGTCACGACGCAACCCTGCTCCTGTTGAGTGCGGGGTTTGTATTGGTGGCGCTGCCGGTGGCCGTGGATGCACGCTGGGTCGGCCTGGGTTGGGGTGCGCTGGCTTTTCTGTTCGCCCTGGGGGCGCGCGAAGCGGCGCGCCAATCCCGGCCGGAAGCGGGCGGAGTGCTGCTGGCCACGGTGATCGCGGCCACGGCGGCCTCGGTCGTGGCGCTGGCCGCAGCCTGGCACCAAAGGAGCGAGGACTGGTTTGTGCTGAACCGGGTTTTCATCGGCGGGCTGCTGGCCGCCGGGGCCTGGGGTGTTCTGATGCGGGTGCCCGGCGGGCATCGTCCGGTGAGTTTTCTGGCGATGCAGTTTGTGGCGGTGAACCTGGTGGCGTGGGAATGGCCGCGTGTGCTCCCGGCTTTGCAGGGTGAACAGGCTTCGCTCGCGGTGGGCGGAGTGCTGGCGACCCTGACCTATGCCGTCGCCGGCGCCGGGCAGTGGGTCTGCGGGGTGACGCGAAGCGGGGAGGATCCGCTGGCGGGAACATTGCGCAAGGCCGGCTATGGCTGGCTGGCGATCGCGGCGCTGAAATTGCTGTTCAACGATCTGGCCGGGACGGATCTGGTATTCCGCGCGGCGGCGGCGCTGGGAGTGGGCAGTGTGCTGCTCGGGGCGGCGCTCTGGGCGGACCGGCAGCGAAAGCGCCCGCCCGGCATGTGACCGGTGTCGCCAAGGCAGGCTGCGCACGAACCGACTTGCGGAAAAAATCCGCGTAGGTCGCGTGGGTGCGAAGCGCGTTCAGTTCCGCGCCTGCGCCCAGGAGGGCTGGGGAATGGCGCTGATCAGCTTCTGTGTATAGGGGTGCTGCGGCTGTTCCATGATCCGCACCGCGTCGCCGAGTTCGACGATCTTGCCCTGATACATGACGGCGATGCGATCGGAGATGTGCTTCACCACCGACAGGTCGTGGGCGATGAAGATCATCGTGAGATTCATCCGGCGGACGAGGCTGGCGAGCAGGTTGAGAATCTGCGCCTGGATGGAAACATCGAGGGCCGAGACGGGCTCGTCGGCGATAATGACGCGGGGCTCCAGCGCGAGGGCGCGCGCGATGGCGATGCGCTGGCGCTGGCCGCCGGAAAACTCATGCGGATATTTCTGCATGAACCGCGGCGCGAGGCCGACGAGTTTCATGAGTTCGGTGACACGTGTGGTGACCTGCTCCGGCGGGCAGACCTTGTGGACGAGCAGGGGCTCGGCGAGCATCGTGAAGACGGTCATGCGCGGATTGAGCGAGGCGTAGGGATCCTGGAAGACCATTTGCAGGTCGCGGCGCGTGGCGTGGATGTCGCCGGCCGAACTGGCCGTAAGGTTCTTTCCTTCGAGGATGACGGTGCCACCGGTGGTGGGCACGAGCTGCATGATGGTGCGCGAGAGGGTGGATTTGCCGGAACCGGACTCGCCGACGAGGCCGAGCACCTCGCCTTCGCGAATTTGCAGGCTCACCCCGTCCACGGCTTTGACCGTGCCGGTCTGCTGCTTGAAGAGGAAACCGGTTTTGACGGGAAAGTGGGTCTTGATGTCCTTGAGCTCGATCATGACCTCGCCGAGCGCACGCCGGGGATCAGCAAGGTTTGCCGGAGGAACTTCGGGCGGCAGCTTGAAACGGGCGAGCAGCTCCTCCTCGGTGATCGGCTTGGAAAGATCGGGCGGCATCCCGGGGATGGCGTAGAGCTCGCTCCCCTTGGGCTGGAGCGCGGGGATGCAGCGTTGCAGGGCCTTGGTGTAGGGATGCTGGGGGCGGGCGAAGAGCTCGCGCGTCGGCGCGGTCTCCACAATGCGGCCAGCATACATGACCTGGGTGCGGTCGCACAGGCCGGAGACCACGGCAAGATCGTGCGTGATGAAGATCACGGCCATGCCGAGTTCCCGCTGCATCCGGCGGATGAGATCGAGGATCTGGGCCTGCACGGTCACATCCAGGGCGGTGGTCGGCTCGTCGGCGATGAGGATGTCGGGCTTGGTGATGAGCGCCATCGCGATCATCACGCGCTGGCGCATGCCGCCGGAGAATTCGTGCGGATAGGAGTTGAACCGGGCTTCGGCGTCCTGGATGCCCACGGCCTTGAGCATTTCCAGTCCGCGCCGCCGGGCCTCGGCTTTGCCGAGATTTTCGTGGATGACGAGCGGCTCGATGAGCTGGTCGGAGATCCGCAGGTAGGGATTCAACGACGTCATCGGATCCTGGAAGATCATGGAGATGCGCTTGCCGCGGATGCGGCGGGTCTGCGCCGGGCTTGCGCTGAGCAGGTCAATGCCGTCAAACACCGCGCTGCCGCTTTCGATGCGGCCGGGAGGCTGGGGTACGAGGCCCATGATCGAGTAGCAGGTGACGGATTTGCCGGAGCCGGATTCGCCGACGATGCCGAGGGTCTCGCCCCGCTCCAAATCGAAGCTGACCCCGTCCACCGCGCGGTAAACGCCATTGCGCGTATGGAAATAAGTGCGGAGGTCTTTGACAGAGAGCAGCGGCATGGCGGAAGGACGGAAAAAGGTGCGCAGCAGCGGTGCAGGCGGGCAACGCTAATTTGCCGGCTTGAAGAGCTCCGGAGCGTGGGTGCGCAGCCCTGCGAGGACGGTGTCCGGGGTGAGGTCGGCAAGATTGCCGCCGCCGGTGGGCGGGCAACCGGGGGGCTGCAGGATGTGGACCGGCGCGGAGAAAACCGGCCGGGTGCGCAGGGGGTTGGTCGGTCCGAAGAGGGCTAGCAGCGGCACGCCGAGCGCATTGGCGAGGTGCATGCCGCCGGTGTCGTTGGTGACGAGAACGGTGCAGGCGGAGAGGCGGGCGCAGTATTCCGTGAGGTTAGTGCGGCCGGCGAGATCCTCCACGCGATCACCAAAGCCCGCGGCAATCGCTTGTGTGATTGGCCGGTCGTTGGCGGTGCCGAACAGCACAACGTGAAGGTGTTTGGGGAGCGCCTCCAGCAGCGCCCGCCAGTGCGCGACGGGCCAGCGCTTCTCCGGGTTGTTTTCGGAGCCGGCGATGAAGCCGAGACGCGGGGTGAGTCCTGCCTCGGGGCTGGCGAGCGGCGTGAGGTCGGGAGGGACGGCAAGGCCGAAGCGCTTCAGGAAATTATCCCACAATTCCAGTTGGTGATGCCGGGTTTCATCAAAATCGGCGGGGACTTCGTAGGTGTGGGAAAGCAGCGGGCGACGCTTGCCGGGCCGCACCAGACCGAAACGCTGGCGGCAACCGGTGAGCCAGGCCTCAAGGTCGCTGCGGAAGGAATTGGTGAAGAGCAGGTAGTTGTCCGGATGGCGCGCGCGCAGGTTGCGGAAGCAATGAAAGTAGCCCGGGCCGCGCGGGGGCAGCGGCAGCAGATCGTCCGCCACTCCGCAGCGCTCCAGCAGCGGCAGGAAGGCGGGCTTGGCGATGAGGGTCAGCGCGGCATCCGGACGGGAGGCACGCAGGGCGCGCAGGAGCGGCAGGACCATCACGACGTCGCCCAGCCAATTGGGCAGGCGGACGAAGAAACGGGTCCGGCGGGGGAGCACGGGGTGTCCCTGGGTGGCGAGTTCACTGGCGAGGAGGTCGCGCTTGGCCTGCAGGCGGTAACGCGTGTTGTGATCGGACTGTTCACCCCAGCGGTTGTGCGCCCAGAGCCACGAAGCGCAGGTGTTGTCATCATGGGCGAGCACGCCCTCCAGCCAGCGGTTGAGTGCGAGCGTCACGGCGGTTGAGTCCGGTGGGCACTCGATGCGCTGACATTGAAATTCCACGCGCCAGAAACCGAGCCGGCGTGCATACAGGCCGTAAACCCGCGCCGCGTTGCGCTCGGCGAGCAGGCCGGGGAGTTCGGTTGTCGAGCAGACGCGGTCGAATAGCAGGGTCAGGGCGCCGGCCGAGCGCGAGTTTTGATCGAAAAGGATGCCGGCCATGCCGCGGCGGCGCAGGATCCGCATGATGCCGTGGAAGCCTTCCTTGCGCGAAAGCAGCTTCATGCCATGCAGCTCGCGGGTGTGCCGGACCCAGTCGTCGAGCTTCCGGTTGCGCAGAGGTTTGTAGATGGTGCCGAATTCGGGAAACGGGCCGGGCAGGATCAGCGCCATGGCGGTCTGCGCCTCCCAATAGGCGATGTGCGGGGCGGCGAAGATGGCGGGAAAGGGTTCCTGCTGATGGGAGGTGAAGACTTCCCGCAACTCCGGCGAGGCCGAGATCGAGCGCCGCAGGCGGTCGGCGCTCATGGCCGGCATGGCCAGCGTAAACAGGCCGGTCTCGACAAGCCGCTCGCAGCTCAGCCGGGCCAGCCGGCGGTGCCAGGCCGGATCGCGCCCGGGAAACGCATGGTGCAGGTTGGAAAGAATGATGCGCCGGCGCTCGGGCTGGGTCCACCACATCAGCCGGGCCAACCCGCGGGTCAGCGCACGCAAGAGGGGTTCGGGCGAGTGGACCAGCAGCCAGGCGATGATTTGAAGCAGTGATTTTAGCACGCGGGCGACGGATTAGCGTTTGATTTCAGCGGGGAAAAGCCATGAAAGGTTAGCTTCATGCGGTCAAAAGCGATTTTGCCGCACCGCCCTCATGACCGAGATTCTCATCATCAAACCCTCGTCGCTCGGCGACATCGTGCACGGCCTGCAGGTGGCAACCTCGCTCAAGGCCCAGTGCGATGACCTGCGCATCACCTGGGTGGCGCGCGATATCTTCGCGCCGCTGGTGCAGGCCTGTGAGGCGGTGGATCAGGTCCATGTCTTTGAACGCAACGGCGGCACGAAGGGCTTCCTGCGTTTGATGAAAGAAATCCGGCGCACGAAGTTCGATTATGTTTTCGATATGCAGGGCCTGCTGCGGACCGGGGTGATGACCTCGCGCACACTGGCGAAGAAGAAGGTGGGGCGCAGCGATGCCCGCGAGCTGTCTGGATTGTTTTACGATGAGAAGGTGCCGCTGCCGCCGGACGGGCGTCGCAGCCACGCGCTGGATATTCTCCTGCAGTTTTGCCCCGTGCTCGGCGCGAAGCCGGAGTTGCGGGGCCGGCTGAAGTTCCGTGATCCCGACAATCTGAACCTGAGTTTCGCGGAAGGCCGCGAAGGCACGAAGCCGATTCTGATGTTCCCCGACAGCCGGCGGGAGGAGAAGAAGTGGGGGGGCTTCCGCGAACTGACCGAGACGCTGCTGCGGGCCAACCGTAACCGGAAGGTCATCTGGGCGGGCAATCACTACCTGCCGAACAAGAGTGTGCTGCCGGAGACGCAGTTCCTCAACCTGACCGGCAACACGAGTCTCGTTTCGCTGCCGGCGTTGATCCGCATGTCGGACTGGGTGATCTCGAACGACAGCGGTCCGATGCACCTCGCGGCGGCGCTGGGCGTGAAAACCCTGGCCATCTTTGGGCCGACGGATCCCCGCAACTTCGGGCCCTATCCCTTGAACGCGCCGACCAACCTTGTCGTGCAGGCGCCCGCCGGGGAGCTGAAGCTGCTGTCGGCGAAGGAGGTCCATGCACGCCTGACGCGGGCGGAGGGCAGGTTTGGCAAAAAGCGCTGACTCATTTTTCCCATGATCGATCCGAAACTTTTGCGTGAAACGCCGGAAGTCATCCGCGCGGCCATTGCCAAGAAGCACCTCGACCCGGCGGCGCTGGAGCAGGCCCAGGCCAACGATGTGGCCTGGCGTCACGTCCTGACCGAGGTCGAGCAACAGCGCGCCCGGCAGAAGGCCGCGAATACGGAGATGGTCGCGCTGAAAAAAGGTTCGCCGGAGTTCCTCGCCAAGGTGCAGGAGATGAAGGTGCTTTCGACGGAGTTGAAGGCGAAGGAGGAGAGCCTGAAGCATCTGGAGGAAAAATGGCGGGCCTCGATGCTTGAGTTGCCGAACCTGCCGCATGCCTCCGTCCCCGAAGGCCGCACGCCGGAGGAGAACGTTGTCGCGGTGGCGCACGGTGATCCCGCGCAGGTCGGCGCCCATGCGAAAGCGCACTGGGAGATTCCGGGCTTCGACCGGCTGTTCGATTTTGCCCGCGGCGCCAAGGTCACGGGCGCCGGATTTCCGTTCCTGATCGGCGAGGGCGCGAAACTCGCCCGGGCGCTGCTCCAGTTCTACCTGGAGGAAAACACCCGGGCCGGCTACGTGGAGGTCAGTCCTCCGATCTTTGTGAACGCGGCCAGCGCGACGGCCACCGGCCAGCTGCCGGACAAGGAAGGCCAGATGTATGAGACGCAGGACCGGCTCTATGCCGTGCCGACGGCCGAGGTGCCGCTGACGAATTTCTTCCGCGATGAGATCATCGAGGAGTCCGCGTTGCCGGTCTATCGCTGCGCTTACACGCCCTGCTTCCGCCGTGAGGCCGGCAGCTATGGCAAGGATGTGCGCGGCTTCAACCGCGTGCACCAGTTCGACAAGGTCGAGCTGCTGAAGTGGGTGCACCCGGATTCAAGCTACGAGGAACTCGACAAGCTGCGCGCGGATGCCGAGAGCCTGTTGCGGAAGCTGGAGCTGCCGTATCGTGTGCTGCTGATGTGCGGCGGCGATCTCGGTTTTGCCCAGGCGAAAAAATACGATTTGGAAGTCTGGGCCGCCGGCCAGAAGCGCTGGCTGGAGGTGTCGAGTTGCAGCAATTTCGAGGCGTTTCAGGCCCGGCGGGCGCAGATCCGCTACCGGGCGAAAGCCACGGGCAAGCCCGAGCTGGTCCATACGCTCAACGGTTCCGGTCTGGCCGTGCCGCGCGTGCTGGCGGCCCTGCTGGAAAACAATCTGCAACCGGATGGCCGGGTGCGCCTCCCTGCCGCGCTGCAACCGTATTTCGGCAAGGAATACCTGAGCTTCAACTGAGAGGGTGGGCGAGATCCGGCCGGATGAAGGCGCAGCGGCAACAGTGGGAAACACGCGCGCGCCGGCTGGGTGAGCTTATCCCGGTGGCGCGGTTGCACCCCGGGGCGCTGGCCGGAGCGGTGCGCCCGCGGCGGGAGCCTTGGGTGGTCGCGTTTTCCGGCGGCGCTGATTCGCTGGCGCTGCTGCTGCTGCTATGGGCGCACTGGCCGGAGCGTCGCGCTCAGTTGAGCGCATTGCATTTCAATCATGGTCTGCGCGGCGCGGCGGCGGATCGGGACGAGGCCTATTGCCGGAAGGTCTGCCGGGCCTTGGGCATTGCGTTTTCCAGCGGCCGGCGTCGCCGCCGCGCCGGCACCGCGCTCTCCGAAGCGGAGGCGCGCGAGGCGCGCTTTGCGTTTTTTGAACGCAAGCTGACGGCCGCGGGCGCGCGTTTGCTCTGGCTGGGGCAACAGCAAAATGACGTGGCGGAAACCCTGTTGATGCGGCTGGCGCGCGGCAGCGGCGCGGGCGGGCTGGCGGCGCCGCGACCGCTGCAGAAGATGCCCGGTGGTCGGATTCATGTGCGTCCGCTGCTGACCTTGAAGCACGAGGAACTGACCGGGGCCTTGCGATTGGCGCGGATTCCCTGGCGCGAGGATGCGAGCAATGCGGGCGGCGATTTTTTCCGCAACCGGGTCCGGAATACGGTATTGCCGGCCTGGAGTGAGGCGGCTGGGAGGGATGCCCTGGCCGGAGCCGCGCTGAGCCGGAGCCTGCTGGAGGAGGACGACGCGGCTTTGGAGCAATGGGTGGATGGGTTGGCGGCGCTGGATCGAAAGGGGAAATTGGATCTCACGAAACTTGCGAACGCGCCCCGGGCCGTTGTGCGGCGGGCGCTGCATCGCTGGCTGTTGCGCCACCCGGTGGCCGCCGGGCTTTCCCGCCAGGGGTTTGAATTGTTGCTGGCGAAGACGATTTTGGGTGCGCCGACCCGCTTCAGTCTGGGTGTGACAGGGTTCGCCGTCATTCGCCGCGGGATTTTGTTTTTTGAGCAGGGCGCGACCCGACGATCGGCCTCCTCGGGACACAGATTATAATGCCGCTTCAATTGACTTGTCAGCATGGAACCTTCACCTTCGACCCTCAGTCCCAACCCAAATAATGTCCGAACCCGATAACACAAAGAAGCGCGGTCCGCTGAAAGGTCTGCCGCCGGATCGCTTCCAACCCAAGGTCCTGTTCATCTGGGCAGCCATCGCTATCGCCGTCTTTTCCCTGTTGTATTGGACCCCTGGCCGGCTCGGGACTCCGGTGGATCTGAAGATCCAGCAGGTGGTGGAGTTTGCCGAGGAGGGCAAGATTCGCGAGGGTGTCATCCGTCCGGATGGATCGGGTGGCCGGGATTGGACGATCATCACGGGCGAGTTGACCGAAGCGGTGCCCGTGGCGCCCGGAAGCACGGATAAGTCCGTGAAATTCCGTGCGGCAGGCCGACTGACCGATGTCAATCTGGAGCGCCTGCAGAAGGCGCAGCTGTTTGCGGAGCAACCCGCTTCCACTGTGTGGTCGCAGATCGCGATCCAGATCATTCCCTTCATTCTGATCATCGGCCTGCTGTATTTTCTCTTTGTGCGCCAGTTGCGGCAGGCGGGGCGGGGAGCGATGAACTTCGGCAAGAGCCGCGCCAAGCTGCTGACCCGCGACCGGGACAAGGTGACCTTCGCCGATGTCGCCGGGTGTGATGAAGCCAAGGAAGAGGTGAGCGAGGTCGTGGAGTTCCTGCGCGATCCAAAGAAATTCACCAAGATGGGTGGCCGCATCCCCAAGGGCATCCTGATGGTCGGTCCCCCCGGCACCGGCAAGACCCTCCTCGCGAAGGCCGTGGCCGGCGAGGCGGACGTGCCGTTCTTTTCCATCTCCGGATCGGACTTCGTGGAGATGTTTGTCGGCGTCGGCGCGAGCCGGGTGCGCGATATGTTCGAACAGGGCCGGAAGAGCGCGCCCTGCCTGATCTTTATTGATGAAATCGACGCCGTGGGCCGCCAGCGCGGCGCCGGCCTTGGCGGCGGCAATGACGAGCGCGAACAGACGCTCAATTCGCTGCTGGTCGAGATGGACGGCTTCGATGCCAATGAGGGCGTCATCATCATCGCGGCGACCAACCGTCCCGATGTGCTCGACAACGCCCTGCTGCGCCCGGGTCGTTTTGACCGGCAGATTTACGTGGACCTACCCGACCTCGTCGGGCGCGAGCAGATCCTGCGGGTGCACGCCCGCAAGATCAATCTGGCGGAGCAGGTGGACCTCGAGGTCATCGCGCGCGGCACGCCCGGTCTTTCCGGTGCCGAGCTGGCCAACCTCCTCAACGAGGCCGCGCTGATCGCCAGCCGCCGCAACAAGAAGAAGGTCGAGATGATCGACGTGGACGATGCGCGCGAGAAGGTGCAGTTCGGCCGCGAACGCCGCCGCTTGATGGACGACGAGGAGAAGAAGCTCACGGCGTATCACGAGGCGGGTCATGCGCTGGTGCAGGCGGTCCTCGATGACGGCTACATGCCGGTGCACAAGGTCACGATCATTCCCCGCGGGCGGAGTCTGGGCAGCACCATGTTCATTCCGAAGAAGGATGTGCTGACCCATGCGAAGAAGCGCATGCTCAACCAGATTGCGATGGGCCTGGGCGGCCGGATCGCCGAGGAGGTGGTGCTGGACGACATCTCCAGCGGCGCCGCCGGCGATATCAAGCAGGTGACGAAGATCGCCCGCCACATGGTCTGCGACTGGGGCATGAGCCCGCTCGGCCCCATCGCCTTTGGCGACAATCAGGACACGGTTTTCCTCGGCCGCGAAATCACGCGCAACGAAAACGTCTCCGAGGAGACGGCCCGCAAGATCGACGAGGAGATCCACCGGATCATCGACGAACAATACAAGCGCGCGACCGACATCCTCACCGGGCATCGCGGAGCCCTCGACAAGATTGCGGCGGCGTTGCTCGAATACGAGACCATCGAAGGCCGGCATGTGCAGGAGATCGTCGAGTTCGGGGAAATCCGCTCCACAGTCATCAAGCAGCCGCCACCGTTGCCGCCGGAGTCCGGCCTGGCTGACAAGAAGGGCGCGTCGAAAGCCAAGAATGCGGAGGATGACGCCTCGCCGGAAGGCCCGGCGCCACAGCCCACCCCGGCCTGAGCCGCCGGGTTGCATTTCAAGGCCGCGTGTGATGCACGCGGCTTTTTTTGCGCCCAAAAACTTCCTTGGTTTTGGCAAGCGCCCGCGCCACGCTGGCGGTTTAATCATGAAAATCTGCTGCATTGGTGCTGGTTACGTGGGTGGGCCGACGATGGCCATGATTGCGCGCAAGGCGCCTGATATCCAGGTGACGGTCGTGGATATGAACGCCGCCCGCATCGCGGCCTGGAATTCCGACCGGCTGCCGGTTTACGAACCGGGGCTGGACGACGTCGTTCGCGAAGCGCGCGGCCGCAATCTCTTCTTCTCGACGGATGTGGCCGGGCACATCAAGTCCGCCGACATCATCTTCGTGGCGGTGAACACCCCGACGAAGACCTATGGCGTCGGCGCAGGGCGGGCGGCGGACCTGCGTTTCATCGAGTCGGTGGCGCGGACCATCGCGGAGCACGCGGAGAGCGACAAGATCATCGTGGAGAAGTCCACGATCCCCGTGAAGACCGCCGAGTCCATCAAGACCATCGTGGCGTCGAATGCCCGGGGCGTGAAGTTTCAGGTTTTGTCGAATCCGGAATTCCTCGCCGAGGGCACCGCGGTGAAGGATCTGGAGAATCCCGACCGCGTGCTGATCGGTGGCGAGCGCACTCCCGAAGGGGAGAAGGCGGTGCGGACCCTCGTGGAGGTCTATGGGCGCTGGGTGCCGCGGGATCGCATCATCACCACGAACTTGTGGTCCTCGGAGCTCTCCAAGCTCGTGGCCAACGCGTTTCTCGCGCAGCGCATTTCCTCGATCAACGCGATCTCGGCCCTGTGCGAGGCGACCGGCGCCGACGTGGACGAGGTGGCCAACGCCATCGGCAAGGACAGCCGTATCGGACCGAAATTCCTCAAGGCCTCGGTCGGTTTCGGCGGCTCCTGTTTCCAGAAGGATATCCTCAACCTGACCTACCTGTGCGAGAGCTTCGGCCTGCCGGAGGTGGCGGCTTACTGGACGAGCGTTGTGAGCATCAACGACTGGCAGAAGCGCCGGTTTGCCGCGCGCATCGTGAAGGAGTTGTTCAACACGGTGGCCGACAAGAAAATCGCCGTGCTGGGCTTCGCTTTCAAGAAGGACACCAATGACACGCGTGAATCGGCGGCCATCAACATCTGCCGCGACCTCCTGACGGAGCAGGCCAATGTCTGCGTGTATGACCCGCAGGTGCCGGCGGAGGAGATCCTGTCCGACGTCCTGGGGAAGGGGCAGACGAATCCCCGGCTGACCGTGGCGCAGGATGTCTATGCCGCCTGCGCCGGCGCGCACGCCATCGCCATTGTGACGGAGTGGGACGAGTTTAGAACGCTCGACTACGCCCGCATCCACGCGGGAATGCCCAAGCCCGCCAGCCTCTTCGATGGTCGCAATGTCGTGGATCTGGCCGCGCTGCGGACGATCGGCTTCAAAGCCTTCGGTATCGGCAAATAACGGGCTCCGCTGCCTTTGCCGCAAGCCGCCGGGTTGAATCCCCGGCGCGTTTTCAGACGCCCAGTGCCGTGCGATAGACGCGCGGCACCCGCTTGGTGACGGAGCACAGGGTTTCCCAGGGGATGGTATCCGCCCAGCGGCTGAATTCCGTGATGCTGATTTCCTCGGTCTGCTGGCGGCCGACAAGCACGGCTTCATCGCCGCGCTGGACGCCGGGCACATCGGTGACATCCACGATGGTCTGGTCCATCGTCACCCGGCCAAGCACCGGGCAGCGCCGGCCTTGGATGAGAACCTGGGCGCGATTGCTGGCGGCGCGGGGGATGCCGTCGCCGTAGCCGGCGCAAAGGATGGCCACGCGGGTGTCGCGGCGCAGGACATGAGTGCGGCCATAGCTGATGCTGGTGCCGGCGGGGAGGGCCTTCACCAGGCCGACCCGGGTGCGAAAACTGAAGACCGGTTCCGTGCGCACCTGGGCCAGCAGCGAGTGGCGATGCGGAAGGATGCCGAATTGCAGGAGTCCCACCCGCACCGCGTTGAAGGGACTGGCCCCGGGCATGGTTTCCAGCCCGGAACTGTTGTCGGCATGGACGAAGATCTCAGCGGGATTGATTCCGTCGCAGCGCGCCAGCGCGCGGAGAAAGCGGCGGCGCTGCTCGGCGGTGAAGGCTTGATCGTCGTCCGGGCTGGCAAAATGGGTGAAGACGCCGGCGAGCTTCAAATGTGCGGCTGAGAGAATCTGCGCGGCCAGGGCCGGGGCATCCTCGTGCCACACGCCGAGACGACCCATGCCGGTGTCGATTTTCATGTGCACCGTGATGGGCTGGCCGGTGGCGCGGCCCACCGCATCGAAGCGGGTGACCTCGTCCGCCGAGGAGACGGTGGCGGCGAGATCGTAGTCCCGGAGGCAGCGGTCTTCCTCGGGCAGCAGCGGACTGAGGATCAGGATGGGCCAGCCGGGACCGAGTTCACGCAACGCCGCGGCTTCCGTCACATTGGCGACGGCAAAGAGATCGGCGCCCGAGTGCATGAGCCGGGCGGCGGCGTGATGCAGACCGTGACCATAGGCATCGGCCTTGACCACGGCGACATAGCGGATGTGCGGCGGCAGGGAAGCGCGGATGTGGCGCAGGTTGCGCTCCAGGGCGGCCAGATCAATCTCGGCCCAGCACCGGTGCGGGAGTGAAGGGGATGACGGCCGGTTCATGGCGCGCGGTGAATCTGCGGGGTCCAGGTGGCGTAGCTGGGTTCCTCGTGGAGGAATGCATCGGGCGCATCCGTGGGCGTGAAAAGGTCGGCCTCTTCGGTCGTGGCAAGCAAGGCGGGCAGGTCGTAAGGGACGGACCGGACCCCGGCGGGCAGGGGGGACCAATGGCGGAATCCCGCCGGCATGGCCAATTGTTCGCCGAGTTGTTCGGGTGGCACGCGTTCCAGTCCGCCGTCAACCGTGCAGCGGTGCCAGGTGTTCCGGCGGGCATCGGCGATGAGCTGGAGTCCGGGCTGGGCCTGTGCCCGGGCCACCAGCGCGAGACTGTGGTAACGGAAGACCGGCCGCGGGTGGATGACCTGCCAGGCCCGCAGCGCGGCGGCGGCGCTGCGGATGCCAAGAATCGAGCCGGGGCCGTCGCAAAAAACAAACGCCCGGTAGTCGTTGGGCGCTAGGGGGAGGGCGCCCGTGCTCGCGAAGATGCCGATGCCGGCCTCGTCCGCCGAGGTTTGCCAGCGGTCTTCACGGGCCTGCGCGGCCAGCGCACCGACCTGCACGGTCGCGGACGCCGCATCGATCAGCAGCAGGGGCGCGTGGAGGGCTCGGAGCTCGCGGAGACTGGGCATGCGTCCCCACGAAACGGGGCAATCCGCCGCCTGCAAGCGTTGAGAATCCGGCATTGACCGGGAAAGGGCCGGGCGTAGCGTGACCGATTCTTTCCAACCATCATCCGTTTCCCGTACTGTGAACGTCCAACTCAATTCCGTTTCCGACACCCGCAAGAGCCTCGTTATCACGCTCGATCCGAGCGAAGTTGATGCCGAGCATCAGGCCGTGGTGGCCGAGTTTGTGAAGCTGGCCAAGATTCCCGGGTTCCGCCCCGGCAAGGCCCCTGTCGCGATGGTGACGAAACGGTATGGCAAGGAAGTGGCGGACGAGTTTACGCAGAAGGTCGTGGCCAAGGCCTACCGGGCCGCCCTTGAGGAACAGAAGCTTGATGTGCTCAACGTGATCAATGTCGAACCCGGCACGATCGCCGCCGGTCTCACCGCCACTGTCACCGTGACCGTGGATGTGCGTCCGGAGTTCGCGCTGCCGGATTATAGCGGCCTCGCGACCGAGGTGGCGCCGACGGATTCGACCGATGAAGAAGTGGATGCCGTGATCGAGGGCCTGCGCGGCGAGCGCGCCGATTTCAAGGTGGCCGAGCGTCCTTCGCAGAAGGGCGATTACGTCAAGCTGGCCTACGAAGGCTCGGTGGAGGGCAAGCCGGTGGCCGAACTGGTGCCGGAGAAGCAGATTTACGGCAAGGTGCCGCAGACGTGGGAAGAGGTTGAGGGCGCGCATGAAGGCGTGCTGCCCGGCCTCGGCCTCCAGTTGTCCGGCCTGAAGGCCGGCGACAAAAAGACGGTCGAGATCGTGTTTCCAGCCGAGTTTGCCGCGGCCCCGGCCCTCGCCGGCAAGACGGCGAGCTATGCCGTCGAAATCCAGGAGGTCCGCGAGCGCGTCCTGCCGGCGCTGGATGAGGCTTTCTTCAAGTCCCAGCAGGTGGATGACCTCGATGGCCTGAAGGCCAGCGTGCGGAACAACCTGAAGCTCCAGAAGGAATACCAGAACCGCTCGGAGCAGCGTCGCCAGATCACCGAGGCGCTGGCCGCCAAGGTGGACTTCAGCGTGCCGGAGTCCCTCGTTGAGAGCGAGACGCAGAGCGTGCTGCGCCAGTTCATCGAGGAAAACATGCGCCGCGGCGTGCCGCAGGAGCAGTTCGAGAAGGACAAGCAGGAGCTTTTTGAAGGGGCGAAGAAGGCCGCCGCGCAGCGCGTCAAGCTGCAGCTCATCCTCGCGAAGATCGCCGAGGCGGAGAAGGTCCAGGTGGAAAACAAAGACATGGATCTTTTCATCCGCCGCGAAGCGATGCGCTCCAACCAGACGCCCGACAAGCTGGTGAAGGAGCTTGCGAAGAACCGCGACGCCGTGCGCGGTGTGCAACAGTCCATCATTTTCGACAAGACGGTTGATTTCCTTGTGTCCAAGGCTAGCGTTACAATCAAACAACCCAACGCCACCAAGGACAACAAGGCATCTGCGTGAGCTACTACGTTCCCATCGTTCTCGAAAACACCGGCCGCGGCGAGCGGTCGATGGACATCTATTCACGACTCCTCAAGGATCGCATCATCTTCATCGGCACGCCGATTGACGACATGGTCGCGAATCTGGTCATCGCCCAGATGTTCTTCCTGCAAATGGAAGACCCCAAGAAGGACATTCAGGTTTACATCAACTCGCCCGGCGGCGTCGTCACCGGTGGCATGGCCATCTACGACACCATGAACTTCCTCCAGTGCGACATCGCGACCTATTGTATCGGCCAGGCGGCCAGCATGGCGACCGTGTTGCTCGCGGCCGGCACCAAGGGCAAGCGTTTCGCGCTGCCCAACAGCCGCGTGATGATTCATCAGCCTTCGGGCGGCGCCGGTGGTCAGGCGGCCGACATCGCCATCGCGGCCAAGGAAATCCTCCGCTGGCGCAAAACGCTCAACGACGTCATTGCCCGCCACACCGGGAAGACCTCGGAGCAGGTGGAGAAGGATTCCGACCGCGACTACTTTCTGAGCGCGGCGGAGGCGAAGGCCTATGGCATTGTGGACCACGTGGTTGAGTCCACCAAGGAAGCGCAGTCACTGGCTGTGCAAAGCGCGGCATAAGCCGCCTGTCCGGCCAAAACTCCCTCGACAAACGCCTCCCGCCGGGCGTCTCTTCCTCATGGCCAAATCCTCGCGCATGACCCTCTGCTCCTTCTGCGGCAAGTCGCAGGCGGAGGTGAAAAAGATCATCGCCGGCCCCGGGGTTTACATCTGCGACTCCTGCGTCAACGTCTGCAAGACGATCATTGACCGCGAGGTGAAGCTGCCCGCGGCGGAGCCCGGCCGGCAGGCCTACCGGCTCATCAAGCCCTCCGAGATCAAGCGGACGCTGGATGATTTTGTCATCGGTCAGGACCACGCGAAGAAGGTCCTCTCGGTGGCCGTGTACAACCACTACAAGCGGCTCAATTTTAACGCGGGGCTGACCAAGGAATCCGGAGCGCTGGCGCCGGAGTTCAACGAGGTCGAGGTCGAGAAGAGCAACATCCTCCTCCTCGGGCCGACCGGCTCGGGCAAGACCCTGCTGGCGCGCACCCTGGCGCGGATCCTCGATGTCCCTTTTGCCATCGCCGATGCGACCACGCTGACGGAGGCCGGTTATGTGGGGGAGGACGTGGAGAATGTCGTGCTCCGGCTCCTGCAGAATGCCAACTACGACGTGAAACGCGCCGAGTGCGGCATCATCTACATTGACGAAATCGACAAGATCGGTCGCAAGACGGAGAATGTGTCGATCACCCGCGATGTGTCGGGCGAGGGGGTGCAGCAGGCGCTCCTGAAGATTCTTGAGGGCACGATCTGCAATGTGCCGCCCCAGGGCGGTCGCAAGCATCCGAATCAGGAATACGTGCAGTTGAACACCGCCAACATTCTCTTCATCTGCGGCGGCGCTTTCGTCGGTCTCGAAAGCATCATCCAGCGACGGCTCGGTCAGCGCAGCCTGGGGTTCGCGTCCATTCAGGCCCGGCAAGAACAGCGTCTCGTGCCGGAGCAGATGATGAAGGCCCTTGCGCCGGAGGATCTCGTGCGCTTCGGCATGATCCCCGAGTTCATCGGTCGCCTGCCGATCGTGTCCGTGCTCGACCAGCTCGGCATTGCCGACTTGGAGCAGATTCTCCTGCACACCAAGAACGCGATGGTGAAGCAGTATTCCAAGCTCTTCGCGATGGATGGGGTACGGTTGAAGTTCACGCCGGATGCCGTCAAGGCCATCGCCCAGAAGGCGATTGACCTGAAGACCGGCGCGCGCGCGCTGCGCTCGATCATGGAAAATCTCATGCTTGAGGTGATGTATGACCTGCCGCAGCGCGATGATGTGAGTGAGGTCGTCGTGGATGCCGCCGTCGTGGCTGGTCGCCGCCGACCTTCCCTGCGCCGGAGCGGTAAATCCGAGCCCAAGCAGGACGCCGCCTGAACCGGAGCGGGTCCAGGCCGGCGATGAGCGTGCACGCATCTCCCTGCCGCTTGCTCCGCGTTTTCTGTGACCTCCTGTAAAAGTCGAAACTGCGGTAATGCAGCTGAGCCACGGATGCACACAGATTGATAGCGGAGAGCCAGGGGCGCGGAGCGAGGAAGACCGACCGCCGGACGACAGGAGTACTGACTGCCGGCCCAAGTATTTTGGCCACGAAAAGGCCCAAAGAGGCGCGAAAAATATGAACCGTAAAGCGCCAGTCTTTTGATGCCTTTTCGTGCCTTTCGGTGGCCAATTATTTCATTGCTGAATTCGGTCGCAGTTCCCTGCCGCGCGCGGAGCGCACGGCCCACCCTTTTGTAGCAGGGAGCAAGAAGCGGAGCGCGGACCACCTCGCGCCGTTTTCTCCGTTACCTCCTGTAAAATTGGTTCGTAATTAAGCTCCACTCTCCGTGCTCCAGCCTCCCCGTTTTTTCATCTGTGTGAATCGGTGTCCCTCTGTGGTTGAACGGCATTGTTCAGAGTTTGCTCGCGGAGCCTCGCTCAAAAAGGCACGACAAAAAAGCCTGCCGGGGAGGCAGGCTTTTGATTTGGCGAATGCCGGCTGATGCCGGATCACCAGTGGGCGTAGTCGCCCTTTTTCAGGGCCTTGGCGAATTCGACCAGCAGGCGCACGCAGCGTTCAACGTCCTCCAGGTCCACCACCTCGCTGGGCGTGTGCATGTAGCGCAGGGGGATGCTGACCAGGCCGGTGGCGACCCCGCCACGCCCCATCTGGAGGGCGCGTGCATCGGTGCCGGTCGGGCGGGGATCGGCTTCCAGCTGGAAGGGGATCTTGGCCTTTTTTGCCGCGTCCAGGAGACGCTGGTAAACCTTGGGATTGATATTGGGCCCGCGGCAGATGATGGGGCCGCCGCCGAGCTTGGTCTCCCCGTATTTGCGGTTGTCGCAGTCGGGGTGGTCGGTGGCATGGCCGACGTCCACCGCCACCGCGATGTGCGGATTGACCGCGTAGGCGGCGGTGGTGGCGCCGCGCACGCCGATTTCCTCCTGCGCGGTGGCGACCGCCACAACGCGGGCCGCGGGCGGCTTCTTTTCGCGGGCGAGGCGGATGAGGGTTTCGCCGACGATGTAGGCGCCGACCTTGTTGTCGAAGGCCCGGGCCGCGCCGACGCTGCCATGGATCAGTTCCAGTTCGTGATCGTAGGTGGCGACATCGCCGATGGCGACGCGGGCGAGCGCTTCCTTTCGGGAGCGCGCGCCGATATCAATCCAGATCTCATGGGTTTCCGGCACCTTCTTGCGATCGGCCTCGTTCATGAGGTGGATGGCGCGTTTGCCGGTGACGCCTTTGACCGGTCCGTTGGCGGTCTGAATGATGACCCGCCGGCCGGAGATCACGGTGCGGTCGTGGCCGCCGATGGTGTCGAAGTAGATGAAGCCGTCCTTGTTGACGTAGGTGATGATGAGGCCGAGTTCGTCCATGTGACCGGCAAGCATCAGGACGGGGTCGCCGGAGGGATTCAGGGTGGCGGTGCGGTTGCCGAGCGCGTCCTTCGCGTAGGCGTGCGCGGCGGGCTTCACATGCCGGTCGAACACCGCCTGGGCCTCGGCTTCGTAGCCGGAGGGCGAGCGCGCGTGCAGCAATTCGGACAGAAATTCAGGAACTCGGTATTTGGACATGGATTTAGTCTCGCCCAACGCGACGGCGGCGCAAAGCGTTTTTGCGCATGATCATTTATCCCGCCATCGATATCAAAGGCGGCCGCTGTGTGCGGCTGACCCAAGGACGCGCCGACCAGGAGACCGTTTACGCCGAGGATCCGGCGGCGGTGGCCCGGGAGTTTTCCGCCGCCGGCAGCGGCTGGGTGCATGTGGTGGACCTTGACGGCGCGTTCGCGGGAGAGCCCGCCAATCTGCCGGTCGTGCGGGCGATTGTCGCGGCGGGCATGAAGGTGCAGCTGGGCGGCGGCCTGCGGACGCAGGAAACCGTGGCCCGCGCCCTGGAGGCGGGCGTGAGCCGCGTGGTCATCGGCACGCGCGCGGCGGAGAGCGCGGAGTTTGTCGGCGACCTGGTGCGCGCCTGGGGCGATCGCATCGCGGTGGGCATTGATGCCAAGGACGGCCGCGTGGCCGTGAAAGGCTGGGTGGACACCACCGGCACCGGCGCGCTCGACCTGGCCCGGCGGATGAGCGACCTGGGCGTAGGGACGATCATTTACACGGACATCGGCACCGACGGCATGCTGACGGGACCTAACTTTGCGGCGCAGGAAGCCATGCTCAACGCGGTCAAATCGCGCGTGATCGCGAGTGGTGGAGTCAGCCGGCGCGAGGATGTCATCGCCCTGGCGGAGCTCGCGCGTCGTTACACCAATCTGGACGGGGTGATCGTCGGCAAGGCCCTCTATGAGGGCCGCGTGCAATTGCCGGATCTGCTCACGCTAACCGCGTGAGCCGGAGCAGACGGCGAGGTGGGCCGTGCGCTCCGCGCGCGGCAGGGAACTGCGGCCAAATTCAGCGATGAAATGATTGGCCGAAAAAAGGCACGAAAAGGCATCAAAAGACTGAGTTTTAAGATTCATATTTTCGCGCCTCTTTGGGCCTTTTCGTGGCCCAAATGCTTGGGCCGGCCGTCCCGTAGTCTCGTGCTCCTTGCCCCCACCGCCGCGCTCGCCGTTCCCTGCTTCAACGCTTCGTCCCGATCTGATCGGCAATCTCCTCCAGCGGGTAGGTGAGGATCTCGGCGAGGGTCGGATGATACCAGGGGGCGCGCAGCAGATCGAACACCGTCGCTTTCATGGCCAGGGGGCCGCTGAAGGCGTGGATGAGTTCACCGGCATCCCGGCCGACGATCTCGGCGCCGAGGATGCGTCCGCGCTTGGGCTCGGCGATGACTTTCACATAGCCGTAGTGGGCGTCCATCAGGATGGATTTGCCGTGGTCGTTGAACGGGTAGCTGGCGACCTGATAGGGGACTTTCTTTTCCGTGAGTTCCTGTTCGAGCCGTCCGATGGTGGCGAGCTGGGGATCGGTGAAAACCACGTTGAGCAGGAGCCCGTAATCCACGGGTTTCAGGCCTTGGACTCCGCCGGCGTGGCGTGCGGCGAGTTCGGCCTGCTGGATGGCGACATGCACGATTTCATGAGGGCCGCTGCAATCGCCGGCGGCGTAAATGTGCGGCGCGCTCGTCTGCTGCCAGCGGTTGGTGATGATCTGCCCGTCCGCCCGGGTGCGCACACCGGCGGCGGCGAGATCAAGGCCGGCGGTGTTCGGCTCGCGGCCGAGGGCGTTGAAGAGATGCGCCGCCCGGCGGACATGGCGTTTTCCGTGGTGTTCGAATTCGACGCGTACGCCGTGCGCCTCCCGCGCGATGCGGGTGATCCGGGTGCCGGCAAACAGCGTGATGCCTTCGTCCTTGAAAGCCTGCTGCACCACGACGGAGGCCTCCGCGGAATGGTCGCGCAGGATGTTCGGGCTGCGCTGGATGAGGGTGACGCGGGTGCCGATGCGATTGAGAAACTGGGCGAGTTCGCAGGCGACGATGCCGCCGCCGAGCACGATGACGCTCTTGGGGATGAAATCCAGGTCGAGGACCTCATCGCTGGTCCAGCAAGGGGTTTCGGCCAGGCCGGGGACGGGCGGGCGACTGACCTTTGAGCCGGTGCCGATCAGGAAATGCTTACCGGTGAGCCGGCGACCGTCAGTCAGCTCCAGCGTATGTGCGTCAACAAACCGGGCATGGGTGCGGTAGAGATCGTATTTGCCCGATTCGAGTGTCTGCAGGCGGTAGTCGGCGAATTCTGAGATGATCCGGCGCTTGCGGGCGTGGATGGCCTTCATGTCGGCGCGGGCCGAAGGGATTTTCAGGCCGAAGGTTTTCCCCTTTTGTGCAAGGTGCAGGACCTCGGTGATATAGAGCAGCGTCTTCGAGGGCATGCAGCCCTTGAGGATACAAAGACCGCCGAGCTCGCTGGCGCCATCCACAATAGCCACGCGCCGGCCCAGCCCGGCCGCCACGCGCGCCGCATTAAACCCGGCGCTGCCGCCGCCGATGCAGATGAAGTCGTAGGGTTTAATTTTGGCCGTGGATTTCACAGGGAGACACAAAGGTTCGCTGGCGGAGGCTGGGCAAGCGCGAGGATCACCGGCCCTTGCCAAACAGAATGACGTGTAGGGTTTTCAGGACGATGGCGGCGTCGAGCAGGATGGAAAAGTGACGGATGTAGTAGAGGTCGTATTCGAGTTTGCGCAGGGTGTCCTCGATGCTGGCTCCGTAGGGATAGTTGACCTGGGCCCAGCCGGTGATGCCCGGCTTGACGAGATGGCGGAAGTGATAGCAGGGGATCTGCTTTTCGTAGTCGTCCACCAGCGCGTCCCACTCGGCCCTCGGACCGATGAGACTCATGTCGCCGCGCAGGACATTCCAGAGCTGCGGAAACTCATCGAGGCGGCTGGCGCGGAGAAAGCGTCCCACGCGCGTGATGCGGGCGTCTCCGGTCTGCGTGTAGCGGCTGCCGGCGGCCTGCACCCGCATGGTTCGCAATTTGATGATGGCAAACGTCCGCCGGTTTCGGCCGATGCGGGGTTGCCGGAAAAAGACCGGTCCGCGGTCTTCGAACACGATGGCCAGGGCGGCCAGCAACAGGACCGGACTCGCGAGGATCAGGCCGGCGCCGGCCAGCAGAATGTCGCTGAGACGTTTGAAGCGTTCGTACACGGGTTCGCGCGCCACTTTGAATCCTTCCTGAAAAAGCCAGGCCTGGTTCAGGCGGTAGAGCGGGATTTTTCGCCAGTAAACCTGATGAAAGAGTTCCAGGGTGTAGGTCGGCACGCCGCGGAAATAGAGTCGCATGAGGCGTTGCGAAACATCGGCGGGGAATTCCTGGCGCGACTCGCGGAGCACCAGCGCTTCGACGGCGAGCTGGCCGCGCTCGATCTGTTCCAGGATTCCGGTGAAAGGGATGCGCGGGTCGTCCGGGGTTGCGCTGGTGGCGGGGTCGGGGTTGGCGTAAAGCACCGGTTGATTGAACTCCAGTTTCCCGCACTCGGCCGCGAAATCCCCGGCACTGGCGCGGTCGCCGAGAAAGACGATTGTCCGCTCTTCCCGCTGGCGCAACCGGAGCAGGTAGCCCCAGCGGCGGTAGGTCAGGGTGACGGGTGTGAGGATGAGGAAACTCAGGGCCACCACCGGCCGGCTTTGCTGGAGGGGAAAGCCGGCCGGAATCACGACAAAGGTGAGCAGCGTCACCGTCAGCAGTGCGAGCAGGAGGGCGATGAGATGCTCACTGGCGTAGTCCAGGCTCAGCATGTCGGTGCGCGCGCGATATCCGTCGATCAGGTAAAAGCCGAGGGCGATGACGGCCAGCGGCACGAAGAGCGGGGTAAACAGCCACAGGCCCGGCCCGGCGACGCCCCGCATCCAGCCGACGGCATTGAAAGCCGCCCAGACGGTGAGGGCATCCAGCACCAACAGGCGAAGCGTGAACAGGCGGGCGGATTTCATGGACGGCGGGCGCGCAGGAGTTCCTGCCACAGTTGGGTCGCGGATGCCAAGCCTCCCTGTGTGTGGGCCAGCGCCGCCCCCCGGTCGCCCAGCCCGGCCAGCCGCGCCGGGTCGTGCTTCCACGCCGACAAGGTGGCGGCCATGGCGGTGGTTTCGGTGCCGGCAAAAGCGGCGCCGTAGCCGCCGGCTTGAATCTGTCGCGCGAGCTCGCAGGCCGTCGGGCCGATGTAGAGGACCGGCCGGCCGACGGCGAGAATCCCGTAGAGCTTGCTCGGGAAGACGAGTTCTTCGCAGCCGGGCCGCAGGGTCACCAAATGCACATCTGGTGTTGTGAGACTCGCCGACAGGTATGCGCGCGGCTGCGGGGGAAGGAAACGAATGTTCGTGAGTTTGGCCGCCTTGACCTCGGCTTCGAGGCGGGGGCGCTGCGCCCCGTTCCCGATGAAGAGGAAGACGATCTGCGCGTCGGGGAGCAGCTGCCTGGCCACCGCGAGGATGGGATCCAGATCGTGCACCCGGCCCATATTGCCGGAGTAGGCGACGATGAATTTGCCCTCCAGCCGCCATTCGGCCCGCTGACGGGCGACTTCATCAGGCGTGGCGCGGACGAGACCGTGCGGCCCCCAGTTTGGCACGATGCGCACTTGGTCCGCCGGCACGCCCTGGCGGAGGATGAAGCGCTGCATATCGTCACCAAGGGTCACGCAGGTGTCCGTTTGCCGCCACTCGCGGTTGCGCAACCGGCGGATGACGCCCAATCCGCGCAGGCGGCTGAGCCGCTCGGGCAGTTCCGGATAGATGTCCTGCACCCAGTGGATCACCCGCGCATGACGGCGCCGGGCCAGCGGGCCGGTGAGCAGGTTGAGCAAAGGAGGATCGGTGAGCACGATCAGCGTGTCGCCCGGGCGCAACGTCCGCCAGGTCCGCCAGGCGGCGCCGAGGCCGAAGCTCAGCCAGCTGAAAGCCTTGCCGAGGGCGCCCTGGCCGGCCCCGCGCGGCGTCCTGATCCGTTGAATGCGGACACCGTGGCGCGACTCATCACGGGGCGCCTGCGACGGGCCGCTGGTGAGGACGGTGACTTCAAACCCCTCCGCCGCCAGGGCTTCCGCCAGATCGGTGAGCAGCTGGCCGGTTGCCGGATGCTCCGGCCAGTAAAACCGGTTGAGGAAGAAAAGACGAGGGGCGGACATCAGGCGGTCTTGCGTCGGAGGAGACGGATTTCGCGGGCGATCGCGGCTTCGTAGCGGGCGAGCATGCGGCAGTAGGCGAGTCCGGCGGTGCCATCAAGAAAGCCTCCGCGCAGTCCATACTGATAACCGAAACGAAGCACGCCCCGGCAGGGCAGGTGCTGGCTGAGTTCCTTTAACGCGCGGCGGCGCTGCAAGGCGGGACCGGTGATCAGCGTGCGTATGACGGTCGACAACGGCCGGCGATTAGCCAGGAAGGCCCGGGCTTCCGCCTGCGCGTAGCGGTGGTGCTTGGCCTCCATCTCGGCTTCAGTCTGGGCGGACAGATTGTGGAGATAACCTGCCTTCAAACGGTCCATTCTGAGCCCCGATGCTTCCCGTTGCCCGTGACCGTGCTCGATGAAGCGAAAGCGTCGCACCTGGGCAAAGCGGGCCTGCCAGGCGGGAAAATCGGTGCAGCGGCGGATCCAGCGACCACGAAACAGCATGCGCGGGGCGACGTAGCATCCGTCATGGTGTGCAGCGGACGGGCTCCGGGGGTAGGCGGCGCATTCGGCGTGGAGCTCGGGGGTCATGATTTCATCGGCATCAAGATGCAGCACCCATTCATGGCGGAAGGGGATGTGATCGTGCGCGTGGTTGCGCTGCCGGGCAAAGTTCTCAAACCGATGGATGAAAACCCGCGCGCCGGCGCCAAGCGCGATGGCCGCGGTGCGATCGGTCGAGCCCGAGTCCAGCACCACGATGTCATCGCAATCCTTGAGACCGGCCAGACACGAGGGCAGGTTGCGCTCCTCGTTAAGCGTGAGAATCAAGACGGAATACATGAAGCGGGATGCGATTGGATCGCAGGAGAGTGTTATGCCGATGAGGCCGATCCGAAACAATGCCGTTTGACCACGAAGGGGGGAGCACGGAGATTAGAGCGAGGAGCAAGGAGTGAGGTGGGCCGTGCGCTCCGCGTGCGGCAGGGAACTGCGCTCGAATTCAGCGATGAAATGATTGGCCACAAAAAAGCACGAAAAGGCACCAAAAGACTGAGTTTTAAGGTTCATATTTTTTGCACCTCTTCGCGCCTTTTCGTGGCCAAAATGCTTGGGCCGGCAGTCCCGTAGCCCCGGCTCCACGCTCCCTATCCGCGTTCAGCATGAGGGTGCGAGGTCGGGCGGATGTAGCCGAGCGTCGCAAACAGCAGACTCCAGAAGGAAATGAGCACGGCGCCGTTGGCGAAGGGGAATTCCACCCAGGCGTAAAGCAGGACGAGGCCGGCGCCGATCAAGGTGTAGAGTGGCAACGCGGAGAAGGGCCGCCGGCGCCGCAGGCTGAGGGCGAGCGGCACCACGCCCATGAGCAGAACCAGTCCGGTGCCGACGAAGCCGGTTTCCGCCACGGATTGGAGCCAGTCCGAGTGCGCCTCGGCGTAGCTGCTTTCGTATTGCCGGTGCAGTTCGACAGAGCGCGGCCGCATCAGTTGAAAGGCCGCGGCGTAGCTCTCAAAACCCCAGCCAAAGACGGGCTTGCGCATGGCGAGTTCCCAGGTGTCGCGGTAGAGCTCCAGGCGGCCGTCGAGCAGCGACTGGTCGCTCGCCAGCAGCTCGCGCGTGTCGTCGTAGCGGGCCTGGATGGAGCGCTGCGCCAGCCAGCCGACCCCGCCGAGCGTGACAGCGGTCAGCAACAGCAGTGTGAGCACGGGCGGCGCGATGGATTGCCCCTGGGCGCGCCGGCTGGCGGCGATCCGGAGCATGCCATGACCGAGGACCGCCGCGACGAGGAGCGCGGCCATGCCGGTGGCGGCTCGTGAGGCGCTGAGCGGAGCGCTGATGGCGATGAGCAGAAATCCAACCGCCAGCAGACTGAAGGGGGAGTGCCAGAGATCACGACCGTGATGGCGGGCGGCGTAGCGAAACAGCAGTCCGGCCGCGACGCCCAGCCAGAGAATCATGAAGGCACCCCAATGGTTGTTGTAGATGAAAGTGGCGAAAAAGCGCGCATTGGGCGAGGTGCTGGCGCCGAAGTAATAGCCCGCCTGCAGGAGATTTTGCAGCGTGCCAAAGACCGCGAGGGCGAGGGCGTTGGCGGCGCCGATGACGAACAGCCGCCGCAGCCGGTGGCGGCTCACGCTCACCAGCAGGAGGTTGAAGGCGGAGAGATACACCGTGGCCTGGAACCACAATTCCCGTAGTGAGCGTTCCGGATCCACCGTGCCGGGCAGGTGCGGATACTTTTCGCCGAAATGCACGAGCACGGGCTCCCCCTCGGCGATCAGCGAACGAAAGCTGGGGTTGGCCGCGCTGGTCACGACCAGCAGGACAAAGAGCAGCCAGGGCAGCAGCCCCCACGCGCGCCGGCGGGCCCGGCGTCCTTCCTCCCCCGGCTGTAGCAGTGCGGCGAGGGTGAGGGCCGCCCCCAGGCTGGCCCAGAGGGCCAGCGCCGTGCGCATCCACCAGATGTTGCCACCGAAGACCCACGAGGCCGCCAGGATGAGGATCACTACGTGGACGGTGACGGCCCGTTCCAGAGGACGGTGAAGGGAGGAGGCGGGCATCGTGTCAGGCGGGGAGCAACTGCTGGTAAAACGCGCGCAGCAGCGCGGCGGCGGCGCTCCAGGAAAAATCCCGGCGCATCCACTCGCGCCCCACGTTGCCCCGGGCGCGCAGGGCTTCGGGGGATTCGGCCAACAACGCGCGCAGTGCCGGCGTGAATTGCGCCCAGGGCACGCAGCGCCCGGCGTGGTTGTTTTCCAGATCGTGCCAGGGAGCGCCATCGGTCGTGACGACGGGCAGGCCCGCCGCCATCGCCTCGGCCAGGGTCAGGCCGAAATTTTCCGAATGCGTGGGCAGCAGATAAAGCTCCGCGACGGCATAGGGTGGCGGAGTGTCGGTGCCGTCGTGGATTTCCACTCCGGCCCCGCACTGCCGCGCATGGGCGCGCAACGCGTCCACGCCATACTGTTCAGGGATGCCCACCACCAGCAGCACCCAGTCGCGCGGGGCGAGGCTGGCCCACAGGCTGATGAGCTCGAGGACGCGTTTCTTCGCGTGAAACCGCGAGTAGAACAAGGCAACCCGCCGTCCGGCCAGCGCGGGGCAGCGGGCGAGCCAGAAATGGCGGGCCGATTCCAGCGCCGCCGGATCGGGCAGGACGACACCGTTGGGGGAAACACAGACCGGCTGCGTGAAGCCGAGCCGGCGGATGTCGTCCGCTTCCGCGACGCTGGTGGCCTGCCACCCGGCCGCGTCACGAAGCGCGCCCGGGTGGAGCAGTTTGTCCGCGAGGATTTTTTTCCAGCGATGATGCTGCCACGCCCAGGGCGACATCATTCCGCGCGGCGCGATGACCAGCGGCGTGCCGCTGCGCCGTGAAGCCGTGGCCGCGTAGTGGAGCGGACGCAACCAGAGGCTATGATAATGAATCACGTCAAAGGGCGTGCGATCCAGATGCTCGTGCAACGGGGTGGAGGGACAAAAAGCCCGCGGCCGCTGGCGGGGGAAGCGGTGGATTGTGAGCTGGCTCCCGGCCTGCTCGACGGCGCTTGCCCCGGGCTCCGTTGTGAGCAGTTCGACCGCATCGCCCGCCACCGCGAGCCCGGCGGACAATGCCCGCACCGAGCGCGAAGGCCCGCCATGGCGGGCTTCAAGACTGGGAACGATCTGCGCGAGACGCATGGAAGAGTGGGGGGAGGGGGGAGGAGGGAGCGTGGGGCAAGGAGCGGGGAGGGACCAGAGGCTAGGAGCGAGGAAGCGGGTGGGCCGTGCGCTCCGCGCGCGGCGGGGAGCTGCTGCCGGATTCAGCGATTAAATTCTTAGCCACAAAAAGGCACCAAAAGGTTGGCGGGGGAAAATTCATATTTTTTGTGCTTCTTTGTGCCTTTTCGTGGCCCAAATGATTGGGCCGGCAGTCCCGTAGTCAGTCGCCTCGTGCTCCCAGTCCGCGCTCCTCGCTCCAATCCTCACACCGGTTCCGGGCGGGGTTTGAGTGGGCGGCAGGGGTGGCCGGCGCAGACCATGCGGGCAGGCTGGTTTTTGAGGACGACCGAGCGGGCGCCGATGACGGCGAGTTCGCCGATGCTGACTCCGGGGCCGACGAAGACATCGGCGGCGATCCAGGCATTGGCGCCGATCACGATGGGCGCGGCGACGAGCGGCATGCTCCAACACGTGTAGTCATGGGTGCCGGCGCAGAGGTGGACATTCTGGCTGATGTTGGCCCCGTAGGCGAGAGTCACCCGGGCGAGGTTGTAGATGTGCACCTGGCGGCCGACCATCGCCCGGGGCGCGAGCGTGAGTTTCCACGGGAAAGTGATCCGGGCGGTCGGGAAAACCACCACTTGCGCGGGTTCGACGATGTCGGCGCCGAACAGTTTCAGCAGTCGCGCCCGGAAGCCATGGCAGGGGCGCGGACTCCAACGGAAGAGCGTCGCCTGCACCAGCGCCCAGAGCCAGCGGAGCAACACCTCCCGGCGCGGATAGGGGGTGACGCAATTCTGGCCGAGGTAGGACGGATCAGTCGGGGGCATGGGCGAGGAGGGGCTTGGAGCGTGGAGTATAAAACAAAGGCAGCACAGACGGAAGCGTGAATCAGCCGGGCGGCAGGAGAGAGGCGAGGTCGGCTTCAAGCTCATTCACCACAGACTCATAATCGAAGCGGTAGGCGGTAACGCGGCCTTGCGCGGCCAGACGGTTTCGCAGCGCGGGGGTACGGAGCAAAATCGCAATCTTGTCAGCCAGTGCCGTCGCAGGGTCGGGGGCGCGACGAGTAAAAATCAAGGCGTTTTCGCCATCGCGCGCGAAATCGCGAAAGCAAGCCAAGTCGGACAAAACAGGAGCCGCGCCGGCGGCCATGGCCTCCAGCGCCGACACGCCAAACGTTTCGCCTTGCTCGGAGAGGCTGGGATAGCAGAAGACGTCGAGTTTCTGGTAGTGGGCGATCAGTTCGGACGTGTTCCAGATCGGGGGTAGGATATCGATGGAGCTGGCAGGCAGAGATGCGCGCAGACGTTTCAACCAGGTTTCTCCGCCGCCGCCCGCCGCGATGTCAGCCGGCCCGAGCAGGCTCAAGCGCCAAGGCGGCAGCGTGGCGTCGCGGGCGAGTTTTTGTGCGGCAGTAGCGAGCAATTCGAGGCCCTTTTCGGGGTGCAGCCGCCCGACATAACCCACTTGCAGTGGAGCCCTGGGGTCGGTTGCCGGACGCCCCGCAAGGAAAGCCGTCGTGTCAATGGCATTGGGCACGATCCGCATGACAGGGCCCAGCGCTGGACATTGGGACTGAGCGACGGCGCGCACGGCTTCACTGAAGGCATACACGCGGCGCACCCGGCGATAGAAGCGCAACTGGCCCTTAGGCATGCGGCCGAGCGTCACGATCACGGCTGGTTGGTGTCGCCGGGGGCTGGTGGTCAGTAGCCACGGTAGGGTGATGTTGTGCGTAATGACCAAAGCATCGGACGGCATGGCCCGCCGGACGCGAAGGCTCCACCGCAGGTCCAGCAGTAGATTTTGCCAAAGGCGTGGGTAGTGGTCATGCCCGGGCAGGCGGATATGTCGCACGCCGTCCACCAGCGCTTCGGCGGGCAATCCCGGCCAGCGTCGCGAGAAGGCAATCACTTCATGCCCACGCGCAGCGAGCCGCGAGGCGTAGGCTGACCAGATCTTTTCGGTCGCTCCGCCGCGCAGTGGCGGCACCGGCAGAAACGCGCCGAAACTGATGGCGATTTTCATGCTCTGGGATTGTTCGGATAAAAATGGATGTCGGTGCGGGTCACGCCATAACGGGCAGGGCCGAGCGAGCAGAATTGGCGGCACCGGGCAGCGCGCGAGAAATGCTGGATCTGCGGATAGCGCCAGGCGTCATCGACAATTACTGCGCCGCCGGAGTTCAGCAGATTTTCCTCAAGCCACGGCAGCGTCGCCGGCCGACGGTCGAATTCGTCGTCCATGAAATCGAGAATGATCCAGTCGAATTCCATCCCGCGCAATGGCGCCAGATATGGATCGACCGCAAATGGCGTGAAAGGCGGCGGTAGCGGGCTTTCCACGACTCGCACTTTCGAGGCAAGGGATGGTGGCAGGCTGCGCTTAATGAGAGCGGCCCACGTCGGGTCGCTCTCAAGCGTGACGACCTGACCAGCGCGTTGGGCAAACCATAGCGTGGAGCCGCCGCCGCCCAATTCGCAAACGCGGTCCGTAGGCTTGATGGCCAAGGACAAAAAATCGATGGCGGCGTAGGAAAACCACGGCAAGCCCAAGGCAAGTGGCGAGCGCCGTGTCCATGGCGACTGGATGAGATACCGCGGCAAGTCCCACGGGCGCCGCAATAATGCAAGTGGGATTCGGCCTAGACGTTGGGCGAGGTTGCCATGCATGATGGTGATGAGGTAGGGATAACGAATTTTAGCGCGGTCAATAATCCTGCGCTGGCGACCTCGTAGTTGAAAGCGGCGGCGTGCCGCGCGGCCGCTTGTCCCATATCGGCGAGGTTTTCGCGCGGTAGGGTAAGGGCCTCGTGGAGGACGGTGGCGAGGGCGGTTTCGTCGCCGGCAGGGAATACCCAGCCACGAGCGAGAAGCGAGGAGCGGGGCGCGGGGAGACTGACACCGCCTGCTCCAAGCTCCTGGCTCCCCGTTTCAAGCAGGTCGGGATGGCCGCCGACGTGATCGCTGACGATGACTGGCCGGCCAACGTGCATCGCTTCGTTGACGGCGAGGCCCCATGTCTCGTGGCGGCCTTCGGAAGGCAGTACGAACACGTCGCCAAGCAGATAGCGTGCAGGCATGGCTGACTGGTTGGCGAAGGGTAAAAAGTGGATGTTGTCTCGGTGGGCGGCGCGGGTGCGGAGCGCAGGAAGCAACTCGCCGTCACCGGAGAAGACGAGATGTGCGTCGGGCACGGCGGCACGGATGAAGGCTGCGAGCAGGAGATCGGGCCGCTTTTTTTGGATCAGTTTTCCGGCAAACAGCACCACCGCGGCGTTAGCGGAAATGCCAAGTGATTGGCGGAGTTGCTTGGCCGCTTCCAGACGTTCGGGCGTCACGGAGAAATGGGCGGCGTCAACGCAATGGGGTACGTTGAACAATTTGATTTCAGTCACGCCGTAATGACGGAAGTAAGCGGCATTGGCCTTGCCCACGGGAAGGAATGCGGCGCAACGCGAATAGATGAAGCGCAACAGGAGACGTTTGAGGCCTCTTGGTCGAGGCGCTCCGAGCAGATGAGAATCGCCACGGAAGATGAGGGGCGCGGGCGGGCGGAGCAGGAGTCCCAGGTGGGTGCGGTAGGCGTAGCCGAAGAGCAGGATCGCTGACGGAGCCCATGCCCGCAGCCGGCGGCGCAGCGAGGGATTGTTCAGTCCCCGGAAATGATGCGTGCCCGGATCCCGCGCGACATTGGGCACGAACTCGTGCGCGTAACCACTGAGCAAATCCACATCCCACTTGATGGCCTGACCGAATTGCCGGTCATGGCGCTCGGTCACGCCAAAATCCCACAGATAGAACACCCTCAGCTCCAGCCCGGCGGTCGCGGCCAGGTGCCGGAACCAGGGGCTGTAATATTGCGTGGGATGCGAAAGCACCACGGCGAGTCGGGAGGGAGGAGGAGCGGGGAGCGAGGAGCTGGGAGCAGCGGGCACGGAGAGTGGAGGGGAGGAGGGAGGAGCAGGGGGGCTGGGAGCGGGGAGGAGCGAGAGACTAGAGGCTAGGAGCGAGGAAGCGGGTGGGTGGTGCTCCACGCTCCTTGCTCCCTGCTACAAAAGGGTGGGCCGTGCGCTCCGCGCGCGGCGGGGAGCGGCAGTCGGATTCAGCGATGAGATGATTGGCCACAAAAAGGCACGAGAAGGCACCAAAAGGTCGATGGGGGAAGGTTCATGTTTTGCGCTTCTTTGTGCCTTTTCGTGGCCC
Organism: uncultured Opitutaceae bacterium; assembly: GCA_964429385.1. Classification (GTDB taxonomy): domain Bacteria; phylum Verrucomicrobiota; class Verrucomicrobiia; order Opitutales; family Opitutaceae; genus UBA2377. The sequence goes on from CAYSBR010000011.1 coordinate 40,078, forward strand.
AAATAATTGGGCCGGCAGTCCTGTAGTCAGTTGTCCCGTAGTTCCGGCTCCCGGCTTGCGCCTCAGCTCCGCGCTCCTTGCCCTTCTCTTCAGTTGAAGAGCCGTTTGAGGACATAGGGTACGCCGAGTACGCAGATGGCTGCCTGATAAAAAGAGGAAACCCAGCTGCTCAGGGGCATTTCCACCTGAATGGACCAGGCGATGAGGAGGATCATGATCAGGCCGCCGCTGGAGAGCAGGGGACTGTGGCGGGTCCAGATGGCGACCACTTTGTTGGCCCAGCCGATGAACACGCCGAGCAGAGCGACGCCCCAGTAGGCGAAGTTGGCGTAGGCCTCGGCCAGCACCCCAAAGGCGATGGACGTGGTCTCTGCCGAGGCTTCATCCAAGATCAGAAAATGGATGGAGAGCCGTTGGGTGGTGATGGAACCCGGGGGCTTGTCAGGCCAGAGGATGCGTGGAACGAGCGAGGCCGCGACATAACCGTAGGTTTCGCCGGCCATGAAGGGCAGGCCGCGATCGGTGGACTCCACGACGAGGCAGAGAATGTGCAGGAGGGAGGTGCGCTCCAGCAGTTCGCGGCGTTCGACCCGGTCATCCTCGCCCTGAAAGGGTTTCAATCCGTGTTCAACCCATTCGAGATAAAACCCCGGCAGATCGGTGAGGGTGCGTTCCGGCGCGCCGATGGCCCAATAGTAGTCGCGCATGGGTGACTTGCCGTTGTGCAGCACGGTGAGAATCAGAAAGATGACCCCCAACGCCACCACCGGGATACGTCGGCCGGCGGAAATGTAGGCGAGGAAAAAAATCAGAACAGAGGCGGTGGCGGAAATGAGGTAGAGATTGGACATCTGCAGGAGGGCTGTGCAGATGAGCGCCGCGCCCACGTTGAGACGGCTGCCCTTGGCCAGCTCCCCGGCGCCCCACTTGCGCCCGAGCAGGAAGGTGCACGAGGTGGCGATGCCGAAGAAAACCGCGCGCAGGATGCTGTTGATCTCTCCGGGCAGCCAGTCGGTGAAAAAACTGACACAGGTGTAGCCCGCGCTGAGCCACAGGCCGATGGGAAGCCAGCGGCTGATGTCGTAGGTGAAGAGGGGGCTGTTCCAGAAAGGCGTCTGCCGAGGCAGCGGGCGGGTGCGGTAAAAAGCGAGCAGGGCGCTGACCTGAAACAACAGCACGGCGACCATCGCGCGGAAGATCGTCCGGTCACTGTAGAGGACGACCGCCTCGTGCTCCGTGAGCAGTTGAAGCGCGTAGAAGGGCACAAAGGTGAGCATGAACACCTCGAAAGCGGGCAGCGGGTAGGGCTGGGTGCGCAGCCAGCGCAGGGCCGGCCAGATCGAGAGCGCCATGCAGACCAGCGCGAGGACGAGTTGCTCAACCGGACGATCCCAACCCCGATACACCGCATAGCCCAGCAGCCCGAGCGTACCGATGAGCGCGGTCTTGTAGAGTTGGTGGGGCTCGCTGGCCGATCTGGATGTAACAGTGCTCATGCGGCGGGAGGCAGCAATTGCTGGAGAAAGCGGCTCAACTCAAGGCTGCGGGTCCGGGCTGCGTAACGGGCATTAAACGTGTCCACACGCCGGGTGGTGCGCCACGCGCAAGCCGGGTCTATGACGGATTCCACGAAAGCCTGCAACGTGTCGGGGGCCGGCTTGCCCGGATCCATCACCGGCCCGAGCCCGAGTTCGCGGCTCGCCTCCGCGGCGAGCGAGTCCGGTCCGGCGATGAGCAGCGTGGGACGTTCCGCGAGAAAGCTTCCGGCCAGCTTGGATGGCGTGTAACCGGCGGCGGCGGTGGTAAGGACGAGCAATCCATCGGCGGCGCGCAGGGTGGCCTGCGCCTCTGTCCAGGAGATACGTGCGGTCTGTTCCTCGATCAAATCGCGCACGCCCTCCTTTTCCGCGATAGGCTGCACGGAGGGCGAAGCCTGTCCGGCGGGCGCGTAGCTGGTGCCGAGAAAATGAAGTCGTAAGCGGGCGGTGAGTTCAGGGTGGCTGCGGCGCAGCGCCGCCAAGCTTTGGCACAGCGCTTCCACCGCCGGTCGCATGATATCCCCGATGACACCAACGCTGACGAGATGGATGCGGTCCGGCTCACGCACAAATGCCGGTGGCGCCGCGCGCACCGCGCGCTCAAAATCGGCGGCATCCACTCCAAAAGGAATCACCGTCTGGGGTTTGTCTGAAAACCAGGGATAGCGCGCGGTGAGAGCGGACAAATACGCTTGGGAAACGCTCACAAAACCGGCGCAGGGCCGGAATACCCGCGGCTCAAGCCTGGAGGCCAAGGCATGGGCAATCCGGTATTTCCAGCCGCCGGGTGGGCGCGGGGCACCAGGGCGCGCATAGTCATCGGTGAGCCAGGGATCCTGAATATCCAGGACATAAGGGACGCCATGACGGCGCTGCCAGTGCGGGCCGAGCGTGGTCAGCAGATATTGGGTGGTGCTGAACAGGATGAGATCGGGCTGCCATTCCCGGATGAGGCGCGAGCCAGTCCGGCGCAGGGCATTCCAGGAACGCCAGCCAAGGGTGCGCAGCCCCAGCGGGGCGGTGAGCCGCAACGGCCAGGCCCGGCAACGTTCCACTCTGAGTCCCGCGGGCAACCCGGCAAGCAGGGCGTCATCCCTGGGGGCGGCCACATCCTGTGGAGCCACCGCCAGCACGCATCCTGTCCAGCCGAGTTCTTCCAGATAAGGGAGCAGTGTCCGCACGCGCTGCATGTCCGGTGCGTTAACCGGAGGAAAATGCGGGCTGACGATCAGGACGCGAGGCATGGGTGGGGAGCTAGGAGCGTGGAGGGAGGAGCGGGGGCGTCGGAAGGCGGAGTTCAATTACGAACCGATCTTACGGTAACGGAGACGACGGAGCTTGGCTGGGAGATTGGAGCACGGAGCGAGGAAGCGGGTGGGCCGTGCGCTCCGCGCGCGGCAGGGTGCTGCTGCCGGATTCAGCGATGAAATGATTGGCCACAAAAAGGCACGAAAAGACACCAAAAGGTTGATGAGGGAAGGTTCATATTTTTGCGCTTCTTTATGCCTTTTCGTGGCCCAAATAATTGGGCCGGCAGTCCCGTAGTCAGTAGTCCCGTAGTTCCGGCTCCCGGCTTGCGCCCCAGCTCCTAGCGCGCGAGCGCACGGGCCACTGCGGCGAGCAATCGCGCTTCTTCATGCTCCCAGGAAAACTGTTGTTCCGCCGCGGTGCGGGCCGCCTGTTGCATGGCGGCGATTTGGTCGGGGTCGGCGATCAGGGCATCCAGCTCCGCCGCCAGCGCCGTCGGATTTTCCAGCTGGATCAACCGGCCGCAGGCCGGGGCGGCTTGCAGCACCTCCCGTTGACCGCGCGTCCCGGTCGCAAGGGCGGCAAGCCCCGCGTTGAGGTATTGGAATATTTTGTTCGTGATCGTGACATCCCGACTGATGGGGGTGGATGCCTCCAAGGCCAGACCAAGATCATAGTCCGCCAGCAGGCCGGGCAGTTGATCGGGCGGCACCGGGGCCAGAAAACTCAGATCGGCGCGGCGCCCGGCCGGCACGAGTGCGCGCAGGTGCTCGCGATAATCCGGCTGCGCATCGCCCAGCAGACAGACCTGACTCGGCTGTCGGGTGAGTCCCCACGCTGCCAGGAAAGGCTCCAGTCCACGACCGGGCCCAACCGTCTGGGAGAACCAGATGAACCGGGGCGTCGCGGCAGGGCGGCTTCGTTGAGGGCGGGGATCCGGCTGCAAAGGAAAGGTGTTGCGCACCACGATGGGGCGAGTGCCGCCGTAAGTTTGATGCAGGGCGTCCGCCATGCTTGCGGAGGGCACCGACACATAGGCGGCTTGTTGCAGCGCAAACTGCTCGGCACGACGCAGCAGCCGGAGCGGACGATGCCGGCGGTCTGCGGGGAGAAGATCCTCCGAGTGCCAGTCTTCCAGATCCACGGCGACCCGGCGACCGGCGCGTTGCAATGATTGGGCCGCCCAGACCGGGATCTCCGTGTGGGTGATGATGAGGTCGGCCGGCTGCCGCTGAGCCTGTCGTAGCAGAGCGCCGGCCGCCGGACCGAGACAGCGGGCGCTCTCCATTCCCCACCGGGTCAACAGCCGGCGGGCGATCCAGGTGGCGCTGCGTTGGATGAAATAGGCGGCACGGGCCGTGGGCCGGCGGGAGGTGTAGTCGAGGGTGAGACGTTTGAAGGGCAGCCCGCGCATGAGCGCCCGGTCAGTCTGCTCGTAGTGCGCATGGGTGGAGACGCTCAGCAATGTCACCGCATGTCCCGCGTTACCCAGCGTGGTGGCCTCCTTGAGCACCCGGGGATTCCGGCAAAGGTGCGAGGCACTGAGGATGAGGACGCGGGCGGGATAATTCATGCCTTTTGCAGGGACTGGGGTCCGGATTGGGATTAGGCTCGCTCCCAATCACGTTTCACTTGGCGGCGAAAACGAGAGATGCGTGGCAGTTTCGGCCCGGCTGAAAACGAACTGAGAAAGGAGAAGGCCGGGATCGGTACGATTGCAAAGGGGCTGCTAGAGTAGATCAGAACGAAGCCTATTGGGATCTCGCTGAAGAGGCTGCCCGCACTACGGCTTGATGGAAATCGTAATGACTCGCTGGGGAAAAATACCTTTGTGCAAGTAACTGAGCATTAGCCGCGAGTTGCACACGCAAGCAAGAATCGGCTTTCAGACGCAACAATGCCTGTCGCCAATACTGAGGGTTGTCTTGGGTGACAACCAAGGCTGAGCCCGGATGGTCCAATCCCCACCGGATGCCAGTTGCATAGGATGGTCCCAGCATCAGGATCGGCAGGCCTAACGTATAATATTCGGAGAGTTTGGTTGGGAAGTGAGTGCGGTAGAGAGAAGCCCGTTCGTGAGTAAAGGGATAGGGCAAGAGTAAGGCGTCACATGATGCGAGCAACTCTTGCCAAAGTTCCCGTATTGGGAGGAACCCCCTAAAGTCCAAAGCTGGCGAATGAGGCAGACGATCATGATGGGCAGAATGGACTCTCAAAGTTAGGCCAGCGGCTTCTATCTCAGGCAGCAAAGCAGCAACCTGCCGTTCATAGCCGTATTCCAAGGATCCGGCGTAGCCTAATACGAAACGATTTGGGGCTCGCGTGGTCCGACATGACTCGGGAGATCCTCGTGGGATATCGGAGGATGGCGCGAAATAGTGCGCTTCGGCATTGCAGTGGAAGATACGTCGGATCCACCGGACCATCTGCCGTGACACAGCCACGTTTACCGAGGCTTGGCGATAGATGCGACCAATTCGGGCGAACTGCACTGCGCGGAAGGCTGGCGTCACGCTTTCAAAACTATCGGGCCGATCCATGGTGATGGTGAGGAAAGGCAAGTTGGCTTGGCGGGCCACGGCGGCAGCAATGGAATAGTATGAAAAACAGTCCATCACGGTGACAATGAGGTCAGGCCTGAACTCGCGAACGCGCTTTTTGAGCCACCAACGCCTGGGTATCGGGATAAGTCCAACGGAATTGAGCAGATTAATGGTGTGATGAAAGCGCGAGTTGATCCAGCGTGTGACAGGAAGGGGATAGGCTTCGTATGTACAGGATAACAGTTCTACGCTGGGGACAGCAGCGGGGCCGATCACAAGCAGCCGATCCGCCGGATAGTCTTGCAGCGCGCGCAATAGTTGCTGGCTCCCCGCGTTGGCTCCCTGAGGAATCTCTCGCGTAAGCAGCAGAACCCGGGGTAAGGCACTGGATTCAAGTTGGCTCAAAAGAGGGAAAGGAAGCGGCGTGCGGCCGCAGAGGGACTGTAGTGTTCCAAGGCCCAAGCTCGCCCGCTGGAGGCAATCTGGCCGAGAAGCTCGGGTTCGTCGTGCAGACGCTCAAGCGCAGGCAAAGGGTTGCTTAAGTCGATACCCACGTAATGCACCCAATTTTCAGGCATGACCGGCAGCGTCACGCCATAGAGATCCAAATCGAGATGAAAGGCCACGGCCCCTGCGGAGAGTGTTTCCCAGAAACGAAAACTGTCCCATTGGATGATGCGATCAGAGCGAGGATCCAAGATGCGGAGTGCTTGGTAGAACATACGCCGCAGCTTTGCTCTGTTGCCTCCCTGTAACAATAATCCCGGGTTATGCCATGGGAGCGGCGGCACGAGGTCGCCGCAAAAGCAAGACACAGCTTGAGCCGACTTTAGTCGGCCATAATAACTTGGTGAAAAACGTCCTCCCGTTTGTTCCCAAAGCAGGCGCTCGGTGGGATTGGAAGGAATGACAGTGAGATCATCCTTGGTACGGTCCAGCGGTAGTAGCTGGGCGAGCCCGGGGTGAAAACGCTGTTCCGCAAGATCACGACAACCGTGAGGATAAGGGTGTGATGCACCAAAGTTAACGAGGCATGCGCGGCGGCGTTCTGCAAAAGGGAGTCCACCGCTCGTATGATCGATTACGCGGTTGGATAGGTTTAGCGTCCATGGCCGGATGTTACCTGGGTGCCATGCGCGGCGATTTAGCTTGGCCCGCAGGATAAGGTCGAATGCTCGGAACTCTGGTCGCCAAGAGATGGTGTGATGGCCATCAAGAAAATCGAAGAGCGCATTGCGATGCCTCCGATTCGGCTCGAACAGCTCAGGTGGGAGAGGTCTTTCAATGCGTTCAAAGCTCTGCATTTTTACCCAGCGAAAGTAAGTGCAGGGAAACACCACGATATCGCAGTCGAGTGGGGAGACATCGGGCGTGGCGGTGAATAGCCATTCATCGCGATCGGGGTAGAGCCGCCAGTAGTTGGAGCGGGAGTAATATGGCACGCCGAGTTCACGCAGGCCTTCGGCGAGCCCGATGATGTCGTCCTGCAGGTTGTCTGCCTCGGGGCAGCAGTAAAAATAGATGCGTGGGGTCATCTCAGCTCGGCGAGTTCCCGGCACGCCTTGGCGATGCCACGCGCGCGTGCCGCTGCGACTGCGCGCTCCTCGGCGGGGAGACGCAGTCGAGCCAGCCATTCGCGCCAAGCAGGGCGCCGAAGGGGAAGGTGTCCGTTGCGAATCCATGCGTGAAGTATCTCTGAATAACCGTGCCCTTCGGCAGCCCGTCGCAAGTATTCACGAGTGCAGCGCCCGGGAGGAATCAAATGATCTAGCTTAAGCTCAGGAAAGACGCCCTTCTCAAAGCCAATGTCGCATCCTGTGAATGTGATATCGGTATCGCCTCCGTAGGTCAGCTGACGGCCTTGCAGGTCGAGCTTCAACCGACGTGGGTCACTCCGCACTTGATTGACATAGGCGCTGGCGACTTCTCGGCGGATACACATACCGGCACCCCAAGGCGTGGAATCATGGTGATTTGGGTCGTGGGAAATTTGTGGCGAAGTGCAGTCACGCTCGGCAAGAAAGCCACGCCAGGCCGGCGGAGGAGGCGTGGCGCCTGGCTGGAAATCGAGACGGATATTGCCGCTCCACGTTCCCAGCCGAGGGTGAATGCTGGCGAGCCGCAGAGCTTGGGCAAGGTAGTCGGGCGCGAGCACGTTGTCGTCATCCACAAGCACCAGTACTTCACCCTTAGCGGCCGCGAAGCCCGCCAGCCGCGCTGTGGTCAGGCCCAACCTCGATTCTAAAACCGTATCTACTTGGGGGTGCCAATGAGTATCCGCCGTTAATGACGGGGTGGAAGCGTTGTCCACTAGCAACAACTCCCACTGGGCAATGGGAAGAGTCTGGAACCGCAATGCGGTCAAAGTTCGCTCTAAGAACTCGGCCCTTGGATTGTGCGTCGGAATGATGACGCTGGCTAGCGGCGGTCGCATGGTGTGAGATACAGGCCGGCCACGCGGTCGTATTGATGGACGATAGAGAATGCCTGTCCTTGGGAATCAAATAGCCGGCCATCTTTAACACGCAGCGTTGAAAGCGGGACGGCGTTAAGATTGATCGCTTGACCTTCCCCGTAAGCATGAATTGTGGCGGGCAGGAGGCAATTATGGATGAGGTAGTTATGCACAGCTTGGTCAATATCGTTAACGGCAACGATCTTTAGTGATTCAGCGCAGTTAAGATCGAGATAGCGGCGCATTGCAGCGAGGTCACCGATGGTGACGCCAGCGCAAAGCAAAGGTTGTGCCGCTAATCGTTTGAAGGTGGAGGTGCCGTAGGAGAGTTGGAACCAGCGACGGGCAAAGTGGCTTGTCCCAATGACCTCATTCTCGGCAAAGACATGCAATCCCTCACAAGGAAAGGGCGAACGCTGAAACACGGTGTCACGCGCATCGGCGAGTAGGACATGTGTGTATTTCCAGCCGAAGTGTTCGAGGTAGCGGCGATAATGAAAAAAACGCTGCGAAAAGAGATGGAATGCAGCTTCTGAAATTCGGGCATGGAGTGCATCGCTTTCTTTTCCAATGCCCAGCAGGTGGCGTGTGCCGCGCAGCATGCATAGCCAGGAAGCCAGTTGCAGGCGATACCAAGTCTTGCGCCAACCTGCATGGGATCCGCGATTGAATTCAGCAGGCACCACTTTGACTCCAGAAGCATCCAAGTAGCGATCGGTTTCTTCCGGCAGCGCCCCCGCGATGATGGCAAGATCGGCCTCCGGTACATATCGCTTCCAGCTTTCAACAAATGGGGAAAGCTGTTCAGTTCGGTAGCCACACGCGACGGTAAGGATAAGTGGGCGGATTTCAGCCATGGGAACCCGAGGTGGAACGCTTTAAGGATTGAAGGCGTCGTGCAAACGCCTTGGCCCGCACCAAGGTGTATTCAGGCAGGACGCGGAAAGGATGGAAAATCCGTTGCATATTTTCCCGCCGATTGCGTGCGGCACGGATAGCTTGCACTTCGGCGACAAGAGAGGAGAGCAGCGTGCGATCATCAAAGCAGCGCTCCCATTCGGATCGGGCATTGTTGGCTAGACGAGGCCAGTCTTCCTCTCGGGACGAGAGCAGTTCCGGGATACGCGCGATGTCACTTTCTGGCACGACTACGGCACAACTGTGCCAATTCACGCACTGCGGGAGCTGTAGATTGTCACTGATTATCACTGGCACGCGCTTGGCCTCCATGGTTTCAAAAAGGCGAATGCTGGAAAAGCCGTTGCCACGTGGGCAGAGGATGAAGCGACATTGTCGTAGGTCGTCCACGAAGCGCATGCGATCTGCATCGGTTGCCGGATTGTAGATTCGGGTGAAAATGCTTTCGGTCTGACGCAATAGCCCTCGGCCGGCTTTGGCTTCGTTGGCTAACTCGGTGAAAAGGCGAAAACGCACCGGTGCGGTGATGTTTCCAGAAAAGCCGAAGAGGTATTTGGCTTCGTTTAATGCACATGGCTTGATAAGGTGATTTATACGGAGCGGGTAGCAGAAGCCTCTATGACGGGCAGGATCTACCAGACGCTTGCTAAGGGAACAAAACAGCCCAGGTAGGCGACCTGTGGGATGGTCGCCGGCATCCCAAGCAAAAGTATTCTCTGGGTGTGTCCGATAATGTGAGTCCGGTGCGACTGTGAAAACACGTCCATTGATGAATGAATGTGCGGCTGCAGGCTCAATAATGAACTCTGCGTCTGCGGGACGATTAACTCGTCGTACCAGGCCGACCGCACCGTTAAACCAGCTGGCGAGATTGTTCTCCCAGCTGGCCCGATGATAACGATCATAACTCTCCAATTCGAAGTAGAGCCTGGTCATTAGGAGTATTCTGGAGTCACGTATGCAGCTTTGCTCAATAAATCACACACGCTCAGGGCAAAAGCTAGAAGGGAGTTTACAGTTGTCTTCCCTCCAACCGTGAACACTGGCGGGAATGCCGTGGCAGATGGAGCCGGCGGGCAGATCCTTGGTGACGACGCTGCCGGCGCCGACAATACAACCATCACCAATCGTTACACCGCCGAGGATGGTGACGCCTGCCCCGAGCCAGACATCACGGCCGATCTTGGTAGGGCGCAGTTCATCCGGTTGGGATCGGATGTCCGTTCCCTGAGGCGGGATGGTGTGGTTCGAAGACAGGATGCGACAGTGCATGGCAATCAGCGTGTGGTCGCCGATTTCCACACCGCCGTGCCCGTAGATGATGACTTGCGGTCCCAAGAAAACGCCAGCGCCCAGCGTGACCGTGCCAGCATACGGATGAATGACGACGTTACTGGATAATTCACAACCCTCGCCAATTTTCACGTGGCCCCGGCCGGTGACCGGGTGGCGGCAGGATATTTCGACGTTGCGATGCAGGGTGATGCGATGCCCGATTTCAGCGCCCAGGCGTCGCAGCCACCAGAGCGCGAATCGTGAGCGCAATCGGAAATGCAAAGTGTGAAAACGACCGGGCAGGCTCATGAGGTGATGGCGGCCAATTGATCAAGAAGCGATCCAGCAGGGTCGCGGTTGGCTTGTTGCAGCAAGCTTGCCCGGGCAGCGAGCCCCATCTGCGGCCATTCGTGGCGGTGTTCCCAGGCAATGCGCAAGGCGGAGGCAAGCGCATCGGCATTGTCGGGCTGGCACAGCCAGCCGGTGAGGCCATCTTCAATCCAACTGGCACCACCACTGCGCGTGCGCAGGACAGGCCGAGCGCAGGCGAGAGCCTCGGCCATGACGAGCGAGAAACCTTCCCAACGGGAAGCGAGGACACAGAGGTGATGGTCGCGCCAGATGTCCGCGGGGTTGGCCACATAGCCGACCACGTCCACGCGATCGGCTAGCCCGTGCGCCGAGATCGCTTCTCGCAGACGGGTCTCATCGGGCCCACGACCGCAGAAGCTCAAGCGCCAGTCGGCTTCGCCACTGAGTGCGCGGGCCACGGCAGCCAGGACAAGATCGAGTCCTTTTTCGTGCATTTCCAGCCGGCCGACAACAGCCATCCGCCAAGGCGGCGCTGGGGACCACGGTGGGAGATTTGATTCAGTGGGGATAGGAAAGGGGTTCTGTATGACGGCGGACTGAGGCAATGCTTCGGCCAGTTGGGTTTCCGCCAGATGCCGAAGTTCTTCAGAAACAAAATAGAGTGCACGGGCTGGACGAGACCATTTCGCGCAGGCCATGCGCTCAACGGGATTGAGCGGTTGCTCGTCGTTGTTGTGAGTGATTGTCACGTAGGGAATGCGTTGCGCTTTTATCGCGCCCTGCAGCCAATACTCCCAAGCCCCGTCAAACGCGCCGCATTGGTTAACGAAAAGGAGGCCGGGCGCGAAGTGCCGCAACCTCGCGCCGACGCCGGTGCGGGCTCCTAGAAAACGGAATTTGAAACGGTGCCAAGCGGCGAGTTTGCCACCGCCTGCGGAGCGCGCGGGCGGCAGCCCAACGACACTCACCCCGGCTTCGTGCAACTGATGAATGGGTTCTGAATCAAGTGTGAGCGGCCCGGCGACGACCAGAACCGGCCAGCCGCGCGCTCGTGCGGCGAGAGCCAAGGCATGCCACAATTGTTCCGCCCCGCCCCACGGGTAATTCCGATTGGTTGTGACAATGGCCAGGCGCATTCGGGGAATTCAGGCAGAGACGGGCAGACGCGTCCATGAGGCCGGCACGATGTCACGCTGATCGTGCGGGCTGTTTGCGAACCAGGGGGCGGGGGCGATCACCAGTTTGTGCGGCGAAGGGTTGAGCCAGGCGGCCCACCATGAAAAGGTACTGTTGGCGATGGCCAGGTGCTCGCAAAGGGACATGAGCCGGATTTTGTCCCATGGGTGCCAGGGGGCAACGCAGCGCACGAACTCATGGGGCCCGGGCGGCGTGAATTCGCGCGCGACGGATTCGATATCGTCAGAAAAGATATAGAGGACGGCGTCAGGGTTGCGCTCACGCAGCAGCCGGGCGGCGCGCTGATAATAATCGAGGTCAAGCACGCCGATCTCGCGGGCAAAGTCTGGATTGCGCGCATAGTCGCCGCGACGAAAGTGAATCGCCGCCGAGGGGCCGGAGCGTATGCGGGCCGCCATTTCGGCGACGGCGGGCTGGGGCGGGTAGCGGAAGGAGAAGTGCGAGCGGAGGAGGTCGGCAACGGGCGAAAAAAAACTCTCCGACTGAAACATGCCGTTGAGATAGGTGTTGTCCGGTTGCGCGAAAAATTCCGGGTAGAAGGCGAAGGTGGGCGGCTGATGCCAGTTGGCGGGTGCGACATGGCGGCTGGCGTAGCGATGAAGACGGAGTCTGCGGGCGAGGGAGACCGACCAGCGTTCGGTGCGTGTGAGTCGCACGCCGCGCACGCGATCGATTTCTTCCTGCGTGGCAAACTGCTCGGTGATGTTGAGGCAGGACAGGGCGTAACGGTTGTGCGCTTCGTAGGCCGGATCATGGCGAAACCAAGAGACATCCAGCTTGAGCACAGTGCGGCGCTGCTCGGCGAGCGCGAGGCCTGCTGCGTATTGAAACATCTGGTTTCCGAGGCCACCGATGAGTCTGACAATGATCATAAGTTTAGACGCGCTTTGCCGAAAGGTAGAGCGTGGTGTCCACTCCTTCGGTTACGATTTCATAGCCATGCTCCCGAGCCTTATCCAGGATGTGGAAATGATCCTTGGGAGATGCGCAGCCGTTTTCGAAGTGAATGACCCGGGGGCGTCGTTTATCCCAATTCCACAACTTGAGGAGAGGGATGTCGTAACCTTCGGTATCCATGACGAGCACCGACAATGTGTCCAATTGGGCGAGTGGATCCAGATCATCCCAAGTCAAGCAGGACACCGTTTCCTCGGCAATGGCTGTGACGGGACGCCCGAGGTCCTGACAGGCTGTGGTGATGCGGTCCGGTGCGAGTGTCGCCAGTCCATGAGCCCAATCCGGTAGGCCGGGCAAATCCTGACGAATGTAGTAAAGTGTGCGGTCCTCGCTCTTTTCAGCGATCGCAGCCTGAACCAGGCTGATGGAGGAGTTCTGGGCGTATCGCTTTTTCAATGCGGCAATAAATACCGGACGTGGTTCAACCATGATTCCGCTCCAACTGAATTCTCGGATCAAGGGAGCGAGTGGATCCTCGCGTTGGCCGTCGTTGGCTCCGACCTGAACGAACCTCAGCTGATGAAGATCGCTGAATGCTTGGTGGAGCGCATACCTAAATCCATTATCTGGTGGTAATGAAAAATAGCGGACTGCCGGATGGTCCATCTTGCATAAGAGCAGCCCGCAGCGGCGAAAGCCGTGGCGCAGTAGGGTGGAGAATTTCATGCAGAAAACAGTCGTCGCTTCCAGCGGCCACCAAGTGCGCGCACATACTTGGCAGCGGCGCCACAACGACGACGGATCAGCCAGGGCCAAACCCGAGGGTGCCGCAAATTGACGTAGAATTGGTCACCTTCTGAATGCTGACTGTTCTCGAAGATGAGGCGAAACCCCTGGTCGCGCATAAATTGCTGGATATCATGCCGCAAGGGTTGCCCCTGATAAAACGTTCGATCGGCCACTTCGAGCCAGATGGCAGTGGTATTCTTCAGCATCGGTCCTGCACCTTTCAGCACCATAAGTTCGGCTCCTTGCACATCCATGTGGATAAAGTCGATCTGCCGAATATCTCGTTCCTGGCAAAAAGAGGCGAGAGTTGTGGTCGGAACAGTGATGCTTTCCTTGAACTCGATCCAGCCATGCATGGGGGTTGTCTCCGCAGGTGGAAGCAAGGAGCTGGATTTGTTGCCGTAGTTCCATTGCTCACCAGAGAAGAGATTTTGAGGAGTCCCTGATGAAACATGAAAAACGGACATGCCTGCGGTATTAGATAGCGCAAATGGTATGAGCTCGGCGTTTTTCAGCTGATGCTTTTCAAAATTGGTCCGGATAAGCTTCTGATTGGATGGTAAAGGCTCAAAGGAAAACAAGCGCGCCCGAGGAAAATGTCGTCCATAGCGGATGCTATCTTCCCCTTCACACGCGCCAATATCGAATATGACCAATGGTGCTTGTTCTGAAAAACATAGGACCAGTTCACGCTCTGCCGCAGACGGAGTGGAAAGATATCGCTCCAAGGGGGCGGGGGAAAGAGAAGATGCCTTGGTCATCGTAAGGTCGATGCAAGCGGGGTGCACTGGACTTGCATGGAATTGAGCACCAATCCGTAGCCTGAACTGGCGACACAAGCTATGTGCGGAGCATCGCCACTGATATCGAGCCGGGCTGCCTCAAATTGTTGGATTGAGCGTCCGTCTTCACTAAGTCCAACGATCAATTTGTAGCTATCTGCGGCCAGGGCTACCGAGTTCTGGATAAACACGTATTCGAATTCTCCGGCTGCGAGATTCATCGGGAGGCTCCAGACAGTCTGGAGCCCGATGCCTTCTCCTGTAACCAAGCCGATTGAAGCGATGAACTGCGTCATTGGGCGGGCCAACTTCACTCTCAGCCGAACCCGCCAAGGTTCACCCACTTGGGCGATAATCAATGGGTTGCCTGCTAAGCTCTCAATATGAAGGGCGGTCACATATGCGCGCTCCATGAGATCGGACGGTGGATGCGGAATATGCAAAGGGGTATTGCTTTCTGATTGATGAGTATAACTGGCGAGAATCTCAGCTGTAGACCCTTGCGAAAACAATGCTCCTTGATTCAGGAAAATAACTCGACTGCATAGTTGGCGGATACTGCTAAGATTATGGCTGACGAATAGCACGGTGCGTCCTTCTCGCGTGGCCACGTCCTGCATCTTGCCCAGGCATTTTTTTTGGAACTGGGCGTCTCCCACTGCGAGGACTTCGTCCACGATCAGGATTTCGGGCTCCAGGTGCGCGGCCACGGCGAAGGCGAGGCGGACATACATGCCGCTGCTGTAGCGCTTCACGGGGGTGTCGAGGAACTTCTCCACTTCCGCAAAGGCCACGATCTCGTCGAACTTCCGCCGGATCTCCGCCCGGCTCATGCCGAGGATGGCGCCGTTGAGGAAGATGTTCTCGCGTCCGCTCAGCTCAGGATGGAACCCGGTGCCGACTTCCAGCAGGCTGGCCACGCGGCCGCGCAGGGTGATGCGGCCTGCCGTGGGTTCGGTGATGCGGGAGAGGATCTTGAGCAGGGTGGACTTGCCGGCGCCGTTGCGGCCGATGATGCCGACAACTTCGCCGGGCTGCACTTCGAAGCTGATGTCGCGCAGCGCCCAGAATTCCTCGCGGGTGAACCCGGTGCCCCAGCGGAAGCGGCGCCACAGCGCGCGCGCGCCATGCTGCAGACTGTCGCGCAGCGTGTCGGGCCGCGACTCGTGCTGGATCACGTAGCGCTTGCTGACACCGGAAACGGAAATGACGGGGGAGGACATGGACTGCGGGACTACAGGACGACTGACGACGGGACTAATGGGTTTACGGACCGGACTACAGAGTGATTTCCTTTTGGACGGCTTGGATCAGGCCGTGAAGGCAGGCGAAGGTCTGCTTGATCTGTGATTGAAGCGCTGCAGTTTCGGTTGCCGAGAGGTAGCGAAGGCGCCCGGCCAGATGGATGAAATACTGTGTTTCCGAAAGCGAAGCCCGGGCAATGTAGAGAAAATGCAAGTAATCGCGTTTTGTGCCCCGAGCTGATCCTTCGACGATGTTGGCGGGAACAGAACTGGCGGCCCGGCGCAACTGGCTCGTAATGCCGTAAAGTTCTTCCCGGGGAAACGATCGGGTATGTTCGTAAATGGCGACCGTAAGATCGTCCGCCAACCGCCACGCTTCGATTTTGGTGTAGTCTCTCATGGCTCGTAGTCTTGTTGTCCGTGGTCTTCGTGGTCCGGGTCTTTCCTCAAATCACATCCGCAAACTGCTTTTCGGTGCGGCGGAAGAACCAGAGGCCGCTGCCGGTGACGAGGACGATCACGAGGAGGGAGATGCTGAGGCTCCAGGTTGAAAAGGCGTGCTGGCCGCCGAGGAGGCACCAGCGAAAGCCGTCAATGATACCGGTGAGGGGGTTGAGTGCGAGGAGGTCGCGCCAGTTGGGGAAGAAGTCGGTGCGGTAACCGACGGGGGAGACAAAGATGCCCACCTGCAGGAGGAAGGGCACGATGAAGCGGAAGTCGCGATACTTCACAGTCAGCGCGGTGAACCAGAGGCCCAGGCCGAAGGCAGTGGCGAGAGTCAGCAGCACGAAGACGGGCAGCACCAGCCAGTGCCAGGTGGGCCAGTGGCCGAACCAGAGCGCCACGGCGAGGAACAGGCCGAGCACCACGGCAAAATCAATGAGCGCCACGCCAAGCGCGGAGAGCGGCACGATGAGGCGGGGAAAGTAAACCTTGGAGATGAGGTTTGCATTGCTGACGAGGCTGCCGCTGGAGCCGGAGAGCGCGGCGGAGAACAGTTGCCAGGCCATCAGGCCCGACAGCACAAGCACGGGATAGGGCACGCCGCCGTCGGGCATGCCGGCCAGCCGCCCGAAGAGAAAGACGAAGATGGCCGTGGTGACAGCGGGCTGGATCAGCGCCCAGGCGATGCCGAGGACCGCCTGCTTGTAGCGCACCTTGACGTCGCGCCAGGCGAGAAAGCCGAGCAGTTCGCGGTAGCGCCAGAGGTCACGCCAATAGTGCCGCTCGGCGCGGCCGGCCTCAATAGTGAGTTCAGTGGGAGCGGACATGGGAGATTGGGAGCGGGGAGCTAGAGGCTAGGAGCCAGGAAGCGGGTGCGCCGTGCGCGCGAGGAAGTGGGACCAAATTCAGCGATGAAATTCTTGACCACAAAAAGGCATGAAAAAGCACTAAAAGACTGGGGAGAGGCTCCTGTTTTTTGCGCTTCTTTGTGCCTTTTGGTGGCCAAAATGATTGGGCTGGCAGTTCGGTAGTCAGTCGTCTCGTGCTTCCCGCTCTACGCTCCCGGCTCCTTACTCCACGCTTCGTGCAGGCGCTGGCGGAAGGCGTCGGGGGAGAAGCGTGCCGCGTGTGCGCGGATGGCGTGGTGATCCCAGTTCTGAGTGAGGGCATCGGCCAGCGTGGAGGCGAGGGCGGGCAGGTTGCGGGGCGGAACCCGCAGGCCGCAGCCAGACGGAACGACTTCGGGCAGGGCGGTGGCGTCGGCGACGACGCAGGGTTTGCCGAAGGCCATGGCCTCAATGCAGGCAATGCCGAAGCCTTCGCCCGTGCTGGGGAGCGCGAAAATCCGGCAGGCCGCGAGTTCGTCACGCAGGGCATCGTCGGAGATTTTGCCCGTAAAAACGACGGCGCCGGACTCATTGACCTGATCGGCGAGGGCGCGCAGGCGGGGGGCATCGTCGCCGTCGCCGACGATGCGCAGGGTCGCGCCGGGGATGCGGGCACGTACGGAGGGCAGGGCCTCAATCAACGAGTCGATACCTTTATAGTCATCGCTCTTGGACAGACGGGAAACGGTCAGGATGACGGGGGGGCGCGGTGGGTCGTCGAAGCGCCGGGGATCTTCGAGGAGATGGGGTTCCGTCGCATTGGGCAGGACGATGAAACGCGAGGGGTCGAGCGCTCCATCATTGGCGAGCAGTTTGTTTCTGGTGTAGTCGCTTACACAAAGAACGCGTTCGGCGGCGCGGAGCGCGCGGCGGCGGAGACCCCGGAGCGCGGGCCAGACTTCGATCCCGTGGGCGACCAACCAGAAACGGGTCTTTGGGGAGGTGGTGGCGGCGGCCCACGCAAGCGGCGCGAGGTGCAGGTGTCCGCAAAGGATGCGGTCGGCCCGGCGGCCTTCGAAAAACACGCGGGCAGCGAAGGCGGGGCGACGGCCGCGACCGACGAGGACGCGGCTTGCGCCGAGCCGCCGGAGGGGGGCGGGATCCGTATCGAGCAGGGCGGCGATGGCGACGGGGGACTCCGGCGCGGTGATTTCGACAAGCGAGTGCGTGTAGAGACGCATGAGCCGCTCAATGCCGCCGTTGTGCGCGTAGAGGGCTGGGGTGAGGACGAGGGTCTTCACTTCAGAAAATGGATGAGCACGGCCACGCTCCAGACGCGGGACCAGGCGACGTCTTCGTGGCCGTCGCGAAATCGCGTCCACATCCGGGTGGCGGCAGCGGGGTTGAGCAGATCCTGACGACGGAGTGATTCCGGGGAAAAGAGTGTTTCCAGAAACGGACGGAGCTGGCCACGCATCCAGCGGGGGAAAGGGGGGGTGAAGCCGCGTTTTGGACGTTTGAGCAGGGCGGAGGGGATCCGGTCGTGAGTCGCCCGTTTTAACGCGCCCTTCGGCGTCAGCGGGTCGAAGCGGAAGCGCGCGGGTTGGTTCCGTAGCCAATGAACGAGCGGGGCATCCACAAAAGGCACGCGCAATTCGAGCGAATGCGCCATGCTCATGGCGTCGCTGTCGTGCAAAAGCACATCGGTCATATATCCCCGGATTTCCGCGTCGGAGACGGCGCCGAGGGTTTCCTGTTCGGCGGATTCTTGCGCCAGTCGTTCCGACGCCGGGTGGGGCGTGCGCAGGCCGGGACCGAGCAGGTCGCGCAAGGTCGCCTCGTCGAGCACGCGGCGTTGCTGCAAGGCGAGTGCGGTGATGCCGCCCCCCGAGGCGAGCGCGCCGGCGAGCTTGCGGGCGGTGGTTCCGCCGAGACGCAGGGGAGCGACGAGCGCATGGCGAAGCCCCGCGGGCAGCAGGGCGAGCGCAGCATGGGGCGCTCGCAGGCGGGGGACGCGGCGAAAGGAAGGGTAGCCGCCGAACAATTCATCCGCGCCGAGGCCCGAGAGTGCGACGGTCACGCCGCCCCGGCGGGCGGCTTGGCTGGCGAGGTAGGTATTGATCCCGTCGCCGCTGGGTTGGTCGAGCGAGTCGAGAATGGTTTCGATATGGTCGGCGACCTGGCTTCCCGAAACGATTTCAGTGTGATGCGCGGTGCCAAGGTGCCGGGCGTTGTCAGCGGCTTCGGCGGCCTCGCTGTGCGCGTCGTCGTCGAAGCCGATCGTGAAGGTTTTCAGACGACCGGCTCCCGTGGTTTGCATGAACGCGGCCACGACCGCCGAGTCGAGTCCGCCCGAGAGAAACGCGCCCACGGGGACGTCGGCCAGCTGGTGAGCGCGCATCGTGTCTTCCAGCCGCGAACGGAGCTCCTCCTGAAAGGCCTCCTCGGTGGCGGCCGGGGTGACGGCCTCGCTCCACAATTCACCGAGACCGATGAGAGCGGTTTCCGGGGGGCGGGTGTCACGCCAGACGAACGTTTCGCCGGGGCGCAGCGCGCGGATTCCCTGCCACAGCGTCAATGGCGCCGGGACGGCCAGCCAGGCGAGGAATTGGGCGACCGCTTCCGGATCGGGCGAAGGAGGCACCGCGAGGGTGGTTCGCAGCGCGCGGGTTTCGGAGGCGAAGCGGAGGCCGCCGTCGGGCTCCGTGTGGAGGTAGAGGGGTTTGATGCCGAGGGGATCCCGGGCGAGCAGGAGGCTTTTCTCGTGGTTGTCCCAAAGGGCGAACGCATACATGCCGCGGAGGGCGGGGAGCACGCCGGGGCCGTGGAGGATGAGCGCGGCGAGCAGGACCTCCGTGTCGCAGGCGCTGCGGAATGTCCAACGCCCGGCCAGCCGCTCCCGCCATTCGCGATGGTTGTAGAGCGCGCCGTTGAAGACGAGCACATGACGTCCGTCGGGCGAGACCATCGGCTGGTGGCCGTTGGCCGGATCGAAAATGGCGAGGCGGCGCATGCCGAGCGTGGCTTCGCCGGCGGTGACCAAGCCTTCATCGTCGGGGCCGCGATGGACCAGCGCGGCATTCATGCGCCGGACCACGTCCTCACGAACGGAGGGCGACTCACGCGTACTGATGAATCCGGCTATGCCGCACATGGAAGGGGGAGGAGCAGGGAGCGGGGAAACGGGTGGGCTGTGCGCGGCAGGGTGCGACGGCCGGATTCAGCGATGAAATGCTTGGCCACAAAAAAAGTACGAAAAGGTACCAAAAAGACTGGGGAGAGGCTCATGTTTTTGCGCTTCTTTGGGTCTTTTCGTGGTCCAAATGAGTGGGCCGGCACTCCTGTAGTCAGTTGCCCCGTGGTCCTGTTGTCCGTCGCCGGCCTTCTGCTCCTCGCTCGCGGCTCCAGATGGCTTCGCCCCGTCGCTTCCAGGGGAGGCAACCGAGGATGGGATGGGCCAGGCCCATGGGATATTAAGTAGGGATTAAACCCTAAGCATGTGAACCTTGGCAGGTTCACTCGGAGTGGCAATCCCGTTGATAATGACGGGGTTCACGCGCAGATCGCCGTGGCAATTTCGGTGGATTTTTCCGGTGAAACGAGGTGCGCAATCAACAGGAGGCCGAAATCCAGGGCCGTGCCGGCGCCGCGGGCGGTGAGGAGATGGCCATCGGTCACGCAACGTTCATCGCCGAGGCGATTCGGGAGTTCGGCGGCGACGGAAAAATGGGCGGTGTAGCGTCGGCCCTGGAGCAGTCCGGCATCGTGGAGCACGGTGGGGGCGGCGCAAATGGCGGCGAGCCAGTCGCCGGCCGCGTGCTGGCGCAGGACAAGTTCGCGGATGCGGAGATCTTCGCGCAGGAGTTTCACGCCCGGCCCTCCGGGCAGGAACAGGCAGTCGCAGGGCTCAGCACGGACGTTGTCCAGGAGGGCGTCCGCGTGCAGGGTGAGTCCGCTGCGTCCGGTGACGGGAAGGGTGCGGCCCAAGGCGGCAAGGGTCACGTTGACGCCGGCGCGGCGGAGCAGGTCAACGGGGGTGACGGTTTCGATTTCTTCAAAACCTGCGGCAAGGGGGACAAGCACCGTGGGCATGGGGCCATGCTGAGTGGCGAATGGCCGCGAAGGAATCCGAATCTTGGCTTTTCATGAAGTATGGGAGGGGATCGGGGAGATTGGAGCAGGGAGCGTGGGGCGAGGAGGGAGGAAGCGGGTGGGCCGTGCGCTCCGCGCGCGGCAGGATGCGGCGGCCGGATTCAGCGATGAAATGCTTGGCCACAAAAAGGCACGAAAAGGCACCAAAAGCTGGGGCTTTAATGTTCCTATTTTCGCGCTTCTTTGTGCCTTTTCGTGGCCAAAATGATTGGGCGACAGTCCGTAGTGAGTTGTCTCGTAGTCTCGTGGTCCTGTCGTCCGTCGTCCCCGCTCCCACCTCCCCGCCCAACCTCCTTGCGTTGACGGAGTGGCTGGTGATGAAATGGGGCGCATGGCATTTTTTTCCGGCAAGCAGCTTGTTGTCCTGGGGGCGGGTTATATCGGTGGGGCGGTGGCGCGGGACGCGCGCGCGCTGGGTCTGTCTGTGGTGGCGTTGACGCGGAATCCCGACAAGGCGGCGGCCTTGCGGCGCGATGGCATCGAAACCGTCGAGGCGGATATCGCCGATACGGGCTGGCATGAGGCGATGCCGCGTGACGCTAATTTTGTGCTGAATGCGGTGAGCTCCGGGGGCGGCGGGATCGAGGGGTATCGCCACAGTTATGTGGAGGGGATGAAGTCCGTGGCCGCCTGGGTGCGGCGGACACAGCCCAGTGCCTTGGTTTATACGAGCAGCACGTCGGTTTATCCGCAGGATGGCGGGGTCGAGGTGGATGAATCGGCGCCGACCACTCCGGCCGAGGCGCGGGCCGCCTTGCTGCTGGAGGCGGAGTCCGCCGCGCTGGCGGCGGCAGGGGATGGCACCCGGGTGTTTGTGTTGCGGCTGGCCGGGATCTATGGCCCGGGGCGGCATCATTTACTGGATCAAATCCGCGCCGGCGAGGTGCTGGCGGGGTCAGGCGAACATCGTCTCAACCTCGCGCATCAGGAGGATATCGGCGCGGCCGTCCTCGCCTGTTTTGCGGCGCCGCCGGAGGTGCACGGGGGAGTCTTCAATGTGGTGGACGATCATCCGGTGAGGAAACGCGAACTCGCGGAATGGGTGGCCGCCCGGCTTGGGGTGACCGCGCCGCGCTTTGATCCGGCACTGCCGGGCCGACGGCGCGCGGTGACGCCGGATCGCGTGGTGTTGAACCACAAAATCAAACGCGTGCTGGGCTGGCGGCCGCGCCATCCGGATTACCGCGCGGGCTACGAAACTTTGTTGTCGCGTTAGGTTTCCGAGGCTCTCAACTCTGCGCTTTTAACCCTCAACCTTTTTCAAATCCATGGCCGGCGTAGGCAAACTTCTCAAACAAGCCCAGAAAATGCAGCGTGGCATCGAGGCCCTTCAGGGGGAGCTCGACGCCAAGGAAATCGAGGTCACCAGCGGCGGCGGCGCCGTGAAGATCAAGATCAACGGGAACGGCAAGTTCCTCGCGCTGGAACTGGATCCGGAATTTCTCAAGGAAGACGCCAAGCTCGTCTCCGAGACGCTGCTGGCGGCGGTGCAGGATGCCGCGAAGCAATCGAAGGACTACAACGATGCCGAGATGCAGAAGGTGACCTCGGCCTTCCAGATGCCGGGAATGTTCTGAGGCGCGCCGAAGTCGCTCCCGTTGAGAGTTGCAAGCCGAGGGTTGAGAGTCCGGAACACGGCATGTCCATCCCTCGGCCTTAAACTCCCGGCTCTCAATTTTTCCTTCCGATGACTCCCGCGTTTGAGCAGCTCCAAAAGCATCTGAAGCAGTTGCCGGGTGTCGGGTATCGGTCGGCGGAACGCATGGCGCTGCATCTGCTGGTGGAAAAACCGGAGAGGTTGCCGGCGCTGGTGCAGGCGTTGGACGCCGCGGCCAGGGCGGTGCACCGTTGCACCCGCTGCGGCAATCTGGCGGAGGGCGGGTTGTGCGCCATCTGCGACGACGGGCGGCGTGATCATGCGCAGGTGTGCGTGGTGGAGCAGGTGCCGGATCTGGTCGCGCTGGAGCGCAGCGGGGCGTATCGCGGAGGCTACCATGTGCTGCATGGCAAGCTGTCACCGATCCACGGCGTGGGGCCGGATGATCTGAATCTGGCCTCATTGCTGGCGCGGATCGAGTCGGGCGAGGTGAAGGAGCTGATTCTGGCCCTGTCCAACGATGTCGAGGGCGAGGCCACCTGCCATTATCTGAGTGAACACCTGCCTCCCGGGTCGGGTGTGAGCATCAGCCGCATCGGTTTCGGCCTGCCCAGCGGGGGCGGTGTGCTCTATGCGGATTCAGTCACGCTGAAGAGCGCGCTGGAAGGGCGGCGGAGTTATTGAGTCCGCCCGGTTTTGCCCGGACCGTGGTTTTGCCGCATTCCGGAGTTGCGGCCCGGCGTTTTTCCATTTTGCGTGGCGGCCGTTTCACGCGGGCATAGTATATCGGTATTATGCGTGCTTCCCAAGCATGAGAGGAGGGTTCGATTCCCTCTGCCCGCACCAGTCTTCGCTCCGCGAGCCAAAGCTGGCGACACTGGAGAGCGAGGCGAGGCTGCAGACTGCGGGACCACGGACAACAGGCGAAGACTGGCGCCGACCGATTTTACAGGAGAAAACGGAGCGTGGAGCAGGGAGCAAGGAGCGGGGAGCGAGGTGGGCCGTGCGCTCCGCGCGCGGCCGGGTGCGACGGCCGGATTCAGCGATGAAATGCCTGGCCACAAAAAGGCACGAAAACGGCACCAAAAAATTGAGGAAAGCTCATGTTTTTTGCGCTTCTTTGTGCCTTTTCGTGGCCAAAATGACTGGGCGACAGTCCTGAAGTCAGTCGTCTCGTGCTCCCTGCTCCACGCTCCAATCTCCCTCAGAGCGTATTGGCGGGGGTGGCTGGCCGGGTGTGCCAGCGGGTGAGGACGCGCTGGTGGATGTCATCCGGGGCGAGGCCGTAGGCGGCGCGGAGGGTTTCCACGCTTGAACCGTGTTCCACAAATTTGTCGGGCCAGCCGATGCGTTCGACAGCGGCGGGAATGCCCGCCTCCTGCAGTGTTTCGATGACGGCACTGCCAAACCCGCCGGCGAGCACATGGTCTTCCATGGTCACGATGAGGGGTGTGGCGGCCGCGTGGCGGAGGAGCAGGGCGCGATCGAGCGGCTTGGCGAAGCGGGCGTTCACCACGCCGACGGAGAGGGCTTCCGCGGCTTGCAGGCGGTCGGCCAGCCGGAGGGCGTCCGGCACCATCGAGCCGAGCGCCCAGATGGTGATGTCGGTGCCTTCGCGCAACACTTCGGCCCGGCCGATCGGCAGGACGGTGGGAGTATCCTTGATCGGCACGCCGGTGCCGGCGCCGCGCGGATAACGGATGAACGCGGGACCGGAGTGGGTCACGCCGGTGTGGAGCATGTCCACCAGCTCATCCTCGTCCTTGGGTTGCATGACGACGGCGTTGGGTACGCAGCGCAGGTAGGCGAGGTCGAAGAGACCGTGGTGGGTGGGGCCGTCGTTGGGCGAGAGCCCGGCGCGGTCCATGCAGAAGGTGACGGGCAGATTCTGGAGACAGATGTCGTGGATGATCGGGTCGTAGGCGCGCTGGAGGAAGGTCGAATAAATGGCGACGACGGGGCGGATACCTTTGGTCGCGAGTCCGGCGGCAAAAATCGCGGCGTGCTCCTCGGCGATGCCGACGTCGAAAAATTGGGCGGGCACCTCGGCGGCAAGATGGCTGAGGCCGGTGCCGCTGGGCATGGCGCCGGTGATGCCCACGATGCGCCGGTCGGCCCGGGCGAAACGGACGAGGGCGCGGCCAAAAACGTCCTGGTAATTGGGCGGGGTGCCGGGCGCGGACGGACGGCTTTCCCCGGTGAGCGGATCGAAGGGGCTGGCGCCGTGAAATTTTTCGGGGGACGTGACGGCGGCGTCGAGACCGCGGCCTTTCTTGGTCAGCACGTGGATGAGCACGGGCACATCGCACTGCTTGGCGAACTCCAGGTTTTTCGCGAGAAGGTCGATGTTGTGACCGTCCACCGGGCCGAGGTAGCGCAGCCCGAATTTTTCGAAGAGGGAGGAGCCGACGAGGAAGTCCTTGGTCTCGCGTTTCCACTTGTGGTAAACGCGGTTCATCTCGACGCCGGTGGGGAAGCTTTTGAAGAAGCCCTCGATGTCGTGATGCAGCTTGTTGTAGGTGGGGTTGGTGCTGAGCCGGTTGAGGTAGGCGGAGATGGCGCCGACGTTTTTCGCGATGGACCACTCGTTGTCGTTGAGGATGACGATGAGGCGCTTGGTGGAGGTGACGATGTTGTTGAGCGCCTCCAGGGTGATGCCGCAGGTGAAGGCGGCGTCGCCGCAGACGGCGACGACGTGCTCACCGGTGCCGTGCAGATCGCGCGCGGTGGCCATGCCGAGGGCGGCGGAAAGAGCGGTGCCGGCGTGACCGGCGCCGAAGGCGTCATGCGGACTTTCGGCGCGGTAGAGGAAACCGCTGGCGCCGCCGGACTGGCGCAGCTTGCGGAAGAATTCGCCGTGGCGGCCGGTGAGGAGCTTGTGAACGTAGCCCTGGTGGGCGACGTCGAACACGAACTGGTCTTCGGGCGTGTTAAAGACGCGGTGGAGCGCAATCGTGAGCTCGACCACGCCGAGATTGGGTCCGACGTGGCCGCCGTTGCGGGCGGTGACCTGGATGATCTCGTCGCGAATTTCCTGGGCGAGTTGCGGCAGGGCTTCGGGCGCGAGGGCTTTGAGATCGGCTGGGCCGGCAATGCGGTCGAGCAGACGGGTAGAGGATGCGGAGTCGTTCATCGGCGGCAAAAAACAGACGGAGATTATTCCTCGCGTCCGGCCTGGAAAGGGGTGAAAGCGGCGCCGTCCTTGGTTTTCTTGAGCTGCTCAATGCGGAGCTCGGCCTCTTTGAGCCGGGCCTCGCAGGTTTTGAGCAGCCGGCTGCCTTCCTCGAACTTGGCCAGCAGGTCGGCCAGCGGCACCTCCCCGGATTCCATGGTTTCCACGATGGTTTCCAGCCGGGTGAGGGCGGTTTCGAAAGACAGTTTGGCTTCTTTGGCTTCCACGACGTCACGATGCGAGGCGGCGGATGCATTTCAAACAATCTTTGGACTGGCGACGACGGGGGTTTTGCGTGGAGTGGCGGGATGACAATCGTGCTCTGGATCACAGCGTTGCTGATGGGGTTGCGGCTGGCGGGGGAATGCTGGCTGGCCGCGCTGAACCGGCGGGAGGTGCGCAAGCACGAGGGCGCTCCGCCGCCGGGCGTGGCGGCGATCATGGACGGGGCGACCTACAACAAGGCGGTGGCCTACACGCTGGCGAAGTCGCGTTTCGGGACATTGACGGAGGTGTTCGACACGCTGGTGCTGGCGCTGGTGATCTTCGGCGGCGTGCTGCCGGCTCTTTACGAACAATTCGCACACTGGGGCGGCCCGGATGCGGTGTGGAGCGATGTGCTTTTCATCCTCGCGGCGGGCGTGCTGCTTTCGCTGCCGGGGCTGCCGTTTGACTGGTGGGCGCAGTTCCGGCTGGAGGCGGGGTTCGGCTTCAACAAGGCGACGCCCGGACTCTGGGTGAAGGACAAGTTCAAGGGGCTGCTCCTCATGCTGCTGATCGGCTATCCGCTGCTGTGGGTGCTGCTCTCGCTGGTGCACTGGATGGGCCCGGCCTGGTGGCTATGGGGCTTCGGCGTGTTCTTCGGCTTCCAACTGCTGATGCTGGTGCTTTACCCGAAATTCATCCTGCCGCTTTTCAACAAGCTCACACCGTTGCCGGAGGGGGAGTTGCGCACGCGCCTGCTGGCGCTGGGCGACCGCACGGGCTTCAAGGCGCAGGCCATCCAGGTGATGGATGGCTCGAAGCGCTCGGGGCACTCGAATGCGTTCTTCACCGGCTTCGGACGCTTTCGCCGGATCGTGCTCTTCGACACGCTGATCGCGCAGCTTTCGACGGAGGAGCTGGAGGCGGTGCTGGCCCATGAGATCGGGCACTACCGCCGCGGGCATATTCCCAAGATGCTGATCGTCTCGGCCCTGACGCAGCTCGGCGGCTTCGCCGTCATCGCGTGGCTGGCGGGGAGCCACTGGTTCAATACGGCCTTCGGGTTTCCGCCGGGTGAACTGGCCCCGGCCTTCCTGCTGTTCGGTCTGCTGAGCGGGCTGGTGATGTTCTGGTTTTCACCGCTGGGCAATTATTTCTCCCGCCGGCATGAATATGAGGCGGATGCCTTCGCGCGCGAGGCGATGGGCGGGCCCGGGGCGCTGGTGGGCGCGCTGCGCAAGCTCGCGCAAAAGAATCTCACCAACCTGACACCGCATCCGTGGTTCAGTGCGTTTTTCTACTCGCATCCGACGCTGGTCGAGCGGGAGCGGGCCTTGCGGACGGGATGAAACGCGCATTGGTAGTCGGCTGGATTCTCTGGCTGCTGCCGGGCGCGGCGGGCGGGACGGAAACGCTCCGGATCGCAACCTACAACGTGGAGAACTACGTGGCGGTGAACCGCGTCACGACGATGGGATATCGTCCGGATTATCCGAAAACGGAGGCGGCCAAGCAGGCGTTGCGGCGGGTCATCCGGGAAATGGCGGCGGATGTGATCATGCTGCAGGAGATGGGGCCGCGGCCTTACCTCGACGAGCTGCAACGCGATCTGGCGAGCGAAGGCGTGGATTATCCGCATGCGGTGCTGCTGGAGGCCGGGGACGTCTCGCGCCATGTGGCGCTGCTGTCGAAGCTCGCGTTGAAATCGGTGGTGGCGCACACGGACCTCGGGTTCAACTATCTGGAGGGCTGGCAACCGGTGAAACGCGGTCTGCTGGAAGTGACGCTGGCGACGCGCGCGGGAGAGCTGACCTTGTGGGGTCTGCACTTGAAAAGCCGGCTCACCGAGCACGCCGAGGATCCCGAAGCGCGGCGGCGGCGGGGCGCGGAGGCGACGGCGATCCGGAACCGCGTGTTGGAACGTTTTCCTGATCCGAAAAAAGCCCGGTTTCTGCTCCTTGGGGATTTTAACGATGGCAAGAACAGCGCGGCGCTACGCTACATGGGCAGGCGCGGGGAGACGAGAATCGCGACCTTGCTGCCGGCCGCCGATTCGCGCGGGGAGAGCTGGACTTCGGTGTATCGGCGCGAGGAGATCTACACGCGGGTGGATCACATTCTGGTTTCAGCGGGATTACTCCCTCTGGTCCGGACGGGAAAGGCACAGATTCACGACGGTCCGGGGGTGATGGAGGCGAGTGATCACCGTCCGGTGATCGTGGTGCTGGAGCTATCTGGCCAGTGAGGACTACGCCGCCGCAGGCGGGTAAACTCAAGCCGTGCCGGTCGGTGTAGTCCGTGGCTGAAAACACTGCGCGCCGCGCATGCTACAAAATCTGAGCTCCAAGTGCGTTTGATCTCATCCGGATATTCATAGATGAAGCGGAGAAGCCCGGCTGGTTTTCTCTGCGTGGTCCGCGCGTGAAGCGGAACGGATGGAAAACAAAAAGGGCCGGCGGTAAAGCCGGCCCGGAGGGGAATTGAATGGAGGTCGTGGCTTATTGCACGGTGACGGGGATGGTCACTTCACCGGCGCCATACCCTTGGAGGAAGAGGTTGCCGACACCAGGGACGCCGCCCTGCACGCTGACGGTGACAGTGGTCTGGCCGGCCGGGACGACGACCTCGGCCATGATGACGGACTCGGGGATATCGGTGGTCAGGTCCAGCAGCAATCCGCCCGCGGGCGCGTGGTTGGGGATGGTGAAGGTGAGGGTTTGCGTTTCACCGGTGCGCAGCACCAAGGCGGAGGGCGTGACCGTGAGATTGCTGGAATCAATCCGGAAGGTACCGACGGGGGAATTGCCGGACGCACTGCTGAGAAGGACCTGATAGTTTTGGCCGCTGCCGAGGGCGGGCACGAAGAAACTGATGGAATTGGGGGATTCGTAAACGGTCCGCACGGGATGGCCCTCAAAGTAGATGGCATCCTGCGGCGTGAAGCCGCGGCCGAGCACGCTGACGCGGGCCCCGACAGGACCACGGTTGGTTTCGAGCGAAAGTACGTAACGGTTCACGACCGTAGCGCGGGTGAGCTCACTGTAGGTCTCGCGCTCCTGGCGTCCGTCCTGCAGCTCGATCTGGTATTTGACGAGGAAGTAATAGGCGAGCTCGGTGCGGCCGGAAGGGATCTGGTAGTCGAATTCGTAAAGGCCGGCGCCGAGCCGGCTCGGCGTCATGCGGTGGTTCTGGCCATCAATGATGATATACGGCTCGATGTTGACGGGGGTGTTGACGGCTTTCCGATTGTTGACCCGGAGCGTGATCGTGTAGATGCCGGAGGGGTTTTCCGGGAGGTTGGCCGGAGTGAGGTTGGTCAGGGTGACGCTTTCACAACCGGTCAGGAAAACCAGCCCGAGAAAAATGACGGGCAGCAGGAGAAATTGGCGGGCGCGATGAAGGCGGGAGTTTTGCATTGGTTTTGACTTAAAACCGGTCAGTTAAAGTGCGGTTAGTAATGAGCGAGCGGACAACAGGGCAAGACAAAGCTGAGCGGGACGCCCCGCTGGGCCTGTATCTGCATGTGCCGTTCTGTGCTTCGACCTGTGATTTTTGTGCATTTTATCAGGTCAAACCGACCGGTGCGGCGGTGGATCGGTTCCTTGCGGGAATGGAAGAAGAGGCGGCTTTGGTGACCTGGTCGCGGCCGGTGACGACGGTCTTCTGGGGTGGCGGGACGCCGGGATTGCTGGCGCCGGAGGATTTGCGGCGGTTGGGGCGGTTGGTGCAGGCACGATCCGGCGGGAAGGTGCAGGAGTGGACGGTGGAGCTGGCTCCGGCCTCGGTGACGGAGGCGCGGCTGGCGGCGCTCAAGGAGCTGGGGGTCACCCGCATCTCGATGGGGGTGCAAAGTTTCCAGCCTGAATTGCTGGAGGCGCTGGGTCGGCAGCACACCTTGGCCCAAATCCACCGGGCTTATGAACGGGTGCGGGCGGCGGGCTTTGCCAGCGTGAATCTCGATCTGATGTTTGCGCTGCCCGGGCAGACCGAGTCGGCGTGGCGGGCGGATCTGGCGGAAGCGCTGCGTCTGCAGCCGGATCATCTTTCAACCTACTGCCTTACCTTCGAGGAGGACACGGCGCTGTGGGTGAAGCTGTCACAAGGCCGGGTGAAGCTCGATCCGGAACGCGAGGCACAGCTGTATGCGACGACGTGGGCGGCGCTGGCGGAGGCGGGCTATGCCCAGTATGAGGTCTCCAATTTTGCGCGTCCGGGCCATGCCTGCCGGCACAACCTCAACACCTGGCACATGCACGAGTGGGTGGGGCTGGGCCCTTCCGCGGCGTCGCAGCATGACGGCTGGCGCGGCGCCAATGTCGCCGATCTGGCCCAATGGCACGCGCATCTGACCGAGGGCCGGCGCATGACGGAGGATCGGCTGGCGCTCGATGCGAGGCAGCTGGCGGAGGATGCATTGATCTTCGGCCTGCGCATGAATGCCGGGGTGGACCTCGCGGCCTGGCGCGCGCGCTGCCCGGAGGCTCCGTGGGAGACGGTGGAGGCGCTGGCCAGCCAGCTCGCCGAGGACGGGCTGGCTGAGCGGGCGGGGGCGCGGCTGCGCCTGACCGAGCGCGGCCGGTTGCTGGCGGATTCCGTGGGAGTGGAAATCATGGAGGCGTGGCATGAGCCGGCGCGGGTATAACCGGTTTCTGTCGCTCATCGCCTGTGTTCTGCTGGCCAGCCCGGCGGTGGCGGCACCGTTGCTGGTTTTGCAGACTGATTTCGGGACCAAGGATGGCGCGGTCGCGGCGATGAAGGGTGTGGCCTTGGGCATTTCCCGGGAATTGGTGATCCACGACCTCAGTCACGAGAACACCCCCTACGACATCTGGGAGGCGGCCTACCGGCTCAAGCAGACCGCGGCGTACTGGCCGGCGGGGACGGTGTTTGTCTCGGTGGTGGATCCGGGGGTCGGCACGGCGCGTATGTCGATGGTGTTGAAAACGCGCAGCGGGCATTATTTTGTGGGGCCGGACAACGGAACATGGACGTTCGTGGCGGAGGACCTGGGCATCGCCGAGGTCCGGGAAATTGACCCGGTCCGGTTGCGCCTCACGGGATCGGAGAAATCGCACACGTTTCACGGCCGGGATGTGTATGCGCTGACCGGGGCCATGCTGGCGGCGGAGCGCATCACACTGGCGGAAGTGGGTGAGCGCCGGCCGGAGAGCGTGGTGACGCTGGATTACGAACGCCCGCGGAGGGAAGCCGGCCTGCTGATTGGCAGCATTCCGTTGCTGGATGCCCGTTACGGGAATGTCTGGACGAATATTGACGAGACTTTGTTTGCGGAGCTGGCGCCGCAGCCCGGGGATTGGTTTCGCGTCAGACTCAGCCGGGAGGGGCAGTTGGTGTATGCGGGTGAGCTGCCTTACGCACGGACCTTTGCGGACGTCCGCGAAGGCGAGCCGCTGCTCTATCTCAACAGTCTCCTGAATGTTTCGCTGGCGCTGAACCAGGACAGCTTTGCCGCCCGGCACGGCATCGGCCGCGGGGCCGGGTGGCGGGTGGAAATAGAAAGAGTCCGCCGATGAGCCGCCGTTGGTTTGTTTTGCTGCCACTGCTGTGGCTGGCGGGCTGTCAGTCGCGCGTGGATGAAGCTGGAGAGGCCCCGGTCGCGCGTTTCTGGCTGGAGACGGATGCAGCCCGGGCGGTGGTCTTCGAATTGCCCGTGAGCGGGGTGCGGGTGAGCGTGCTGCCGCGGCCGGTCTTCTCGGAGTTTGATGTGATGGAGGTGGAGCTGGCGGAAGTGGAGCTTGGGCGGTGCCTGATGTTCCGGCTTTCGGCGGCGGCGGCGCGCGATCTTCACCGGCTGACCTCGGCGCAACCGGGTCGCCGCCTCGTATTGGTGCTGGATGATCGCCCGGTCGGCGCGCGGGTAATCGACCACCCCATCGCGGACGGGATTATCCATACGTTTGTCGAGATCCCCGATGCCCGGTTGCCGGAGGTGGTGGCGGGGTTGAAACGCACGACGGCGCAGCTCCGCCGGGAAACAATGAATCAAAGATGAAACGCTGCCTGAAACTGCTGATCATGGGAATGGGGTTGCTGACGCCGCTGCTGGCCCAGCGGCTGGAAATCGCCTGGCCGACGCCCAGCCGGGCCTTTGCGGAAGGCCGGCCGGTCGAGACCTTCCTGCAGCATGCCGGTTCGGGCGATCCGGCCTCGGGTGCGTTTGGCGGCGTGCGCAACAGTGGCCATCGTTTTCACGAGGGCATGGACATCGCGCCAAGTGCGCGTGACCGGAGAGGGGAGGCGACCGACCCGATTTTTGCCGTGCTGGATGGCGTGGTCCGGCACGTCAGCGCGGTGGCCGGCAAGAGCGGATACGGCCGGTATGTGGTGCTCGAACACCCCGGCATGCAGCCAGGGATTTATACACTCTACGCCCATCTGGCGAGCATCGCGCCGGGGTTGAGCCCGGGCATGCAGGTGCGGCGCGGGCAAACGCTGGGCGTCATGGGCCGCTCGGCCGGCGGTTATGTCATCCCGCGGGACCGGGCGCATCTGCATTTCGAAATGGGGCTGCGGATAACGCAGGATTTCCAAGCGTGGTATGACTGGAAGAAATTCGGCACCCCCAACGAACACGGCCTTTACAACGGGATGAACCTGATGGGGTTCGACCCGCTGGATTTCTTTCAGCAGCATCGCGCGGGCAAGGCGGGCAACTTTATGGATTATTTCGCCCGGATGGAACCGGCGGTGAAGTTCCGCATCGCGACGCTGCGCGCCCCGGATTTCGTGGAACGCTACCCGGAACTGGTGGCCGAGCCGCGGCCGATGCTGGTGGCCGGATGGGAGGTGTGGTGCGACTGGACGGGGCTGCCTTTCAAATGGCGGGCGCTGGACATGAATGGCGTCGCGGGGCTCCGGCCGAACGAGGTGCGCATCGTGGAAGTGAATGAGGAAATCGTGCGCCGCGAGCGCAGCAAAAGCCTGGTGGCCCAACGCCGGGGAGACTGGGTGCCGGCGCGCGATCTGGAGATGCTCCTGCAGCAGCTTTTCGGCCTGCGTTGAAGCGGCTCAGCTTTGGGCTTTCAGCTTTTCCAACAGGCTGGCGAAGCCGGGATGCTTCTTCAGTTCCTCCAGGTCGGGGTCCTGGGTCATCCAATCGAAGTCGTCGTAGCCAAGCTCCACCGCGCGGTGGAGGGAGCGCAGGGCATCGGCCTTGCGCTTGGAAAGGGCGAGACTGCAGGCGAGATTGTAGTGGGCGGTGGCGTTGCCGGGCAGGAGTTTCACGAGGCGGCGGTCCATGCGCAGCCCGTCGGCGATGCGGCCGTGCCGGGTGTAGAGTCCGCCGAGGATTTCGATGACCTCATGATAGCCGGGCATGCGCCGCAGCACCGACTCGAAAAAACGGATTTCGAAGGCGTGATCCGCTTCCTTGGCCATGGAAATCAGCCGCGGCGAGGGCAGGTGCCGGTTTCACGCCAGGTATTGCACTGGGCGCTGACCTGCAGGCGCTGGCTGATGGGGGTCAGGCCCAGCTTGGAGGAAACCGTGCTGCCATACCACTCCATGAAGGGGGCGCTGATCTCGAAAATCCGATCGCAATCCACGCAGACAACCTGGGCGACCTGCGTGCTGCTGTCGCCACTCGGCAGGTAGTATTTCTCGCCCGAGCCGATGTCCACCTCGCGCAACAAGGCGCTCTCGGTCATGATCGGCAGCGTGCGGTAAACCGTGGCGCGGGAGACGGAATCATCGACCTTGCGGGCGTGATCAAGCAGCTGTTCCGCGGTGAAGTGTTCCTTTTGGGCCAGAGCCGTGTCGAAGATGGCCAGACGCTGGTTGGTGACGCGCAGCCCTTTGCGGGTCAGGAAATCACGAAATTTTTCACGGGCGGCGGGGGAGCTCACAAGGGCACTGTTTGAAGGGCGCCGGGTGCTGTCAACCTGTTCGTTTTCCGGTGAGCTTCGGGTTTGCCATGCCGCGCCCGGCCCGCCGTCATCCGCACGATGATTGTAGGTGTTCATCCGCTGGCGGGGTTCGACAAGCTGCTGCACTACCGGGTGCCGGCCAGCCTGTCGGCGCAAGTCGCGGTGGGCTCGCTGGTGCGTGTGCCGGTGCTGCGGACGCTGCGGCTGGGCATCGTGGGGGAAATCGGGGCCCCGGCCAATTTCCCCCTGGAGAGGTTGAAGTCGGTAGCGCAGGTGGTGCATCCCTTCCCGGCCTTGACGGCGGAGCTGCTGCAGCTTGCCCGCTGGATGGCCGGCTACTACGCCTGCCCGCTGGATGGCATCATCGAGACGATGATCCCCGGGGCCGTGCGCAGCGGCGCGGGGTTGAAGCAGGAGAAGTTGCTGACGGTGGCGCAGCGGTTGACGGCCGATGAGCTGACGGCGCTGGCCCGGCGCGCGCCGCAGCAGGCGCGGCTGTATGAATTTCTGGCGCAACAGTTCAAACCCCAGCGCAAGGCGCTGGTGATCGCGCGCCTGGGGCTGGGGGCGGGGACGGTCAATGCGCTGATCGGCCGCGGCCTCGTGAGGGAGGAAACCCACCGGGTGGAGCGCG
The DNA here is from genome assembly GCA_964429385.1 of uncultured Opitutaceae bacterium. GTDB lineage: Bacteria > Verrucomicrobiota > Verrucomicrobiia > Opitutales > Opitutaceae > UBA2377. The sequence goes on from CAYSBR010000011.1 coordinate 74,192, forward strand.
AGGCCTACCGGGATGATTTTGAGCAGAACGAACGCGTCGCATTTGCACCGCCCACACTGAACCCTGAGCAGGCGGCGGCGGTGCGAGCGGTGGAAGCGAGCCTGGCTGAGCAGCGCTTCGGGGTGTCGCTGCTGCATGGGGTGACCGGATCAGGGAAGACGGAGGTTTACCTGCATGCCATTGACGCCGTGCTCAAGACGGGCGGCGGAGTGATTTTTCTCGTGCCGGAAGTCGCGTTGACGCCGCAGACGGTGGCGCGGATGCGCTCGCGGCTGGAGGCCATCGCGCCCGGCCATAAATGCGTGGTCTGGCACAGCCATCTGAGCGAAGGGGAGCGGCTTGACGGCTGGCTGGCGCTGGCCACGGGCGAGGCGCGCGTGGTGGTGGGCGCGCGTTCGGCGGTTTTTGCCCCGGTGCACAATCTCCGCCTCATCGTGGTGGATGAGGAGCACGAACCGGCCTATAAGCAGGATGAGACGCCGCGCTATCACGGGCGTGATGTGGCGGTGTATCGGGCGAAGCTGAATGAGGCGGTTTGTCTGCTCGGTTCCGCGACGCCCGCGCTGGAGAGTTTCGCCAACGCGCAGGCGGGCAAATACCAGCTCCTGGAACTTCGGCAGCGGGTGGACGCGCGGCAGCTGCCGCACATCCATGTGGTGGATATGCGCATCGAGATCATGCGCACACGGGGGCTGACGACGCTTTCCCGGAAACTGGCGGACGCCATGCACGACCGCCTGGAAAAGCGGGAGCAGACGATCCTCTTCATCAACCGGCGCGGCTACTCCTCCTCGATGCAGTGCAGCGAGTGCGGGCACGTGGAGGAATGCGCGCATTGCAGCATTGCGATGACCTACCATCGCACCGATGAGACGCTGCGCTGCCACCTGTGCGGGGAGCAGCGCAATGCCCCGGTCGTCTGCCCGCAGTGCCGCTCGCCCAAGATCCGCTGGCGCGGGCTGGGCACCCAGCGGGTGGAGGAGGCCGTGCGCCGCGTGCTGCCGCGCGCGCGGATCGAACGCATGGACACGGATACGATGGCGAAGAAAAACCGGTTCCGCGAGGTGCTCAGCCAGTTCCGCGCCGGCCGTATTGATGTGCTGGTGGGCACGCAGATGATCGCGAAGGGGCTTGATTTCCCCAATGTCACCCTCGTGGGACTCGTGGATGCCGACATCTCGATGCACATCCCTGATTTCCGGGCCAACGAGCGGACCTTCCAACTGCTCGTGCAGGTGGCGGGCCGGGCGGGGCGGGGCGACCGCGCGGGGGAGGTCGTGGTGCAGACGTTCACGCCGCAGGCGGAGGCCATTCAGTTTTCCCGCCATGCCGATTACGGGGGATTTGCGGAGATGGAGCTGAAGATCCGGCGGGACTTCAGCTACCCGCCTTTCCGCCATCTCATCCAGCACCGCTTTCGCGGACCCAGTCCTGAAAAACTGAAGTTTTTCAGCGAGCAATGGGCGCGGAAGGTGGAGCAGGCCTTTGGCGACCGGATTGAGTTGCGCGGGCCTTCGCCAGCGCAGATCGAGAAGATCAAGGACGAGTATCGCTGGCAGATTTGGTATTTCACCGCGAGCGTGACGAAGGTCATCGGTGAACTCGACCGCCTGAGGGGCGAATTCCCCTGGCCCGACGAGGTCAGGCAGGTGCTGGATGTGGACCCGGTCAGCTTGATGTGAGCATCAGGCCGACGGGACCTGCCACCGGGTGGAGAAAATGGCGGGCTTGTGCCGGTGGATGCTGGCGGGGTCGAAGGTGGGCTTCTGGTAGTAAACGGTGAGAATCTCGCCCGGAGCGACTTCGATGGAGGCGGGGTAGCCGAGATCATGGGTGGCGTTGTCATCGCGCAGAATGATCTCGGCGCGACTGTCCCAATGGATGCCGTCGGGACTGAGGGCCGCGCGTTCGCCGAAGGGGGCACGACGGTAACCGTAGCTGCAAAGCACCCGGCCGTCCTGCAGTTCCAGGAGATGGGGCGGGAAACCCAGCAGTGCGGTGGGGGTGGCGGGCGACCAAGTGCGGCCCTGGTCGTCGGAAAAGCTCAGATGCATATGCTGGTCCTCACTCCGGTCGTCATAGACGTGCGGAACGTAGCGGATCATCATGAGAATACGACCTGAGCGAAGTTGCAGGACGTGAGGCTCCGCAAAGTAATGGGTGTCGGTGGGACAAGGCACGTCAGCCTGTTTTCGCCAGGGGCCTTCCGGCTGGTTGGCGGCGTAGAGGCCGATGCCGCCGTTGTCATTGCGATAACTGGCGACCAGCAGGGAACCGTCCTGCAGGGCGATGCCGCCGTGGATGGTGTCGGGGCCGCGCACCGGGGCGGTCCACGTGTGGCCGTGATCCGCCGAGATGATGGTCCAGCCGCCATGGTTTTCCTCGGCCGCGCGATACTCGGGCCGGTTGATCTGGGCGATCCAACGCTCAAGGTCGGCCGGCGGATAGGAGCCTGGGTCGAGGCGGGCATAGGCCTCGGGCCGCCAAAAGGTGGACCAGATATGAAGGGCGATGCGACCGTCGGGCAGGAGGGTGAGGCCGCATTCACGATCATCAATGAGCGTGTCGAAGATCACCGCCGGTTCCGACCAGGTCACCCCATTATCGGTGGAGCGCATGGCGACGATGCTGCCGCTCGGAGAAAGATGCTGCTCCGTGCGGATGAAGGTGAGCAGCAGGTCGCCATTGGCGGCACGGATCAATGCCGGCCAGGCGCAGTAGTAATCCGGATGCTGGTAAACAACTTGATGGGCGAAGGCAGCAGGGGCGGGGTTCATGGGAAAGCCGGACCATGACGGACGCGGTGACCGAGTCCAGACTCGCTTTGCCCGGAGTAATCGTGAGCATGCGGCCCACGGTATGAAACTCTACTTCATGGGGATCTGCGGGACGGCGATGGGGCAGGCGGCGTTGCTCGCAAGGGCGGCCGGGCACGAGGTGCTGGGCGCGGATGCCGGGGTTTATCCGCCGATGAGCACGGTGCTGGCGGAGGCCGGCATCGCGGTGCATGAGGGCTACGATCCCGAGCGTCTGGCCCGACTGGCGCCCGACCTGGTCGTGATCGGCAACGCCCTGTCGCGGGGCAACGCCGAGGTGGAATGGCTGCTCGACGCCCGCGCGCTGGCCTTCACTTCGTTGCCGGCGTTGCTCGCGGAGTTTGTTTTGAAGGGCCGGCGGAATCTTGTGATCGCGGGCACGCATGGAAAAACCACCACCACCGCGCTGACCGCGTTTCTCCTGCGTGAGAACGGCCGCGATCCGGGCTATCTCATCGGCGGGGTGCCGCAGGATCCGCCGACGGGCAGCCATCTGGGCGACCCCGGCGACCCCTTCGTCATTGAGGGTGACGAGTATGACAGCGCCTTCTTCGACAAGCGCAGCAAGTTCATCCACTACGCGCCGCACATCGCGGTGCTGAACAATCTGGAATTCGATCATGCGGATATTTTCCGGGATCTCGCCGATGTGCAGCGCACGTTCTCGCATCTGAGCCGCATCGTGCCGCGCAACGGCTGGATCGTGCTCAATGGCGACGATGCCAACCTGCGCGCGCTCGGCCCGCTGCCTTGGACGCGGGTGGTGCGTGTCGGCATCGGCGAGGAAAACGATGTGCGTATCGCAGACTTTGCGGAGGATGCCGCGGGCGTGCGGTTCGCGCTGGTCTGGCGCGGGATGCAATGGGCGGAGATAAGTTGGACGCAGCCGGGGCAGTTCAACGCGCGCAACGCCGCGATGGCGGCAACGGCGGCGGCGCTGGCGCTCCATCCGGAAAATCCGACGAGGCTGAAGCTGGACGCGCTGGCACGTTTCCGCGGAGTCAGGCGGCGGCAGGAGCTGTGGGTGGATACGCCGGAGCTCAAGGTGATCGAGGATTTCGGGCATCATCCGACGGCACTGGCGGAGACGCTCCAATCCTTCCGGCGGCGCTTCCCCGGGCATGTGGTCCATGCGGCCTTCGAACCGCGCAGCAACACCTCGCGGACCAATGTCATGCAGGCGGCGTTCATGCGGGCGCTGGCGCTGGCGGACGAGGTTTACCTGGGGGCGGTTTCCCGGGCGGAAACCCTGAAAGAGGGCGAACGTTTTGATATCGAGGCGGTCATCGAGCATCTCGGCACCCAGGGCGTGCCGGCGCACACGGCACCGACTCATGCGGAGCTTCTGGAGGTGATCGGGGCCCAGGTCAGATCGGGAGCCGCACGGCCGCAGTTGGTCGTGTTTTTCACCAACGGTGCCTTCGGCGGGATCATCGCCGAGTTTGCCGCGCGCGCCCGGGCGTGAGGCGATCCGGCAGTTAAGCCGGCGCGGGCACCGTTCAACTTAAACCGCCAAGCCGGGGGCTTTCAGAGCGCGAACCAGCACACGGCGAGCAGGCCGGCCGCCAGCAGATCCGCGAAACCGCCGGCCCGGATGGCCTGCCGCAGGAGAATCTGCCGTTGGGACAGGGCGAGTGCGGCGAATGCCAGTTTTTCCACGCCGACAATCAGGATGACCGGCTCGCGCCAAGCTGGAATAAAAGCGGCGGCACTCAGCGCCAGGCCGCACACGAGCACCAGCACACCCCAATGGCGTACGAAAAACCAGCCGGCGGGGGAGAGAGGGTCCAAGGGCAGACGCGCATTGAGCAGGGCCGGCGGCAGGAGCGCGGCCAGCCCGGCCAGGGCGGTCAGCAGGCCGATCACGGCAAGCAGGAGGGGGACAAAGGTATTCATGATGCGTCCGGGGGATTGGCGCGGGAGTCCGCCAGCTCGGCGAAAGGCTTGAACACTCCGCTGAGCTGGCGCGTATCCTCACGGGAAATGCGCAGCAGGGTGCTGGGCTCGATGGCCCGCACGGTGGCGGTGCGGAGGACATCCTTGAACACGGAAACTTCACCGAAGTGCTGGCCGGGCCCGAGCTCGGCCAGTGTTTTGGTTTCGTTGCCTTCCGTGGTGATGACTTCGACCCGGCCGCTCTGAATGAGATACATTGCATGGCCGACATCGCCCTGCCGGATGATGACCTGGCCGGATTCATAAATCTCCCGGCCGACTCCCATACGGGAGGATTCGCTGGCCGAGGTGATCTCCCGGCCAAACAGCAGGCCGGTGAACCAATCGAAGAGGGTGCGCATGCGTTTGGCCGTGTCGGGCAGATACAGGATCATGCAGGCGCACCAAGTGTAGTAGGCGGGGAGACCCTTGAGCGGAAGATTCCAGAGGCGGCCCACGGCATCGTGTTTGCCCAGCACGCAGCAGTCGCCGAAGCCGTTGAAATGGTGCGGGCGCAAGGGCTTCCCGCGGAGGGTGGCGAGCAGGTTGTCACCGATGAGTTCGCCGCCTTTCATGGCGTAGAGGGCAAGGCCCGGGGCGGGGTTGCCGTCCTTCAAGGGCACGGCAGCGCAATCGCCCGCGCTCCAGACACAGTGTTCCGCACTGACGCGGCCGTGGGTGTCGGCGACAAGGCGACCGCCGCGGTCGCGGGTGAAGGGCAGGTCGGCGAGCAGGGGGTGATGGGCGGAGCCCGTGCAGGAGATGATGGTGCGCGTGGCAAGCCGGCGCCCGTCCGAGAGCACGGCCTCGGCCGGCGTGGCGGCCTGGAGGCGGAGGCCGAGTTCGAGCGAGACTCCGCGCCGACGCAGCACGTCGGCCGCATACGTGGAGAGCTTGGGGAAGCGTTTGCCGAGCTCAGGGAGGATCTGCTGGCCCGAATGCACGACTGATATGCGGCACTCCTTGAAGTCGATGCCGCGAAATTCATTGCGGGTGAGATCCTGGAGGAAGTCGGCGAGTTCGGCCGCGACCTCGATGCCCGCGTAGTTGCCACCGGCGATGACGAAATGGAGCAGCCGGGCGCGCTCCTCGGGATCGGTTTCGGCTTCGGCCCGTTCCAGCATCGAGAGCAGGCGGTTGCGGACGCGCAGACAATCGAGGTAGTTCTTCAGCCGCAGCGTGTGTTCACCGACGCCGCGATAATGGGAGAGGTTGTCAACCGTGCCGAGGTTGATCACGAGGTGATCGTAATCGAGCGTGCGTGGCTGGCCTTCCTCCCCGAGCAGGTAGCGCACCTGTTTTTTCTCCACGTCAATGTGGTCCACCTCGGCGCAGATGAAACGGGCCGGGGCAAACAGGCGCCGGGAGGGTGAGATGACCTGCGCGGCCTGGATCTTGCCGACGAGCAATTCGGGCACCAGGCCGTGGAAGGTGTGGTAGTTGTGCGGATCAATGACCGTGACCTCGATCTCGCCCTTGCGCAGGGCGCGGCGGAGCCGCCTGAGAAGGTAGATGGCGACATAGCCGCCGCCGAGGACAAGAATGCGGGGAGTGCGGGATGTGGTCATGGTGCGATGGCGTTGGCGGAACGGGTCTGGTGGAGTTGCGCGAGGTCCGCCCGGACGGAGGGATAGGAGACGAGGATCCGCTCAAAGGCGTCGGTGCCGAGCCGGAACAGCCGGCAGTCCTCAATGGCGATGGCCGTGGCGTTGTGCGACGCCCGCGTGAGGAGGGAGCCTTCGCCGAAACAGCCACCGGGCCCGAGCGTGGCACAGGCGATGTTGCCACGGAGAATCTGCACCGAGCCCGATTCGATCAGGTAAAAGTGGCTGCCGGCCGCGCCTTCGCGCAGGAGGATGTCGCCCTTGCGGCGGAAGTCGGTTTCCATCGCGGCGGCCAGATCGGCGATCAACTGCGGGTTGCCCAGCTGCCGCAGGAAAGGCGCATTGCCGACAAACTCCCGGCTCAGTGTATGGGCGGTGTTCTCGGTGCGCCGGCTGGCGTGCAACTCCGCGAGTTGCGTGCGGATGACCGGATGATTTTCCGTAAGGTAGCCGAAGGCGGCCCGGGTCAGTGAAAACAGGGTGGAGTCCTGCACGGCGGTGACCGTGGCGTTGCGCGGCGAATCGGTGAGCAGCGCGCCTTCGCCGATGCAGCCGCCCGGCCCGAGATCGGAGAGGGCTTCCGTATGCTTGCTGATCCTGATGAGCCCGGCGGCGATGAGGTAAAATTTGTCGCCCGGCTCGTCTTCGCGGCAGACGATTTCGCCGGCGCGAAAACGCTCAATGACCAGTGAGGCGGTGAGGTTGCCGATCAACTCCTCGCTGGCGCCTTCAAGGAAGGGGACGCGGGTCAGCAGCGAGCGCTTCACCTGTTCTCTCAGGGCGTCCGTGCGACGGGCATCCAGCACGGCGGAAAGCCCGCGCCCGACCATTTCGCTGCCCTGACGATTGTAGTGGCTGCGGAAAATCTCGTGATAAATGTAGCGCCAGACCGGCTCCATCTTGAGCAGAAATTCGCTGAAGGTGATCCGGCCATCGGCGTCCCGGTCGGTGCGGGCCAGATAGCGGCGGGTCTCCGAGGCGGGCAACCCCCATTCGATGAGCAGGAGGTCGAGCTCGTTCTGCCCCAGGGCATCGTCGGCATCCACATCAAGGCGACGGAAGACCAGCTCGGCCTTGTCGCGATCGGAGACGGCGCGTTCGATGCCAAGGGTCTGGCGGGCATGCTGCTGAATCGCGCCGATGCTCCAGAGTTCGGACTTGAAGCGTTCATAATCCACCGGCCCGCCGGCGAGGAGCCGGCTGGCAAAGGCCTCACTGGAAAGCGCCGACAGTCCCCATGGGGCGATGGCCTTGCGGAGGGCCTCCGGAGAGAGGTGTCCGCTGCTGCCCCCATCGAGGGAAGCAAACCAGGCGCGGGCATCAGCTTCGTCGTCCCCGTCGCCGCCGCGGCGTTTGCTCCAAAGCAGGCCGGGGTTGCGGTCCATGACACTGTCCCGGGCGCGCTCACGGACGAAGTCGTGGTAAGCGGCGGCGTCGCGGATGAAGATCAGGCGGTAGAGGACGATATAGGCGCCGATGAAGGCAACCAGGAGAAGGAAGCCGAGGGAGCCGAACAGGGCCGGAATCATCGTCGCCCCGGCGGCGAGGATGGAGATGGAATACTTCATCGAGCTGAAGAGCTTCATCAGATCGAAAAGGTAGTAATACACGCGGCACCAGACATAGATGTTGAACACGAGGAAGGTGTTCACCGCCCACATCTGTGAAGTCGGGTTGGCGATAAGCATCGCGGCGCAGAAGCCGTGCGTGATGATGCAGAGCAGATAGGCCGGGACCATGATCGCCTTGCTGCCGAAAACGATACGGGTCTGGAAAAAGGCCGAGGGGACATGGAAGAACAGGGCGGCGCAGCCGGCGATGATCGCGGCGGTGGGGTGGCCGGTGAAACAGGCGATCAGCCCGGCCACGAGTTCGACCGAACCCGAGATGATATGGATCCGGAGAATCCAGCGCCGCCATGGCACCATGAGAAACTTCGGGTGCGCCGGGATGGTGTAATGGTAGGCGATGACAATGATGTTCGCCAACGCCGAGATGATGACGAGGACCCAGGTGCCCGCCGGCACGGGAGTTTCTTCAAGCCGGGCCATCAGCCAATATACCGGTGCGGTCAGCAGCAGGAGGGGGAGCAACAGCCAGGTGGTTTTCCAATAGGTGACCGGATTTTCATCTACGGGAAGTGCCAGGGCGGGAGAGGGGCTGCTGGGATTCATGGGAGCGGCTCCTGTATTGGAAACCAACGGCGGAAACGCAAGCCGCGTGCATTTCCGGTCATATATCTTTTGACATGGCCAGCGCCCCGCCGGTCCGGCCTCCGGTTGCGCGCAGCCGCGTCTTCGGGCCGAAATGAGCCGGCGCCGGCGGCCTGAAATTACGATTATGAAAAATTATGCGAATCGCCGGGCGAAGCATGCCGGGAGCGAGCCCGTGCGCGGGGAATGAAATTACCCGTTGGCAGCGGCGATTGCTGCGCGCGCATTGCGCCCCGGGTCACTGGGCCTGCTTGGCGACCTTGTAAACGACGGGCTCTTCCCCGCGGGGCAGTGCCAGGAGGTCGTAATCGTGAAAGGAGTTGATGGTGACTTCCGTGAATTCGCCGACAGTCAGGCTGCGCGGCACATAGACGCGACCATCGATATCGGGGGCGTCGGCCTCCCCACGGGCCACGCCGGGCTCTTCCACCAGAACCTTCAGGGTGCGACCCACGCAGCCCTTGGAGACATCCCGGGCAACCTCCTTTTGGAGGGCCATGGTGCGGTGCCAGCGGGCTTCCTTGATTTTGGGCGGAACCTGATCGGCCATTTTGGCGGCCCGGGTGCCTTCCTCCTGCGAATACCGGAAGACGCCGAGGCGCTCGAATTTGGTTTCGCGGATGAACTCGCAGAGTTCTTCCACATCCGCCTCGGTTTCGCCGGGAAAGCCGACGATGAAGGTTGTGCGGATGGCAATGCCGGGGATGCCGGCGCGGATGCGCCGGATGAGATCGCGGATATAGTCACCACCGGTTTCGCGCTGCATCAGGCCAAGCATGTGGTCGCTGATGTGCTGGAGGGGAATGTCAATGTAGCGGGCGACCTTCGGGCACTCGGCGATGGTGCGGATGAGTTCGTCGCTCCAGTGCGCCGGATGCGTGTAGAGCAGGCGGATCCAGAAATCGCCTTCAATTGCGTTGAGTTCGCGCAACAGGGTCGTGAGCGCGGTGCCGCGGGAGGAGTCCACGGGCGTGCGCGGATTCGGGCGCTGCTCCC
>CAYSBR010000012.1:0-69058 GCA_964429385.1 uncultured Opitutaceae bacterium
GCGCGGCAGCCATGGTGGCGCGGATCCGAAGATCATCGCCGAATTTCTCCGCTATGTGCGCGAAGGCGGCCAGACCGACACGTCCCCGCTTGCCGCGCGGGAAAGCATTGCTGCCGGCTGCGCGGCGACCGATTCGCTGCGCTATGGGGGCCGCCCGCTCAAGGTGGCGGCGCCCGCGGCGGCAATCACCCGGTGGTTTGAGCAGGGCGGTGCCTGATTTCGCTGCATTGCCTGCGCCGCCGGCGCCGGTAAATTGATGTCATGGCCACGGACGATCCCTTAATCGCACCGACCCCGCGCAAGCCCAGTCTGCCGGTGAGCGATGGCCTGCGCGGTTATCTCACCCGCTACCGGCGCGAGCGCGAATTGCCCATCACCTACGGCCGCCTGCGGAATTTCCAGGAGGCCATCCCGCTGACCGACGCCACCGGACGGCCCACGCTGTGGGACACGGTCATCTACCAGGCCGATGAGATGGGCGATCTGTTTGAGGGACTGAAGCGCATCTACGCCCTGCTCAAGGTGGACGGCGATTTCTCCGTGATGCGTCACCTTTATGTGGATCGCGTGGATTTCTGCGGCTTCGGCAACTCGATGCCCTTCCGCATCCGCGTGGTCAACGCCTACAACGACAACCAGGATTACTTCTACCTGAAGCAGGCCGATGCTTCGCGTATCTACGGGCTGGAACTCGAACACCTGCTCTCCCCCAACCGGCTCAACTACCTCACCCATGGGGAGACGCTCGCCGAGGAGCACATCGCCGGCATCCCCGGCGATGTCTTCATCGAACGCTGGCTCAGCAACCGCGAGTTGAAGCCCATCCGTGTCGCGAAGGAACTGGTGAAGTTCAACGAGCGCTGCTTTGTCCGCCTGCTCGGCGACATGCGCTCCTACAACTTCGTCTTCGTGATCACGCCCGACTTCGAGGAGGCGCAGGTGCGCATCCGCGCGATGGATTTCGACCAGCAGTCGTACAACGGGCGGAAGAACTTCTACCTGCCTCAGTTCTTCAAGGAGAACACGCCGCTCGTCGCCTACTGCACGAAGCACCTGCACGCGCAGACGGCGCTGCAATACCAGCGCGAGGAGCAGACGCTGATGCTGCAGCGCGCCGAACTCGCCGCCGTGCGCCTCGGCCACCTGCTGCAGCAGATGGCGCAGGATCCGCTCGCGCCAGAGGAGAAAGTGCACGCGCTGCGCGAGAATCTCGCGGAGCATTACCAGCGGAAAACCTATCTCGACTGCGACTCGATGGGCGCGCTCGTGCGCGAGAATCTCGCGACACTGCGCCACGTGCTCACCGCGCACAGCGATCCCGCGAAGGCGCCGGGTGCGGTGGTGTGAGACCTGATTTTCATCGCGCGCATTTCACGCGGATGAAAAATTTTCGCGCACTGTTCGGCGCAAAAGAAAATGCAAGTCATTGCTTGTTTAATGTTGCGCGTTCCATGGGTAATGATGATTTACCTGAACGTAACTCGCGCACGACGCCATAAGTCGTGGTGAGTTTCCCAAACAACCCAAAGTCAAAATACGGAGCAAAAACCGATGGCTAAGAAAGCTGCCAAGAAGAAGGTCGCCGCCAAGAAACCGGCTGCCAAGAAGGTCGCTAAGAAACCTGCTGCTAAGAAGAAGGTCGCTAAGAAGAAGTAAGACCCTTCGCAGTTACAATAATCATGAGCCGCTCCCTCTGGGGGGCGGCTCTTTTGTTGGCGTGGTGGAGGAGCTCCTCCGCGTCACTCAATGCGGCCTTCGTCAAACTCGATCAGATCGGTCACACTGATGATGTCTTCCGCGCGGTCGGCGCAGCCCATGGCGGTGAGCGCTTCCTTCAGAAATTCGCGGCCGCTTGGCGTCATGCCCTTTTGCACGTATTCGCGGTTCCATTTCGCCACGCGGCGATCGGCGGGCAGCAATGCCTGCAGCTTCGTCTCGATTTCCTCATCGGTGGCGGATTCGAACACGATTTTTTCCACCGCGGCGGGCTCAATGCCGAGGTGCAGGCAGAGAAAACGGTCCATGCCACGCTTGTAGTTCTTGGCGTAGCTCGGCGGCAGCGCGCCGTGTTCCTTGGCGTAGCGGCATTTTGCCAGGAAGCGCGGCAGATGCAGCAACCCTGTGGCCGCATGCGGTACATAGGCTGGGGGGAGGCAGGTCAGGACCTCGCCAGAGGAGCCGGGAATGGGTTTGGAGGGCATCGGAAACCGGGATTGCAGTGCAGTTTTGCCCGCGAATCACGCGAATTTGCACGGAAGTGCTCGCGCCAAGCCCCCGGGACTTTGAGGGAGGGTGCATAATCCACGGCGGAGCGATCCCTTGGCGGAGAAGTTCGTTTTACAGGAGGGCGCAAAGGCCGGAGGTGGACGGCCTCGTGACTTTGGGTAAAACTTTCGATTGGAGGAGCAGGTTTTGAATCCCTTGCTCCGCGTTTCTTTGCGTCCTCCTGTAAACCCCGGTTTGTGGCCTACGGTGATTTCCTTGCGGGCGTAAGCGAGGGCGCAGGCTCGCTCGCTGGGATCGGCCGCGTGCGGTAAACGTCGTAGTCGGGGACAAGCCGTGTGTAGGGCAGGTCCATCAACGGTGAGGAAATGATGAAATCGGCGGAGGCGCGGTCGCAGGCGATGGGAATATTCCAGACCACGGCCATGCGCAGCAGCGCCTTCACGTCGGGATCGTGCGGCTGCGGTTCGAGCGGATCCCAGAAGAAGATCAGAAAATCGATTTCGTTCTCCACGATCTTGGCGCCGATCTGCTGGTCGCCGCCGAGTGGGCCGCTCTGCAGCTTGATGATGGGGAAGCTCAATTCCTTTTCCAGCATCAGTCCGGTGGTGCCGGTGGCGTAAACCTTGTGATGGGCCAGCAGGTCGCGGTTGAACTTCGCCCATTCGACGAGGTCGCGCTTCTTGTTGTCGTGCGCGACGAGCGCGATCTTCTTGTCCAACTCCATGACAATTTTCTTGTAGGCCATGCCTCATGGTTAGCAGGAGTCGGGCCCTTTCGCCACCCGCGTAACGGAGTGACACCCGAATTTCACCACAGAGACTGTGAGAGGCGCAGAGAAGAAAGCTGGCTTTGGCCGCAGATCACGCGGATGGGCGCGGATGTAGGTCATTAGCGACGTGCGGTGGCGCGGGAAAGCTGGGCGCTTACAGCTTATGCTGACTGTCCATACATACTGAGGGATTGCCCTTAGGGGATGGTCCGCCCTTGCTGAAGATCCCGTTGGTCCAGACGGGAAAGATGCCCTCACCCCGCCATCTCGCTTCGACCGTGTGTTGTCTCGCAGAGACCGGCGTAAGCGTTCGGCTCTCGATTTATGCATTCCGCGCTGCGGATTCAGGCCGGGTGCTTCGGTGGAAGACTTCGAGCACCGGTTGAAATCGATTATCCCAAACTCCGCAAACCCCATGCCCACCTACAATCCCAACGAAGCCAAGGAGCTCGTGGAGACGCTGCAGAAGCAGGCGGTGGCGGCGCGGATTTATGGAGCGCTCTTCGCGATAGTTCAGGGCCCACCTTTTCCTCGCTCACGACGAGAATAGCTGCGAAACCTCATCTATGCCCACGACTCCAGTCCAAACAATTTCGGTCATCGTTCCGAAAAACCCGTTTGTGCCTCCAGAGCTCAGCGGCGTGAAGCATTGCCTTGCTGCCCTGAACGTCGAAAAGTTAATGGAGTGGTGGCCAGGCACTCCACATGTTCCACACAGGAATCCCTCTAAAGTGCGGGACATTCAACGCTCTCTCGATTGGAAGCGCGTTGCACAAATAGCAGCTTATCTCTTGCAGGAAGAGATCGTCGATGCCCCCACGTTGATAGATAAATATTTTAGGAAGATCTACTCACAGTTAGCCGACGATCCAGGCCGCATATGGCCTCCAAAAGTTCCCAGTGTCGTAGGTTTTCAACCGAGCGATTATCCCACCTTTTCGAATGTGCTATTACACGTAAATGGTGCGGTAGTTAAAAAGCTTTCTAACAGCCGAACGGCCAAACTCGTATTTCGAGAGGATGACAATGACCTAAATTTCACCGTAATCGATGGGCAGCATCGTATCAACGGAGCGTATTTTGCTATACAGCTAAAAAAGCGAACCCTACCTAATGCCGAATGGCAGATCCCGGCAGAAATCTTTGTCGACCTTGACAAACCAGGCTCAGCCCCGAGCCACCAAGCGCAGATTTTTATCGATGTAAATTCCAATCAGAAGAAGGTTGATAAATCACTCGTCGCAGATCTCTTTCCGACTGCACGCGGGGAACGAAAGGCATTAAACAATCTTGAGCGAGCTCAAGACATTGGACGTAAATTGATGCTAGAGATAGGGCCTCTTAGAGGAATGATACAAATCCCTGGTATCCGATTTGGATTAAAGGACGTTGTCGCCCTTGCGACCTTGAATTCCGCAATTGAAGAGGAGCTTGACCACTTAGACGACGCAGGGATTCAGACATTGGAGTCCCAAGCCGAATTTCTAGGTCAATGCTTAGATGCCTGGCTCGAAGCAACAGGCCGGAAAATATCAGCAGAAGATACGGAGCTTGATGCAGACAATCTGGCCTACCAAGGCCGTTTTATAGCCTCGTTCCTGAAGTTGCTTCCCGCCTGCATATACAAGATCCAAAAGGCAGATCATCCTTTCGTTTCAGATATGAGCAGGCTTCTCCTTACTGCGTGGCTGCGGAAGACTCTAGAGCGAGCAAAATTAACCAAATCAGGCTTGTTCTTGGGGAAAAAGGATATGAAAGCGAAACGCTACCTTGGAACAGGCGGTATTGCACTGTTCCGTGATACCTTGTGGGCGGCAGCCCTAGGAACCGGAAAGATTCCGCTTCGAAACCCTGAATTACTTGCCAAAAATGCTGAGAGCAATCGTACCATAGTCATAAAGGAATTGCGCAACTAGCCCATGAGTTTACCTGCTGAGTTTGTCCAACACGTAGAGATTCTTTTCGCCCCACTGGCGAGGCCCGCCGCAGCCAAATACTTGCCTAGAATCTCAGCCCTGTCCTCACGACTTGAGGAACACTTGGAAAGGGTGTCGCTATCGGCAGCGGCTCAACCATCGGTAAACTTGGTCCCCGCAGATACAGCTATGTTCGCTACGGCTGCGGTAGAAATATGGCAGCGCGCGGTTCATAGCTATCTCATCTCGGCCTCATTAACCGAGGCAAGTCCACTTTGGGCAAGTGTTAGCGGATATTATTCGAGTCACTATTCCGTCCGTGCTATGGCCCACTTACTAGGCTGCTTCCATCTGTATTCTAAAAAGAAAATAGCCAGGCTTAAGACAGGAGTACAGAGGCATGTATGCATATTTGACAAGAAAAGTGGCGACGACCGAGAGCATAAAGCCTATTGGAAACTCGTTAAAGAATCGGGTCCATTTAAAGGCGACCCACTGTTTACTTTTAACGAGTCCAATACGGAGCCTTCAGATGTTGCTCATCGAGATCGGGCTAACTATGCTGACCACATCGGTAGTTTTCCAAATTTTAAACCATTAAACGAATCCAACTTGAAGGCCCGTTTAAAACAAATTTCGCAAATTAAATTTGATGTCCCCCCAATACCAAAGCGAAGCAAGTATCCTGACATTAATGCTGTTCAAGTCGTGGCCTACCACAGACTAGTGAAGTTCCGAACCGCCCTAGATGAAGTCTTAGCTACGCGAAATCCGTTTTGGAATAGACATAGAAACCCAACGTGGGCTGGTGTCATCAATTTCCAATTGGCAGAACAAGGCGGTATTTCAGCATTCGCAAATTGACCATGAAATACATGGGGTCAAAGCGATGGATGCTCGGCAATGGGCTCGGCCATCTCTTAAAAGATGAACTTCCTCACGCGAAGCGCTTCGTTGATTTGTTCAGCGGGTCGGGCGCTGTTGTTCAATTCGTCGCGACAAGTGGTCATCCAATTAAAATTATGGCCTATGATCTGCAGCTTTTCTGCGTGACCCTAGCTCAATCAGTAATCGGACGCAGCACTAGCCTAGACGCAGACAAGATTTGGAATGCATGGCACAAACGAGCCATTGATCAGCTTCGTAAAGAACGTCGTTTTAGCGCGGCCAACAAAGCCCTACCCACTTACCGGCCAGGCTTTAATCAAAGATACACCAAAGAGGTCCGACAAATATGTGCTGATGAGCTTTCTCATCCCATCACTAAAGCATACGGTGGATACTATTATAGTTACGGCCAAGCTCTCTGGTTGGATGCACTTCGCAACACAGTGCCTTCTAAAGAACCAGCCATGTCAGCTGCATTGGCTGCATTGATTCATGCCGCTAGCCAATGTGCTGCATCACCGGGGCACACCGCGCAGCCGTTCAGCCCTTCCCTCGGAGCCAAAGAATTTCTTTATGCTGCTTGGCAGCGCTCAGTCGTGGGAGCCACGAAGAACGCCTTGGTTAAAATCTGTGCTTTGCATGCACAAAAAACAGGGAAGGCCGAGGTGGGTAATGCAAACGAGGCGACCAACCAGCTTCAGAAAGGCGATCTCGTGTTTCTTGATCCGCCTTACTCAGGGGTTCACTATAGCCGGTTCTATCATGTGCTAGAGACAATCGCTCACGGAGAATGTGGAGCTGTCTCTGGCGCTGGTCGCTACCCTCCTCCAGCGGAGCGCCCTCGATCCAGCTATAGTGTTACTTCTGAAGCAACTGCTGCTCTCGAGGACCTGCTAATGAAAATTGCAGACAAGGAAGCCAAAGCTATTCTTACTTTCCCTCAGCGCAAATGCTCCAACGGACTTTCAGGTAAGGTTGTTCACGAAACCGCCGCGAAATACTTCAAAGTTGATTCAACGTTTAAGCGGAGCCGATTCAGCACGCTGGGCGGAACCATAAATGAGGAAGGTAAGGGTTATGGTCGTGCAGCTCGCCAGAAGACCCACGAGTATATTTTCACTCTCACTCCACGTTAGAGGATAATCAAAGGCGCCCGGGATAGAGCGCCTTGGTTTGTGAGGGCAACTTAACGAGCGATCAAGGCAGGTCCGTGCTGCCCATCAAATACCTATCGCATTCCCGGGCGGCCCCGCGGCCTTCGTTGATCGCCCAGACCACCAAGGACTGACCGCGGCGGCAGTCGCCGGCGGCGAAGACGCCGGGGAGGCTGGTCGTGAACTTGCCGTGGTCGGCCTTGATGTTGCTGCGGGGGTCGGTCTCGAGCTTGAGGTCTTTGAGGAGCGCCTGCTCGGGTCCGAGGAAGCCCATCGCGAGCAGTACGAGCTGCGCGGGGCGGGTTTGCTCGGTGCCGGGCTGCTCCTTGGGGATGAACTGACCTTTGTCGTTCTTCTCCCACTTGATCTCGACGGTCACGAGTTCCTTCACGCGGCCCTGCTCGTCGCCGACGAACTTCTTCACGGTGGTGAGATAGACGCGGGGATCGGCGCCGAACTTCGCGGCAGCCTCCTCCTGGCCGTAGTCCATCTTGTAGGTTTTGGGCCACTCGGGCCAGGGATTGTCGGGCGTGCGCTCGGTGGGCGGCTTGGGCAGAATCTCGATCTGCGTGACGGTCTTGCAACCGTGGCGCATCGAGGTGCCGACGCAGTCGGTGCCGGTGTCACCACCGCCGATGACGATGACATCCTTGCCCGCGGCGTTGATGGGGCTTGCTCCGTTTTTACCGAGCACGGCCTTGGTGTTGGCGGTGAGGAACTCCATCGCGAAGTGCACCCCCTGGAGGCTGCGGCCTTCGATGGGCAGGTCGCGCGGCTGGGTGGCACCGGTGCAGATGACGGTGGCGTCGAATTCCTTGAGGAAGATCTCGGGCTCAACGTTGTCGCCGACGTTGGCGTTGCAGATGAATTTGATGCCTTCCTGCTCCATGAGCTTGATGCGGCGGAGGACGACCTCCTGCTTGTCGAGTTTCATGTTGGGGATGCCATACATGAGGAGGCCGCCGGGGCGGTCGGCGCGCTCAAAGACGGTGACGGTGTGGCCGGCGGCGTTGAGCTGCGCGGCGGCGGAGAGGCCGGCGGGTCCGGAGCCGATGACGGCGACTTTCTTGCCGGTGCGGACCTTGGGCGTCTGGGGCACGACCCAGCCTTCCTCCCAACCGCGATCAATGATGGAGGCTTCGATGTTCTTGATCGTGACCGGCGGGTTGTTGATGCCGAGGACGCAGGAGCCTTCGCAGGGGGCGGTGAACTCGGGGAAGTTGTTGGTCTTGTGCAGGCGGCCGAGCGCCTCCTGCCAGCGCCCGCGGTAAACGAGGTCGTTCCACTCGGGGATGAGGTTGTTGATCGGACAGCCGGAGGCCATGCCGCTGATCAGCTTGCCGGTGTGGCAGAACGGGACGCCGCAATCCATGCAGCGCGCGCCCTGCTGGCGGAGCTTCTTCTCCTCCATGTGGTGGTGAAACTCCTTCCAATCGCGGACCCGCTCGAGCGGAGCGCGGTCAACGGGAAGTTCGCGGAGGTATTCGATGAAACCGGTGGGTTTGCCCATGGTAGAATGTATAGAGGCTGAAGGTGGATTAGTTGCCGCCGACGCGGGAGGTGTCGCGGGCGTTTTCTTCGAAGGCGGACATGATGGCTTCGTCGCCGGCCAGGCCCTGGGCCTCGGCGCGCTCGATGCAGGCGAGCATGCGCTTGTAGTCCTTGGGCATGACTTTGACGAACCTGGGCACGCTGGCCTCCCATTTGGCGAGGATGGCTTCGGCGCGGGTGCTCCGGGTGTAGTCGAGGTGTTTCTCGATGAGGGCGCGGACGCCGGCGATTTCCTTGGGGTCCTCGAGTTTCTCGAGGCCGACCATCTGGGCGTTGACGCGGGAGGCGAAGTCGCCGGCCTCGTCGAACACGTAGGCGATGCCGCCGGACATACCGGCGGCGAAATTGCGCCCGGCGGCGCCGAGCACGACGACGCGACCGCCGGTCATGTATTCGCAGCCGTTGTCGCCGATGCCTTCAACCACGGCATCGACGCCGGAGTTGCGGACGGCGAAGCGTTCGCCGGCCATGCCGCGGATGTAGATCTCGCCGGCGGTCGCCCCATAGAGGGCGACGTTGCCGATGATCATGTTCTCCTCGGCCTTGAAGGTGGCCTCCGGCGGAGGGGCGATGATGATCTTGCCGCCGGAAAGGCCTTTGCCGACGTAGTCGTTGGCATCGCCTTCGATGGTGAAGGTCATGCCGCGGGTCATGAAGGCGCCGAAGCTCTGGCCGGCGGAGCCTTTGAAGCGGATGCGGATGGTGTCCTCGGGCAGGCCCTTGGCGCCGTGGCGCTTGGTGACCTCGTAGCTGGTGATGGTGCCGACGACGCGGTTGACGTTGCGGACGGGCAACTCGGCGACGACCTTCTCGCCGCGTTCGATGGCGGGCTGGCAGATGTCGAGGAGGGTTGTGAGGTCGAGCGACTTGTCGAGGCCGTGGTCCTGCGGCATGGAGCAGAAGCGGCCGACCTCGGGCCCGACTTCGGGCGAGTAGAGGATGTTGGAGAAGTCGAGGCCCCGGGCCTTCCAGTGGTCCACGGCCTGCTTCGGCTCAAGCGCGCCGACCTGGCCGATCATTTCCTCGACGGTGCGGAAGCCAAGCTGGGCCATGATCTCGCGCATTTCCTCGGCGATGAACCTCATGAAGTTCACGACGTGCTCGGGTTTGCCGGAGTATTTGGCGCGGAGGCGCGGGTCCTGCGTGGCGACGCCGGCGGGACAGGTGTTCAGATGGCAGACGCGCATCATGATGCAGCCCGTGGCGACGAGCGGCGCGGTGGCGAAGCCGAACTCCTCGGCGCCGAGCAGCGCGGCGATGATGACGTCGCGGCCGGTCTTGAGCTGGCCGTCGGTCTCGACCGCGATGCGGGAGCGGAGGTTGTTGAGAACGAGGGTCTGGTGCGTTTCGGCGAGGCCGAGTTCCCAGGGCAGGCCCGCGTGGTGGAGCGAGGTCATCGGCGAAGCCCCGGTGCCGCCATCGTAACCGGAGACGAGCACCACGTCGGCGTGCGCCTTGGCGACGCCGGCGGCAATGGTGCCGACGCCGACTTCGGAGACGAGTTTCACGCTGATGCGGGCATGGCGGTTGGCGTTCTTGAGGTCGTGGATGAGCTCCGCGAGATCTTCGATGGAGTAGATGTCGTGGTGCGGCGGCGGGGAGATGAGGCCGACACCGGCGGTGGTGCCGCGGGTCTTGGCCACCCAGGGATAAACCTTGGTGCCGGGGAGCTGGCCGCCTTCGCCGGGCTTGGCGCCCTGCGCCATCTTGATCTGGAGTTCGCGGGCGTTGGTGAGGTATTCGCTGGTCACGCCGAAGCGGCCGGAGGCCACCTGCTTGATGGCGGAGTTTTTGGAATCGCCCTGCTCGTTGGTCCAGGTGAAGCGCTCGACGTCCTCGCCGCCTTCACCGGTGTTGGACTTGCCGCCGATGCGGTTCATCGCGATGGCGAGCGTTTCGTGCGCCTCCTTCGAGATCGAGCCGTAGGACATGGCGCCGGTCTTGAAGCGCTTCATGATGCTCTCGACCGGCTCGACTTCCTCGATGGGGACGGCGGTGGCGGGCTTGAAGTCGAGCAGGCTGCGCAGGGTGCAGAGGTTGCTGCCCTGCTCATTGATGAGGCGGGAATAGTTCTTGAAGGCGGCGTAGCTGCCGGTGCGCGTTGCCCGCTGCAGGTAGTGGATGGACTCGGGCGTGAAGAGGTGGGACTCGCCTTCGGCGCGCCACTGGTAGAGGCCGCCGACCGGCAGCACCTGTCCGTCGCGCTGCCGTTCAGGATAGGCGGCGCGGTGGCGGGCGAGCACTTCCTGGGCGATGACGTCGAGGCCGATGCCGCCGACGCGTGAAGCGGTCCAGGTGAAGTAGTGGTCAACGACGTCCTGCCGGAGGCCGAGCGCCTCGAAGACCTGGGCGCCGCGGTAGCTCTGGATGGAGGAGATGCCCATCTTGGACATGACCTTGATGACGCCCTTGGAGGCGGCTTTGACGAGGTTCTTGCAGGCCTTGGCGTGGTCGATGCCGGTGAGCGCGCCTTCCTGGATCATGCCGTCGATGGTCTCGAAGGCGACGTAGGGGTTGATGGCGCTCGCGCCGTAGCCGATGAGCAGGGCGAAGTGATGGACTTCGCGGGCCTCGCCGGTTTCGACGACCAGGCTCACGCGGGTGCGCAGGCCTTCACGGATGAGGTAGTGGTGGAGGCCGGCAACGGCGAGCAGCGCGGGAATGGGGGCGAAGTCGCGGTTCACGCCGCGATCGCTGAGGATGAGGACGTTCATTTCCTCCTCCTCGATCATGCGCCGGGCCATCATGCAGATTTCCTCCATGGACTTGGCGAGGCCCTTCTCGCCACGGGCGACGCGGAAGAGCGCGGGGAGGACGCCGGTCTTGAGGCCGGGCAGATCGGTGCGGCGGATTTTGGCGAATTCCTCGTTGGTGAGGATGGGCCACTTGAGTTCGACGCGGCGGCAGGCGGTGGGCTGCGGGTTGAGCAGGTTGCCTTCGGAGCCGAGGCGTGTCTCGGCGGAAATCACGATCTCTTCGCGAATGGAGTCGATCGGAGGATTGGTGACCTGGGCGAAGAGCTGCTTGAAGTAGTCGTAGAGCAGGCGCGGCTTGTTGGAGAGCACGGCCAAGGCCGAGTCGTTGCCCATCGAGCCGATCGCCTCGACGCCGTCGCGGGCCATGGGCGTGAGGATGATGCGCTCGTCTTCATGGGTGTAACCGAAGGCGATCTGGCGCTGGCGCAGGGTGTCATGATCGGGCTGCTCGACGGTGGGGGCCGCGGGCAGGTCGTCGAGGTGCACCAGATAATCATTGAGCCACTGGCGGTAGGGGCGCTCGTTGGCGAGCTGCGACTTGATCTCCTCGTCTTCGATGATGCGGCCTTGCTCGGTATCGACGAGGAAGACGCGGCCGGGTTGGAGGCGGCCTTTGCGGACGATATCGCCGGGCGGAATATCGAGCACGCCGGATTCGGAGGCCATGACGACGAGTCCGTCCTTGGTGACGCAGAAGCGCGAGGGGCGGAGGCCGTTGCGGTCGAGAATGGCGCCGATCTGGCGGCCGTCGGTGACGGCGATGGCCGCGGGTCCGTCCCACGGCTCCATGAGACAGGCGTGATATTGATAGAAAGCGCGGCGCGCATCGTCCATCTGTTGGTCGGCGGACCAGGGCTCGGGGACCATCATCATCATGGCGTGGGCCAGGGGGCGGCCGGCGAGGATGAGCAGCTCCAGCGTGTTATCAAACATCGCCGAGTCGCTGCCGTTGGGATTCACGATAGGCAGCAGTTTCGGCATGTCTTCGCCAAAGACCTCGGACTCGAACAGGGCTTCGCGGGCGTGCATCCAGTTGATGTTGCCGCGGAGGGTGTTGATTTCGCCGTTGTGGGCGAGGTAGCGGAACGGATGGGCGAGGTCCCAGGTGGGGAACGTATTCGTGCTGTAGCGTTGATGCACGAGCGCGAGCGCCGAGACGAACCGCTCGTCGGCCAGGTCGTGGTAGAACGTTGCGAGCTGGTCGGTGAGCAGCATGCCTTTGTAAACGATGGTCCGGGCCGAGAGGCTGGCCACATACCAGAACTCCGCTCCGGCCATGGTGGAGGCGCGGATCTCGCTGTAGGCGCGTTTGCGGATGACGTAGAGTTTGCGTTCGAAGGTGATGAGGTCGGTGACGCCGGAGCCGCGGGCGATGATGGCGTGGCGCATGACGGGCTCGCAGGACTTGGCGGTTTCGCCGAGCGAGGAGTTGTCGGTGGGCACGGTGCGCCAGCCGAGGAAGATCTGGCCTTCCGACTGCACGATCTGGACGAAGGTCTGCTCGATCTTGCGACGGATGGTGGGGTTGCGGGGAAGGAAGATGACGCCAACGCCGTATTCGCCCTCATTGGGCAGGGTGATGCGCGCCTTCTTGCAGGCTTCCACGAAAAACTTGTGCGGCATCTGCAGAAGCACGCCGGCGCCATCACCGGTGTTGTATTCGCTGCCGGCGGCGCCGCGGTGGTCGAGGTTGGTCAGCACCTGCAGGGCCTGCTGGAGGGTCTGGTGCGATTTGCGGCCATGCATGTCCGCCACAAAGCCGACGCCGCAGGCGTCATGCTCGAACCAAGGGTCATAGAGGCCCTGCTTGGCCGGGCGGCCGGGCGCCGGGCGGGGCGGAGAGAACGATTGGGACATGGGAGCGGGCCGCTGGGTATTTGGCATCAGGTGGGTGGTTCTTGGTGTGGTCAGGTGTCAGGGAAGCTGTTTTTGTGCCATCGGGGCGGAGGTTTTCGGGGCAAAACCGACCCATCTGGAGCCAAAAAAGGGCCGGTCTCGTTTGCGAGAGCCGGCCCAAAGGGTGAATGGAGCGGATTAGCCCTCAGCTACTTAAAAGAATCGGATGGTTTTAGTGGCCATTTTGGCGTGTTCTTCGTCCGAGCAGCCCGCGTTGGTGGGCACATCGGTCGTGCTATCGGCGGGCTTCACGAGGTCGTTGCTGAGAAGATAGTTTTCGACTTCTTCGCCGGAGATATCCGCCAGCATCACGCCGTCGATTTCGACGCAGGGAGAGAGGGGCTGGCCGGACTTCTGGACCATTTCCGCGTAGTTGGCGCGGTTGTTGATGATATCAATATCCTCAAAGGCCAGACCGTGTTTGCGCAGGACCGCGCGAACGCCATTGGACCAACCGCAGTGCGGCTTGAGATAGGCTTTGATGTTCATGCGATGACGGTGTCCAAACTTGAAAGGGGGCGCAAGGTATAGGCTCCGTTTTCCATCCGGCAAGAGGAACTTTTGAAAAAGTTATGGCATAAAGCTGCCGCTCTTATGAGTGCGGCCGCCCGTGCCGGAATTCTGTGGGGGTCAGACCGGTCTGCTGGCGGAACTGCCGGGAGAAATAAAAGATGTCCTGAAAGCCCAGCGCCTCGGCGACCATGCCGATGGTCAGATCCGACTCGGCCAGCAACTGGCGCGCGCGGGCGATGCGCGCCTGAATAACGTAGGGCTGGGGACGCTGGCCGGTGACTTTGAGGAAAAGCCGGGAAAAGTGATCCACGCTGTAGCCGGCGGTTTTGGCCAGCTCTGCCACAGTCGGGGCCCGCCCGGGATTTTCGCGGATCTGCGCCGCCGCACGCAGGATGGCGTTGCGGTGATGACGGTCCACCCCGCGGCCGGCGGTCGGGCCGACGGTGTCATGTTCGCGGCAAAGCGCCATCAACAGTCCGCCAAACAGGGCGGCGGCGACCGGGCCGGCCCCGGCTTCCGCCCCCAGCTCAATCACGCGTCGCATGATACTGTCCGTCAGCTCCAGCTGTTGGGTGCGCAGCATTTCAAACGGTGGCTCCACCCTCTCCTCCCGCGGCGCGTTCTGGTCGGAGGGCGGCAGGTCGAAATGGATGAAGTTCACCCCGAGTGGTTCGTCGGGCACCTGTTCCGCTTCGTAGCGGTGCCCCGGTCTCATCCAGATGCAGGTGCCGGGAAACAGGGGGATCTCTCCCTCATCGAGCCACATGCGCCCGCGTCCGGCCCAGACAAACCACAGGTCGAAATCTTTCAATCCCCGCGCCCAAGCCGGACCCAGGTGCCAGCCCGGTTCGCAACGCACCCGGCCCCGCGCCTGCAGGCGCGGGGCATAACGGTGGCCGGCAATTTCGATCATAACGGATAAATGCAAATAAAAGCCGTTGTTGTGCATGGCGTCAAAAGCGGATTTATGCCAATGTTCACGTCTTCACCCCATGAGCACTGCGACCCAAGACAAGGTTCAATTCGATCCCGGTTCCGAAATGCACGACCCCGCGCTTTACCAGCCCACGGGCACCGGCTTTGGCGTTGACCGGCTGGAAGACATCGGTCCCGCCGAGGTGGCCTTCTACAAGGAGCACGGCTACCTGATCGTGCGTCAGGCGTTCGATGCGCAGGAGGTGGCCGGTGCGTTGCAGGGCCTGCTGGACCTGATTGTGGGGAAAAACCCGGCCTACAAAGGTGTGCTTTTCGAGGCCAAGGCGCAGGAAATCCTGCCTACCCTTTCGCCCGAGCAGAAACAGGATGCCGTCCGCAAGCTCTGGCATTTTGTCGAATATGATGCCCGGCTGAAGGCGATCTCGCACCATCCCCGGCTGCTGGCCGTTGTCCGTACCCTGATCGGCGACCAAGTCCCCTTCATGTTTCAGGACATGGCGCTCATCAAGCCGCCGCGGCTCGGGCGCGAGAAACCCTGGCATCAGGATCACGCCTATTTTGACTTCCCTCTCGGCACGCCGGTCGTCGGTGTGTGGATCGCGCTCGACGAAGCCACCGTGGAAAACGGCTGCATGCAATTCTTGCCCGGCGGCCACAAGGAAGGGCCCAGGATTCATTTCCAACGTCGCGACTGGCAGATCTGCGACAACCAGACTCTCGGGCTCAAGTCGCTCGCCGCGCCGCTCAAACCCGGCGGCCTCCTCCTCTTTGACGGCCTCCTGCCGCATGGCACGCCGCACAACTCCTCGCCGCACCGCCGCCGCGCCCTGCAATACCACTATGCGCCTGAGAATGTCACGAAGTGGTCCACCGAGGAGCGGTTGAAGCACTTCGGCAGCGAGGGCAAAAACGTCACCTGCTGAGGCGGGGACGTGTCACGCCGGCCCGGTTTTTCCAAAAGGAGAAAAGCCGGGTCAGCGATCAGCCAGTTCGTGGGGCGCGAAGCAAGCGGAGCGCGTTGGCGATCACCAGCAACGTTGCGCCGGTGTCGGCCAGGATGGCAAACCACAGGCTGGCGTGACCCAGCATCGTGAGGATGAGAAAGACCGCCTTCAATCCGAGGGCGAAGGTGATGTTGAAATGGATGATGCCCAGTGTGCGCCGGCCCAGCCGGATCGTTTCCGCTATCCCATCCAGCTCATCCCGCATCAGGGCGATGTCGGCAGTCTCAATGGCGGCGTCGGTCCCCGCCGCGCCCATCGCGATGCCGATACTGGCGGTCGCCATGGCGGGGGCGTCGTTCACGCCATCGCCCACCATGGCGACGACCCCGTGCTTCTCCCGCAGGGCCTTGACCGCGGCCACCTTGTCGTCGGGCAGCAGATCGCCCCGCGCCTCATCAATCCCGACCTGCCGGGCGATGAAATCGGCGGTGCGCTGGTTGTCGCCACTGAGCATCACCACCCACTCCACCCCGGCGGCGTGCAAAGCGTGGATGGCCGCGCCGGCGTTGGCCCGCAGGGTGTCGCCGATGGCCAGGATGCCGAGCACCTCACCCTGGCAGCCATCATGCGGGCGATGCCCGACCACCACGACCGATTGTCCTTTTGCCTCGATGGCCGCCAGCCGCGCCTCGATGGCGGCGGAGCAGACCCCGAGTTCGTGCGCGAAGCGATGGTTGCCGACGAAGTAAGCATGGCCCTCCACGACGCCCTCAGCGCCGCGCCCGCTGCGCGCCTGATAACGCTCCGCACGTTGAAAGGAAACTCCCCTCTCCTCCGCGCCCGCGACAACGGCTTTGGCCAACGGATGCGCCGAATGCGCATCAATCGCCGCGGCGATCCTCAGCACCTCTTCAGGGCTTCCGGCATGGATCAACTCAATGTCGAGCACCTTGGGCTTCCCCTCTGTGATGGTGCCGGTCTTGTCCACGGCCAGCGCTCGCAGCCGCCCGACGGCTTCAAGGTGCGCGCCGCCCTTTACCAGCACCCCGCGCCGCGCGAGCGCTGTCAGCCCGGCCACGATGCTGACCGGAGTGGAGATCACGAGCGCGCACGGACAGGCGATGATCAGCAGCACGCAGGCCCGGTAAAGCCAGGTGCTCCAATCCCCATTCATCAAAAGCGGAGGGCCGAGAAAGACGAGCAACGCCACGAGGGTGACCGCCGGGGTGTAATAGCGTGCGAACACATCCACGAAACGCTGCGTGGGCGCTTTCTGCTCCTGGGCTTCCTCCACCAGCCGGATGATCCGTGCCAGGGTGGTGTCTCCGGCCGGTTTCGTCACCTCGATTTCCAGTGACCCCTCGCCGTTGATCGTGCCGGCGAAGACGGTGTCGCCCGGCTTCTTGTCCACCGGCACGGACTCGCCGGTGATGGGCGCCTGATTGACGGAGGACTCTCCCGCGATCACCACGCCGTCGAGCGGGATGTTCATGCCGGATCGCGTGGCCACCGTGTCGCCCGGCGCCACCTCGCCGACAGGAACCTCCACAAACTGGCCGCCGCGTTTTACGAGCGCCTGCTTCGGGGCCAGTTCCAGCAACGCCCTGGTTGCCCGCCGGGCGCGCCGATCCGCCCAGCCCTCCAGCCATTCGGCCACGCCGAAGAGAAAAACGACGGCGGAGGCTTCCACCCATTCACCGATGATCGAGGCGCCGATGGCCGCGATGACCACGAGAAGGTTGATATCCGGACGAAGCGCCCGCACCGCCCGCCACGCCTTGGGCAGGAGAAACCAGCCGCCGGTCAGGATCGCCGCGCCCGCGAGGCCCGGTGTCAGCCAGGCTGGGCCGGATTTCAGCCCGTGGGCAATGAGCGCCCCGGCTGTCAGGACGCCGGAGAACACGAGACTGACGGTTTCCACCCGATCCGCCTCCCCGCCGTGGGTATGATCGCACCCGCACCCATGATCATGTTCATCGTCGTGATCGTGACTCATACCGGCAGGAAAGCGCGGTCATCGTTTCGAGCAAGGCAATGCCTCGGGGTGCGCCCAAAAACGGGCCGTGCAGCCACATCAGGCCGACCGGGCGGAAGATCTCTGGCGAGGTGTGCCAGAAGCCACAAAGCTCGCCTCGGGATTTCCTGTCCTCCACTCTGCGGGCAACCCCGATACTCCATGAAAACTCTCCGCACCCTCTTTCTCGCCTTGGCGGGGATCGCCATCCTTGCCGCCGTTATCATGCAATGGCGAACCGTGCGCGGAATCGAGGCCCTGCATCGGGACTACCTGACACAGACTCAGGCATTGGGCCGGGCGGAAATCGGCATCCTTCGGACCAACGCCGGGCAGGATGAAAAGACCGCATTGATTGCCGGCCTGGAGGCGCAGTTGGCCGCGTTGCGCCTTGAATTACAGACACGTCAGGACACCGCCGTCCCGGCGCAGCCGGACGCGCCCTCATCGGAGAAGCCTTGAGCTGATGATGGCGTGCAGCGCCACAGACGATTTTCGCCTAGCCGGCACCCAGGGGTTGCTGCATACCCACGCGCATGAAAGTCCTCGTCACGGGTGCGGCCGGGTTCATCGGCTATCACGTCAGCCGCCGGCTGGCGGAGACGCGGCGTTGCGACGTGCTGGGGGTGGACAATCTCAACGATTACTATCCCGTGGCGTTGAAGCGCGCCCGGCTGGAGCAGCTCGCGCCGCTGGATAAGTTCCGCTTTGTGCAGCTCGACTTGGCCGAGGCCGGCGCTTTCGCGGGGGTCTGCACGCATTTCAAGCCCGACTATGTCGTGCATCTCGGCGCGCAGGCCGGGGTGCGTTACAGCATCGAGAATCCTGGCGCCTATGTGCAGAGCAACCTGGTGGGGTTCGCCAACGTGCTCGAAGCCTGCCGGCGGCAGTCACCCAAGCATCTCGTGTTTGCCTCCAGCAGTAGTGTCTATGGCGCGGGAGCCCGGGTGCCGTTTCGCGAGGAGGCCGACACGGGCCGGCCGCTGTCCTTTTACGCCGCGACCAAGCAGGCCAACGAGGCCATGGCCTACAGCTACGCGCACCTGCACGGTCTCGCCGTCACCGGTCTGCGTTTTTTCACGGTTTACGGCCCGTGGGGCCGGCCTGACATGACCCCGGTCCTGTTTGCCAAGGCGATTTGCGAGGGCCGACCGCTGCCGCTCTTCAATCACGGGAACAACCTGCGCGATTTCACCTACGTGGACGACATCGTGGATGGGGTGCTCAAGGTGCTGCTGTATCCGCCGGCCGAACCGCCTGCTCCCCCCTACCGGATCTTCAATCTCGGGCACAACCGCCCGGTGGAGATGAGGCTCTTCGTGCAGATGTTGGAACAACTGCTCGGGCGCACGGCCAACCTTGAGCTGCTTGGGCCGCAGCCCGGCGACATGCCCGAGACCTGCGCCGATCTCACCCGGATCCGGGCGGCGGTGGGCTATGAGCCGCGGGTTGCTCTGGAGGAAGGGCTTGGCCGCTTCCTCTCGTGGTTTGGAGAGTATTACCAGCTGGGTTGAGCCCGCGGGGCGTCGCCCGGGCCGCAGTTTTTGCATGAAAACCATCCTCCTGCTCGTCGCCTCCAACATCTTCATGACTCTCGCCTGGTATGGGCACCTGAAGTTCAAGTTTCTTGAGGCCAAGCCGCTCATCATCGTCATTCTCGTATCGTGGGGCATCGCTCTGCTGGAATATTGCTTCATGGTGCCGGCCAACCGGCACGGCTATCTGTCGGGCGCCTTCACCGGCTACCAGCTCAAGATCATCCAGGAGGTCATCACGCTGGCCGTGTTTGTCGTGTTTGCCTGGCTCGTGCTGAAGGAGCGCTTCACCTGGAATTATGGGGTAAGTTTCGGATTCCTGCTGCTTGCGGTTTACTTCGCCGTGGCCTTCAAGCCCGGCGCCTCCTGAGCCGTCGGAATCCTGCCCGTGGGGGCCATACGCTTGTGGTTGATTTGGGCCCGCTGAAAAAAGCGGGTGGCGACCGACGATAATATTTGGCGGGCGCCGGGAGGTTGTTCTATCGCTGAACCCATGGGTCTCATTCTCGCCTCCATTGCCGCGCTTCTGCCGATCATCAACCCGTTCAGCACGGCTCCGTTGTTCCTGGGCATCACAGACGGCTATACGGATGAAGAGCGGGCGCGGCAGGCGCGCAAGGGGGTGATCTACATGGTTGCGATTCTCGGCAGCTTTTTGGTGGGCGGCAGCTTCATCATGAACTTTTTTGGCTTGTCGCTGCCGGGTCTGCGGATCGCCGGCGGCATTCTGGTGGCCGGCGTCGGTATGCGCATGCTCTACCCGCGGGATGACCACGAGCAGACCAAGGCCGAGGCGGCGGAGGCGAAAAAGAAGCGGGATGTCTCCTTTACCCCGCTGGCCATGCCCAGCCTGAGCGGTCCGGGCGCCATTTCCGTTACCATCGGGCTCACTTCCCTGGCCTCTTCCTGGCTGGATTACGTCAGCATCTTCATCGCCATCCTCGTGGTGGCGGGTATCACTTATTTCATCCTGCGGGTTTCCGCCCGCTTGGTGCGGTATCTCGGGGTCAACGGTCTCCACGCCATGACCAAGATCATGGGTTTCCTGATCCTCTGTGTGGGGGTGCAGTTCATCGTCCGCGGCATCCACGGGGTGGCGAGCGATCCGGACCTGCTGCGCCAGCTGTATCAATCCTGGCAGGCACTCACCTTGGGGCAGGCCTGATTCCCGCCAGTTTGGCCTGTCGGAAAACCAATCCGGCCTTGCGCGGCCAGACCGGTCGCGAAAGGCTGCTGACATAACGCTGTCAGCCTCCCGGGCTAGACTCCACGCAACTCCCATCCATTCCCTCCATGTCCAAAGCCGCTCCCGCCAAAACCACCGCCGCTCTCGCCGCCAACACCGCGCGCGACAAGAACATCGAACTCGCGCTCTCCTCCATCACCAAGCAGTTCGGCGAAGGCTCCATCATGCGTCTCGGCAGCAATGCCAAGATGAAGGTCGAAACGCTCTCCACCGGCTCGCTGGCCGTGGACCTTGCCCTCGGCGTCGGCGGACTGCCCAAGGGCCGCATCATCGAGATCTACGGTCCGGAATCTTCCGGTAAGACGACCTTTTGTCTCAGTGTCATCGCCGAGGCGCAGAAAAAGGGTGGTCTCGCCGCCTTCATTGACGTCGAACACGCCCTTGATCCCAAGTATGCGCGCGTCGTGGGCGTGAATCTTGACGACCTCCTCGTGTCGCAGCCCGATTCCGGTGAAGATGCGCTCAACATCATGGAGACGCTCATCCGCTCCAACTCGATTGATGTCATCGTGCTCGATTCGGTCGCCGCCCTCACGACGCGCGCCGAGCTCGATGGCCAGATGGGTGATGCCACCGTGGGCGCGCAGGCCCGCCTCATGTCGCAGGCCATGCGCCGGCTCACCGCCGTCGTTAGCAAGACCAATTGCGTGTGCATCTTCACCAATCAGATCCGTGAGAAGATCGGCGTCATGTTCGGCAATCCCGAGACGACCTCCGGTGGCCGGGCGTTGAAGTTCTTCGCCAGCGTTCGTGTCGATATCCGCCGCAAGGACCAGATCAAAACCCCCGAGGGCAAGGTCGTGGGCAACCGCACCAAGATCAAGGTCGTGAAGAACAAGGTGGCTCCGCCGTTCACCGAGGCCGAGTTCGACATCATGTATGACGAGGGCATCTCCAAGATCGGCTCGATCCTCGACCTCGGTCTGGAGCACAAGATCCTCGAAAAGAAGGGCGCCTGGATTTCCTACGAGGGCAATCTCGTCGGTCAGGGGCGCGACGCGGCCAAGCAGGCGCTCCGGGAAAAACCCGAACTCGCCGAGAAGCTCTCCCAGGCCATCCTCGCGAAGGTGGATGTGCGCGGCGGCGAGACTGTCACCGGCGAAGCCGAGGAGTAAGCGGGCGCGGGAATCATGCCCTCGTCTCCCCTGCTCTCCCGAGACGACATCCAGATCCGTGACCCGTTCGTGCTGCCGGTGGCGGCCGAGCGGGTTTACTATTTGTATGGCACGACCGACCGGGAGCCTTGCCGTGAGGATGCAGGCACAGGTTTCGATGCCTACCGCAGTCGTGACCTCGTGCAATGGGAGGGGCCGTTCCCGGTGTTCCGGCCTCAACCGGGGTTCTGGGGCACGCACCATTTCTGGGCACCGGAAGTCCATGTCTGGCGCGGCCGCTATTTCATGTTCGCCAGCTTCAAGGGCGAAGCCCGCCACCGTGGCACGCAAATCCTGGTCGCCGATCATCCACTCGGCCGGTTCGTGCCGCACAGCGAGGGCGCGCTGACTCCCGCCGATGCGGACTGCCTCGATGGCACGCTTTACGTCGATCCGGACGGGATGCCCTGGATGATTTTCAGCCGTGACTGGCCGGCGATTCGCATCGGGCGTTATTCCGCCGTGCCACTCACGGACGACCTGCGTGCGACCACCGGCGGGCCGATTGATCTGTTTCCTGTCAACGCCGCGCCATGGGTTGCTGTGCCGCCGTGGGCCAAGGATGGGCCGTGTTATGTGGCCGATGGGGCCTTTCCCTTTCATACGGCTGAGGGTGAACTCTGCCTGTTGTTTTCAAGCTGGAGCCGGTCGGGCTACGCCACGGCCGTCGCGCGCAGCGCATCCCGCACGCTTGCCGGTCCGTGGACTTTTGATGCCGTGCCGCTTTTCGACCGCAATGGCGGCCACGCCATGCTTTTCACGGATTTTTCGGGTCGGCGTCAGTTGACGCTGCATCAGCCCAATGATCCGCCACCCGAGCATCCCTGTTTCTTTACCTGCGATGAAGTGGACGGCGTGCTGCGGCTGCGTTGATCTCATGCCATGATGCGACGTTTTTTACTGCTGTGCCTCGGGTTGTACATTGCGACGTTGGCTTATGCGGATGTCACGGTGCGCGTAGTGATGACGACGGATCGGGGAGAAATCGAATTCGAGCTGTATCCTGAAAAAGCCCCGCGCACGGTCGCGAATTTTCTCCGTTACGTGGATGCCGGATTTTATGACGGCGGCTTTTTTCACCGCACGGTGAAACTGGCCGCGCAGGAGGGGATTCCCATCAAAATTGAAGTCATCCAGGGAGGCACGAACCCGGCGCGCAAAGCGGAGGAAGGCTTGCCGATTGCGCTGGAGCGCACGCGCGACACCGGCCTGCAGCATCGCGATGGCGTGATTTCTATGGCTCGGCTTGAGCCCGATACCGGGCTCACGGATTTTTTCATCTGCATCGGCGATCAACCGGAGCTCGACTTCGGGGGGCGTCGCAACCCCGACGGGCAGGGTTTTGCGGCCTTCGGCCGCGTCGTGCGCGGGATCGGGCTCACCCGGGTCATCCATCAGGCTCCCGCTGAAGGGCAGAAGCTTTCCCCGCCGGTGGCGATCCTCTCGATCCGGCGCATGGATTCTTCGCGTTCGGACATCAGGTGACGTGCTGGACCCGATAGGGCCGACTAACAGTTGCGGGCCGGTGTTTTTGTCCGTTGCGGGCGGGTGGGTCGCCTGTTGAATTTCCGGTTCACGCATGTCCGGAGCCCACGATCATCCCGACCGCTCCCTGCCGGCCCCGGCCGGCCCGCCGGTCTTTCATGCCCGCGGCCTCAGCAAATCCTACGGTGCAGGCGAAGCCGTGGTGCATGCGCTTGCGGAGGTGAATCTCGATTGTCATGCCGGGGAATTCATCGTCGTCCTCGGCGCTTCCGGCAGTGGCAAATCCACGCTGCTCAATCTGCTCGGCGGGCTCGATTCACCAAGCGGCGGCACGCTGCATTATGATGGCTGGGATCTCGGCGGCGCGGATGAGGACGGACTCACCCTTTACCGGCGCAACAGCGTCGGCTTCGTTTTTCAGTTCTACAATCTCATCCCCAGCCTCACCGCGCGTGAAAACGTCGCGCTTATCACGGAGATTGCGCCCGAGCCGATGGAGCCCGAGGAGGCGTTGCGGCTTGTGGGACTGGAGGCACGCATGGATCATTTTCCGGCGCAGCTTTCCGGCGGCGAGCAGCAGCGCGTGGCCATTGCGCGCGCCATCGCCAAGCGCCCGGCCGTGCTCATGTGCGATGAACCCACCGGCGCGCTCGATGTGCGCACCGGCATCCTCGTGCTTGAGGCCATCGAGCGCATCAACCGCGAGCTCGGCACACTCACGCTGGTCATCACGCATAATGCTGTGATGGCGGAGATGGCCGACCGCGTGCTCACGCTTTCCGATGGGCGCATCACCGGCGAGCGGCGCAACGCGCACCGGGCCGCCGCCCGCACCCTGCAATGGTGAGCCGTCATGAGCCTGCTCAACCGCAAACTGTTCCGTGACCTGCGCGCGCTGAAGTCACAGGCCCTGGCGGTGGCGCTCGTGATGGCCTGCGGCCTCACGATGATGATCATGACGCGCAGCCTCATCCTCTCGCTGGAGAGCACGCGCGACGCCTATTATCAGGACCATCGTTTTGCGGAGGTGTTTGCCCGGCTCAAGCGCGCGCCACAGGCCGTGGCGGGGGAGCTGGCCGCCATCCCGGGTGTCGCGGTGGTCGAGACGGGAATCGCCCTGCAGGCCACGCTTGACCTGCCGGGTACGGTGGAGCCGGCAACCGGGCTTATCCAATCGCTCCCGGAGCGCGGTGAACTCCGGCTTAACCGGCTTTACCTGCGTCGCGGCCGTTTGCTGGCCGGCCGCGGCTCCTCGGGTGAGATTCTCGCCAGCGAGGCCTTCGCCGAGGCCAACGGCCTCAAGCCCGGGGATGAAATCTCCGCCGTGCTTTACGGACGCCGGCAGACTTTTCGCATCGCCGGCATCGTTCTTTCGCCGGAGTTCGTCTTCGAGGCGCCACCGGGATCGGCGCTGCCCAACAACAAAACCTACGGCGTATTCTGGCTGCCCTACCAGGAGCTGGCTGCCGCCAGTAATCTCGACGGCGCCTTCAACAACGTCTCGCTCACGCTCGCTCCCGGTGCGGCGGAGGAATCCGTCATCGCCGCGGTGGACCGTGTGTTGCAGCCTTATGGCGGGCGCGGTGCCTACGGACGCGAATCCCATCCTTCGCACACCCGGCTGCGCGATGAAATCAAGGTCCTGCAAGGGCTTTCCGTGGGCTTTCCGCTCGTTTTCCTCAGCGTCGCGGCGTTCATGACCAATGCCGTCATGAGCCGGCAGATCACGCTTCAGCGTGAGCAGATCGCGATGTTGAAAGCCTGTGGCTTCGCCAACCGCGAGATCGGCTGGCACTACCTGAAGTTCACGCTCGTCATTGTCGTCGCGGGCACCGCGCTCGGCACACTGGGCGGCGTGATGCTCGGCCATCGGTTGGTGGAAATGTTTCATCTGTTTTTCCGCTTTCCTCTGCTCGAATTTCAGCTCGCGCAAGGCGTGTTGGTCGCGGCGATCCTCGTGTGCGCCCTCGCCGCCGTCATCGGCGTCTGGGGAGCGGTGCGACGCGCGGTGCGCCTGCCGCCGGCCGAGGCGATGCGTCCGGAGCCGCCGGCGAGTTTCCGGCCGGCGCTGGCTGAGCGGCTGGGGTTGACCCGCGCGCTCACCCCCACTTTGCGAATGGCCTTGCGCAACATCGAGCGCCGGCCGGCCCGCGCCGTGCTCACCTGCATCGCGCTGGCCCTCGCGACGGGCATCCTCGTCGTGCCCAGCTCGTTTCGCGACGGCATCAATCACGTGCTCGATTATCAATGGGATCAAATCCAACGGCAGACAGTATTTGTGGCGCTCATCGAGCCTGGCCCGATGCGAACGCTGGCGGATCTCCGTGCCCTGCCCGGTGTGGTGCACGCCGAGCCGGTGCGCGCCGCTCCGGTGGAACTGCGGGCCGGCAATCTGTATCGCCGGCTCACGCTCAGCGGATTGCCGCCGGACGCGGAGTTGAACCGGGTGATTGATGCCCGCGGGCGCCGGCTCGTGCTGCCGCCGCAGGGTATCGTGCTTTCCGCCAAGCTGGCCGAAGTGCTCGGAGTGGCCCCGGGCGATCCTCTCCGCATCCGTGTGCTGGATGGCAAGCGACCGGAGCGCGTGGTGCCCATCGCGGCGCTCTCGGAAGACTTTGCCGGC
This sequence comes from uncultured Opitutaceae bacterium, assembly GCA_964429385.1. Lineage (GTDB taxonomy): Bacteria > Verrucomicrobiota > Verrucomicrobiia > Opitutales > Opitutaceae > UBA2377. Next base: position 25,607 of record CAYSBR010000012.1, read on the forward strand.
ACCGCCGCGTTCATGGACATTGACGCGCTGAACCGGCTGCTTGGTGAAGGCGACCGCATCTCCGGCGCCTACCTCACGGTGGCGGGCGGGCGCTGGCATGAGTTTTTGCGGGCGACGAAAAAAACGCCGCGCATCGGCAATGTCGTCATCAAGGAGGCCATTCGCGAAAGCTTCCGCAAGACCACCGCGGAGAGCATCGGTCTCATCCAGAAAATCTACCTCACCTTCGCCACGGTGGTGGCCTTCGGGATCGTTTATAACAGCGCCCGCATCTCGCTCTCCGAGCGGCAGCGCGAGCTCGCCACGCTCCGTGTGGTGGGGTTCAGCCGCGGTGAAGTCGGCGCCGTGCTCGTGGGTGAGCTTGTGCTGCTTACGCTCATCGCCCTGCCCTTCGGATTGCTCATCGGATCCGGGCTGGCCAATGCGATTCTCCAGACGGTGAACAACGAGTTCGTGCGGCTGCCGCTCATTCTCACTCCGGCGAACTACGCTTTCGCTGTGCTTGTGGTGGCGGTGGCCTCCATCCTCTCCGCCATCCTTGCCTGCCGCCGGCTCAACCAGCTTGACCTCGTCGGCGTGCTGAAAGCCCGCGACTGATTTTTCCCATGCCTCCTCCCGTTCGCAAAAACCACCCGTCCCACCGCCGCTGGTCGCGGCGTCTGCCCTGGATCGGCGGCGCGTTGCTCGCGCTGTTGATTGCCGTCGGTCTCTGGCCCAAGCCGTTGCCGGTGGAGACCGCGCCGGTGGCGCGCGGGCCGCTGGCTGTCACGGTGGACGAGGAAGGCATGACACGCGTGAAGCACCAATACGTCGTGTCCAGCCCCGTGGCCGGACAATTGCGCCGCATCGAACTGAAGCCCGGAGCCGTGGTGGTGGCGGGTGAAACCGTGCTCGCCGTGCTGGAGACAAAGGAGGCCGACCTGCTCGATGCCAGCGGCGAGGCGCAGGCGCGCGCGCGGGTGAGTGCGGCGGCGGCGAGGTTGGAACTCACCGCGGCCCAGCGCATCCGGGCCCGGGCGGCGGCGACTCAGGCCGGCAGTGATCGCGACCGGCTCGCGACCCTGTTTCAGGGTGGCTCGCTTTCCCGTCAGGAGATGGACCTGGCGGAAACCCAGGCGCTGACTGCGGAGCAGGAAGCGCGCGCGGCGGAGTTTGCCTTGCAGGTTGCGGAATTTGAACTCGCTCAAGCGAAGGCGGTCTTGCTGCGCGGGCAAAACGCCGAAGCCGCGACGCGCGGTGAACCATTGGTGATCACATCGCCTGTCAGTGGCCGCGTGTTGCGTGTGTTTCAGGAAAGCTCCCGGGTGGTGCCCGCGGGCTTTCCTCTGCTGGAGGTGGGTGATCCCACCGATCTTGAAGCGCGCATCGAAGTGCTCTCGCGCGATGGCGTGGCGATCCGCCCCGGCGCGCGGGTGCAGCTGGAGCAATGGGGCGGTGGCCGTCCGCTGGAGGCGCGGGTGCGCTGGGTGGAGCCGGCGGCGTTCACTAAAATCTCGGCCCTTGGGGTCGAGGAGCAGCGGGTGAATGTGATCGTGGACCTTGTGGATCCGCTGGCTATGCGCCCCACCCTCGGTGACGCTTATCGTGTCGAGGCGCGCATCATCACCTGGGAAGGCACCGATGTGCTGCAGGTGCCGGCGGGTGCGCTCTTCCAGCGCGGCGCGGTTTGGCAGACCTATGTGCTCGCGAGCGGCCGCGCGCAGTTGCGGGAAGTGCGCACCGGCCACGGCAACGGGCTCGCGACGGAAATTCTCGAAGGCTTGAAAGAAGGCGACCGCGTGATCGTTTATCCCGGCGACAAGATCGTAGATGGATCCCGGGTGAAGCCGATCGTGGTGGCTGAATGACGCCAGCTGCACTGAGCCGGAAGCATGCTGCCGGAAATGACCGGTCCGATGCAGATAGATTAAGTGCCAGAGTGCATTGGAAAGGGCGCAGCTCTTTGATGCGCTGTTTCTGCTTCGCCAAAAACTTCGCATGAGGTGGGCCGTGCGCTCCGCGCGCGGCAGGGCGATCTTAAACGGCCGTGCGCGGAGCGCACCGCCCACCCGCCAATAGGTGACTCAAATAGAACTTATCGGTGGTGACTTATCTTTGAAAACAGATCACCGAGGGTGACGGCGCAGATCCCTCTGCGGGTCAGATGACCGGCAGGGGGATGTTCCGGCCCATCTATCTTCACAATGAGTCGGTCCCGGTTTTTCCTATTTGTGCTCATCTGTGGTTAACCCGCTTTTGGCGGCAGCGGAGAAGGCGACCGGAGGTTAATTGCATGAGCCCGGATTTTCATAATCCGGGTAGCCGAAGGTGTGATTAACATCACTCCCCCAACCCGGCGTTTGCCGGGTTTTATTTTGCCTTCGTGCGGCGGGTCGGTTGCCTGCGGTCGATGGCGCATTCCCACGATACCATCGCCGCGCTGGCGACTCCCACCGGTACTTCCGCACTCGCGGTCATCCGTATCAGCGGTCCTGATACGGTCCAGCTGGTCCGCGAGTTGTGCGGTGGCGTGCCGCCGCCACGCTGTGCCCAGCGCGCGGATTACAAGGATGGGCAGGGCGATTTGGTGGATGATGTCCTGGCGACTTTTTTTCAGGAGCCCGCTTCCTATACCGGCGAGGACGTGCTGGAGATTTCCTGTCACGGCAATCCGTTCATCGCGCAACGCATCCTGGAGGATCTGCTGGCCCGCGGGTGCCGAGCGGCCCTGCCCGGGGAATTTACCCAGCGGGCTTTTTTGCACGGTCGTATGGATCTGAGTCAGGCGGAAGCCGTCATGGATCTCATCCATGCGCGGAGCGAACGGGCGTTGGCGGCCGCCAATCAGCAACTGCGCGGCGCCTTGGGCCGGCATATGGGTATGTTGGTGGAGGGGTTGCTCGGGGTGCTGGCGCGAATCGAGGCCTATATTGATTTTCCTGAAGAGGACCTGCCGGAGGAGGACCGCGTGGTGGTTTTGAAGGAGCTCGCCCGGCTGGTCACCGAAACCCAGCGACTGCTGGCCACCAGTCATTACGGGGATGTGTTGCGCGAAGGGATGAAGACGGTGATCGTTGGGCATCCGAATGCAGGTAAAAGCCTTTTGCTCAACAGGTTGCTTGGTATGGATCGGGCTCTGGTCAGCCCTGAACCCGGCACCACCCGCGATTATCTGGAGGAGAGAATCATTATTGGTCCGCATAGTCTGCGGCTGATTGATACTGCCGGGCTCAATCCCTCCCCTGCTCCGCTGGAAAAACTGGGTATGGAAAAATCGCTCGAGCGCGCCCGCGAGGCGGATCTGATTCTGCTCGTGTTGGATTCCTCGCAACCGGCTCCGCACTGGCCAGCCGAGATCGTAAATGAGCTGACTCCGGGCCGGACCTTGGTGGTGGCGAACAAGGCTGACCTGCCGACTCATTCCGCCGCGCTCGCGGAGCTTGAGGCCTATGAGGTGGTCAGGATTTCTGCGCTGACGGGTGAAGGCATTGAGGCGCTCCAGGCCGCCGTGGTGCGGCGGGCTGAGGCATTTGCCGTTGCCGTGGGCGAGGATCTTATCGCCATCAATGCCCGGCATGCGGACGCGCTGAGGCGATCGCAAGTCGCTTTGAGTGAATCAATTGAGAAATTGTCGGCGAATGAGGCGAGCGAATTGGTGGCGAGTGATTTGCGTGATGCCTTGGAAGCGTATGGGGAGATTGCGGGGAAGATTGATCATGAGCGGATGCTGGATCATCTGTTCGCCACCTTCTGCATCGGGAAGTAACCGCTACGCGACCGTCCTTTGATGATTTATAATAAGATTCCCTTTGATGTCATTATTTGCGGTGCCGGGCATGCCGGCGCCGAAGCGGCCTTGGCTGCGGCGCGCATGGGGGCCTCCACCCTGCTCCTCACTGGCAATATCGATACCATTGCCCAGATGAGCTGCAACCCGGCGATCGGCGGTCAGGCCAAGGGGCAGATCGTGCGGGAGATCGATGCCTTGGGGGGTGAGATGGCGATCAACACAGATCTAACCGGCATTCAGTTCCGGCTTTTGAACGAATCCAAAGGGCCGGCAGTCCAGTCGCCGCGCGCGCAGTGTGACAAAAAAGCGTATCAGTTTCGACTGAAGCACACCTTGGAACTGCAGCCCAATCTGCAGCTGTTCCAGGCTACGGTGACCGGGCTTAGCTTTGCGTCCGGTCGGGTGACCGGAGTGCGGACCAATCTGGATATCGAATTCCTCGGTAAAACCGTGGTGGTCACGACCGGGACTTTTCTGCGTGGGCTGATGCATATCGGCCAGAACAAGAATGAAGGTGGGCGTTTGGGGGACTTTAGTGCCAAAACGCTGTCGGCCAGTTTTCTGGAGGCCGGGATCGAGTTGCAGCGGCTCAAGACCGGGACGCCGCCGCGACTGCTGGGGCGAAGTTTGGATTTCAGCAAAATGGAGGAGCAGAAAGGCGACGCTGAGCCGACGTTGTTTGCCTTTCATGATACGCGGGATCCCGAGGATATGTTCCACGTGGAACAAACCGGGGAGGAACGGCTCGGTTGGAGGCCGGGCCATGCCCAAATTTCCTGCTGGATGACCTACACCACGCCGGAAACTGCCCGGCTGGTTCAGGAAAACCTGCACAAATCGGCGATGTATGGCGGCGAGATCGAGGGGGTTGGTCCCCGGTATTGCCCCAGTATTGAGGACAAGTTTGTGCGATTTGCCGACAAACCGCGCCATCTGTTGTTTCTCGAACCCGAGGGGCGTTCGACCAATGAATACTATGTGAATGGGCTTTCGACGAGTTTGCCGTTCGATGTGCAGTTGGATATGGTGCACAGTGTGCCCGGCTTGGAGGAGGCTGTGTTGCTGCGACCGGCCTATGCTGTGGAATACGATTTCGCGCCGCCGACCCAACTGTTGCCATCATTGGAGTCAAAGTTGGTCGAGAATCTGTTCTTTGCGGGGCAGATCAACGGGACTTCGGGTTACGAGGAGGCGGCCTGCCAGGGGTTGGTGGCCGGGGTTAATGCTGTGCACAAGGCGAGGGGAGAGGAGCCGCTCATCATCCGGCGGCATGAGGGCTATATTGGTGTGCTGATTGATGATTTGGTCACCAAGGGGACGAGCGAGCCGTATCGCATGTTTACCAGTCGGGCGGAGCATCGGCTGCTTTTTAATCACGGCAGTGCGGAGCTGCGGCTGGGGCATCATGCGAGCGCTCATGGGCTGCTTTCGGGGAGCCGGCTGGCGCGGATTGAGGCCAAGCAAAAGGAAGTAGGGGAGTGGGTGCGGATTTTGGAAACTCAGCGTCAGGGCGGCAAGACTTGGGCGGACCTGCTGCGGCGGGGGGAAGCGGTTGAAAATTTACCGCCTGATTTTCTCAACGCGCCGGTGACGGTGCGGGATGAAGTGCTCTATCGGGTGCGCTACCAGGGTTACCTGCTGCGCGAGCAACGTCAGATTGAGAAACTCAGCCATATCGAAAAAATCCGTATTCCGGCAGATTTGAATTACAGTGTGGTCAAGGGATTGCGCAAAGAGAGCGCCCTTAAATTGGGTGCGCTCAAGCCGTTTACGCTGGGGCAAGCCAGTCGGGTGAGTGGGGTTAACCCAGCAGATATCAGCATCTTAATGGTTTATATCGAATCGCTTCGCCCGGTTTCAGGCTCACGGGAGTGAGGCTGGGTGAAGTAGGGGGGGTGGTCCGTGTGGATCGCTTTTTATCCCGCGAATCCTGCTGACAGGTTTCGGGATTTGGCCCTCAATATTGGGGCTGGGCAGAGGATTGGAGACGTTGTAACATTTGTGAAACGACCGCCAAATTCACTAGTCCGGCACCGGCTGATCGCCTAATCTTCACATCATGGCTGATTCCAAACCCAAGAAAATCCTCGTCGTGGACGATGAGCCGGATGTCACGGATCTTCTGGCCTACACGCTCAAAACCAAAGGTTACTCCGTCGAGGCGGTGAACAACCCGCACGCCAGCATCGGTCTGGCCCGGTCCTTTTTGCCGGACTTGGTGATTCTCGATGTGATGATGCCCGAGTTGAGCGGTATCCAGATCTGCCGCATGCTGCGGGCCGATCCTCAGCTGAAGCGCGTGCCGGTGATCTTCCTGACCGCCAAGGCCGAGGAGGGAGATCGCATCCAGGGATTGGAAAGCGGCGCGGATGACTATATTTGCAAACCATTTAGCACCAAAGAATTGTCTCTCAGGGTGCAATCCATCCTGCGCCGGGTTACGGAGGCCGGCAGTGAGCCGACCAAACGTCTCCAAGCGGGCGAGATCGTACTCGATACCGAGCGGCATGAGATCACGGTGCGCGGCCAGCCGGTGGATCTGACGGCCACGGAGTTCCGCCTTCTGCATCTGTTGATGGAGCGACGCGGCCGTGTGCAGACGCGCGAGCACCTGCTGATCAATGTGTGGAATTACGAGACCGAGATCGAAACGCGTACGGTGGACACGCATGTACGCCGGTTGCGGGAAAAACTGGGTGAAGAGGCGGACTGGATCGAAACGATCCGCGGAGTCGGCTATCGGATGGCGGAACAAAAAGTGCACGCATGACGGGAGTGCTGGTTTTTGGTCTGGCGGTTGCCTTGGTTGTCGCCGTTTACAAGCTGCGACGACACCGGAAGGCTTTGCATGGCTTGGAGCAGGCCATTTTGCAGCGCCAGCCCTTCCTGCGCGAGGAGCAGGCGGCCCACCTCGGCGAGGATTGGGACCGGCTCTGCACGGCGGCCAATACCCTGATCGGTGAGGAGAGCCGGCTCCAGCAATTCCGCACCGGACAGCTGGCCCAACTCGAGGCCACGCTCGGCAGCCTGCAGGAAGCGGTGCTTATCGTAGATGAGACCAACCATATCCTTTTGGCCAACAGGGCCTTGCAAGGAATGTTTCCCTCGGCCACCGACACGTTGGGCCGTCGCCTCGAACTCGTGCTGCACAGCCGGGAGTTTCTCGACTATGTGGAGACGGTGCGCGCCGGCCAGGCCGAGCCGCGCAAGGCCTTCGAGTTCGCCAAAGGCAATGAGTCGGTGTGGGCGGAGGTCACAGGGGCGCTGATTCCTCCCTTGGATGGACAGAAAATACCCTGGGCGCTGTTTGTTCTGCATGACATCACCCACCAGCGGAAACTGGAGGGCATGCGGCGCGATTTTGTGGCGAACGTTTCGCATGAGCTGCGCACGCCGCTCAGTGTCATCAAGGGTTACATTGAGACCTTGGTGGATGATCACCACACGATGCCGGTCGAGGATCGTGAGAAATTCCTGCGGACCATCCAGCGTCACACCGAGCGTTTGAATTCCCTCCTGGAAGATTTGCTCGCCCTTTCCCGGCTGGAATCCGCCGATCCCGGAATGGCCCGTGAATCCGTGGCCGTCGCCAAGCTGGTTTCCGAGGTGATTGAAGACTATCAAACCCGGCCCGCAACGCGCGACCGCCGGCTGAATCTCTCTTTGGATCCGGCGGCCGGTACCTTGTGGATGGATCCCTCTAAAATAACCCAAGTGCTGGAAAACCTGTTGGATAACGCACTCAAATACACGCCGCCGGGAGCCGTGATCGAGGTGTTGGTGAAGGCGCAGGATGCGGAACTGGTCGTGGGGGTGCGCGACAATGGCCCCGGCATCCCGCCGGAGGATCTGCCGCATATTTTCGAGCGGTTTTACCGCGTGGACAAGGGCCGGTCGCGCGAGAAGGGCGGTACCGGGCTGGGCCTCAGCATTGTGAAGCACATCGTGCAGTTGCATGGTGGCCGGGCTTGGGTGGAGAGCCAGCTGGGGCAGGGGACGGCCTTCTATTTCGCCCTGCCGCGCCGCGAGCCGGTTTAAGCCGGGCTTGCGCTGGTCGGGCCGCCCGCCCTTGCTGCCAGCCCTTCATGCCTCTGGATCAAGCCGTTGCCCTGCGCTCCTCCCGTCTTCTCGCCCTGCGGGAAGATCTGGCCCGCATCTGGCCGGTGGCGCCTGCCGCGATCACTTTGGAAATCGGGTGTGGTCACGGGCATTTTCTCACCGCTTATGCGACGGCGCATCCGGCCGAGACCTGCCTGGGTATTGATCTGCTCAAGGATCGGATTGGCCGGGCTACGCGCAAAGCCGTTCGGGCCGGGTTGACCAACCTTGCTTTTCTACAAGCGGAAGCCGCCCTTTTGTTGGAAGCCCTGCCCCCTGCGGTGCAACTGGCCACGGTTTTTGTGCTTTTCCCCGATCCCTGGCCCAAGCGGCGCCATCATAAGAACCGGTTGATGCAACCCGAGTTTCTTAGCGCTCTGGCGGCCAAGGCGGCTCCGAATGCCAGCCTGCATTTTCGCACCGACTATGAACCCTACTTTGCTGCGGCGACTGCGACCCTGCAGGAACATCCGGACTGGCGGGTGAGCACGGTTCCCTGGCCTTTTGAACACGACACGGTGTTTCAAACCCGTGCGCCGGCCTACCAATCCTGCACGGCTATCCGGCATCTTCCGGACATAAGGGCCAGCCTGTGACGCTCCCGAGTGCTCTAATTCTGCAAGCAAGAGGCAAATATCACCGCTTCAAGGGTTGACGCCCGCGGGGCCGCTTCCCTACGAAATTCCGTTTCAAACCCTTTTCCGGTCTCCACTCTCACCATGTCCCGAGTTCGTAAGCTTGCCATCTCCTCCCTGTTTTTGAGCACGGGCGTAGGCGCATTTGCCGCGAGTGAAGTGGCGCCCTCCCTGCAGGAACACCTGTTTGGGCTGCCTATTTCCAATTCGGTCTTCACCGGTTTGATCTTCACCCTCCTCTTCGTGGTCCTGATCCGGTGGATGGTGGGCCGGCCTTCGCTGATTCCTTCCCGCGGTCAGGCGGTGTTCGAATCCATGCTGGAAGCCCTGCGCGAGATGTTTGAGCCCATCGTCGGCAAGAAGGCGATGCCCGCCGCCTTCCCCGTGCTGGTCTGCCTTTTCCTGTTCATTCTTCTGCACAACTGGTCCGGCATGTTTCCGTTTGTCGGCACCCTGGGCTGGGAAAACGCCGAAGGGCAGTTTGTTCCGCTGTTGCGACCCCCGACTTCCGACGCCAACGGCACGCTTGCCCTGGCCCTCGTGTCCTTCGGCGCCTGGCTCATTATCATCTTCAAGTATGCCGGCCCCCGCATGATCTGGCACGACATCTTCGGCAACAAGGCGGAGAAGGACAGCCTGCCGAAGCCGATGTATCTCTTCCTGTCGCTCATCTTCTTTTTCGTGGGCCTCATCGAGATCGTCTCCATCCTCATCCGCCCCGCGACCCTCACCGCGCGCCTCTTCGGCAACATCTACGGCGGCGAAACCCTCCTCCACGAGACGAGCTTCATCTTCATCTTCTACTTCCTTGAGATCATCGTGGGCTTTGTGCAGGCCTTTGTCTTCACCCTGCTCTCGGCCGTTTACATCGGCCTGATCTGCAACCACGGCGACGACCACCACGACGAAAAGGAAGTCGCTCACAGTCACTGACCGATTTCCACATCCCTTTTTCCTCCGGGAGCATGTTCCTTAACACGTGCACGGCGGAAAGAATGAACAACCAAATCCACTAACCATACCTACCATGCTCGCTCAAATCACCGGTAACATCTCACATCTCGCCACGGGTATCGCCGTCTTCGGCGCCGCCATCGGCGTGGGTCTCATCGGCTTCCGCGCCGTCGAGGCTGTCGGCCGCAATCCTGGCGCCTCGGGCAAGATCCTGCCCCTCGCCCTCGTGACCGCCGCCTTCGCCGAAGGTCTCGGCATTCTCGCGATCTTCGTGCTCGCCAACAAATAAGGCTCTCTCCCGCGGACGCGCCGGCTCCAACGGCCGCGCGTCCGCCCCTCACTTTCAACGACCGCCCAGTCCGCCATGCTCCTGTATCTTGCTTCCGCCGTCGCCACCGACCCAGCCGGCTCGTCCGGTGTGCTGAAGATCTTCAGCGATTTCGGCATCCAACCGTTCTACGTTGTGATGCAGTTCGTGAGCTTCGCGATCCTGGCGTTCGTCCTCTATCGCTTCGCGATCAAGCCCACGCTCGCCGTCATGGACGAGCGCAACACCAAGATCGAGGCCGGCATCAAGAATGCCGAGGCCACCGCCGCTAAGCTCGCCGAGGCGCAGACCGAGGCCGCCGCCCAGATCAAGGAAGCCCAGCTCAACGCCGGCAAGATCATCGAGGAGGCCCGCAAGGCCGCCAAGGAACTCTCCGACCGCGAGATCGCCGCCGCCACCGCGCGGGCCAATGACCTCATCACCAAGGCCCAGCACGCGATCGAGCTCGAGCATCGCAAGATGATCGCCGAGGCCCGTGGCGAGATCGCCCGCCTCGTGGTCATCACCGCCGAACGCGTCCTCGCCAAGCAGCTCACCGAGAGCGACCGCGCCGCCTACAACCAGGCCGCCGCCCGCGAGCTCACCGTCGTCTGATCCGCCTCTTTTCCGCGATGGCCGCCCACCATAAAAAAGCCCAGCAGCTCGCCCGCCAGCTCTTCAAGCTGAGCCTGGACAACGGCATTGTGTCCGCCGACCGCGTCGCGGGCGTTCTCGCCTACATCGAAAAGCACCGTCCCGCCTATCCGCTGCTGGTGCTGCGCGCCTATCAGCACTCCATCGCCCGCGAGCTGGCCCGCAACCGGGCGCTCGTGGAGCACGCCGGCCCCGTCGCCGAGGAAGTCCTCTCCGCCATCGCCGGGGCCCTTTCGCAGAAATACAAGCGCGTCATCACCCCGGCCTCCCGCCAGGACGCGCGTCTCATCGCCGGCCTGCGCGTCCGCGTCGGCGACGACGTTTACGAATCTTCCATCGCTTCCCAGCTGGCCGCCCTTTCCGCGGCTTGAAAACCCTTTAACATCCAACCCTGCCCGACCGCGCCATGAGCACCGTCCTCGAACAGATTGAACAGCAGATCGCCAAGCTTTCCAGCAAGGCCGTCAAGAAGAACACCGGCACCATCCGCACCGTCGCCGACGGCGTCGCCAAAATCGACGGCCTCTCCGAGGTGATGTATAACGAAATGGTGCAGTTCCCCGGCGGTGCCATCGGCATCGCGCTGAACCTGGAAGAAGACGAAGTCGGCTGCGTCGTCCTCGGCGACGTCGCCGATCTCAAGGAGGGCGACGAAGTTTTCACCACCGGCAAGCTCCTCTCCGTGCCCGTCGGCAAGTCGCTCCTCGGTCGCACCGTGGACGCCCTCGGCAACCCCGTGGACGGCAAGGGTCCCATCGAGACCAAGGAATACTATCCGGTCGAAAAGATCGCGCCCGGCATCATTGAGCGCAAATCCGTCAACCAGCCCCTCTTCACCGGCATCATGGCCATCGACTCCATGATCCCGATCGGGCGCGGCCAGCGCGAGCTGATCATCGGCGACCGCGGCACCGGCAAGACCACCATCGCGATCGACACGATCATCAACCAGGCGAAGATCAACAAGGTCGGCCTCGCCAGCGGCGACAAGAACTTCCGCCCCGTCTATTCCATCTACGTCGCGGTCGGCCAGAAGAACTCCAACATCGTCCGCACCCTCGCCGCCCTTGAGGCCGCCGGCGCGCTCGAATACACCATCATCGTCGCCGCTCCCGCGGCCGACAACCCGGCCAACCAATACCTCGCCCCCTACTCCGGCGCCGCCATCGGCGAGTGGTTCATGGAAAACGGCATGGATGCGCTCATCGTCTATGATGATCTCTCCAAGCATGCCGTCGCCTACCGCCAGATCTCGCTCATTCTGAAGCGTCCCTCCGGTCGCGAAGCCTATCCCGGCGACGTGTTCTACCTCCACTCCCGCCTGCTGGAGCGCTCCGCCCGCCTCGATGGCAAAGGCTCGCTCACCGCGCTTCCGATCATCGAAACCCTCGCCGGCGACGTCTCGGCCTATATCCCGACCAACGTCATCTCCATTACTGACGGGCAGATCTTCCTTGAGACCGATCTCTTCAATCAGGGTATCCGTCCCGCCGTCTCCGTCGGTCTTTCCGTGTCGCGCGTCGGTTCCGCCGCGCAGATCAAGGCCACCAAGCAGGTCGGCGGCAAACTCAAGGGCGAGCTCGCCCAGTTCCGCGAACTGGCGGCCTTTGCCCAGTTCGGTTCCGATCTTGATGCCAAGACCAAGGCCCAGCTCGACCGTGGTTCCCGCATCGTCGAACTCTTCAAGCAGCCCGCCTTCAATCCGCTGCCCATCGAACTGCAGGTCGCCGTTCTCTTCACCATGCAGAAGGGGCTCTTCGACGATGTGGACGTGAAGTCCATCGTGGACGCGGCCGCTTCGCTCAAGGACTTCTTCACCACCCGCAAGGATGCGCTCCTCACGGAGATCCGCACCAAGGCGGCCCTCGACAAGGACCTCGAAGCCAAGCTTCAGGCCGCCAGCGAGGAATGGAAGAACGTTTACACCGCCAAGTAACCGCCTGCTCCGCCGTTTTCTTCAATGGCTTCCACTCGCGACATTCGCCGGCGCATCAAGTCGGTCAAAAATACCCGCCAGATCACCAGGGCGATGGAGCTGGTGGCCGCGTCGAAGATGAAGAAGGCGCAGGCCCTCGCGCTTGCCGGCCGGCCCTACGCCCAGCTCATGGCCAACATGCTGGCGGCGCTCGCCGACCGCGTTGAGGAGGCTCATCACCCCTTCCTCGCGCAACGCGAGGTGAAGACCCGCGGCATCATCCTCATCACGACGGACAAGGGGCTGTGCGGTCCGCTCAACGCCAACCTCTTCAAGCTCGTCCTCGACATCAGGACGCCCGCCAAGTTTGCCGTCATCGGCCGCAAAGGCGCCCAGTTCCTCGCTCGCGCCAAGCGCGACCTGCTGGCCGAGTTTCAGGTGAGCGATCGCGCCACCTTTGCCGAGGTGAAGGTCGTCGCGGAGTTCATGGTGCAGCAGTTCCTCGAAGGTGCGGTGGATACGGTCGAGATCATCTGGCCCCACTTCCGCAACACCCTCGTGCAGGAACCCTCGCGCATGCCGCTGCTGCCGCTTGCCAGCGTGCGCGAAGTTATTGCCGATCTCCGTTCCGATGCCGGCCAGAGCGCCGACGACGAAGGCCAGCCGCGCGAAATGCTCTTCGAGCCCAGCGCCCGCGCTGTGCTGGAGGCATTGCTCCCGCTCTATCTCAACCGCGAAATCTACCAGCACGTCCTGGATGCCAAGGCGTCCGAGCACAGCGCCCGCATGGTCGCCATGAAGACCGCCAAGGACAACGCCAACAACCTCCTCGGCGACCTCACCCTCGAATACAACAAGGCCCGTCAGGCCGCGATCACCCAGGAAATTCTTGAGATCGCCGCCGCCTCGTTCGCCAACTGATCCCTTTAACCCATCCCCTTGTCCCGCCTTTAAATGTCATGAGCAACACCGGCAAAATCGTCCAGGTCATCGGCCCCGTCGTTGACGTCCAGTTCGCGGAAGGCGCCATTCCGCCCATCTATCAGGCGCTGACCATCGACTTCGAGGTCTCGGGTCAGAAACAGACCCTCACCCTGGAGGTTCAGCAGCACCTCGGCAGCGGTGTGGCCCGTGCGATCGCGATGTCCTCCTCCGAAGGCCTCATGCGCGGTATGGAAGTCGTCGATACCGGCGCCCCCATCTCCGTGCCCGTCGGCGAGGGCGTGCTCGGCCGTATCTTTGACGTCACCGGCACGCCGGTGGACGGTCGCGGCCCGGTGCCTTACCAGAAGAAGTATCCCATTCACCGCCAGCCCCCGGCGCTGGTGGATCAGGACACCCAGGCGCAGATCCTCGAAACCGGCATCAAGGTCATTGATCTCATCGCTCCCTTCACCAAGGGCGGCAAGGTCGGCGCCTTCGGTGGCGCCGGTGTGGGCAAGACCGTCGTGATCATGGAGCTCATCAACAACATCGCCAAGGCGCACGGCGGTTACTCCGTGTTCGCCGGCGTGGGTGAGCGTTCCCGCGAAGGTAACGATCTTTATCATGAAATGTCCGAGGCCGGCGTCATCGACCAGAAGGACCTCGGCAAATCCAAGGTCGCGCTGGTTTACGGCCAGATGAACGAACCCCCGGGTGCCCGTATGCGTGTCGCGCTCTCGGCCCTCGCGATGACCGAGTATTTCCGCGACGAGAAGAACCAGGACGTGCTGCTCTTCGTGGATAATATCTTCCGCTTCTCGCAGGCCGGCTCCGAGGTGTCCGCGCTGCTTGGTCGCTCGCCCTCCGCGGTGGGTTACCAGCCGACCCTCTCCAACGAAATGGGCCTCCTCCAAGAGCGCATCACCTCCACGAAGAAGGGCTCCATCACCTCCTTCCAGGCGGTTTACGTGCCGGCGGACGATCTCACCGATCCCGCGCCTGCCAACACCTTCGCCCACCTCGATTCCACCATCGTGCTTGAGCGCGCCATCGCTGAACTCGGCATCTATCCCGCCGTGGATCCGCTGGCTTCCGTCTCCAAGGCCTTGCAGGCCGACATCGTCGGTGACGAGCACTACGCGATTGCCCGCGAAGTGCAGCGCGTGCTGCAGCGCTACAAGGATCTGCAGGACATCATCGCCATTCTCGGTCTCGACGAACTCTCGCCCGAGGACAAGCAGACCGTTTACCGCGCGCGCAAGATCCAGCGCTTCCTCTCGCAGCCCTTCCACGTGGCCGAAGTGTTCACCGGTTCGCCCGGCAAATACGTCCCCGTCAAAGAAACCATCCGTGGCTTCAAGATGATCCTCTCCGGCGAACTCGACAATGTTCCCGAGGGCGACTTCTACATGAAGGGTGGCATCGACGAGGTGCTCGCCGCGGCGAAGAAGTAATCCTCCCATGGCTCTCACGCTCGAAATCGTCACGCCCGAGGCCCGGGTTTATTCCGAGACCATCGACACCGTCGTCATTCCGACGGTGGACGGTGAGATCGGTATTCTGCCCGGGCACATCCCGCTGCTCACTCAGGTGGAGCATGGGGAGTTGCAGGCGACCAAGGGCGGCCAGACCCAGATGCTGGCCGTTGGGCGCGGGTTTGCGCAGATTGACGGCAACCGGATTTCCATCCTCGCCGAGCATGCCATCACCGAGGAGCAGATTGACGAGAAGGCTGTCGAGGAGGCGATGAAGCGCGCCGAGCAGGAGCTCGCCACCGCCAAGACGATGGACCCGCAGGATCTGGAACACCTCCAGGGCCTCGTCCGCTACGCCGGCGTTCAACTCGCGCTCAAGCGCAAGCGCCGCTGACACACTTACAGGACAGGTTGGCCAGTCGGCGCTTGTCCGCAGGGTGGGGCGCTCCTAGCTTGCCGCCACCATGGAAGTCCTGATTCGCGAAAACCCCGACGTTGGCTGCGCCTTGGGCGCCAAGATCATTGCCAAGGTTGTCCGGGAAAAACCCGATGCGGTGTTGGGTCTTGCCACCGGTCGCACCCCCCTGCGGCTTTATCAGGAGCTGATCCGCCTGCATCGTGAGGAAGGGCTCGATTTCAGCCGGGTCACGACCTTCAACCTCGACGAATACGTCGGCCTGCCTGCGGCGCACGACCAGTCCTACCGGTATTTCATGGACGAAAATCTCTTTCGTCACATCAACATCGACCGCCGGCTCACCCACGTCCCCAACGGCACCGCGGCCGATCTGCATGCCGAGTGCCGCGACTACGAGCGCCGCATCGCCGATGCCGGTGGCATCGACATCCAGCTTCTCGGCCTCGGGCGCAACGGCCACATCGGCTTTAACGAACCCACCGGCTCGCTGCGCTCGCGCACCTGGATCAAAATCCTCTCCGAGCAGACGCTCCGCGACAACAGCGAGGTCTTCGGTTCGTTGGAGGCCATGCCCAAGCATGCCATTACCATGGGTGTCGGCACCATCCTTGAGGCGCGTCGGTGCCTGCTCCTCGCCTTCGGCCCGGCCAAGGTCCGCGCGGTCGAGCACATGATCGAAGGCCCGCTGGCCGCGATCTGCCCCGGTTCCGCGCTGCAGATGCATCCGCGCGCCACTGTCATCCTCGACGAAAACTCCGCGGCGGGGCTGCGCTACGCCGATCACTATCGCTGGATCGATCACCACAAGCTCGACTGGCAGCGGCATAAATAACTCTTCCCGATCGCTTTCACCCTATGACCCCAAAACCCTTCGGCCGGCTGCCTGCTGGCCAGACCATCGAGCAATACACCCTGAGCAACGCCGGTGGCGCTTCCGCTGACATCCTCACGTATGGCGGCATCATCACCGCGCTGCGCGTGCCCGATCGGCGCGGGCAGCTGGCCGATGTTGTCCTCGGGTTTGATCACCTCGCCGCCTATGCGGCGGGCCATCCTTATTTCGGCGCGCTCATCGGTCGCATCACGGGCCGGGTCACGGCCGGTCTCCTGCCGCTGCCCGATGGGCTGCTGCGGCAGCTCGTACTGAACGACGGTCCCAATCATCTGCACGGTGGCCGGACGGGTTTGGACAAACGTGTATGGACCGTGCGTGCGGCCACTGCGCAATCACTGCAGCTATTTTATCACAGTCCGGACGGGGAGGAGGATTATCCCGGTGCGCTCGACATCACGGTCACCTACACGCTGACGGACCAAAACGAGCTCGTGGTTGCGTCGGAAGCCGTGAGCGATCGGGTGACCCCGCTTTCGCTGGCCCAGCATTCGTATTTCAATCTCGCAGGCGAGGGGAGTGGCGACGTGCTCGACCATAACGTGCAGATTTTTTCAGAGGAAATCGTCCCTGCGGCCGATCCCCGCATGACACTCTCCGGCCGTCGCACCCCGGTGGTCGGCACGGCCAATGATTTTACCACGCCCCGCAGTCTGCGGGAGGCGCTCCCGGGGATGTTTCGAGCCCACGGCGAAAACTATCTGGTTCGCCCCACGGCGGTGGATGCCCCCACGTTGGTGGCCCGGGTGCATGAGCCGGTCTCCGGTCGCGTGCTGGAGGTTTCAACCAACGACTGCTGTCTCCAGTTCTACACCGGCGTCGCGCTGGACGGTTCCCTGACGGGTAAATCCGGCCGGCCTTACAACTCCTACGCCGGGCTTTGTCTCGAATGCCAGGGCTACCCGGACGGCGCGCATCGCCCCGATTTCGGCGATATTCTCGTGCACCCCGGCATCCCCCAACGCCGCACCACGATTTACGCCTTCTCCACCGCCTAGCTCCACTTGCTCATGAGTGACGACCGCCCCACCGCCACACTCCCTCCTTCCAAGCAGCTCGACTACAGTCTCACGGGGGCAAATGCCGCCGCCGCGGTGGAGCGCGGTCTGGCCGAAGCCGATTGGTATCAATGCCCGGTGCCGCGCGAGGAGATGCGCAAACTCCTTGAGCGCCGCGATGGCCCGGCCATTCGCGATACGCTCCTTTGGTTCGCGCTCATTCTCGTCAGCGGCTACTCCACCTATGCGCTTTGGGGCTCATGGTGGGCGGCGATTCCCTATCTGATCTACGCCACACTCTACGCCGCCACCTCCGATTCGCGCTGGCACGAGTCCGAACACGGCACCGCCTTCAAGACTGATTGGATGAACCGTGCCCTCTACGAGATCGCCTCGTTCATGGTCATGCGTGAGTCGGTCCTCTGGCGTTGGAGTCATACCCGCCATCATAGCGACACCATCATCGTTGGCCGCGACCCCGAGATTGCCGTTCCGCGTCCGCCCAACCTGAGGAAAATGTTTTTCGGCATCTTCAACCTGCCGAATTACAAACGCTACTTCACCCAGATTCTGAACCACGCCTGCGGGCGCATGCTGCCGGATGAGAAAACCTACATTCCGGAAAGTGAGTTTCCCAAGATCTACCTCCGGGCGCGTATCTATCTGTTGATCTACGCCGCGTCCATCGGACTGTCGCTCTACACACGCAGCATCCTGCCGCTCATGTTCGTGGGGCTGCCCAATATTTTCGGCACCTGGCTCATGCTCATCTACGGCTATACCCAGCATGCCGGCCTGGCTGAAAACGTTCTCGACCACCGGCTCAACTGCCGGACGGTCCATATGAATCCGATCCATCGGTATCTTTACTGGAACATGAACTATCATGTGGAGCACCACATGTTCCCGCTCGTGCCGTATCACAACCTGCCGCGTCTTCACGCTCTGGTTAAGCACGACATGCCCGTGCCCTACGGCAGCATCGCGGAGGCCTTTCGCGAAATCATTCCCACGGTCCTGCGGCAGGTGAAGGATCCCGCCTATCATGTGAAACGCAAACTCCCGCCGCCACCGGTCGGCCGCTCAGAACCCTCTCTCTGTCCCGCTGACGCGCAGCCCGATGCGGCGGGTTGGATCGAACTCTGCGCCGCCGCCGATCTCGGCCGCGAGGATGTCATGCGCTTCGACCACGGGCACAAGACCTACGCGCTCTACCGCGATGATGAAGGTCAACTCCACGCCACCGACGGGGTTTGCACCCATGGCAACACCCATCTCGCCGACGGTCTGGTGAAGGGAAAGATCATCGAGTGCCCCAAGCACAACGGCCGGTTCAACCTTGCCGATGGCTCCCCCGCGCGCCCACCCGTCTGCCGCGGCCTTGCCACCTGGCCGATCGAGGAGCGCAACGGCCGCCTTTGGCTCAACCTTCGCCGCCCCGGCGGCGCGGGCGCGCGCGCGTCGCAGACTTTCACGCTTCGCGTGGTCTCCAACCGCAGCGTTGCCACCTTCATCAAGGAACTCGAGCTGGAGCCCGCGGATGCCACGCAGAAGATCCCGTTTCAGCCTGGCGACTACCTGCAATTCGACATTCCCGCTTACGGCGAAATCAAGTTTGGCGATTTCGACATCCCCGAGCCCTTCGCGACGGTCTGGCGCCAGCACCATGTCTTTGACCTCGTGGCGGAAAATTCCACCGCGGGCCGGCGCAACAACTACTCGCTCGCCAGCAACGCCGCCACCGAGCGCACCCTGCGCTTCAACATCCGCATCGCCACCCCTCCGCCCGGGCAGGACTGTCCTCCTGGCGTTGGCTCCGCTTACATGTTCAGCCTCAAGCCCGGCGACACCGTCACCGCCATCGGTCCCTTCGGCGACTTTCATCTCAAGCCCACGCAGAAGGAGGCCGTCTATATCGGTGGCGGCGCGGGCATGGCCCCGCTCCGCGCCCATCTCTCCCATCTTTTCGAAACCGAAAACACCCACCGCAAGGTCAGCTACTGGTATGGCGCCCGCTCGCGGCAGGAAATTTTTTACGCCGATTTCTTCGAGGCGCTCGCCATCAAGCATCCGAACTTCAGTTTCCACCTTGCGCTCTCCGCGCCGCAGCCCGGGGACCAATGGACCGGCCCGACCGGATTCATCCACGAAGTCGTTCTCGAAAACCACCTGCGCGATCATCCCAATCCCAAAGCCGTCGAGTTCTACCTCTGCGGTCCGCCGCAGATGATCAAAGCCTGCACCAAGATGCTCACCGCCCTCGGCGTCATCCCGCAGCAAATCGCCTACGACGAATTCTGACGGTTTCTCTCATGCGACATTCGTAGGCTGAACATCAGGTTTAGAGGGTGAGGAACGTTATCTCAACGACCTGTTTTGGAACCTTCGCATGTGGGTGTTTCTTATTTGCCGGATAGGGCCGATCCGCTTTGTTCGGCAGTATGCTGCCCCGCTTGTTGATTGTGTTGCTCATCGCCACTGCGCTGCACGCGCAGGAGAAGCCGGTTGCTTTCACCGGCGCGAAAATCATTCCCGTCGTCGGCGAGCCGATTGAAAACGGCATTCTGCTGGTGCAGCATGGCAAGATCACCGCCGTCGGCGATGCCCGCGCGGTCCGGCTTTCCTCGGACGTGGAGATCATTGATGTCACCGGCAAGGTCATCATGCCCGGGCTCATCGATTCCCACAGTCACATCGGCGGCGCGCAGGGCGCGGACGGTTCCTCGCCCATCCAACCCGAGACGCGGGTGATTGATTCGCTCAACGTCCGCGATCCCCGTCTGCAGAAGGCCCGCGCCGGCGGCATCACGGCGGTCAACATCATGCCCGGCTCCGGGCACCTCGTCAGCGGCCAGACCCTCTATCTCAAGCTGCGCACCGCCCGGATCATTGATGACCTGCTCATCCCCTTGGCTGACGGCACGCCGGCCGGTGGACTCAAGATGGCCAACGGCACCAACCCTCTGAAGTCCGGCGGCGGGTTTCCCGGCACCCGTGCCAAGTCCGCCGCCCTGGTTCGCGCGCAGTTCATCAAGGCGCAGGAATACCGGGCGAAGCGCGCCCTGGCCGGGGATGATCCCGAGAAACTGCCCGCGCGCGATCTCGCTCTCGAGATGCTGGTCGAGGTGCTCGATGGGAAACGTGTCGTGCAGCACCACACGCACCGCCACGACGACATCCTCACCGTCCTGCGCCTTGCGCGTGAGTTCGGTTTCAAGGTCGTGCTTCATCATGTCAGCGACGGCTGGCAGGTGGCGGATGAAATCGCCGCGGCGGGCGCGGCCTGTTCCATCATCGTCATTGATTCGCCCGGCGGCAAACTGGAGACCGGTGAACTGACCCTGAAGACCGGCGCGGTGCTCGAACGGGCCGGCGTGCTCGTCGGCTTCCACACGGACGATGGGGTCAACGACTCGCGTCACTTCCTGCGTTCCGCCGCGCTGTCGGTGCGGGCGGGCATGAGCCGCGAGGGTGCGCTGCACGGCCTGACTCTCGCCAATGCCCGGATGCTCGGGCTGGAGGATCTCATCGGTTCCCTCGAAGCGGGCAAGGATGCCGACTTCATCCTTCTCTCTGGCGATCCGCTGAGCGTTTACACCCAGATCGAGCAGACCTGGGTGGAGGGGATGAAAGTTTTTGATTTCAGCGACCCGCAGGACCGGATCTACGCGCTGGGCGGACCCGGGGCGGGCGATGTCCTGCGGCCGCAGCTTTGCTGCTACGGCAGCGCTTGGGATCTCATCATCGCCGCCAATCAGAAAGGTGCCCAATGAACCGTCCGCATTTTCGTAATCTTTATCGTTCTCTTCTCTGTGCCGCGGCGATAATCGCCGCGCCATTCACGCAGGCCGACGAAGCCACCATGCCCGTCGCCATCCATGGCGAAACGGTTTATACCGTTTCCGGTGGATCCATCCGCGACGGTCTGGTGCTGGTGCGCGATGGCCGCATCACCTATGTCGGGCCCGCCGAAGGCGTGGCCTACACCATGGATCACCGCACCGTCCGCGCGAAGGTTGTCACCCCCGGGCTCATTGACGCCCGCAGTACCGTGGGCCTGAGCGGCCTGCTCAATCAACCGCACGACCAGGACATGCTGGAGAGATCTTCCCCGATCCAGCCGGAGCTGCGCGCAATCGATGCCTACAACCCGCGCGATCCATTGGTCGCCTATGTTCGGTCCTTCGGGGTCACCACGCTGCATACCGGTCACGCACCCGGCATGCTCGTTTCCGGGCAGACCATGATCGTAAAAACCCTCGGCCGCACCGCCGACGGGGATGTCCTCAAGCCCGCGGCGATGACCGCGGTTTCGCTGGGCGGGGCCAGTCTCACGGCCGAGGCCGGCAAGTCACCCGGCACCCGCAGCAAGGCGGTCGCGCTGTTGCGCGCCGAGCTTATCAAGGCGCAGGAATACGGGCGCAAACTCGGGCTTTCCGATGAAAGCAAGCGGCCCGCCCGCGATCTCCGGCTCGAAACTCTGTTGCGGGCGTTCGACGGTTCCCAGCCGCTGCTGATCACGGCGCACCGCCAGCAGGATATCATGGCCGCGCTCCGGATCGCCGCCGAGTTCAACCTGCCCATCGTGCTGGACGGAGCCTCCGATGCCCAGCTCGTCCTCGGTGAGATCAAGGCCTCGGGCTTTCCCGTGCTCCTGCATCCCACGATGATGCGCTCCTTTGGCGATATGGAGAACCTCAGCATGGAGACGGCGGCGAAGCTTCACGCGGCCGGTATTTCCTTCGGAATCCAGAGCGCCTACGAGGCCTACGTGCCCAAGACCCGCGTCGTGCTCTTCGAGGCCGCGGTTGCCGCCGGCAAGGGCCTGGGGCTCGAAGCCGCGCTGGCGGCGGTGACCCTGGCACCCGCGAAAATCCTCGGCATCGCCGACCGCGTCGGCTCGCTGGAGGTTGGCAAGGATGCCGATCTCGCGCTCTACGACGGCGACCCGTTTGAATACGCCACCCGCTGTATCGCCGTCTTCATCAACGGCCGGCAGTTCACCGGCGAGAATTACGACTGAAGCCACTGCTTCAGCGCCTCGATCAGGTGCACGGCGGTGCCGCCGAGGAAGATGAAGTAGAAGGTGCCGGCGGCGAACACTGCGTAGGCGGCGAGCACAAACACCCCGTCGCGCTCCAGCAATCCGCCGGCCAGCAGGAGAATGACCAGCGCGGGAAAGGTGTTGGAGAAAGGAATCGGCAGCGGCGGCAGCAATACGATGGCTGCGATCAGCATGATGAACGCATGCAATTGCAGCCGCACGCCCGAGCCGGTCAGCACCGCCAGCCGGGGGCGGAGAAGTTTTTCCAGCAGCCGGATCAACCCGGCGGCCACGGCGAACACCTTCCGGAAAAAACTCGCCGGGAGTTCCTTGCGCTGGAGCTTTTTCGGCAGCCAGGGGCGCTGGCCGAGTGTCAGTCGCAGTGCGATGAACCCGATCGCCATCCCAAAAGGGGTGGAGAGCCCCGGCAGTGGAATCGGGGTGACGAAGGGCAGGGCGAGCAGGATCACCAGCAGCATGTAGGCGCGACCGCCGAGCGTGTAGATGACCTCGCGCAGGGTGACCGGTCGGTGGTCGAATCGCTGGCGCAGATCGGCCAGCTCTTCGGAGAGCTTGCGCGGTTTCGGCCTCGCCGGGCCTGGATCAGGTGCCCCGCTTGTTGCCATAAAGATCGAGATGCAGCCGGTGGGCGTAGCGATAACCGCGCGCCTTGCACAGTTCGCCAAGCCAGCCGGCGCGCGCGCGAATGGCCGCGGGGGTCACGCCTTCCGGCATGAGCAGCACTTTATGCCGCGGGATATCGCGCTTGAGCGAGCCCAGCATGCCTTCGATCTCATCCACGTCGGCGGGCTGGGTGACGACGAACTTGAACTGCCAGCCATGGCCATCGAGCCAGGCGCGGATCACCTCCGGCTGCCAGCGGAGCGATTCATGTTTCCGCCGCCAGGTTGAGCTGAGCCGGTCGTCGGGCGCGGAATTGAGCAGCTTGGGCGAAAGCGAGGCGAGATCGCAGGCGATCCCCGCCGGGGCGACCGTGCCGGCGGTTTCGATCGTGATGTGGTAACCGAGCTGTTTCAGCTCACTGGCCAGTGCGGGCAGATCCTTTGCGATCATCGGTTCCCCGCCGGTCAGCACCACATGACGCGCGGGCCGGTGCGCCTGCACCGCCGCCACGATCTGCCCGACGGTCTGCGGTTTTCCCTCCGGCTGCCACGAGGCGTAGGGGGTGTCGCACCAGTTGCAGCGCAGATTGCAACCGCTCGTGCGCACGAACACCGAGGGCACGCCGGTCAGCTCGCCTTCGCCCTGCAGGGAATAAAAGATCTCGGAGATCAGCATGTGTCAGGTGGAGTGCCCCGCGGGGATGAAGTTCGCCGCCAGCCCTTCGAGGCCCAGGCCGCCTATGACCATACGCTCCTTGCTGTCGCTCAGCAAGCGGGCCGCCCAGTCCACGGCCCCGCCGTCGGCAATCTGCCGTTCGCTGCCATCCGGAAGCCGCAGGAACAAATGGAAACAGCAGCCGGTGTAGTAGCCGCGCGCCGCCGTGCGATCGGGGGCGGATTCGCAAACCAATCCGGGGAAACGCTCGCCCATGATCTTGAGCCAGCCCGAGACAGTTTCCACCGGACGCGCCGGCTGGCCGAAATCGGACAACGCCAGGCGCAGGCCGGTGCCGGCGGGCAGGTGGCGCCGCAGCGCCGTCACCAAAAATTCGATCTGCTGCGTCAGTGCCGTCAGCTCGAAATCGCCCCCCCGGCCGGCGCTGCAAAGGCCGAGAAGCTGGAAATGCGGTGACAGGTGCGTGGCCGTGTAACTTTGCGCGCGCAGCAACCGGTGACTGGTCGCCAGATGCACCTCTTGGCTCCCGGTGGCACGGGCCTGCTTGCGCCGGCTGGCGGCTTCCAGGGCCAGGACGTTGGTGGCATCGGATACGACCTCGGTGTGCCGCTCGGTGGCCACCGCCCAATTCTGGGCGACTCCGGCCACTGCGGAATTCGTGCCCAGCGGACAAACCGGAGAGAGCTCCAAAACCGTGAAGACCGCCGGGAGGTGCGCCAGCAACACGCCCGACCAATCCCTCAACCGGGCGGTATCCGTCTTGGCGGGACGGACGAAGCGGTTGCTTTCATAAGCCGCTAGCACTTCCGCCGGTTTGAGCCGGGCGGCCTGCCGGCGGCTGACCTCGAGCCAAAGCGACTGCAGGTCGGATGGCTTGAGCTTGTCGGCCAGCGTGGCGGCCAGGCCCGGCAGCCCGAGCTCGCGCTCAATGCGTTCGCTGATGCGGCTCATGGGGGAGGGCCGGCCGGCAGCGGCGGGGTGGCTTCATAAACCGTGGGATCCGCGAGGCCGGCCAGCATGAACGCTTCGCGGCGCTCCACACAGGTGCCGCATTTTCCGCAATGGATCTCACCGCCCTTGTAGCACGACCAGGTTTGCGCAAAATCCACGCCCAGGCGGACGCCTTCCGCGGCGATCTGCGCTTTGTTAAGCGCGATGAAAGGCCGCAGCAGCCGCACGCCGGCGTAGGTGCCGAGCCTCATCGCATCGCCCATCGCCCGCATGAAGTCCTCCCGGCAATCCGGATAGATGGCATGGTCGCCGCCATGCGCGGCGATGACCAACCCCTCCGCCCCGGCGCTCTCCGCGAAACCGCAGGCGATGGAAAGCATGACGGCGTTCCGAAAAGGCACGACCGTTTGCTTCATGTTTTCCGCCGCGTAGTGTCCTTCGGGAATGTCGCCGCCGCTTTTCAGCAGGTCGGAGGCAAACAGCCGGTTGACGAAATCCAACGCGACGACCTCGTGCCGCAGGCCAAGATCCCTCGCGTGCGCCGCGGCCCGGGGAATCTCGCGGTGGTTGTGTTTGGCGCCGTAGTCGAAGCTCAACACCGCCGTCACGTCATGCTCGCGCCGCGCCCAATGGAGCGCGGTCACGGAATCCATCCCGCCGGAACAAAGCACAACAACCTTCATGGGAATCATGGCCGCAAAAAGGCTCAAAAAGCGCAAAAGGATTCTCCATGCCATTCGTGGTGCGAGGTTCGGATCTTGCGCCTCATGCGCCTTTTTGCGGCCATGATTCCATGCTCATCCTGCACGACCCGCAGTGCGCGGAATACGGTTCATCCCTGCGTCCCGAGCAGCCCGCCCGCGTCACCCGCAGCGCCGCCCATCTCCGGGCCGAGCACCCCTCCTGGCGTTGGCAGCTCCCCACCATGGCCGCCGACGCCACCCTCGCGCTCGCCCACACTCCCACCCACCTCAAGCGCCTCGCCCAGTCCCGCGATTTTGACGAGGATACGCCGTATTTCGAGGGCATCGGCGATCATGCCCGCCGGGCCGTCGGCGCCGCCTGTGCCGCCGCAGCCGCCGCGCTGGCCGGTCAAAAGGCCTTCAGCCTCATGCGCCCGCCGGGGCACCACGCCACCGCCGATCAGGCCATGGGTTTCTGCTACCTAAACCAGATCGCCATCGCCGCCCTCGATGCGCAGCGGCGCGGCGCCGCCCGGGTGGCGGTGTGGGATTTCGATGCGCACCATGGCAATGGCACCGAGGCCATCCTGCACAACCGGCCGGAGATTCTCTTCGCGTCGGTGCACCAATATCCCGGGTATCCCGGAACCGGCACGGCGTCCTTTGACAATTGCCACAACTGGCCCGTCCGGCCGCATGCTCCGCGGGCCGGGCATATGGCCGCCCTGGCCGCCTCCTGGCAGGCGGTGCGCGATTTTCGCCCCGATCTCGTGCTCGTATCCGCCGGCTTCGATGCCTACGTCCATGACCCCATCACCCAGATGACGCTGGAGTCGGAGGATTTTGCCACACTTGGCCGCTGGCTGCATGACGCGGCCATGCCTGTGGCGGCGATCCTGGAGGGTGGCTACAGCGACGATCTCCCGTTGCTGATTGATGCGTTCCTGAGCGCATGGAGCGATTCCACTCCGCGCCAACTTGGGCGTTGAACGTTCGTCGCCAAAGGTTGAGCGTGGGTCCGGGCGCGTCTGCCGCGCCCGTCTGATGATTTCCCGCTTCCTTCCCGTGAGCTTGCGCCGTTTGCTCGGCGTCAAAGTGAGTTCCCGCCCGCCTTCCTTCCTTCTGATTGACCAGCCCGGCCAGTTGTCTCCGCTGCTGGAAGCGCTCGACCGTGTGGATGAGGTCGCCCTCGATACGGAGGCGGACAACATGTATCACTACCGCACCCGTCTCTGCCTGTTGCAGTTTCTGGTGAAGGGCGAAGTCTTCCTCGTCGATGCCCTGGCCGGTTTGAAGCTTGAGCCGCTCTGGAGCCGGCTGGCTCCCAAGCACCTCGTCATGCACGGCAGCGATTTCGATCTGCGCCTGCTGCATGATTGCTGCCGCTTCCGCCCGAAGAGCATTTTCGACACCATGCTTGCCGCGCAGCTGCTCAACATCCCGCGCGTCGGTCTCGCCTCGCTTCTGGAGGATCACTTTCACGTGAAACTTTCCAAGGATTCGCAGAAGGCCAACTGGTCGAAGCGACCCCTCACGGCCAAGATGCTCGACTATGCGGCGCTCGATGTCTGGCACCTGCCGGCCCTGCGCGATTTGCTCACCCGCGATCTTGTCCGTCTCAAGCGGCTCGACTGGCTCAAGCAGCAATGCGAGGCGCAGATTGAGTCGGGCTTCACCGGGTTTGCCCCGCCCGACGAAAACGCCTGGCGCCTCGGTGGCAGCGAACGCCTGCGCGGGCGCGGCCTCGGGGTGCTGCATGCCGTGTGGCACTGGCGGCAGGCGCAGGCCGAACGGCTCGACACGCCCCCTTTCAAGGTTTGCGGCAACAAGCTCCTCGTCGCCATCGCCGAGGCCGCCGAAGCGGGCGATGCCGAGGCCGCCATTCTGGCCAAGGTCAACCTCGGCAAACGTCACGCCCGCCTGATCGGCTCGCTCACCACCGCCGTGCGCCAGGGCATCGAATGCGACCCTGCGACCTTGCCGCGCCGGCGTGGCCGCGATCCTAACCATGCGCCGCTCACCATGGCAGAAGTCACGTTGCAGGACCGCATCAAGGCCGATCGCGACAAGCTCGCCGCCCAGCTTTCACTGGAGCCCACACTCATTGCCAACCGTTCCCAGCTCGCGCAGATCGCCCGCCGGCCGCGGCAGCTCGACGAGGTTCTCCTCCCCTGGCAGGCCGATCTGTTGCGCAATCTCCCCTCGTTGAAACAGGGCTGACCACGAAGGTGAGGACATTCAGGTTTGGTCTTTGCGCCCTTGTGGTTGAATAGAAAAATCTCCCGATGTCCGAGTCCGCCAACATCGCGCGCCACCTGCCGCTCATGGCGGCCCGCCAGCCGGATCATCCCGCGCTCAAGGTTCCGCGCGGACGCACGGCCGATGGCCGCATTGACTATCTCACGCTTTCCTTTGCCGAACTCGACGCCGAGGTGGACGCCTGGTGCGACCGGCTCACCGCCGCCGGGGTGCGCCGCGGTGATCGCACTCTGCTGATGGTCAAGCAGGGGCTGCCGCTCATTGCCGTCGCTTTTGCGCTTTTCAAACTGGGCGCCGTGCCTGTCGTCATTGATCCGGGCATGGGTTTGCGCAGTTTCCTGCGCTGTGTGCGACGCTCGCAGCCGCAGGCCCTTGTGGGCATTCCGATCGCGCAACTCATCAGTCGTCTCTGCTTCCGCACCTTCGCCAGCGTCAGATCCCGCGTGGGGGTGTCCGGCTCCACCACCGCCCGCCTCGCCCAATCGAAAATCGAAAATCGAAAATCAAAAATCGTGAACAGCACCCCTGCCGATCTGGCGGCGGTGCTGTTCACCAGCGGCTCCACCGGTGCGCCCAAGGGCGTGTGCTACGAGCATGGCATGTTCGAGGCGCAGGTGCGCCTCATCCGTGAAACCTACGGCATCACCCCCGGCGAGGTGGACCTGCCCATGCTGCCCATCTTCGCTCTCTTTAATCCCGCCCTCGGCATGACCACCATCGTGCCGGAGATCGATCCGCGCCGGCCGGCGGCGGTGGATCCGGCGAAGATTGTCCAAGCCATCCGGCAGGAAAATGTCACCAACTCCTTCGGCTCGCCCACGCTCTGGCGGAAAATCGGCGATCATTGCGCGGCGCGCCGGATCGTTCTGCCCTCGTTGCGTCGGGTGTTGTGCGCCGGCGCGCCGGTGCCGGTTGCGCTCTGGGCTTCTTCACGCCAGTTTATTCCCAACGGCCAGCTGCACAGCCCCTATGGAGCGACGGAGGCATTGCCGCTTGCGACCATTGGCGCCTCGGAAATCGAAAAACGAAAACCGGGAGTCGAGAATTTCTCCGGCGCCTGCGTGGGCCGGCCGTTGCCCGGCATCCGGATCAAGATCATCACGCTGGCCGCCGCCGAGGGCGAACTGCGTGAAGTCGCTCGCGGTGAGATCGGCGAGATCATTGCCAGCGGTCCCGTGGTTACCAAAACCTACGACGCCCTGCCCGAGGCCACCGCGCTCGCCAAGATCAGCGATGGCGATACCCTTTGGCATCGCATGGGTGACTGCGGCTGGCTCGATGAGGAGGGGCTGCTCTGGTTTTGCGGACGCAAAGTGGAGAGCGTGCTTACGGCGGGTGGCCGCCTCTTCACCGAACCCTGTGAACAGGTCTTCCGCCCGCACCCCCGCGCGGCCCGCTGCGCGCTCATCGGCGTGGGTGCGGGTGAGCTTCGCCAACCTGCATTGGTTGCCGAGACCAAGGTGAAGGATGCGGCGGACGCCACCCGTCTCGCCCGCGAGCTCCGCACGCTGGCTCTCACGCGCTCGCACACCGCGGGCATCAAGATGTTCTACTTCCGCCCGCAACTGCCGGTGGACGTGCGACACAACGCGAAGATCCACCGCCTCGCACTCGCCAGGTGGGCCGCCACGGCCCAAGGCTATGATGCGCCATGAGCACTCTTGTCACCGGCGGTACGGGCTTTCTGGGACGACGGCTGGTCGAGCGCCTGCTTGCGCAAGGTCGCAAGGTCACGATTCTGGCGCGTCGGCCCGCGCCCGATCTGGAAGCGCGCGGAGTGCGCTTCATTCGCGCTTCGCTGGATGATGCGGCGGCGGTCGAGGCGGCTTGCGCCGACATGACCACGGTGTTTCACACCGCAGCCCGCGTCGGCGTCTGGGGCCGCTACAATGATTTTTTCCGCACCAACGTCCTCGGTACCCGGGCCATTCTTGCCGGCTGCCGCCGCCATGGCGTGCGGCACCTCGTTTACACCAGCACGCCCAGCGTCGTTTACAACGGTCGCAATCTCGCCGGAGCCGATGAATCGCTGCCGCTCACGACCGATTGCCCCAGCCCTTATCCGCTGACCAAGGCCGTCGCCGAGCGCGAAGTCCTCGCTGCGAACTCGCCGGAACTCCGCACCGTCGCCTTGCGCCCGCACCTTATCTGGGGTGTCGGCGATCCCCATCTCGTTCCCCGCGTGCTTGCCCGCGCCAAGACCGGCCGTCTTCGCATCGTCGGCACCGGCCGCAACCGCGTGGACATGGTCCACGTTGAAAACACCGTGGATGCCCACCTCCTTGCCGAGCGTGCTTTGGCTTCGGTTTTAAACCACAACTCTCAACCCGCCTTGTCACCAGTCGGTGGCAAGGCGTATTTCATCACCAACGACGAGCCGGTCGTGCTCTGGGATTGGATCAACGGCCTGCTCACCGCACTCGGCGAGCCACCCGTCACCAAGACCATTTCTCTCCGTGCCGCCTCCGCCATCGGGGCCGTCTGCGAAACCCTCTGGCGCGTTCTGCCGCTCAAAGGCGAGCCGCCGATGACCCGCTTCATCGCCGCCGAACTCGCGAAAGACCACTGGTTCGACCTCACCGCCGCCAAACGCGACCTCGATTACACCCCGCGCGTGACGATGGCAGCTGGCACCGAGGATCTGGTGGAGTATCTGCGATCCAAGCAGCCGCAGTAAACGCCTCTCACTTCGCGAATAGTTCGGCCAGGGTGTCCAACATGATTGCGACGATGCCGGGCTCAATCTCGCTCAGCCGTTTTACCAAGCGCTGCTTGTCCATCGTGCGAAGCTGATCGAGCACTACTTGCTGGACTTGTCCTGAAACGTGTAGGGCACGCGGGTGGGGTAGTTGCGCCCTTTGGTCGTCATTGGGCGATGATCACCGTGGCAATGGCCACATTCATTTCGTCCGGCGACACGATCAACGTGGGACGCGTCTTCCGTATCTCGCTGCCGATGGTCGGATCGAGAGTCACCAGCCACACGTCGAAGCGGCGGACTACCATTCCCATTCCTCCGCATCGAACTGGGTGGAAACTGACGCATCTTTATGCACGAGAAAATCGTCTTTTGTGGCAGCCATGCCGAAAAACGCCTCGGACCATCCGGCCCGCGGCGTCTTGACCAGACGCAGAATCAACGCGCCATTCCTGGCCTGCAGCTCCACCTCATGGCCAAAACCGCAGTGCTCCAGCATCGCCTTGGGGATACGGATGCCACGCGAGTTTCCGATCGGCACAATCTTGGTGCACATGGTCACCAAGTAATTGCGTTAACTCTCTGTGCAAGACCCTATACACTTGCTCCGATAAGGGTCTTTTGCCGATGAAAAATGACCAGATGCATCGCCACCAAGTGCGATCTCGGCTGCATTCCGTGCATCAGCATCATAAATTTGGGTGGCACTTGCGCCAGATTTGGGCAGGGTTTCGACCAATGATCCGGCTGGCGAAAGTAAGTGAACGAGACTGGCAGGCTGTGTGTGTGTTGTCTGTAAAAGCCGACCAAACAAGATTTGTCGCTTATAACTCCTACTCGCTGGCCCAAGCCAGCTATGCAACGGGGTATTCGGCGTTTTCCGTTTACTGCGATGATGAACTGGTGGGGTTTGCGATGACGCATGAGAAAGACGGTGATGTCTGGATTGTGCGCCTGATGATCGACCAGCGTTACCAAGGCAAAGGCTACGGTCGTGAGACGATGTTGCAGCTATGCCGGCGCTTCTCCGGATCAAGGCTGATGACCAGCTATGTGCCGGACAATGTAGTGGCAGAAAATCTTTATCGATCGCTCGGATTTGTTGAGACCGGAGCGATTGAAGATGGCGAAGTTGTTGTGAGAAAAGAGCCCAGCTAATGAACCTGGGATACCTTTCCTTCCCTCATGGCTTCGATGGGATCGATGAATGTCGCCATGGCGATATTAAGCGAATCAGCCTGTCCAACTACCGGGGGGTGGACGGGTTAATGACGCTCATGCTTGGTGATGACCACCTCGCGTCCACGGGCGACGAATTCGAGCAATGCAGGGAGCGTGGTTTTGGCCTCGTAAGCTCCGACTGTTTTGGAGGCGGACATGACGTTTTTTCAGACTGGTCTGATTTCCGCCGGAGTCAAAGTTCGTCGGCTCACCCGCCGCGCTGGCGCACGGCCTCGAAGAGCGTGATGATCGTCGCCATCGCGACGTTGAGGGAGTCGGCCTGGCCGGCCATGGGGATGCGGACGGGGAGGTCGGCGTGCTTGAGCCAGAAATCGCTGAGGCCGGATTGTTCGCTGCCCATGATGATGGCGAGGGGGCCGCGCAGGTCGGCGTCGGTGTAGAGGGCTTCGGCTCCGGGTGTGGTGGCGATGCTCCGGATTTTCCGTTCACGGAGCCAGGCCAGCACTTGCGTGTTTTCGGCCACCACGAGTGGCACGGAAAACAGCACGCCGGTCGAGGCGCGCACGACGTTGGGGTTGAAAATATCGGTCACCGGATCGCACACGATCACGGCGTCGCAGCCGGCGGCGTCGGCGCTGCGCAGAATGGTGCCGAGGTTGCCGGGTTTCTCGATGGCTTCGACGACGAGAAGAAAGGGTGAGGCGGGCAGGGAGAGGGAAGCCAGGTCGCGTTTCCATTGCGGGGCGACGGCGAGCAGGCCGCCGGGCCGTTCGCGATAGGCCACCTTGGCGAAGGCGTCCTTCGACAGTTCAAACAGCTTGGCCCCCGCCGTCTCCGCCTGGGTGAGCAAGGCCGGCTCGTTCTCTCCGGCGAACCACTCGGGGCAAAAATACATTTCCTGCAGGACGACCCCTTTTTCCAATGCCCGGCGGATTTCACGGGCTCCCTCGATGAGAAACACGCCGGCTTCGTCGCGCGGCCGGCGGTCGCGCAGCTTCACCAGCTGTTTCACCCGGGGATTCTGGAGACTGGTGATCTTTTCAACGGCCATGTCAGGGAAGGAAATCACCACGAAATGCGCGAAACACACGAAAGAAAAGAATCCGCTTCGTCTCCGCCCATTTCGTGTGTTTCGTGTCGTTTGTGGTTAAAAGCAGAAAATTCAACGACCGGCCCTTCCCGTATCACCACGAACTGGAGCTTGAGATCGCGACCCTGACGAACCGCGGCGTCGGCCTTGGCCGCGTGAGGTTGAATGAGACGGGCGGGCCGGACCCGGCGGAGCAGGGCGACGGCTGGGTGGTCATGGTGCCTTTCACGTTGCCGGGCGAACGCGTGCGGGTGCGAGTGTTTCGCAACCACAAGAACTACTCCGAGGCCGATCTGCAGGCGGTGCTGGTGCCGTCGCCGCACCGCACCGCGCCTGTCTGCGACCTCTTCGGTCGTTGCGGTGGCTGCCAATACCAGCATCTGGCCTATGGAGAGCAGCTCAACTGGAAGCGTCGCCAGGTCGGGGAACTGCTCCAGCACATGGCGGGCATCTCGTTTCCGGTCGCCCCCACCGTACCGTCCCCGCGGGAATTGGGCTATCGCTCCAAGATCACGCCGCACTTCCATTGCGGATCGCGGAAAGAGGGGGCGGGGGACGCTCCTGTGCCGATCGGCTTTTTGAGGCAGGGCACGCGGTTTGACATCCTGGATGTTCCGCAATGCCCCATCGCCACACCCGAGATCAACGAAAAGCTCACCGAGGTCCGCGCGCGCGCGCAGGCGAAGCTGGCCGCGGGCGAATACAAACGCGATGCGACCCTGCTCCTGCGCCATGCGCGGGAGGGTGTCATCACGGATTATGATGCGGTTATCACCGAGGAGATCGCACCCGGTCCGCAGCCCGGTGCGGCGGATGCGACTGAACCGCTCCGTCTCCGCTTTCTCGCGCGGGATTTCTTCCAGAACAATCCGTTCATCCTGCCGGCCTTCACCGGCTATGTGCGTGAGCAGGCCGCGGCCAGCGGCGCCGCCTTTCTGGTGGATGCCTACTGCGGGAGCGGGCTTTTCGCGCTGAGTTGTGCGCCCGCATTCTCCCGGGTGGCCGGGGTGGAGATATCCGAGACCTCGGTGAAATTCGCCACGGCCAATGCCGCGGCGAACGGCATCACCAACGCCACTTTTCTGGCCGGGGATGCCGCCGCCATCTTTGCGGGGCTCGATTTTCCCGCGGCTGACACCGCCGTCATCATTGATCCGCCGCGCAAGGGGTGTGACGCCTCCTTTCTCGCCCAGCTGTTTGCCTACGGTCCGCGCGCCGTGGTCTATGTGTCCTGCGATCCGGCCACACAGATGCGGGATTTGAAGGATTTCCTCGCCGCCGGTTACGAGCTCACGGCCATCCAGCCCTTCGACCTCTTTCCACAGACGCGCCATCTCGAGTGTGTGATGACCCTGAAAAAATCCCCGTGACCGGGTGGTCACTGCATTGTTGCCAAACCCGCGGCGGCCGGCTGACTCTCCCCGCAACGTTCATTATATGACCTCCCCCGCTTCCACCCACGTATGGAAATTCTTCCGCACCGGCGGCATTGACCAGGTCTCCCTTGAGACTGGCGACGACCTGCTCAACCTCGATCAGCTTGACCAGAAGCTCTGGGTGGCGCTGAGCTGCCCGGTCAAGGGCATTGAAATTGATGAGAAGACCTTGGCGCTGATCGATACCGATGCGGACGGACGCATCCGTGTGCCCGAGTTGCTGGCCGCCGTGAAGTGGGCGGGTGAGCGGCTGAAGAACCCAGCCGATCTTCTGCGGGGCAGCGAGCAACTCGCCCTCGGCTCCATCAATGAAGCGGCTCCCGGTGGCGATGTCCTGCTGGCTTCCGCGAAACAGGTGCTTCGCAGCCTCGGCCGGGAGAGCGACAGCCACATCTCCACCGCCGATGCCGCCAACACGGCGGCCATTTTTTCCGCCAGCGTGCTCAACGGTTCGGGAGTCATCCCGCCGGAGTCCACGGAGGATCCCGCCACGCAGGCGCTGATTAAAGACATCATCGCCTGTCTCGGCGGCGCCCCCAGCAGCTCCGGCGGCACTGGAGTGACGGCGGCGCAGGTTGACAGCTTCTTCGCCGATCTTGCCGCCTATACGGCCTGGGTGGAGCAGAGCGGCACCAAGGATATCGCCGTGTTGGGCGATGCCACCGCCGCCGCGTGCAGCGCCATCAAGGCGGTGCGCTCCAAGGTGGAGGATTATTTTGCCCGCTGCCGCATGGCGGCATTCGACTCCCGGGCCATTGCCGCGCTCAACCGCAGCGAATCCGAATACCTCGATATCGCGGCGAAGGATCTGAAGCTCTCCGCCGAGGAGGTCGCGGCGTTCCCGCTGGCCCGGGTCGAGTCGAGCCAGCTCCTGCCGCTTCTGGAAGGCGTCAACCCCGCCTGGGCCGCGGCACTCGCCACGCTCCATGCCACGGCAGTCACGCCCATCTTCGGGGCGGAAAAAACGGCGCTCACGGCTGCCGATTGGACGGCGCTCACCGCCAAGTTCAGCGCCTACGAGACCTGGCTCGGTGGCAAGGCCGGTTCTGCCGTGGAAAAACTCGGCTTGGCCCGGGCCAAGGAAATCCTCGCCGGCGACGGCCGTGCGGCCTTGGCCGAACTGGTGGCGAAGGACAAGGACCTTGAGCCGGAGTTCAAGGCCATCAGTGATGTCGAGCGTCTCGCCCGCTATCACCGCGACCTGCGCGCACTACTGCACAACTTCGTCAACTTCGCCGATTTCTTCTCGCGCGACCGGCTGGCGGTTTTCCAGGCCGGCACGCTGTATCTCGACAGCCGCTCCTGCGAACTCTGCGTGCGCGTGGACAGCGCCGATGCCCATGCCGGTCTCGCCGCCATGAGCCGCACCTACATCGCCTACGTGGATTGCAAACGCACCGGGGGTGAAAAGATGCAGGTGGCCGCCTGCTTCACCCAGGGTGACAGTGATTACCTCTTCGTCGGCCGCCATGGGGTGTTCTACGATCGCAAGGGCCGGGACTGGGATGCCACCATCGTCAAGCTCGTGGACAGCCCCATCAGTGTGCGGCAGGCGTTCTGGTCGCCCTACAAGAAATTCATCCGCTTCATTGAGGAGCAGGTCACCAAGCGCGCCGCCGCCGCCGACACCGCGGCGACGGGCAAGCTGGAAGCGGCCGCGACCAGCACCGTGGACACCGCCGCGGCGGGCAAGCCGGCGACTCCGGCCAAACCCAAGTTTGAAGTCGGCACGGTGGCCGCACTCGGCGTCGGTATCGGTGCCATCGGCACGCTGCTCGGCGGGTTTGTCGCCGGGTTCCTCGGGCTGGGCTTCTTCATGCCGGTGGGCATCCTCGCCATCCTGCTGGCCATTTCGGGGCCTTCGATGCTCATCGCGTGGCTCAAGCTCCGGCAGCGCAATCTCGGTCCGATCCTCGATGCCAATGGCTGGGCCATCAACGGCCGCGTGAAGATCAACATGCCGCTGGGCGCCGCGCTCACCGACCAGGCGGAGCTGCCCAAAAATGCCCGGCGTACGCTGGATGATCCCTACGCGGAAAAATCCAGCCCCTGGCGTTTCTGGATTCTGCTCGGCCTATTGCTGGTGATCGCCGCCGGTTACATCCGCTTTGATGAGGGCCGGCGCGGCCACTACTTCTGGCAGGAACCGCCGCCCCCGGCGGCGGCTCCCGCCGCGCCGGCGCCGGAAACACCGGCGGCGGGCGGCTAAAAAAGCTTCCTCGCGACAACCCGGCACCGCTAACGTGCCGGGTTTGTTTTATGTCACCTGTTTTGCGTCACAGTCTGCTGGCTCTGCTGGTTGGAAGCCTGCTCACGTTTGTGGCCTGGCGCTTTTTGCCCGAGCCCGAACCTCCAGCACATGCTTTTGCCGCGTTGGATGACGCGGCGATGGTGGTCGTGGCCGAGCCGGGCGACGGATTTCACAGCGTGGAGCATGACGCAAAACACCGTTGGGTTTGGGCGGAAGGCGACGCCTCCTTCATCCTGCGTCGTGTTTCCTATGCAAAGTTTGCCCGGCAACGGCCATTACGGCTGCGGTTTTTCCTGCACAGTCTCACCCCGCGCACAGTGACCGTCCACCGCGGGGATTTTATCCTTTGGCGCGGAAGGGTGGACGCCAGTCGTGTGCCGGTGGATATTCCCGGCATCACGTTTGTCGGTCCGCAGATCGAGCTGAAGTTTACCAGTGACCAACCGGGAGTTTTGCGGACGGATGGCGGCGACCCGCGACCGCTGGCCTTTGCCCTCTATGATCTCAAAATCACCCGCAGTGAGTGAGTGGCCGGAGGAGGAGGGATACCCTCCCGCTCAGCGGGCCTCGGTCCATTCGATGGCGGCGTATTGCTCGGTGAGTCCTTCGACCTCGTGTTCGGCGAGTTCGGGCCAGGGTTCCGCGGAGGGGTCGCAGCCCAGCGCTCCGGCCAGGGCGGCGGCGAAGTCCTCGTAAAAGAAATCCCAATCCACCTCCTGCCGCGCGGCGGGCCGCCAGATCGAGCCTTGGAAGAGCAGTCCGTGCTTGTTGCGTTTCTGCGCGGCCCCCGCGATTTTTTCCCGGGTGTCGGCATGGATGACGTCATGCGGCTCGGCCCGTTGGAAACAGACGCCCGGCCCGGTTGCATGGTTCTGCCCGGCTTCGTCCTGGGGTTGGGCCAGCGCCTGTACGCCTTGCCGGCGCAGGGCTTCCGCCAGCACCTCATGAATCACGCGGTAGCTTTCCGTTGCCGGCCGTTCCTCCATCGGATGGCCCCGGGGAATCACGAGCGCGTAGGTCCAGTCATCGCGGTGATCCACGAGGCCGCCTCCGGTGGGTCGGCGGCAGAGATCCAGGTTTTCTCCGGCGGGGAGGTTTTCCCGGACAAAAGCGATTTTCTGGCTGTAACCGAATGTGAAGGCGG
Organism: uncultured Opitutaceae bacterium; assembly: GCA_964429385.1. Taxonomy (GTDB): domain Bacteria; phylum Verrucomicrobiota; class Verrucomicrobiia; order Opitutales; family Opitutaceae; genus UBA2377. Next base: position 62,683 of record CAYSBR010000012.1, read on the forward strand.
GGCGGCGCCAGCCGTAGTGCCGGAAGCGCACCGCCACCTGCGGGTATCGCTGCAGCAGCAGAAAATCCAGGGCCATGTTTTCCGCGGCGGAGCCCGTGCGGTCCGGGAGCAGGTGCAGTGGCATCATCGGTGGCATCTCCGTGGTTCAGGCATCGAGCAGGGTGCGGGCGGCGCGCAGCAGTTCGCTCAGGGCAAATGGCTTCGGCAGGGAGCACAGCTGGGCCGGGGCCAGCCATGAAGGCGCGGGTTGGGTGCTCTGGCTGCAGAGGTTGAGGATGCGCAGCGCGCGCTGGGTGCGGTGCAGCGAGCGGGCGAGCTTTTCCCCTTCGCCAGTCAGGCTGATGATGAGCAATTCCACGCGCGAAGCCTGGCGGCGGACTTTGGCCAGCGCCTCCTTGTGCCGTTTGGTTTCGATCACCTGATAGCCGTCCGCCGTGAGGATGCCGGCCACCATTTTGCGCAACACTTCGTCTTCTTCGACGAGCAGCACGGTCTCGTGTCCGCGGGTGGCGGGCAGGGGGGGGAGCTTGGCGAAGGGCGCATGGCTGTTCGTATCTGCCGGTCCGCGGTGCTCCGGCAGGAGAATCACGAAGGTCGAGCCCGCGCCCAGTTCACTGCGCACGGAGATATAGCCGCCGCTTTGCTGCACCACGCCATACACGAGGGCGAGTCCGAGTCCGGTGCCCTGGCCCTCGGGCTTGGTGGTGAAGAACGGCTCGAAAAGGTGACGCTGCGTCTCCCCGTCCATGCCGGTGCCGTTGTCGTTCACGGTGAGGACGACATAGCGGCCGGGCGGGGTGTCGCTGAACCGGCGGTTCCGCCCGGTGGGCACCGTCCGGCTGGCGGTGCTGATCGTCACGCAGCCGTCTTCGCGCAGGGCGTCGCGGGCGTTGATGGTGAGGTTGAGCAGCACCTGCTGAAATTGGGCGGGGTCGGTGCGGACGTTGCCGGCATCGGGTGCCAGGTTGAGCACGAGCCGGCCGGTGCTGCCGAGCAGGCGCTCCATGATCTCGGTGTTTTCGTGAATGACCTGGTTGAGTGAGATCACCCGCGCATCCATGGGCTGGCGCCGGCCGAAGGCCAGCAGCTGGCGGGTGAGGGTCGCGGCCTTGCGGCCGGCCTTGTGGATCTCGGTCACTTCGTGCAGCGCGCGGGGCATGCCCGCCACCTGCGCGCTCAGCATTTCGCAGTAGCCGTTGATGACGGAGATGAGATTGTTGAAATCATGGGCCACACCACCGGCGAGCCGGCCCACGGCATCAAGCCGCTGCGCATGCACCAGCGCCTCCTGCAGGCTGCGTTTCTCCGTCATGTCGCGGTAGGAGGCGACCACATGGGTGGGCCGGCCGCGGCCTTTTCCCATCGTGCTGAAACTCCATGCGGCGTAGCTGGTCGTGCCGTCCTTGCGTATGAGGTAGCTCTCGCCGGTCAGGGCGCTGGCCGGCCGTGCGGCGCGCAGCCAGCGCGCCAGGCGCTCGCGATCCGCCCGTTCCACGTGCAGGAAACCGTGTGCCCGGCCCACCAGCTCATCCGCGGTGTAGCCGGTCATCGCACAGAACTGCTCGTTGGCGAAGGTGATGCGCAGGCCCCCTTCGAGCAGACGGCGTCGGGCGATGAAAATGCCTTCTCCTTGGGCGCGCAGGGCGGCGGCCAGCAGCTCCGCGGTCTCTGGCGGTGGCGTGTGCCTGGGGCGCGAGGGGCGGGCCGTTTTTTTCACGGGGCCAGCCGCTCCACCGTCCATTCGCCATCCGCTTCGCGGCGGTAACGCAGCCGGTCGTGCAGACGGCTGCGCCGGCCCTGCCAGAATTCGACGGTTTCCGGGTTGATCCGGTAGCCGCCCCAGTGCGGCGGCAACGGCACCTCCTGCCCGGCGTATTTCTTTTCCACCGCCTTAAGCCCGTCCTCCAGTGCCGCGCGGTCTGAAATGAGGGCGCTCTGCTGGGAAACCCACGCGCTCAGTTGGCTCGCCTGCGGCCGGCTGTGAAAATAATTTTCCGATTCCTCGCGGGATACCCGCGTCACGGGTCCTTCGACGATCACCTGTCGCTCGATGGCGATCCAGGGAAACACCAGGGCCACGCGGGGATTGGCTTCGATTTCACGGCCCTTGCGGCTTTCGTAGTTGGTGAAGAACACGAAGCCGCGTCCGTCCACGCCCTTGAGCAGCACGGTGCGCGCCGAAGGGCGGCCGTCACGCGTGGCCGTGGCCAGGGTGGCGGCATTGGGCTCGGTGAGCTTCGCCGCCAGCGCCTCCTCAAACCATTTGTCGAACTGACGGAAAGGATTTTTCGCGAGGTCCTTTTCCTGCAATCCGGCGAGGCTGTAATCTTTCCTGAGGTCGGCCAGTGACATGATGTCGTGGAGGCTGGGCCTGTGCTCCGGTGCTGTCAAAAATCATCTGGTCAGAGCGTGGATCAAGGCAGCGGCGGCAGGGAATGTCCGCAGCAAATCCTCCCGCCGGCCCGGCTCCCACTCCTGCTCGTCCCACGCCGGCGCGAGTGTGCAGCCGAGCAGCGCCCAGCCGTGCGTGCCGCCGGCGGCGAGGCGGGCGCCCTGCCAGACTGCGGCCGGCACCACGAGTTGGGGCTCTTCGCCGCGGTCTGGGCTCGCCCCGAGCCGGGTGATCCGGGGCTGAGCCTCCTGGGGATGAAGCTGCACATGTTCGACGGTGTCGCCGGCGTGAAAATGCCAGATCTCGGGCGTCTTCAACCGATGCAGGGCCGAGAAGTCCTCCGGCGTCATCAGGTAGAGGATGGCGGAGCCCAACGGTCGGCCGGTGGGGTCCCGCTCCGGGCTCAACCAGGTCTGCCGGTAGAAGCCGCCTTCGCCCGGCAGGCGTTCCAGCTGGAGGCGGGCGATCAGGCGGGCGGCTTCCTCATTCATGCCGGCATTGCAGGTGGCGGGTGCGCGGATGGCCATCCGGATTTATCCGCGCTTCCGTTCGGAGGGGAAATCAGGAAGCTGCCGCGATGGACTGGCCCTTGTGGGTTTATCTGCTGTTATTCCTGACCGGGCTGATCGCCGGGCTGGTGGATGCCGTTGCCGGGGGTGGTGGGCTCATCACGTTGCCGGTGTTGCTCAACCTGGGGATGCCGGTGCCGCTGGCCCTGGGCACCAACAAGCTGCAGTCGAGCTTCGGCAGTGTGATGGCCGCCGTCACCTTTGTGCGGCGGGGCGTGGTGACCCTGCGCGAGTGCCGTGCCGGCATCCTCAGCACGCTGCTGGGGGCCGTGGCCGGCACCGCCGTCGTCCAATGGCTCGATGCCAGCCTGCTCGGCCGGCTGGTGCCCTGGCTGTTGGGCGCGATTCTGCTCTACATGGTTTTCCGTCCGCAGATTGGTGCGCAGGACCATCCGCCGCGACTGCGCTGGAGCTGGTTCTTTGTCAGCTTTGGTCTCGGACTGGGGTTCTACGACGGATTTTTCGGGCCGGGCACCGGCTCGTTCTGGACCATCGCTTTCGTGCTCGCGCAGGGTTGCAATTTCACCCGGGCCACCGGTCTGACCAAGATGATGAACGCCACCAGCAATGTCGCCTCGCTGGCGCTGTTCGGCCTGTTTGGCAGCCTGCACCTGGGGGCGGGACTGAGCATGGGGGCGGGGCAGCTCGTGGGGGCCCGGTTGGGCGCGGGGCTGGTGGTGAAAAAAGGCGCTCGCTTCGTGCGGCCTCTCTTCCTGACGATGGCGGCCCTCACGCTGCTGCGTTTGCTTTACGTGACTTTCGTGGCGCCGGTTTGAACCTCAATCTTCCGTCTCCCGTGACTCCTTCCGCCTACATTGACGCCCACGCGGCCGACCTGCTCGGCCGGTTGCAACAACTCGTCGGATTTGCGACGGTCAATCCCCCGGGCAACGATTACGATGCCGTCACCGCCTGGCTGACGCATGAACTCGCCGGGCTCGGGCTGGCGACGAAGCGTTACGCCGTCCCGCGGAAATTGCTTAAAAAGCACCTGCCGGCCGCGCAGCAGGACTTCCCGCGCTTCAACGTCCTCGGCAAGCTGGCCGCGCCCGGCGCGAAGAAAACCCTCCACTTCAACGCGCACTACGACGTCGTGCCGGTTTCCGGAAAATGGCGGCACGGCAGCCCCTTCAGCGGCGCCGTGCAGGGCGGCTGGATCTACGGCCGTGGCACCGCCGACATGAAAGGCTCCATCGCCAGCCTGCTGCTGGCGCTGCAATCCCTGCGCGCCACCCGCACCGCGCCAAAACTCAACATCGAGGTTTCCTTCACCGCCGACGAGGAAACCGACTCCGCCCTCGGCACCGGCTGGCTGGTGCAAAACGCGCCCATCCGCCCCGACTACGCCATCGTCATGGAAGGCGGCGAGGGCAACGCCGTCTGCTGCGGCCACAACGGCGTGGTCTGGCTTGAGGTCACCGTCCACGGCCGCGCCGCCCACGGCTCCAAGCCCGAGGCCGGCGTCAATGCGCTGGAAAAGATGTCCGCGCTCGTGCTCGCCCTCGAAGAGCACAAAAAGCAGCTCGCGCGCCGCCGTTTCGTCACCCCCGAGGGCCGGACCATGACACCCACGCTCAACATTGGCGGCGTGTTCTCCCCCGGCGAGGGCGGCAAGATCAACACCGTGCCCGCGTTGGCCAGGTTTTCCATCGACCGCCGCGTGCTTGCCGTGGAGACCGTCGCCTCCGCGGAAAAGGAGCTGCGCGCGGCCCTCGCCGCCGCGGCGAAGAAAATCCCCGATGGTTGCATCACCGTGGAAAAAATTTCCGACAACCATCCCTGCTACCATGCGCCGAAGCATCCCTTCTTCGCCGCCATGGCCGGCTGCGTGACCCGCGTGCGGAAACAGAAATCGGTCTTCAGCGTCTCGACCGGCTTCAACGACATGCACTTCTTCGCCCACCACCTGAAAATCCCGACTCTCGGCTACGGTCCCGGCGGCGACGATTATCATGCGGTGAACGAGCGCGCCTCCGTGAAGGAACTCCTCGCCTCCGCCAAAATCTACGCCGAGTTGCTCACGACCTTCACGGGGTGACGGATTCCTTCACCACGAAGCGCACAAAGATCACGAAGGCCTCAATCAAGGACACCGGGCCAACTGTTCCGTCCTTTGCGCCCTTCGTGCGCTTTGTGGCTGGACTCACCCCGCCCAGCCGCGGCGGATCATGTTCACGGCGATGGCGGCGAGGAGCATGGAAATGATCTTGGAGATGGCCCGCAGGCCAGTCGGGCCGATCTTGCGGCCGAGCCAGTCGCTGTAGGCGAAAGCCAGCACCACGAGGGCGAGATTGAGCGCGAGCGCGGCCAGTGTGAACAGCAGGCCCTGAGCCCGCGCCAACACCAGCAATGTGGTGATGGTGGCAGGTCCGGCGATCAGCGGCATGCCGAGCGGCACGATACCGAAATCATCCGTGAGCTTGGCTGGTTCCTCCGCCGCGGAGTGGAGGAGGTCGCGTGCCGCCAGGATGAAAAGGATGAGTCCGCCCGCGATCTGGAAGTCGCTCACGGTGATGCCCAGCGCCACGAAGATGCTCTGGCCGAGCAGCAGGAAACCCAGCGCCACCAGCCCGCCGGTCCACGCTGCCTGGCTGGCGATCCGCCGCCGCGCTGCCGGCGGAGTGCTCTGCCCCAGGGCGAGAAAGATGGCCGCCAGCCCGATGGGATCGATGGCCACAAACAGCGGGATGAAGGTCTGAATGAACCGTTGGAGCAGGTCGGTCACGCGCCGGAGTATCACCGGCCCAGCCCCGGTCCGCAAGCCCGCTGGCGCCGCCCGATTTGTAACGTATTACGTTACAAACCGGACGGCGCGTTTTCACCCTTGTTTCGCCGCGCGGAAGGGCGCAAGGTGTGGTCTCTTTTTATGAAAATCGACGCCAAGCTGACGCCGCAGAAGCTGCAGAAGAAAACCGCCCGCGTGTTTGAACTCGCCGGCCAGAAGATCCGCGCCATCGACGCCGCCTGGGATTCCGCCAAGGGCACGCCGGTCTTCACCGTGAAGGGCAAATACACCTCGCGCGGCTGGACCGAATGGACGCAGGGCTTCCAGTTCGGCATGGCGTTCCTCCAATACGACGCCACCGGCGACGAGAGCTTCCTCGCCCTCGGCCGCGAGAAGACGCGCAAATACATGGCCTCGCACGTCTCCCACGTCGGTGTGCACGACCACGGCTTCAACAACGTCTCCACCTACGGCAATCTCCGCCGCCTCATGCTCGAAGGGAAGATCCCCTTCAACCAGCACGAGCTCGACTACACCGAAGTCGCCCTGAAGGCCTCCGGCGCCGTGCAGGCCGCCCGCCACGCCACCACCAATGTCACCGCGCCCTGGTCGCCCGTGAAGGGCGCGCCCGGCCTCGTGCCCTCCGGTTACATCTACTCCTTCAACGGCCCGCACTCGCTCTTTGCCGAC
>CAYSBR010000013.1:0-20716 GCA_964429385.1 uncultured Opitutaceae bacterium
GCCTTCGATCACGGTCTCGAACGGCTCATGATCTTCGTCAGGACGCTTTTGCACGCCGAGGACGACGTCGCCATACATCTGGATGAAGCGACGATAGCAGTCCCACGCGAAACGCGGGTTGTTGGTGGCCTTTTCAAGCGCGAGCACGGTCTCGTCGTTGAGGCCGAGGTTGAGAATCGTATCCATCATGCCCGGCATGGAGTCGCGGGCGCCGGAGCGGACGGCGACGAGGAGCGGCATGCCTTTGGTGGCGCCGAACTTCGTGCCCATGATCTTCTCCATGTTGGCCACGCCGGCTTCCATCTGGGCCTGCAGCGAGGCAGGATAGGTGCGCTTGTTGGCGTAGTAGTAGGTGCAAACCTCGGTGGTGATGGTGAAGCCGGGAGGCACGGGCAGGCCGATGCGGGTCATCTCGGCGAGATTGGCGCCCTTGCCGCCAAGGAGGTTTTTCATGCCTCCGTTGCCGTCGGCTTTGCCGGCGCCCCACGTATAGACGTATTTCAGAGCCTTCGTGGAGGCGGATTTCTTCACAGCGGGCTTTTTGCCAGCGGGCTTTTTGCCAGCGGGCTTTTTAGCGGAGGTTTTCTTGGCCATGTTGGTATGTGGAAAAATGAACGAAAAGGACGCCCATCGCAAAGGGCGGGGGCGGGGGTGTCAACGGTGGAGGCGCCGGGGCCGGCTGCTGGCGGTGAAATGTCGGGTGCGGCACAAGAGGGATTGCGGTGGGCGGGCAGGGTGTTAAAGCCAGCCGGATATGTTGATCCGGAAATCAGGGAAATACGTGCGGCTGGCTGTGCTCTGCGCGGGGTTGGCGGGGGCGGTGTTGCCGGCCCGCGCGGCCTCTGATCTGGCGGCGGCGCAGGCGGGCAATGCCGAGGCCCAATACGGAATGGCGGCGGCGTATTTCCAAGGGACGGACGGGTATGAGCGCGATATTGCTCAGGCGCTGGAGTGGCTGCAAAGGGCGGCGGATCAGGGGTATATGCCCGCGGCCTACCGGCTCGGGGAAATTTATTTCCACGGTTACGGCGGGGTTCCCCGCGACTTGGTGAAGGCGGCGGCGGCTTTTCGCCGCCCGGCGGTGGCGGATTACGAGGAGGCCAAGGTTTACCTCGGCTATCTTTATTTCATCGGCGAAGGCGGACTGGCGCGGGATGAGGAGCGGGGGATCGTCCTGCTGCGCGAGGCGGCGGCCCGCGGCCAGCAGGCGGCCTGGAAACTCCTGTGGGAGGCGTATGCCGACGGCAAACTGGCGCCGATCCACGAGGATGAGCTGGTGGCGATGATCGAGGCCGGCGCCGCGGCCGGAGATCCGCGGGCGCAGGAAACCCTGGGATTGCGGCTTTTGCTCGGTCCGGAAGCCCAGCGCGATCTGCCGCAGGCGCGCGCATTGTTGTCGGCGTTGGCGGAGCGGGGGTCGGTGCTGGCGGCGACCGCCATGGCCGACGATATCGGTGCGCTGTTGGATGGTCCGGCGGCCGACCGGTTGAGCGACCGCGAGCGGCGGGATCTCGATGCCCGGTTCAAACGCATGGTGCATCTGATTGCGGTCCATGGCGGCAAACAGGGCCGGGATGCCTTCATCCGCGTCCTCACCCGCCTGACTCCGCTGGCGCAGCACGCGCCGCGCGACGCGGGCGGCAGCATCGTGGTGAGCGACGACTTGGTGGCGGCGCTGGCCTGGGGCCGGATCCATCGGGAGGACCAGGATCCGCAGCCGGAGGTGCTTCGCTGGGTGCGTGAAGGCGAGGCCTGGATCGCCGATTATCCGCGCATCCGTGACCGGGTGGACACGCGGGAGCGCACCCTGAGAGCGGAGCTGGAGCGCGCAGGCGCGGCCGGCCGCGCTTCGTAAGCGATCTCTATTTACCGGTTGTGAACGATCACGAGGAATTCTCCGATGAAATCACCCCCGCCGAGGTGGCGGTGGATCCGCGCGAAAAGCCGATGGGGTTCTTCGAGCACCTGGAAGAGTTGCGGTGGACACTCATCAAGTGCGCGGGGGTGTTCGCGGTTTTTGTGGCGTTGATCGGCTTCAATCTGCGCCGCTTTGCGCATCTGCTGAGCCGGCCGCTCGAGAATGCGCAGGCGGATTATCCCGCGTTGCAGACCGAGTTGATCACGAACAGCCCGATGGGGGTTTTTTCCGTGATCATCAGCATCTGCCTGCTCGGAGGCTTTCTGCTGGCGCTGCCATTCTGCCTTTTCTTCATCGGCCAATTTGTGGCCCCGGCGCTCACGCAGCGGGAAATCCGGCTGCTGCTGCCGACCGCGCTGGCCGCGCTGGTGCTCTTTTTCCTCGGGGCGAGCTTCGGCTATTTCTTCATTGTGCCGAGCACGCTGCGGATATCCTTCGAGCTGAATGAACTGCTCGGCTACAGCATCCTGTGGACGGCCGACCGGTATTACAGCCTGATCCTCTGGCTGGTGCTGGGGTTGGGCGCGGCCTTCGAGTTTCCCCTGCTCATCGTACTGGCCAACATGATGGGGCTCGTGGCGGTGGCCACGCTGCGCAAATACCGCCGCCATGCGATCGTGGTGATGTTTGTGATCGCGGCGATCATCACGCCGACGCCCGACATGTTCAACCAGACGCTCATCGCCATTCCGTTGATCCTGCTCTACGAGCTTTCGATCCTGGTGGCGGCGCGGATGGAGAAACGCCGGGCCGCCCAAACCGCGTAAGCCCGGTTTTCCCGGGCAAAAGAATTACCGACAGACTGACTGGCAGGGAGGCCTGCCGTTTACTTCTTCTTGGCCGCGAGCTGGGCCTTGAGCACCACGCGGAACATTTGAATCGCGAGCCAGAAGGTGCCGCTCATGCAGGCGGAGGTCAGCGCGGACCAGAGAAGAATCTGCTTCGGGTCGTTCGAGGGCACATGCGACTTGAGCACCCCGATCATGAAAAGGAAGAACGCGATGACGAGGATGGCGTCAACGACGAGGCTGACAGGAGTGACGAGCTTGGATTCAGGCTGGGCCATGGCGCGAAAGGAGACGCAGATGGGGCGGTTTGTCCACGGAAAAACTGACCGGCGTCAAAGCGTCTTTGGGATACGGGCGGTGAGGTTTTCGGGTACGCCGGCGGTGATGAGCAGGTTATCCTCAATGCGGACGCCGCCGATGGCGAGATGCGACTCGGCCCGGGTCCAGTTGACGCAGTCGCGGAAGCGCTCGCGGCGGGCGGGATCGTTGAGCAGGGCGGGGATGAAGTAGAGACCGGGTTCGATGGTGACCACATGGCCCTCGACCAGCGGCAGATCCATGCGCAGGGTGCGCAGGCAGGGGCGGGGATCTTTCGGCCGGTCGGGCAGCAGGCCGCTGGCGTCGCGGACGCCGAGGCCGACCATGTGGCCGATCCCGTGGGGGAAGAACAGGGTGTGCGCCTCCTGCTCGACCAGTGAGCCGGGGTCGCCACGCATCACGCCGAGATCCACGAGCCCGGCGGTGAGATCCACGGCACAGGCGAGATGGATGTCGCGCCACTCGGTACCCGCGCGGCAGCGGTCGCAGGCGCGGATCTGGGCGTTCAGCACGATGTGATAAAGATCGCGCTGAAAGGCCGTGGGCTCGCCGGCGACGTAGGTGCGGGTGACATCCGTCACGTAGCGGTCGATTTCCGCGCCGGCATCCACGAGGACGAAGTCGCCCGGTTGCACCACGCGGGGGCCGGGCTCGAAATGGAGCACGGCGGCGTTGGACCCGGTGGCGACGATGGAACCGTAGCCGGTGCGGGTGGCGCCGTGGCGGAAAAACTCCGCTTCCAGTTCGATCTGCAAGGCGCGTTCGGTGAGGCCGGGGCGGAGTTGGGCGCGAAGAGCGGCGTAGCCGGCGACCGTGGCGGCGGCGGAGCGCCGGAGCAACGCGATCTCGGCGGCATCCTTTGGCCGGCGGGCGTGCAGAAAATGGGCGCGGATTTTTTGTGATAAGGCGGGGTCCGCCGCCACCTGGGGAATGGATGCGCCGAGCTGGGCGATGGGCCGGCCGGTTCGGGCGCCGAGCCAGGGGGCGAGTTCATGGAGGAGTTCTCCAGGAGGTTGGGTGCGGCCTTCCCAGACGCGTTCGGCTTCCGTGACCTCGGGAACGAAGGAGTGCCACGCCCGATCGCGCGGATCGTAGGTCACCACGCCTTGGGGGCACTCGAGTCCGGTGAGGTAGTGGTAATCGCTGTGCGCGCGGAAGGGGTAGGTCTGATCGGTGTTCTCCGGCAGGGGGACCGGCACGCCTGCTCCCACGATGAGCAGGGCGTCGCCGAGGGGAAGACTGGCGGCCAGGCGGTGCCGGCGGGCGGACAGGTGATCGTTCATGCGCCGAGTGTGGGATGCGGACCTGATCGGCGCAAAGCCTAACGCGGGTCAGGCATGGCGCGTGAAAGTGCGTGAAAACAAAAAGGCGCGGGCTGAACCCGCGCCTTGGAAAGGAAAACCGTCCGGAGATTATTTTTTCTTGGCGGCCTTTTTGCGCGGCGGCGGCACGACCACGACGGGGCAGGTGGCTTTCTTGATGATTCCGGTCGTGGTGCTGCCGGCGATCAGTTCGAAGAGCGCGGAGTGGCCGTGAGAGCCGAGCACGATGTAATCGGCCCGGAGCTTTTTGGCCTGTTCGAGGATGTGGCTCACGGATCCGCCGGTGAGGAGAAGGGTGCTGGCCTTGACGCCGCCGGCCTTGAGCCGGCTCTCGACGCGGGCCAACTGGCGGGCGGCGGTTTTTTCGCTGATGGCCACGATTTCGCGGACGTTGGACATCACGGCGCCGTATTCGCTGGTGATGACCGGCGGCTGGACGACGTGCAGCAGCACAAGCCGGCCCTTGAGGGACTTGGCGAGTTCGGCCGCAGCCTTCACGATGCTCGTGCTCAGGGGGGAGAAATCAATCGGGGTGAGGATGGTCTTCATGACGATGCTGCACTATGCACAAATGCCGGGGGAATGACAGCGCAGGATTTGGCGGAGGCGGCGCAAATTTTGCGCAGAGAAGGAATGCCGCGGCTCAAGCGGTCCTGCCGCCGAGCCGGGAGAAATGGCGGGGCAGGCCGGGAACTCCGACCTCGGCCCGGAAGACGCTGCCGGCCTCGCTGTAGCCCGGATCGGTCTCGCCCCGGGCGGAAGTGATGAAGAGCGTGCCGGGCTTGCCGCCGAAGCAGCACGAGGTCACGCGCGTGGCGGGCACGGAAATCTCGGCAACCACGGTGCCGTCGGGCGCGTGCCGGCGCAGGCGGTGGCCGTCCCAACGGGCGGACCACAGATGGCCCTCGGCATCCACGCAGAGGCCGTCGCAGGTGCCCTCGTTTTCCTTGTTGGCGACATAGAACTCGCGCCGGTTGCTCAGGGCGCCGGTGGCGGCGTCATAATCGAAGGCGAAGATGCGGTTGGTGGTCGAGCAGGTCCAATAGAACGTGCGGCCATCGGGCGAGAGGCCCATGCCGTTGGAGCAGCCGGTGCCGCGGAAGAGGAGGTGGACGGAGCCGTCGGGGTCGAAGCGGAAGAGTCCGCCGCTTTGATCGTCGGCTCCGATGGTGCCGGCGTAAACACGGCCCGCCGGGTCGGCCATGACATCGTTGAAACGCTGCGTGCCGCCGTCGTTGAAGGTGCGCACGGTGCGGCAGTCGCCGGTGATCGGGTCGAAACGGGCGAGGTCGTTGATGCGGAAGAGCAGCAGGGCCCCGTCGGCCTCGAGCGTGAAACCGCCGACCGTCGGGCCACGGTAGATTTGCCGGGCGAGCCCGCTGATTTCGTCCCAGGCGTAAAGTTCGCCCGCGGCGATATCGGTCCAGAAGAGGGTGCGGCGTGCGGTGTCCCACAGCGGATTTTCACCGAGCTGGTTGCGGGTGGAGACGAGGAGACGGGCGGAAGGGAGCGGGGACATGGATGGAGTCGGGTTATTCGAGGAGCCAGCCGCCATCCACCACACAGTTGTGTCCGGTGGAAGCGCGGCTGACTTCGCTCAGATAGAAGAGAATGTGGTTGGCCACGTCCTGGGGTTGAAGGCGGAGTGGCAGGGACTGCACGGCGGCGAGGTGGGCGAGGTGCTTGGCGGTGTCGGGGCCGGTGAAATACTCCGCGACCTGGCGCTCGGTGAAGATCCAGCCGGGCGAGAGGGTATTGATGCGGATATGTTCACGGCCGAGTTCACGGGCGAGGCCGGTGGTCAGGCCGAGGATGCCGGCCTTGGTGGCTGCGTAGATGGCGCGACCGGGGAGGCCGAGCCGGTAGTTGATGGAGGAAACATTGACGATGGCGCGGCCTGCTCCGGCGCGGAGCAGATCGAGGCTGGCGCGGATGACGAGGTGGTAGGCGCGGAGGTTGAGGTCCACGATGCGATCCCATGCCGCGGCGTCGCCCCCGGAGAGCGGGAACTTGGGGTCCACGCCGGCGACGTTGACGACATAGTCGAGATGGCCGGTCTTGACGCGCAGCGTGGCGAAGACGCGATCGATGGCGGCGGGGTCGCGCAGATCGCAGGGCAGGGCGTGAAATGCAGGGTGGGCGATGGCCGGGGCCTCGAGCGCAAGGCCGAGGCAGGTGGCGCCGTTGGCGAGCAGCGCCTCGATGGTGGCGCGACCGATGCCGGCCGATGCGCCGGTGACGAGGGCGACGCGACCCTTGAGGTCGGGCAGCAAAATTGCCGGAGCGGGCGTATCGCGCAGATCGGGCATGGCGCGTTACCAATCCACGACCGAGCCGTCGGGCGCAAAGCTGCGGCGGGGAATCTCCTGTTCGAAGGGATGGGCGGCGATGGCGTCCTCGTTGATTTCGACGCCAAGGCCGGGGCGCGAACTCGGCAAAACCATGCGTCCCTTTTTTTCGATGGTGAAGCCCCAGTTCACCACTTCATCACGCCAGGGCACATCCTGATGGACGGCCTCGCAGATGAGGTAGTTGGGCGTGGCGAAGCCGAACTCGATGGAGGCGGCGGTGCTGACGGGGCCCTGCGGATTGTGCGGCGCGACGGCGACGCCGTAGGCATTGGCCATCGCGGCAATGCGCCGCACTTCGCTCAAGCCGCCGCAGTGCGTGATGTCGGGCTGGATGATGCTGGCGGCCTGCAATTCGAAGAGGCGCTTGAAGGCGAACTGCGAGACCATGCGTTCGCCGGTGGCGATGGGCGTCCGCACGGCGCGCTGCACGGCGGCGATGCCTTCCATGTGCTCGGGCCAGCAGGGCTCCTCGAAAAAGTAGAGGCCGTAGGGCTCAAGCGCCTTGGCGAAGATGAGGCCCATGCGCGGCGAGGGGCGGGCGTGGCAGTCCACCATGATGTCGATGGCGTCACCCACGGCCTCCCGCATGGCGCCGACGCACGCTTCGGCAAACTTCACCGGGCGCAGGCCCTCGATCATCATCTGCTCCGGGACGGGCATGGACTTGAAGGCGGTGAAGCCCTCGGCGACCGCCCGCTGCGCGAGCTCACCGAAGCGCCTGGCCTCGTTGACCGGCGTCTCGTAAAAATCCTCCATGCGCCCGCCGCCGAGGTGGCAGTAAAGGCGCACGTAATCGCGCACACGGCCGCCCCAGAGTTGGTGGCAGGGCACGCCGAGGGTTTTGCCGAGAATGTCCCAAAGGGCGAGGTCGATGCCGGCGATGGCGGTGCCGCGCACCACGTCGTTGCCGTGCCAGAAGTGCTGGCGATACATCATCTGCCAGAGATGCTCGATGCGGCGCGGATCCTCGCCGACGAGGAGCTGGCTCAGGTCCTCGATGGCGCCGACGACGCCGCGGGTATGCCATTCGAGGGTCGCCTCACCCCAGCCGATGAGACCGGGCTGGTCGGTGATGACTTTGACGAATATCCAATTGCGCATCCGCGCGTGGCAGACCCGGGTTTCAATGCGCGAGATCTTCATGGGGCGAGGAACGAGGATGTTTTACGGGAGGGCGGGTCAATGGTGAAATTGGGTGGTCCGTTTTTGTTGCATATCGGCACGCGGGGTGTGTGGTGGAGCGCATCCTTGTAACTTTTACCCCATGGCTGATACTTCCGCTCCCTCTGCGCGACTGCTCTACAACTGTGATTTCGGCGGCATGTTCTGGAATCCCGAAATGTGGCGGGTGGATCCCGACCGCTACACCGCGGGGGCCATTCATCGCTTCGTGGACAATCTGGCTGACCACGGGGTGGACACGTTGGTCATCAGTCCCACCACCAAGGTGGCCTGGTATCCGAGCAAGGTGATTCCGACCGTCCTCGACGGCTACCGGCGCGATGACGCGGAGTTTTTCAAGGCGCGGAATCCCGACTGCTACTGGTTCCGGCCGGATTTTTTGAATTCCTATCTGGATCTCGCCGAGGCCGGGGTGGACTGGCTGGCGGAGGCGATCGCGGCCTGTCGCCGCCGGGGGATGGGCGTGTTGATCTCGGTGCGCATGAACGATCCGCACAATGGCGCGGACCTGGCTGATCCGCTGAATCCGCCCGAGCTGGCGGACTGCCGGCTGGGCGGCTGGAAGGCGCATCCGGAGAGCCGTTACGAAACGGGCACCTACGGGCTGGATTACACCCGGCAGGAAATGCGCGACTATATGTTCCGGATGATCCGCGAACTGGTGGAGGATTACGATGCCGACGGGGTGCAGCTCGACTGGCTGCGCGTGCCGGGCTGTTGCCCGGTGCCGGCCACGGAGGCGATGATCGAGATGATGACCGAGTGGACGGGCCGCGTGCGCGATCTCACGCAGGCGAAAGCGGCGCGCACGGGCCGGCCTTGCCGGCTGGGGCTGCGCATGCCGGGCAATTACCGGATGCTGCGCCACATCGGGCTCGATGTGGCGGCCTGGGTGCGGGCCGGGTGGATGGATTTCATCTGTCCGTCGAACTTCATGCAGACGTCGTGGACGATGCCGCACGAGCGGCTCCGCGAGGAACTGGGCGCGGATGTGACGATTTATGGCGTCACCGAGCTGGAGCAGAGTTTCATGTGGTCGCGGCGGAAGGGCGGTCCTATCTCCCGTTTCCTTGGGGCGCATCCGCGTGTATTGCGCGCCAATGTCGCGGGCAAGCTGGTGCTGGGGGCCGAGGGCATCGAGGTGTTCAACTTCTTCGTGGCCGATCTCTCTCGCCGGTTTCAGGGAGTGGATTTGCATGGCGTCTATCCCTCGCTGCGGAATCTGACTGACCTGGAGGCGCTGCGCGGACAGGAAAAACACTACGCGCTGCCGGTGGCCGGGCGCTACTGCTGGGCGCCGCCGTTCGACCTGCCGGAGCCGTTGCCGGTCATGATCGAGCCGCAGGGGCGGCGGGAGTTTCGTCTGCCCATGTGCGCGGAACCCGCGGGGGCCGACCTTGAGCTGGTCATTCAAGTCATCGTGGAGCGGGGGGCGGGCCGGTTTGACGTGGGATTGAGTTTCAACGGCGACTGGCCGCGATTCAATGCCGGGGTGAGCGACGGGATGTTGTTTCCCACCGAGCTGCACCGCACCCATGTGCCGGAGCACGAGGCTTATGTCTTCACCCTGCCGGTCGGGGAAATCCGCGAGGGTTGGAATGAGATCGTGGTGTGCAACGGCGTGAGGGAAGGGCAGCCGCCGGCCGAGCAAGACGCGCAGACGTTCCGCGTGGTCGGTTTGGAACTGGCGGTCAGATCCGCGGCAAAAACAGAGGTGTCGTCATCGGGCCCCGTCGAATGAAGGTTTGCTGAAGCATGACGGACCGTTGAGCGGCTGGCGTGATCCGGTGATGAACCCCGTGGAAATCAAAATCGCCTACATTGGCGGCGGGTCGCGAAACTGGGCGCGTGACTTGATGACGGACTTGGCGCTTGCACCGCGGCTGCGCGGGCGGCTGGCGCTTTACGATATCGATCACGCGTCGGCGGTGAAAAACGCCGGCATCGCCCGGAGTGTCTTTGCCCGGCCCGAGGCGGTCGGAAACTTTCGCGTCAGCGCCGAGCGCAGGCTCACCGCTGCGCTCAAGGGGGCCGATTTCGTCGTCATCTCGACCGAGCCCGGCCCCATGACCATGCGTTATGCGGATCTGGAGATTCCGGCGCGCCACGGGGTCGTGCAGCCGGTGGGGGATACGACGGGGCCGGGCGGTTTCATGAGGGCATTGCGCGCAATTCCGCAATACCTTGGGTTGGCGCAAGCGATCGGCGAGCATTGCCCGGGGGCCTGGGTCATCAACTACACGAATCCGATGACACTCTGCACGGCGGCGTTGCATGTCGGGTTTCCCGGGATCAAGGCCTTTGGCTGCTGCCACGAAGTCTTTCATGTGCAGGAGCGGCTGGCCGGCTTGGTGACCGGCTGGTTCGGGGTGGAGCGACCGGCCCGGCAGGAGATCATCCTTGATATCACCGGGATCAATCACTTCACGTGGGCCACCGCGGCCAGTTGGCAGGGGCGGGATCTATTCCCCGGGTTGGCGAAGCATGCGGCTGCGCCCGCCCGGTTTCGCGATGCCACCGCCATCGCCCTTGGGCACAAGCGGCGTGAGGAGTGGTTCACCAGCCCCGGGTTGATCGGGCTTGATCTGTTTCGTCGCTACGGCGCGCTGGGGGCCGCGGGTGACCGGCACTTGGCGGAGTTTGTGCCCTGGTATGCCACGAGCGAGTCGCACCTGCATCGCTGGGGGGTGGTGCTCACGCCCTATGCCTGGCGGTTGCGCCGGGCTCGGATGAGGGATCACTCGCTGGCTTATTATGCCCGGCGCGGCCTGCAACGCAGCAACGAGGAAGGGGTGCGCCTGATCGAGGCTTTACTCGGATTGGGCGACCTCGATACCAACGTCAATTTCCCCAACCGGGGTCAGGTGGAATCCCTGCCACTTGGCCATGTGGTCGAGACCCACGCGCAGTTCCGGCGGGGCAGCCTCACCCCGGTGGTGGCGCGGCCCCTGCCTGCTGCCGCGGCCGCACTCGTGCGCCGTGTGGCCGAAGTGCAGGCCTTGGTTTTGGAGGCCGCGCGCACTCGTGACACGGACCGGGCGTTTGCCGCGCTGCTGGCCGATCCCCTGATGCACCTGCCGGTCGATGATGCCTGGAAGATGTTTGCAGCCATGTTGCGCCATTGCCGCCGGCAACTGCCGGGTTGGCGATGCCCATGATGTGGCGCCTTTCAGAAAGGAGATGGCATTTTGCAGGGACAACGAAGACAATGAAAAAGGAGGGCGCCCCGTCCCTCTGCGATCTCCCGCGCAAAAGCTTTCATTGTGCCAACATCCTCTTCCCCTTGGCTTTGGGTCGCGGCGCGTCGAATGGCTGCCCAGACTGTGATCGAACTCGAAACGGCAAAATCGAATTGAAAAACTTCCCTCTCTAGGAGCGAAAATCTAGGTCAATTTCAGATGGTCAGGGCAGTATGGAAACGAACGGTTTTGTCTGATCGCGCACGCCGATTTGATTCTTTTGATTCGCAGTCGGCATCGTGCGGAGAGATGAGCCGGTCGCGCAAGAATCGCAGGGACAAGTGGCGATTGACCTGAGCCTGAAAAACTGGACACGAAAGGTCAGAAAATAAGGCGATAAGTGGTCACAATCCTGAAAGAAAAGCGCTACATCGACAAGCCGGCGTCTTAAGGTGCGCCCCAAGCCTGAACGCGCTTTCCGATTGGCATTGGCGTGTGGTTTCGCCACTACATGCGCCGATCACCATGCTGCGGATGCCTTTCAGATCGAATATCGGCCTGCTGGCGGGAAGCCTGCTCCTGGCGGCGGGGCTGCACGGGCAGGGGGCGTTGCTGGAAAGTCTCGTGAGCAATTCTCCCTTCGCTTCGCCGGCCTCAGCGGCGCCGGCCGCGCCCGCGCCGGCGAGCGCGCCGCTGGAGTTTCGCGGGGTCTTCGCCGACGGCGGGGAGTATTTTTTCAGCATCTACGATCCCGCCGCGCGCACCTCGCAATGGGCCAGCCTGAACGAGTCCGGCGACGACTTTACGCTGCGCAGCTACGATGAAAGCAAGCAGACGCTGGTGGCCGATTACCAAGGCCGCAGCTTCGTCCTCGCGTTGACGAAGGCGCCGGTCATGGCCACGGCCGCCTCGGCGCAGAAGCCGGCGCCGCCCGGCCCCCAACCGCCGCCGCAGGTCCAGCCCACGCCCAGCCCGCCGGACGAAGCCTCGCGCCTCGCCGCCATCGCCGACGAAGTCCGCCGCCGCCGCGAGTTGCGCCGCAACGCCGCCGCGGCCAACGTGCGTCCGCCCAACCCTCCCTGATTTATGCCCCCCGCCCGTCTCAATGCTTTCACCCTGCTGGAAATTCTCGTGGCGCTCGCGATCATCGGCCTGCTGGCCGGCCTCGCGATCAGCAACAGCGACCGCATCTTCGGTCAGAGTCAGGAAGCGGTGGCCCGCGTTTTCGTGCGCGATTCGCTGAAGACGTCGCTGGTGCGCTACAAGATCGACCTGGGCGACTATCCCTCGACCGCCGAAGGCATCGCGGCGCTCATCACTCCTCCGGCCAACAAGGCCGAGCGCTGGCGCGGACCCTACATCGAAGCCCCCGGCAATCGCGTCCCGCTCGACCCGTGGGGCGAACCCTACCGTTACCGCTATCCCGGCACGCGCAACCAGGGCGGCTACGATCTCTACTCGCTCGGCCCCGACAAGACCGAAGGGACGGAGGACGACATCGGCAACTGGTGAGCCGCCGTGTTCGCGCGTTCATGGCAGCTTCCCAAGTCCGGCCGCCGCGGCTTTACGCTCGTGGAGGTGCTGCTGGTGCTGGCGCTGCTGGTGTTGTTCGCCACGCTGCTGCTGCCCGGCGTCAACTCGATCCTCCGCGAAATCAACGCCCGCGGGCCGGAGCAAATCCTGAGCACGGTTCTGCTCGCGGCGCGCAGCGAGGCGCTGGCATCGGGCCGCACGGTCGAGCTGCGCTATGAGGCCGAGGAGCGCCGCTTCTGGTCCGAACCCGCGGCCATCAAGGCCGATCCGCTGCCCGCCGGCGTGCGGCTCGACCTGCTGCCGCCGGCCACCGGCGCGACCGTGCTGCTCGGCGGCGAGCTGATCGAAACCGGCGCCTTGCCTCGCATCCGGTTTTTCCCCGACGGCACCTGCGATCCCTTCCGCGTGCGCCTGCGCGAAGGCGCCCTGCCGCCGCGCCTCTTTACGGTCGATCCCTGGACCTGCGCGTTAAGCCTCCTGCCGCAACCATGACGACCGTCCTGCGCCGCGCCGGATTCACGCTGCTCGAAGTGCTGGTCGGCATCGCCGTGCTCGCGCTGGCGGCGGTGGTGCTGGGCGCGGCCTATGTGAACACGCTGCACGCGCATCACGCGGTCGCGCACCGCGCCGCCAGCGGTCATGGCGTGGAATACCTGCGCGAAGCCGTGCTCAACGAACCCGAGCGCGGCCAAGTGGAGCAGGGGGGCTGGCTCAACCTGCCGGGCCACCGTCAACTGCGATGGGAAGCGCGGGTCGAGGAAGCGGCGGCGCCGGACCTTTTCAAGGTCACGCTCCGGGGCCGCATTACCGGGTCCGGCGACGACGAGACGTTCGAGCATACGCTCATGCTCCTGCGGCCCACCTGGTCCGACTCCGCCAAGCGGGAGCGCCTGCGCGAAATCTGGCAGCGCCGCCGGGAGGCGGCGGGGCGATGAAAACGAAATTCCTCCGCCGCGGCTTCACGCTGCTCGAAACCGTGCTGGCGGTGGCGTTGCTGGGGGCGCTGCTGCTGGCCCTGAATTTCTTTGTCTTCTCCATGGTGGAGATCTGGGGAGGCGGGGCCGAGCGCCGGTTGTTTGAACAGCATGTGCGGGCGGTGACACGTGAAGTGGAGACGCTGGTCAGAACCGCTGTGCTGCCGCCTGCGGCGGAGCCTGCCTTGTTTGCGCGGGAAATCCGTTTGGCGGATGGCCGCCGGGATACTCTGCCAAGTTTCACCCTGGTCAGGGGGAGTCCGCGTTTGCCTTGGGCGGAGACGGCGTTGCCGGAGGTGGTCTGCACGCTGGCCGCGCAACCGGGGAGCGGTCTGGTTCTTTACTGGCAGTCGCGTCTGGAAACGGTATTCGAGGCGGCGGAGCCGCGGCCCTGGGTGATGACGCCTTGGGTTACCGCGATGGTTTACGATTACTTTGAGTCGGGCAACTGGCGCGAAAGCCCCGGCCTGCAGCGCGACCGGCAGGGGGAATGGCTGCTGCCGGCGCGGTTGCGTCTGCGCTTCGAGCACAATGGCCTGAGCGCCGAGACCAGCGTGCTGCTGCCGACCACGCCGGTGCTGCTCCCGCATTTTTGAAATGAGACCTTCGCAGCAATCGCCGTCAGCGCATACGGGCCGTCAGGGCGCGGTGATTGTGATGGTGTTGGTCACCCTGGCGCTCGCCGCGTTTTTGCTGGCCGCCTTCATCCAGCGCTCCGGCACGGAATTGCTGGCGGATGCGCGGGCCGCACTGCATCGGGAACTGCGGGCCGAGGCTTATTCGGCACTGGAAACCACTTTGGCGGTGGTGGCGGCCGACCGGGCGCGCTTGGGCGTGATTCATCGTCCCGATCCAGACTGGATTACGGCTGTGGCGCAGGCGGGTTACGAACCTGCCTCCGGGCGCGAACTGGAATTGATCATCGAGGATGAGTCGGCGCGTATTTCGCTGCCGCAGGCCGGTCTGCCGGTTTTGGAAGCGGCATTGACCGACGCGGGGCTTGGTGTTTCCCAAGCGGAAGAGGGGGCGCAGCTTTTGATGGCCTGGATGCAGCCGGCAGGCGGCGGTCGCGATGCAATAACTCCGGACTATGCGCGACACGATCCGCCCTATGCTTCGGCGGGACGGCCATTGTTGGATTGGGGTGAGTTTGCCGCACTGGAGCGGGGGCGGGGCCTGTTTACCGACGAGGAGGGCCGTCCTGCCGAGGCCATGCGGCGTTTGCAGCGGGACTTTTCATTGCAGCGTTTTGCCCGCTCCAATCTCTGTACAGCTTCGGAAGCCGTGCTGCGCATCATGGGCGTGGGGTCGGGGGAGATTTCTGCCTTGGTCGGGCGACGGGCGCAGCTGCAGGCGCAGAGGGATATGGCCGGCTGGCGTTCGTTGTCGGATGTGGTCGGCCCGGTCGGCTCGGCCCGTTTTGACACGACGGTTTCGGCCCTGAGGATTCTGGTCACGGTGCGGCAAGGGAGCGTGGCGTATCGGTTGCGGACGATCGTCAGCTGGGAAGGAGCGGCGGCGGGAGCACGGTCGCAGTCAGGCCCGGCAACCTCCGGCGCCGCGGCGGATGAGCGCAAAAGAATCGACTATCCCTTTGCCATCTTGGAACTTCGCGAGGACCTCGAAGCCCCGGAACCGTCCGATATAGAACCATGACTCCGCGTGATCCTGCACTGCCTGATACGGCTGCCGCTCCCCTGTGGCTGCCCGCGGAGGCGTTTTATGTGCGGCGTCAGGGGCTGGATTCCACGGTTGCCGCCGATGCGCAGGTCGAGCTGGCGCTGGAAGCGGGGGCGCCGTTTGCGCTGGAGCAACTGTTTTTTGGCTACCTAAGTGCTCCTGCTGGTGGAAGTGCGCTGTTGTTTGCGACGCATCGCCGGTTGTTTGCGGGCGAGGATTGGGCGGACGCGGTTGCCGTATTGCCGGCGTTTTTGCCGCTCGTGCTGGACTTTCCTTCAGGCCCCCGGGTGCGCGTATGGCATCATGGAGCCGGGCTGACTGTGGCAGTCTGGAGCGGGGCGGATCCTTTGCCGGACTTGATCTTGTCGCGTAAGATTGGGGCAACGAATGTTGAGGAGGTAAGGGCGGATCTGCTCGCGGAAGCGGAAGGCCGGCTGGGGCGTGTGGCGGGAGTTGTTGAGGAATTTGCCGGGGCCGTAAAAATGCAGGTCCGCAGGCGCGAACAAGGCTGGGATTTTATCCTGCCCGGTGCCGGTGCCACACCTGATTTGCATACCAGTGCGGGGACGGCTGTTCTGCTGCCCGCGGATGTGCGTGATCGGGCGGTGCGGCAGGCCTGGCGCGATCGGCAGCGCCGGAGTCGGCTGCTCTGGCGCGGTTTTGCGCTCAGCGTTGCCGCGTTGGTTCTGGCCGGCCTGCTCGAACTGGTGGTTTTTACCGGCGGGCGGTTGCTGGCCGGCCAGCGTCAGGTGCTGGCCGACCAAGTGCCGACGGTGCAGCGGATTGAGGCGGCGCAAGCCTTCGGGGGACGAGTGGAGGAGCTGGCGCAGAGGAAGTTCCGCCCTCTGGAAATGCTGGCGGTGATCAATGCGGTGCGGCCTGATTCTGTGCAATTTCTCCGCAGTACGACCCGGGGGCCTGACACTCTGGAGATCGAGGCCCAGGCGCGGGATAGTGCCGGAGTCGGTGCGTATGAGAACACCCTGCGCTCCCACGATGCGCTGGCGCGGGTGGAGATGCGCGACCTGCGCCTGCGGGATGGGCTGACCACGTTTCAGCTCACCGTGGTCTTCAAGCCGGATGCCCTGTCCGGGAAAGGGGAGGGCTTGTGAGAAAATTTTTCCTGAGCCGGACCGGTCGTGAGCAGGGATTGATGCTGGCATTTGCCATCCTGGCGGCGGGAGCCTGGCTGATGGGTGGCGTTGCCCGGGCGCGGGCACTGGCCCAGGACTGGGGGCAGGTACGGGCGGAACGGGAGGCCCAGCAACTCTGGCTTGAGCACGAAGCCGGGATCACGACCCGGGCTGCCGCCGCGGCCGAATTACTTGATCCGAAAAAGACCCTGAACGGCCCGCGTCTGGTCGCGGAATTGAATGTGCTGGCTACGGAAGCCGGCCTGACGGCGGAAGTGACCGGCCTGCGCACCGAGCCTGCGGGCGATTTCACCTTCCATTCGGTGCAGGTGAACTTCCGGCGGGTGGAGATGCCTGTACTGATCCGGTTTTATCGCGCCTGTGTGGAGCGCTCCCCTTATCTTGGCTTCGAGCGTCTGTCGCTGTCCACTGACCGCGGCGCTCCCGGTACGCTTAACGCCACCTTTCAGGTAATAGCGGCCGAGTTGTCCGTCGATCGCGGCGACTGATCTGTTCCTCGTCTCAAGGGGTTGCAGATGTGTGCGGTGGCCGTTTCGGGCTGTGGTGACCCCTGAATCGCGCGGTGATTTGCAATCACGACACGATCCATCTGCTGAAATTGAAGATGGCGGAGAGGGGGGGATTCGAACCCCCGGTAGGCTTTCACCTACACGCGCTTTCCAAGCGCGCGCATTCGACCACTCTGCCACCTCTCCGGTTGCATGGCGGCGGGGCTGAGACAGCCTCTGTCCGCTGGCGAAGGGCGAAGCAAGGGCAGCGGACGACCTTGGGTCAATGGCAAATCCTTATGATATGCACTGCGGTGATTATTTCAGAAAATGCCACTTGCACGAGCATACCCGGTTCGTAACGCTGGAGTGGATTTTACCTGTCCGACCGCACCTATTCCCATGGTTTCCACGAACACAGAACTGGCTTATAACAGCAAGATTGAGGGCGAAATTGTCGTCTCGCGGGCGGATGCGGTCATCAACTGGATCCGGACCAACTCCATGTGGCCCATGCCGATGGGGCTGGCCTGTTGTGCCATCGAGCTGATGGGCACGGCCGCCTCACGTTTTGACATCGCCCGTTTCGGGGCCGAGGTCATGCGCTTTTCCCCCCGCCAGTCTGATTGCATGATCGTGGCCGGCACCGTGACCTACAAGATGGCGACGGCAGTCCGCCGCATCTATGATCAGATGGCCGGCCCGAAATGGGTCATCGCCATGGGTGCCTGTGCCAGCTCGGGCGGCATGTATCGCAGCTACGCGACCTTGCAAGGGGTGGATCGCATCGTGCCGGTGGACGTGTACGTGAGCGGCTGCCCGCCCCGGCCCGAGGCGCTGCTGGATGCCCTGATGAAACTGCAGGCCAAGGTGAAACGCGAGCGTTCCGCCAAAAATCTCCTCAGCGCCTGAACCGCCCTTCCTGAGCATGTCCGCCACTGTCGACGTCACCACCGCCCTCCGCGAGAAATTTCCGCAAGCGACCCCGCGCGCCAGCCTTGATCACGAGGCGGTCAATGTGCCGGTCGGCGATATCCTGGCGGTGTTGCAACACCTGCGCGCCGCCAACGGGTTCGACCTGTTGATGGATGTCACGGCGATTGACTGGGCCGAGGGAGCTTCTCCGCGCTTCACGGTGGTTTATCATCTCTATTCCTCCACCCGGCATGTCTATGTCCGCGTGGCGGCCGACTGCACCGATGATGCCGATCCTTCCGCGCCCAGCGCCACCGGACTTTGGCCGGCGGCGAACTGGCACGAGCGCGAAACCTACGATTTGCTCGGCATCCGCTTCGAGGGTCATCCCGATCTGCGCCGCATCCTGATGTGGGACGGTTATCCCTATCACCCGCTGCGCAAGGAATTCCCGCTGGCCGGCATCGAGACGGAGCTGCCCGATCCCGAGATTGCCGCGGTGACAGAGGCCAAGGTGATTGCCGCGCCGATGGCGGGCGGACCCTTCGTCGCCTCCCCGGGTGAGATGAACCTGACCGAGGCCGAGCCCCGGGCCAAGGATGAGAGCTGGAACGAGCGCAAACCCAAGCACTGAGACGCGCCCTGACTGCAACCTGCCCACGACCCTGATTTTTCTGTAATGGCCACCGAATTTGCCTATCCCGATGCCGCCGCGAAAAACGCCGCCGGCGAGTTCCAGACCGAGAAGATGTCGCTCTCGATGGGACCTTCGCACCCGTCCACCCACGGCGTGCTGCGGCTCCAGCTCGAGCTGGACGGCGAGATCGTGACCAAGTGCGAGCCGGTGCTCGGCTACCTGCACCGCGGCGATGAGAAGATCGCCGAGAACATGACCTACAACCAGTTCGTGCCTTACACGGACCGGCTGGACTACCTCGCCCCGCTCGCGAACAACGCCATCTATGCGCACGCCGTCGAAACGCTCGCCGGCTTGCAGGTGCCGGACCGCGTGAACGCGATTCGTGTGATCACTTCCGAGATGGCCCGCATCTCGGCGCACCTGATGGGGCTGGGCGCCTTTGGCATCGATACGGGCGCGTGGACGGTGTTCATGTACTGCTTCACCGAGCGCGAGAAACTTTACACGCTCTTCGAGAAGCTCACCGGCGCGCGCTTCACCACGAGCTACAGCCGCATCGGCGGTCTTGCCCGTGACGTCCCGCCTGGCTGGATCGAGGAAGTGGACGCGTACTGCGACCAGTTCCTGCCGATCCTCGACGAGATCCTCAGCCTGCTCACCCGCAACAAGATCTTCCTCGATCGCACGGTGGATGTTGGCGTCATCTCCCGCGAGGACGCGATTGCCTATGGCCTGACCGGTCCGAATCTGCGCAGCTCAGGCGTGGCGCTGGATGCGCGCAAGGATCGTCCCTACTGGGGTTACGACAAATATGAATTCGACGTCCCTGTCGGTTCGAAGGGCGACAGTTACGACCGCTATCTGGTGCGCGGCGAGGAGATGAAGCAGTCCGCGCGCATCATCAAGCAGGCCGTCCGCGGCTTTCCGGCGGGCAAGTGGTATTGCGAGGACGCGCGCCGCATCTACGCGCCGCAGAAGGACAAGGTCCTCACTTCGATGGAGGAGCTGATCAATAATTTCATGATCGTGACCGAGGGGCCGCAGTTGCCCGCGGGTGAGGTCTATTTTGAGGGTGAGGCTCCGAAGGGCCTGCTCGGTTTCTACGTCGTCAGCAAGGGCGGCGGCGTGCCGTGGCGCCTGAAAATCCGCAGCCCCTCGTTCTGCAACCTTTCCATTTTGCCCAAGCTCTGCGCCGGCTCCCTCATCTCCGACGTCGTTGCGATCCTCGGTTCGCTCGACTTCGTCATGGGCGAATGCGACCGATGAACGGAATTTTTATTAACCACGAAACCCACCAAAATGAACCACCTGGCTCCAGCACCCGACATCTTTCGCGTGCTCGGTGTATTTCGTGGTGACCACTCCTTTCTGAGTTAATGAATCTCAAGCCCGCCACCCTTTCCAAAATCGACGAGGTGATCACGCATTACCCGGTGAAGCGCAGCGCCACGCTGCCGCTGCTGCACCTCATCCAGGAGGACATCGGCCACATCCCGGAGGAGGCGATCACCTGGATCGCGGAGAAACTCGAACTCCAGCCGATCAACGTTTACGAGGTTGTGACCTTCTACCCGATGTTCCGGCGCAAGCCCATCGGGCGCCGCCACATCAAGGTCTGCCGCACGCTCTCCTGCGCCCTCATGGGCGGCTACAAGACCTGCGAGGCCTTCGAGCAGGAGTTCAACACCCACCGCGGCGAGATTTCGCCCGATGGCGAGGTGACCATCGAGTTTGTCGAGTGCCTCGCGAGCTGCGGCACCGCCCCGGTCGTCCTGGTGGACGACGAGCTCCATGAGAAAGTGGACGCCGCCAAGGCGAAGACAATCGCCGAGCAGATCAAGGCGGAGGCCAAGGCCCGCAAATGAGCCGCTGACCGGCCATCGAACACCGCGTATCCCAGATCGAAACTCTCCAATGTCCGCTCCCGAACAACGTCGCATCATTTTCCAGCACATCGACGAGCCCGGTTACTCGAACGACATCGCGTGCTACCGGAAGCACGGCGGCTACGAAGTGCTGGCCCAGGCCGTCACCCGCCCGCCCCAGGAGCTCATTGACGAGGTCAAGAAATCCGGCCTGCGCGGTCGCGGGGGCGCGGGTTTTCCCTGCGGGGTGAAGTGGGGGCTCGTGGACCGCAAGAGCGGCAAGCCCATTTATCTCATCGTCAATGCCGACGAGTCGGAGCCCGGCACCTTCAAGGATCGCTACATCATCCATCAGGATCCGCACCAGCTGATCGAGGGCACGATGATCTCGTGCTTCGCCAACGGTGTG
>CAYSBR010000013.1:20726-67929 GCA_964429385.1 uncultured Opitutaceae bacterium
CGAGCGCCGCGCGCGGCGCGGTTCGCGACGTCAGCCAGATCGAAGACTGACTCGGCCTACGGCGCCTCGTCGACATGCGCCGACCTTCCCTAGACGACACGCGCGGCCTTCCCCTTGAACACGCGGAAGAGCAGCATGATCGAGGGCACGATGATCGCCTGTTTCGCGAACAACGTCCGCCAGGCCTACATCTATATCCGCGGTGAGTTCCCGCAGGGAGCGCGTATCCTTGAGCAGGCGATTCAGGAGGCCCGCGAAGCCGGGTTCGTCGGCGGCAACATCTGCGGCACCGGTTACAGCTGTGATATCTTCGTGCACCGCGGCGCGGGTGCCTACATCTGCGGCGAGGAGACCGGCCTCATCGAGTCGCTCGAAGGCAAGCGGGCGAACCCGCGCATCAAGCCGCCGTATTTTCCCGCGGTCCTCGGCCTCTACCAGTGCCCGACGATCGTGAACAACGTCGAGACCCTCTGCCACGTGAAGTACATCGTGCAGCACGGCGGCGAGACCTTTGCGAAGATCGGCACGCCCAACAACACGGGCACCCGCATCTTCTGCGTGTCGGGCCACGTGCAGCGGCCGGGTTACTATGAATTTCCCGCCGGCACCATCACGATGGGCCAGCTGCTCAACGACGTCTGTGGCGGCCCGCTGCCGGGCCGCACCTTCAAGGCCGTCATCCCGGGCGGCTCGTCCGCCAAGATCCTCCGCTTCGGCGAACGCTTCAAGGGCAAGCGCAAGGTTGGCGCCGACCTCGTGGATTACGATTGGGGCGTCGAGGACGTGCCGATGGATTTCGACTCGCTCGCCATGATCGGTTCGATGGGCGGCTCCGGCGGCGTCATCGTCATGGATGATTCCGTCAACATGGTCGAGGCGCTCGCCAACATCAACGCCTTCTACTCCCACGAGTCCTGCGGCCAGTGCACGCCCTGCCGCGAAGGCTCGCTCTGGATGAAAAAGATCAGCTCGCGCATGGTGCACGGCGCCGCCCGCAAGGAAGACGCCGCCCTCCTCAAAGGCGTGGCCGACCAGATCCCCGGCCGCACCATCTGCGCCTTCGGCGAGGCCTGTTCCTGGCCCACGCAGAGCTTCCTCGCGAAGTTTGGCGATGAGTTCAAAGGCTACCCTGAAACCAAGAAGGCCGCGTCGCCCGCCGGGGCGCGTCCGCTGATCTGATTCCTTTTCCGATGATCGCCGCTCCCAAACCCGACCTCGTGACCGTCAACATCGACGGCAAGGAGATCGCCGTGCCCAAGGGCACCAACGTCATCGAGGCCGCCCGCCTCCTGAACGTGGACGTGCCGCATTACTGCTACCACCCGAAGCTCTCGGTCGTGGGCAACTGCCGCATGTGTCTCGTCGAGATGGGCATGCCTGCCGTGGATCCCGCCACCAAGGCGCCCATCATGGACCCGGCCACCGGCAAGCAGAAGATCAACTGGATCCCGCGCCCCCAGATCGGCTGCGGCACCAATGTTTCACCCGGCCTCCACATCAAGACGACGTCACCGATGGTGAAGGACGCCCGCGAGGGCGTGATGGAGTTTCTCCTCATCAACCACCCGCTTGACTGCCCGATCTGCGACCAGGCCGGCGAGTGCAAGCTGCAGGAGCAGGCCACCGGCTACGGCCGCGGCTACTCGCGCTTCATCGAGCAGAAGAACGTGAAGCCGAAGCGCACCGTTCTCGGCCCGCGCGTCATTCTCGACGACGAGCGCTGCATCCTCTGCTCACGCTGCATCCGCTTCAGCAAGGAGATCGCGAAGGATGATGTGCTCGGCTTCATTGACCGCGGCAGCTACAGCACGCTCACCTGCTATCCCGGCAAGGAGCTGAGCAACAACTATTCGCTGAACACGGTGGACATCTGCCCCGTCGGCGCGCTCACGAGCACGGATTTCCGTTTCAAGATGCGCGTCTGGTTCCTCAAGCAGACGAACAGCATCGACACCGAATCCTCCGTCGGTGCCAACACCGTTGTCTGGTCGCGCGAAGGCACCCTTTACCGCATCACCCCGCGCCGCAACGACGGGGTCAATGACACCTGGATGGCGGATTCCGGCCGCCTGCTCTACAAGCAGGTGCAGGCGCCCGACCGGCTCACCGCGGTCAAGGTCAACGGAACGGACAGCACGTTCGATATGGCGCTTAACACTGCCGCCGGCCTGCTGAAGGCGGAGGGCGGCGCCGCCGTCGTCGGCTCGGGCCGCAGCAGCGTCGAAGAACAATTTCTTACCCGGCAGCTGGCCGAGGCGCTCAAGGCGCCGGCGCACCTCGTCAGCCGGGTGGGGGAGGGCGACCGGCTGCTCATCTCCGCCGATCGCAACCCGAATGTGCGTGGCGCGCTCGTCACCGGGCTCGTCAACGCACTGCCCGCGGCGCAGCTCACCGGCCTCGCGGCCGACATTGACGCGGGCAAGGTGAAGACCGTCGTTTCCCTCGGCGAAGACCTGGCCGCCGCCGGTCTTACCACGGCGCAGCTGGCGAAGGTCGCGGTCATCTATCTCGGCACGCACCGCAATGCGACGAGTGAGACCGCGCGGGTCGTCATCCCCACGCTCACCGTCTTCGAGAAGAACGGCACGTTCGTGAACCAGCAGTTCCGCCTGCAAAAATTTGCCAAGGCCGTGCCCGGCCCGGCTGCCGCCACCGACGATCTGATCGTGCTCGCGAAACTGGTGGCCGCGCTCAACGGCTCCCTCGTGGCCAGCGATCTGGCCGGCGTGTGGCGTGGTCTTGCCGCGGCGGTGCCCGCTCTCGCCTCCATCACCTACGCCACGCTGCCCGAGACCGGCCTGCTGCTCGACGGCACGCCGTTTGCGCATCTGCCCTTCATTGAGGGTGAGACGCTTCACTACAAACCCGCGGCCAAATCATGACGCCCGTGATCGAATTTTGGTCCAGCCTTCATCCCGTCGTCCAGGCCCTCATCAAGGGCCTGGCGGTGATTGGAGTCATCTTCCCGATTGCCGGCGCCTGCTCGCTCGCCGAGCGCAAGGTTTCCGCCTGGATGCACGGCCGTCCCGGTCCCAACCGCGCCATCGTGCCGTGGATCGGGTGGATTCCTTTCCTGGGGACCTTTCTGCAGCGGCTCGGCGTGTTTCACCTGATGGCGGACGGCGCAAAGTTTCTCTTCAAGGAGGAGCCGCTGCCCGGGCACGTGAACAAATTCTACTTCATGATCGCGCCGGCCATCGCGCTCATTCCGGCGTTCACGACTGTGACTGTCGTGCCCTTCGGCGCGTATTTCGATGAACTTGGCCGGCTGGTGCCGCTGGCGCTGGCCAATGTGGATGTCGGCCTCCTCGCGGTCTTCGCGGTCTCTTCGCTCGGCGTTTACTCCATCATCCTCGCCGGCTGGGCCTCCAATTCGAAGTATCCCTTCCTCGGCGGCGTGCGCGCCTCGGCGCAGCTCATCTCCTATGAGCTGTCCATGACACTGTCCGTCCTGCCCGTCTTCCTGTGGATCAACGCCCCTGGCATGGAGGCCTCGCTGAGCCTCGTGCGTGTGGTCGAGTTTCAGAGCCAGCCCGGCTTCTGGGGCGGCGCCTGGTTCGTTTTCACCATGCCCCTGTGCGCGCTGATCTTCCTGATCGCGCTCTTTGCCGAGACCAACCGCCAGCCTTTCGACATGCCGGAATCCGAGGCCGACCTCGTCGGCGGTTTCCATACCGAATACGGCGCCTTCAAATGGTCGCTCTTCTTCGTGGCCGAGTATGCGCACATGATTATCGGCTCCGGCGTCTTTGCGCTGCTCTTCCTCGGTGGCTGGAACCCGCTGCCTTGGGTGTCCCTCGCCACGCTCGTCGGCTGGCTCGGCCTCGCGGACGCGCCGCTGCTCGTCGGTCTCCTCTCCATCGGTATTTTCCTCGGCAAGGTCATCGCCCTCATCTTCCTCTTCATGTGGGTGCGCTGGACCGTGCCGCGCTTCCGCTATGACCAGGTCATGAAGCTGGGCTGGCAGAAGCTGCTCCCGCTGGCCATCGCCAACCTCATCGCCTACGCGCTCGCGATCGCGTGGCTCCAACCCAAACTCTAAGCACCGGAGGAGGCCCGTTTTTCATGGCTGTCATCACTGTTGAACGCAAACCGCTCACCTTCGCCGAGCGCACTTACCTGCCGCAGATTGTCAGCGGGCTGAAGACGACCTTCAGCTACATGTTCCGGCCCAAGGTCACGCTCGAATATCCCGAGCAGCGGCCCGAGATCCCTGCGAATTACCGCGGTGTCCCGACCCTCGTGAAGGACCCCAACGGCCGCGAGAAATGTGTCTCCTGCCAGCTCTGCGAGTTCGTTTGCCCGCCGAAGGCCATCCGCATCACCCCCGGTGCCGTGCCGGAGGATCAGCCGGAGCGCGCGCATGTCGAGAAGGGGCCCCAGGCCTTTGATATCGACATGCTGCGCTGCATCTACTGCGGCCTTTGCCAGGAAGTCTGCCCCGAGGAGGCCATCTTCCTGCAAAACCAATATACCCTTTCCGGTTACACCCGCGAGGAGATGGTCAACGACAAGGAGAAGCTTTACGAGCTGGGTGGCACGCTGCCCGACCAGCATTTCAAGTGGGACAAGAAAAAGACGGCGGAAGAGCAGGGGAACGCCGCACACTGAGCCATGACTGCCGACCTGATGTTTTATATCCTGTCCACGTTCACCGTGGCCTGCGCGCTTGCGGTCGTCTTCAGCAAGAACGCCGTCAATGCCGCCATGTGCTTCCTTTTGGGCCTCGTGGGCCTGTCCGGGCTCTTCGTGCTGCTGGAGGCCTACCTCCTCGCCGTGCTGCTCGTCTTTGTCTATGCCGGCGCCGTGGTCGCGCTGTTTCTCTTCATTGTCATGCTCCTTGATGTGCGGGGCGGTCGCCGCCCCGACTTCAGCAAGAGCACGATCGGCGCCGCCACTGCCGCCGCCGCGTTGCTGACGGTCGGTATCGTCTCGCTGCATTCCCGCGGTCAGCTGGTCGGGGACCTGCCCGCCGGCCCGGGGGTGGGCGCCGAACTGAAAGCCTATGCCCACGGGCTTTTCACCACCTATCTCCTGCCCGTGCAGATCGTCGGCTTCATGCTGCTGATCGCGATGCTCGGCGTCATCGTGCTCAGCAAGCGCCATGAAGGCATGGAGGACGTCAAATGAACATCGGCCTCAACGACTATCTCCTCCTTAGCACGGTGCTCTTCGCCATCGGTTTCTTCGGTGTGCTCCTGCGCAAGAACACGCTCGTGATCTACATGTGCCTTGAGCTCATGCTCGTCGCCGCGACGCTCGCGCTGATCGCCTTCTCCCGGTTCAACGGCACGATGGACGGCAACGTCTTCGTATTCTTCATTCTCACGGTGGCCGCGGCGGAGGTTGCCGTCGGCCTCGCCATCATTGTCGCCCTCTTCCGCCGCCGTCAGACGGTGCAGGTGGACGAACTCAACGCCCTGCGGAACTGACGCCCCATGACGCCCGTTCAAAACGCTCTCGCCCTGTTGTTCCTGCCGCTGGCCAGCGCCCTGCTCACGGCCCTGTTCTTCCGTCGCCATGCCGCGGTCGGCCGTGCGCTGTCCCTGACGACGGCGGCCGGCATCGTGATTCTCGGCAGCCGCCTCATCTTCTTCACCGGGGATTTCACGGTTTCCCAGGAGTGGCTCGTCCTTGGCCCGCTGACCCTCAAGCTGGGCCTGCTGGTGGATGACCTCACGAAGCTGATGCTCTTCGTCGTCGCCTTCATCGGTTTCCTGATCCATGTCTTCAGCACCGGCTACATGAAGGGGGAGGCGCACACGGCGCGCTTCTTCGGCTGCCTTTCGCTGTTCATGTTCTCCATGATCGGCCTGACGCTGTCGGACGATCTCATCATGCTCTTCATCTTCTGGGAGCTGGTGGGCCTTAGCTCGTTCCTGCTGATCAATTTCTACTACGACCGTCCGGCGGCCGTCGCGGCATCGAGGAAGGCTTTCATCGTCAACCGTATTGGTGACTTCGGCTTCCTGCTCGGTATCATCCTCGCCTATTGGGCCTTCGGCTCCATCACGCTGACCGATATCGCGGCGCGGCTCGACACCTCGCCCGAACTCGTCGCGACCTCGATCGCGCTGCTCATTTTTTGCGGTGCCGTCGGCAAGTCCGGCCAGATGCCGCTGCATGTGTGGCTGCCCGATGCGATGGAAGGCCCCACGCCCGTCTCGGCCCTCATCCACGCGGCCACCATGGTTGCGGCTGGTATCTTCCTGCTTTGCCGCGTCAGCATCATCATGACGGGTGACGCGCTCACCGTCATCCTGTGGACCGGGGTGATTACTGCGCTCTTCGCCGGAGTCACGGCGTTTGGCCAGCGCGACATCAAGCGCATTCTGGCCTACTCGACCATTTCGCAGCTCGGCTTCATGGTGGCGGCCTACGCGCTCGGTTCGCTGATCGCCCTGCGCAACGGTGTGGACGCCACCCTGGCGGGCCTCACCGCCGGCGCGGCGGCGGCGATGTTTCACCTCACCACGCACGCCTTCTTCAAGGCGCTGCTCTTCCTCGGTGCCGGCTCGGTGATCCATGCCAGCCACCATGAGCAGGACATCTACCGGCTCGGCGGTCTGCGGAAGAAGCTGCCTGTTACCTTCGCCACCTTCACGCTCGGTACGCTGGCCCTGGCGGGCATGCCGTTCCTGTCCGGCTACTATTCCAAGGATGCGATTCTTGTGCTGGCCTGGCAGTATCAGCCGCTGGTCTTCGGCCTGCTGGTCGTTGGCGCGCTGCTCACCGCGCTCTACATGACCCGCCTTTGGTCCATTGTCTTCCTCGGTGCGCCGCGCAGCGAGGGCGCTGGTCACGCCCACGAAGGGCCCCTAACCATGACGCTGCCGCTGGTGCTGCTCTCCCTCGGGGCGGTGTTTGCAGGTTACCTGTGGTTTTATCCCGAGGCGATCTCGGCCGTGCCGGCGCGGGCGCTGGCGCTCCTTGACGGGGCGGGGCATACCGAGGCCATGGTGGCGGGCACGGCGGCCTTTGTCGTCGGTGCGGTGGTTGGTCTCCTGCTTTACCGGCCGGGCTCGCAGGAGGACTTTCTGCAAAAACGCGTGCCCGTGCTCTACAATGTGCTGGCCGAGCGCTTCTACATTGACGCGCTTTACGACTGGTATGTCGCCAAGGTCCAGCAGCGCTTCGCGCTGTTGCTCAATTTCATCGATCGCGTTGTGCTGGCCGGGCTGATCGTCCGCGGTTTCTCCGGTCTGGTCGGCCTGTTCGGCCTCGGGGCCCGGGCGCTGCATGTCGGCAGCCTGCACGCGTATGTCTATTGGTTCCTGCTCGGGCTGGTCTTGCTCTGGGCAATTGTCGCGGGAGTTTTTAATCTGCAATGAGTGCTTTGCCCTTCGATCCCTTGCTCGTCGCGATTCTGGCGCCCCTCGCGGTGGCGCTGGCCATCGCGCTCGGCCTGCCCAAGCGGTTTTCCGTCAAGCTGGCCTACATCGGTTTCGCCGTGCCCGCGCTCATGGCGCTGCACTGCTGGTATCACTTCCCGGCTGACGCGGCCGGGGGCTACGCGTTCGTGACGCAGTATTCCACCGGACTTGAGGCGGTCGGCATCAGCCTGAAGCTCGGTCTCAACGGCATCGCGCTCCCGCTGTTCGTGATGGCGGGCATCGTGGGGCTCGCGGCCGGGCTCTACGCCATCCAGTCGCAGGCCGAGCGGCTCAAGCTCTACCTCATGCTGCTGCTGATCATGCAGGGTGGTTTGATGGGCGTTTTCGCTTCTATCGACGTCTTCTTCTTCTATTTCTTCCACGAACTCGCCCTCATCCCGACCTTCATCATGGTCGGTCTCTGGGGCGGGCGCGACCGCAACTATGCGGCGATGAAGCTCACCATCTACCTGACGCTGGGAGCGATGCTCTCGCTCGCCGGCCTCATCGCGATCTACGTGCAGAGTGGGGCGCAGAGCTTCGATCTCATCGCGTTGCGTGAGGCGCTCGCCGCGGCGCCACTGGCCGTCAGCGTCCAGAAATATATCTTCGGGTTGCTGCTGTTTGGTTTCGGCATCCTGGTCTCGCTCTGGCCTTTTCACACCTGGGCGCCGTTGGGCTACGGCGCCGCGCCCAGCTCGGCCGCCATGCTGCACGCCGGTGTGCTGAAGAAGTTCGGCCTCTACGGTTTCATCCAGATCGCGCTCCCGCTGCTGCCGCAGGGTTCCTCCGGCTGGATGTCGCTGCTGGCCTGGCTGGCGTTGGGCAACATCGTCATCATCGGGCTCATCACCATCGCCCAGCGCGACCTCAAGCAGATGGTCGGTTACGCCTCGGTGATGCATGTCGGTTACGGTTTCCTCGGCGTGGCCTGCCTCTCGGCGCTCGGCGCCGGCGGCGTGGTCCTCTTCATGGTGGCGCACGGCCTCACCGTGGCGCTGCTCTTCCTGCTGGCGACCAGCATCCACCATCGCACCGGTACCTTTGACATGCTGGAGATGGGCGGCCTGGCGCAGAAGACCCCCGTGCTCGCGGCCTTCTTCCTGACGGCCATTCTGGCCAGCATCGGCCTGCCCGGCCCGGGGCTCCTCAATTTCTGGGCGGAACTCACCATCTTCATGGGGGTGTATGCCCATGCCGGCTGGATGGTCGTGCCCGCCGTGCTCGGTGTGGTGCTCTCCGCCATTTACGGTCTGCGGGCGGTGGGGCGGATCTTTTACGGCCAGCCTTCTCAGACCATGCTGGCCCACCAGCAGCAGCACGCGGTGGCGGACCTGCGCTGGAGCGAGCGCATCCCTGCGCTCATTCTGCTCGTCACCCTGATTGCCCTCGGCGTCTGGCCACGGTCGCTTTCCGATCCGCTCAACGCCGCCCTGCAAGCCATCTACCCGGCCGTTGAGGCGGCCGCCAAGATCGCGTCCTGAACCTGCATGACCTTTGCCGTGATGAATCCCGATTTTCTCAGGACCGCCGCCGAATCGAACCAGTGGGCGGCGATCTTTCCCGAACTGGCGCTGGGCTGCCTCGCGCTTTTCCTGCTCGTGCTCGAACTCGTGCTGCCGCGGTCGCGCCATGGCAGCATCGCCTGGGTCGCCATCATCGGGCAGCTCGGCGTGCTGGGCGCGCTGCTGCTGAACTTCAATTCCCCGCTGCTCGGTCAGGATACCTTCAACGGATTGCTTCATCATTCGCGTGATGGCCAGTTCATGCGGGCTTTCTTCCTGCTGTCCTCGATGCTGGTTTGTCTGCTGGGCACGGTGGCGCTCGCGAAGCAAAAGATGCCGCGGGTCGAGTTTTATCACATCGTGCTGGTAGTCACCGGGGCGCTCATGCTGCTCGCGCAGAGCAATCACTTCGTGCTGCTCTTCGTCGCGCTCGAGACCGTCACGGTGGGTTTCTACATTCTCGTCAGTTATTTCCGTTCCAACCCGTTGTCGCTGGAGGCCGGACTCAAATACCTGATTCTGGGGGCGCTCAGCTCCGCGCTCCTGTTGTTCGGCATCGTGCTGCTCTACGGTGTGGCCGGCAATCCGACCCTGCCCGGCCACACGGCTGCCGGCATGAACTTCGATGCCTTGCGCGCCTTCCTGGAGGCCAATCCCGACAACTTCCTCGCCCAGATTGGCATCATCCTCGTGCTCTCCGGCGTCGCCTTCAAGATCGGCGCCTTCCCCTTCCAGATCTGGGTGCCCGACGTTTACCAAGGCGCGCCCACGCCGGTGACCGCTTTTTTGGCGGTCGCCTCGAAGGCCGCGGGTTTCTCGGTTCTCATCGTGCTGGTGCTCAAGGCATTCGCGCCCTACACGGCGCTGACCGTGCCGGTGCTCAGCGTTTTTGCGGCGACCACGCTTATCTTTGGCAATCTCGCCGCGCTCACGCAGCACAATGTAAAGCGCCTCATCGGCCTCTCCGGTGTGTCGCATGCCGGCTTCCTCCTGCTGGGAGTGGTCGCGGCGGTGAAGGTGCCGTCGGCGTTGGGCGCAGTTTACTTCTACCTCGCAGCCTATCTCATCGCCTCCTTCATCGTCTTTGGTGTGATGACACACCTCGCGGGTGAGAATGATGCCGAGCAGGACCTCGATCACTATGCCGGACTCGGACGGAATCAGCCCTTTCTCGCGCTCGTGCTGGCCATTGGTCTCGGCTCCCTGGCGGGTATTCCGCCGCTGGCCGGGTTCATGGGCAAGTTTCTCGTCTTTGTCGCGGCGTTTGAGACCCATCTCTACCCCTTGCTGGCTCTCGCCATCATCGGTGTGGTGATCTCGATCTACTACTACTTCGGTTGGATCAAGGCGGCTTTCTTCGAAAGCTGGGCCGAGTCCCTGCCCGAAGGCGGCGAAAGCTCCCGCCCGGCCCGCACGCCGGTGGCCTGGCCCTCCGGCGTGGCCCTTGCGCTGCTGGCTTTCACCACCGTGTTGCTGGGCTTTTATCAGGGATCGTTCGGCGATTGGCTGCTGACCCGGTGAAGGTGAGGCCAGGCCGGCCAGGACCGGCCTGCGTCAGTCTGCGCGCGCCTGAATTCTGCACACATTGGCGCTTCGGGCTTGGCGGTTCCGCGGCTTTGCGCGAGCCTCGCTTGCACGCATGAGAATCACCGGTCTCGCCCTTGTCCCGCCCCCGACCGCCGCCGATCTGCCCAAGGTCACGCCCGAACTGCTGGCCTCGGTGCTCGCGCGCTATTCGCGGAGCAATCAGGGGATCGGCGCCATCCTTGAAAAAGTGGATCTGGCCAATCCCGATGCCTCCATTGATCGCATCCTCAATTTCGTGGACTACGGGCATGCTTCCATCGGCGGGCTCACCGGTGGACTGGCCATCGCGCTGGATGATGTCTCGA
This sequence comes from uncultured Opitutaceae bacterium, assembly GCA_964429385.1. Classification (GTDB taxonomy): domain Bacteria; phylum Verrucomicrobiota; class Verrucomicrobiia; order Opitutales; family Opitutaceae; genus UBA2377. The sequence continues at coordinate 31,497 of CAYSBR010000013.1, forward strand.
TGTGGCTGGCCTATAAGATTTTTGAAATCGCCCAGATGGCGGACGGGCAGGAGTCGAGCACGCGCTACATCACGATGGATGCGGGCAACCTGCCGACTCCGGCGGAGCTCGGTATCCCGGATGATCTGGCGTCCCGCTGGAGTGCGCTGATGGGGAAAGCCTTCGCGGCTTATCACGCGGAGTATGCGCGTCTCGATGCTCTGGCGCAGGCGGATTCATCGCTCGTGCGGCTGCCGCCCGGGGCGAAGCCCGCCGTGGTCACGCGACTGCGTAAAAACTACGCCCTCGATCGCGCCCGCTACTTCATCCCGCTGGCCACGCGCACCAACCTCGGTCTGGTGCAATCCTCCCGCATGTGGGCGGCGACAGTGAAGCACCTCGATTCCCTGCCGCACCCCGAGGCCCGCGCGGCTGCGGCGCTCATTCGCGACGCACTGATCAAGCAGTCGCCCCGGCTCATGCGCCACAGCTTTGCGGAAAAATCCTACCAGGAGCAGGCGGCGCAGGAGCTTGCGACCTCGGTGGAGCTCGGGCTGGCGCGGCTTTCGAGCGAGGCGCTGGCCGACCAAGTCTGGGTGCACGTGGATCGGGCGACCCCGCCCTGGTTGCCGGAGCCACAGCCCGTGGCGGAGGCCCTGCGGCACCGGGCCAACCGTTACGGGTATCAGGGCACGGCCACGCGGCGCATGCGTGTCACCTTTGCTTGGAACAACCTCGCCCTGGCCGAGCTGCGCGATTTGAACCGCCACCGCACGGGCCATCGCCATACGCCTTTGATCCAGGCCGGGTTTTATCTGCCGCCGGAGATCGCTCATGGGCCGCACCGGTCGCTGCTGGATGAACAGGTGGCGCTGACCGGTGAACTGCTGCGACGCGGCGCTCCGGCCTATGTCTATTCGCTTTTACTCGGGGCGCAGACGCCTTTCGAGCACAGTACACATGCCGACAAATTCATCTACGAAGCGGAGCTGCGCACCGGCATGGGGGCGCACTTCCGTTATGCCGAACACCTGAGTGCGGCGTTGCGGGGCTTCTTTGCCCAGGTGCCGGAGGCGCGCGACTGGGTGGTCGAAGGCACGGCTGAACCCGAATAAAACATTGCGGGCGGCCTGTGCCCCCGCATTTTCCACCAGCAGCATGAATTACCCCTGCGCCGTTACCCCGATGATAGTGAATGGGATAGCGGGATGCTGTGCGCGGGCGAGCCGAGGGTCGGCCGGTCGGCAAATTTCGCGATGAGCCGCTTTCGGATTCTCCAGTTCAATATCCAGTTCGGCCAGATTTGGGACGAACAGAATCCCGACCACGCGCCGATCGACTTCGATGCCACGGTGGCGGAGATCAAATCGCACGATGCGGACATCATCATGCTGCAGGAAGTGGAGCGGGCGAGACCGGGCGGCACGCAGCCGCCCTTGCCACCGAACTATACCCGTCTGCGTCAGGAGCTGAACGGCTACCACAGCACCTTTTCCTTTCCGCGGTCCGATCCGCGTGAGCTGCCCTTCGGGATTGGCCTGGCGATTTTTTGCCGCTGGCCGCTGCAGGACGGCATCTGTCTCAATCTGCCTTCGCCGCCCGTCGAATTTGAGTTCATGGGAGAAAAGAAAACGCCCACCGACCGGTTGTTGATCGGGGCCAGCACCCAGGTTCACGGGCGTTCAGTGCGGCTGCTCAATACGCATCTGCTGGCGTTTTTCATGCTCAACTCCTCCAGCGAGGAGCACGGCCAGCAGCGCGACCTCGTCGCGCAGGAACTGGCCCGGGAAGACGGCCCCACGTTGCTCACCGGGGATTTCAACGTCAGCAAGCACGAGTCCCTCGTCGAGCAATTCGGGGCGGTCGGTTATCGCACCGTGCAGTCCACCGAGGTCACCTGGCGCCGCCGGCCCTACGTGCTGGATCACATCTTCTACAACGCGCCGCTGCGCTGCGTCGGTCACAAGGTGTGTCCCACTCCGGCTTCCGACCACCATGCCCTGGTGGCGGATTTTGAATTTGTTTCCTGAACCCGCTCAGCGGCCCGCGCGCACGCGTTCCTTCTCGGCCTCGCGCTCTTCCTCGATGCGGCTTTTCTCCGCGGCGATCTGCTGGCGAATCTTGTCGACCTCATCCGCTTCGCCGCCGACCAGTGCCTCGTTGAGCTGTTTCTTCAGAAAAATCTCCCGCTCGGCGAATTTGCCCTGATACACGCGGTCGATCTCGGCCAGGCGGGCCTTTTGCCCGGCCGTCAGCGGCTTGGCGGCAGGTTCGGATTTTGCCAGTCGTTCCATCGCGAGTTCGTAGGCGCTTTTCATGGCCGCGAGTGAAGCCGAACCGCGGCGATAGGGAAGCGGGAAAAATCGTCCCGCCCGGCGGATTTACCCGAACCGGACACCCAGCAGAAAACCCAACGTCACGACGGCGAAGGGCACCCAGAAGAACTGTTGCCAGCCGCGCCACTGCTGCGCGTAGCCAGCGAGCAGGGAGAGAAGCAGGACGCCGAGCGTGACGACGCCCATCCACGGGGCGCGAAACGTTGCGGTGAACCACATGGCGGGCAGGTGCATGAAGCCGCGCAGGCCGTGCTCGGTCAGCCACAACATAAACACCGCGGCGTGGTTGGCCAGCAGGCTGCCGGGGGTGAACCCGACCAGACCGCAGAGCAGCGAAATGAATCCGGCGAGAATCACGAAGGAGGAGGCCGGAATCACAGGCAGGTTGGCCAGCAGCGCGCCGGGCGTGAAGAGCTGGAAGAACAGCACCCCGGTCACCGCGCTCACCAGTGCGGCGGCGATGCCGATGCCCACCGCTGTCAGCGTGCCGCGCCAGAAGGCGGACACCCCGTGGTGATACCAGCGCCAGGCGGACGGGGGCAGCAGCGGAAAGGCCGGCCGCAGCTCCTGCCAGCGCTCCGCCAGCGGCAGCCCGATGAGCAGCAGCGCGCCCACGATGCCATAGCTCATCTGAAAACTGGCGCTGAACATCTGGAGCGGATCCGCCAGCAGCACGAGCAAGGTGGCGATGGCGAGCGCCGAGAGCGGGTTGCCCGGCACCCGCAGGGTGAGGGAGCACAACACGAGCGCCACCATGAGGAAGGCCCGCACGGCCGACGGCACCGTGCCCGTGATGTCCACATAAAGCCAGAGCGCGGCGAGCCCGATTATGAGCCGGGGAATCCGTGGCACGCGAACCAGCATCAGCAACGCGTGCAGGCCGCCGGCGATCACCGCGATGTGCAGGCCGCTGATGGAGAAGACGTGCATCGTGCCGCTCGCGCGAAACATCCATCCTTGTTCCTCGGTCAGCTCGCTTTGCTGCCCCAGCAGCATGGCCCGCAGCACGCCGGTCAGCTCCGGCTGCTTGTCGGCCACGCCCAGACCAAGGATGGTGCTGAAGCGTGTGGCCATCCGCGCGCAGAACTGGCGGTAAGCCGGCGCAGGTTGCAGGGTTTTCCGGATCTGCCCGCGCGTGAACCGGAAGTTTACGCCCGCATGGGCCAGGTAACCGTCAAACGTGTCCGCCGGAGGATCGCGGGGCAGGGTGGTGAGCACGCCGATGGTGTCCACCACGGCCGCGCGCACCGGCACGGTTTCCCCTTCACGGAGGGCGAGCGAAAAATACACCCGCTGCCCGGTGAGTTCACGTAGGTGCGGGGCCGTCCGCTCGATCACGGCCAGACCGCTGACACGCCGGGCCTCGTGCAGGGCAAAGGTGCGTGTGACGCGCAGCGCCAGTTCTGCTTCGCGCGGTGGCAGTTGATCCCACGCCGCAATCCGCGGGCGTTGCAGGGCGTAGCTGGCCATCCCCGCCAGGATCATCGCCCCGCACAGGGCCGGCGCCCAGCCGGGCCAGGAGCGCCACACGATCACAAGCGCCAGCGCGGCGAGGGTGGCCGCGCCGCCGAGCAACCAGCCCACGGGCAGAAATTCCCCGGCCCGCCCCAGCGCCAGTCCGGCCAGCAGCGGCAGGACCAGCCAGAGCAGCGGCGCGCGATGTCCGAGACTGCGGCGGGGCATGCCTGCATTGAATCACGCCCCGGCGGGAAGTAACCTGAAATTTGCAGCCTTTTCATCCGGGCTGGTTCGTGTTCAGTCATGCCCCTTCCCGTGAGTGCTTCCGACCAATCCGATCTTTTTGGCGCCGCGCCCGCGGCCGAGGGCGGGAAACGCCCGCCCACCGGCCAGCCGCTGGCGGCGCGCATGCGGCCCCGGCGGCTGGCGGAAGTGGTGGGGCAGGAACACATCCTCAAGCCCGGCAGCCTGCTGCCCCGGCTCGTGGCGCAAAACCGCTTTGGCTCGCTGCTGTTCTATGGTCCGCCCGGCTGCGGCAAGACCAGCATTGCGGAGGCCATCGCGCGCGAGACGGGCAGCCGCTTTGTGCGCCTCAACGCCGTCATGTCGAATGTCGGCGAACTGCGGGAAATCCTCGCCACCGCGCGGCGGCAGCCCGAGGCGGGCACGCTGCTCTTCATTGACGAGCTGCACCGCTTCAACAAATCGCAGCAGGACCTGCTCCTGCCCGACGTCGAGGAAGGTTATGTGCGGCTGATCGGCGCGACGACGCACAACCCCGGTTTCTACATCAACCCGCCGCTGCTCTCGCGCAGCCATCTGTTCCGGCTGGAGCCGCTGGCGACCGCCGCCGTGGCGGGGGTGCTGCGGCAGGCGTTGGACGATGCGGAGCGCGGCCTCGGCGCGCGCGGGGTGACCGCGGGCGATGCGATTTTGGAAGATCTCGCCGTGCTCTGTGATGGCGATCTGCGGCGGGCGCTCAACGCGCTCGAAGTGCTCGTGCTCGGCCTGCCGGAGAAGGCGGAACTCACGACGGCGGATCTGGAGGTCTTTGCCCGCGAACGGCGCATCCGCTACGATGCCGACGAGGATGAGCATTACGACACCATCTCGGCCTTCATCAAGAGTTGCCGGGGCAGCGATCCCGATGCGGCGATGTATTGGCTGGCCAAGATGCTGGCCGGTGGCGAGGACCCGCGCTTCATCGCGCGGCGACTCGTCATCCTCGCCAGCGAGGATGTGGGCCTGGCTGATCCGATGGCCCTGCCGCTGGCGGTCGCGGCGCACCATGCCTGCGACTTCGTCGGCCTGCCCGAGGCCGAGCTGACCCTCGCGCATGCCACGCTTTACATTGCGACAACGCCGAAGAGCAATTCGGCCACGCTGGCCCTGGGCGAAGCGCACCGCGTGCTCAAGGAGCAGCCGGTGCAGCCCGTGCCCCTGCCGTTGCGCGACAAGAGCGGCGCGGCCAGCAAGCAGGCCGGCCACGGCAAGGGCTACCGTTATTCCCACGACTATCCGGAGAACATCTCCGGACAGGATTACCTGCAAACGCCGCTCGCGCTCTACACGCCAAAGACCGCGGGCTGGGAGGCCAAGATCGCCGATCGCCTCGCCCGCTGGCAGGAGCTGAAGGCAAAGCTGCAGGCCGGGAAATAAACGCGCGGGAAGGGGGGCGTTCCCCGCCATGAATTTTTGGCGGGCGGCGCGTTGCTCCCATGCGCACTACGCTCCCGCCCGATAGCGCTCGATGGCTGCGGCCTTGGCCGCGTAAAGGGCGCCCCAATCCCTGGGTTTGCCCAGCTCCTGAAAAAACGCGGCGGCTTCGCGGCAGGCGGTCGTGGTTTCATTCAGCAGATCGTCGGCCAGATGGCGGTAGGCTGCGGCGTCCCGGCCGCATTTTTCCCAGAGCGCATGCAGACCGAAATGCAGGCCGATTTCCCGTCCGGCCAGCCGCATGCTTTCGACATAAAGCCACTGACGATGCAGATGCGCGCGACGGGTGGGAACGGGCGCTTCACCCGCCCACCAGCAATGATAAAACACCGGCGTGTAGTCCGCCGCCGTTTCCGCCTGCGTCAGCAGTTGGGCCGCCTCGGCGTAATGGGGCGTGGCTTCCCTCCACGCGGTGGCGACGGCCTGCAGTGCGTCAGTGAAATCGGCCGGGTTGTAAACGCCCTCTCCCTCGCGGCGCGGCGGTTGGCGGTTTTCCGCCAGATCGTCCGGGCCGAAGCCGTCGGCTCCCGGCAGCGGCAGTTTTTTTCGTCCGGCATACCACATGGGCCATTGTTCAGGTGCCCAGGTGCAGGCGGTGGAGAGGTGGGTATGCGCGCGCTCCAGCGCCTGCCAGGCGGCGAAGGTCAGCTCCCCGGCCGCGGTTCCAAATTGACGGTGGGCGAGGGCACGGCAGACCGGGGCGGGATCGGCCTGCGGGTTGAGGAAAAACTCCCGGCAGGCGGGGGCGTTGCTGCTGATGTCCTCGGGCGTGGGCCCCCAGTGGTCAAAAACACCGTCGGCGCCGAGCGCGTGCCAGCGGCGGAGCTTGGCGGCGATGCCGAGGGGGAAATCCTGGATATCGCCGATGCCATGCACGGTGTCGTCACCCCAGTGCAGATTGTCGTAGCCGATGAAGGTCTGGCCCTGTTGCCGGCAGACCTGGCGGACGGCGTGGAGAAAGTCATGGGTTTGCCGTTCGCACTGCCAGCCGTCCTTCTGCGCGGCGAGATACACGCCGGAGGCGGCGGGCAACGCCGCTTGCCGGTGGAGAAACTCCCCGGTCTCCCGATCCCAGCGCCACCCGGTGGTCAGCACGCGCAGGCCGGGCCGGACCTTGCGGCCTTCCTCGATCAGAAAAGCGACGAGCCGGTCGCGTTGCGCCAGCCGGTGCAGCCCGCGACAGCGCGGACAGGTTTCGGGCGCGCAGAATTCGCCGCCGGAATCCAGGCCGAAGACAAAGAGGGTTTCGATTTCCGGAAAATCGGCGAAGAAGCGGGCGAGCAGATCGCGGTAAAAAGCCCGCACCTGCGGATGGCTGAAACACAGGACCTGGCCTTCGTAGGTGCCGGAGTCGCTGAGCACGTCCTCCGGGTAGCGGGTGAGGAAGGCCTCGCGTTCGGCCGTTGGCACCCAGGGACCGCCCTGGCAGGGCAGTTCGGTGAGCCAGAGCATGGCCCCGAGCCCGTGGTCGGCGCAGTCGTCGAGCAACCGGCGCAGTCCGGCGCGATTGGCGGCGACCTCCGCCGGATCCACCGCGCGGGGAAAGAGGGGGCTGGTGACGTAGCCCTGCAGCGAGCGTCGGCTGCCCTGCCAGTCGTGAGAGACCAGACAGTGGGTGGCGCCCATCCGGGCGATGAAGCGCACATCGGTGCGGGTCCCGGGCCAGGGCGTGAAGCGCGGGTGAAAGATGCGTTCCCGGAAATGAAAGACACCCTGGCGGTGCAGACCCTCGACCAGCGGTTCCCCGGCGGCCCGCAATTCCTCCAGCCCAAAGACGGCCTGCAGCAGGCCGCGCGGGGTGTTGCCGAACAGGTGGAGCACGCCTTCGTGCATCCGTATTTCAAAGGCATCGCCGACGGAAGCGGCGGGCAGATGCGGCGCAGGTCCGGGCAGAGGGGGAGATTCACCGGGCGAGCCGGTTACCAATCCGGCGCGGATGGGCGGCGGCCCGGGTAAACCGGCCAGGGCCCGGGCGAGTTCCTGCCGGAAGGTTTGCCGCACCCGCGGCGGCGGGGCGGCGGGGTAAAACTCAGGTAAGACTGGGGGAGGGGGCATGAGGCGGGTGGGCCAAACCCAGCGCGGGCTTGCGGTGTTTGTCGCTAGCAGACAGTGTGGGGCTATGAAAACCCGATTCCTTCCCCTCCTGTGCGGTTTGTTGCTGGCTGGCGGCGCCGGGCATCTGCAGGCCGCGCCGGGTGTTCCGGCCCAGCAGGGGGCGGCGGCGACCGATGAGGAGATGGGCGAGATTCTCGGTATCGAGATCGCGCGCGCGAACGGGCGTTACCTCGGGCTGGAAATTGTATCGGGCAATTTCAAGCTCACCTTCTACAACGAAAAGAAGAAGCCCGAGCCCGTGGATGTGGCGCGGGCCACGGCGCGCTGGCAGGCGCGCACCAAGCCCTTCCGGGAGTTCAATGTGCTCAACCCCTCGGGGGACGGCCATTCGCTGGCGGGCAACCGGTTCGTCCGTCCGCCGCATATCTTCATCGTTTATCTCACGCTGATGCACGAGTCGGGCGAGGTGGCGGAGAGCCATCAGGTCCAGTTTGGTGGCGCGCAGGCGGCGGATCAGGCGCAGCAGGAGGAGTGAAGGCTGGCGGCCGGTTTCGGTCGCCGCGCATTTGACAGCGTTCCCCGCGGTGGCGAACCTCCGCGCATGTCCTCCTCTGGCAGCCAGGTTTTCGACACCGTGGAATCCGCGATTCACGACATCGCGGCGGGTCGCCTCGTGATCGTGACGGATGACGAGGCGCGCGAGAACGAGGGCGATCTCATCATGGCCGCCTCGAAGGCCACGCCCGAGACCATCAACATGATGATCCGCTACTGCAGCGGCATTGTGTGCGTCCCCACGGTCGAGCCCCAGCTGCGCCGCCTCGGGCTCGGCCCGATGGTGCAGCAAAACCGCGAGGTGCAGCGCACGGATTTCACCGTGACCGTGGATGCGGCCGAGGGCATCACCACCGGCATCAGCGCCTATGATCGCGCGCGGACGATCCGCATCCTCGCCGATCCCGCGGCGCAGCCCGAGCAATTGGTCCAGCCCGGCCACGTATTTCCCCTGCGCGCCCGCCCCGGCGGCGTGCTGGAGCGGGCCGGTCATACCGAGGCCGCCGTGGATCTCGCCATTCTCGCCGGCCTGCACCCGAGCGGCGTGCTGTGCGAACTGGTGAACGACGACGGCTCCGTGCAGCGCCTGCCGCAACTGGTCGAGTTCAAGCGCAAGTTCGGCCTGCGCATGATCTCCATCGCCCAGCTCATCGAATACCGCGCCAAGCGCGACCAGCTTGTCCGGCTGGTTTGCTCGCAGCCTTTCTCCTCGGACTTCGGGGATTTCACGCTGCATGTCTTCCGCAGCACACTCGACAACCGCCACCACCTCGCGCTGGCGATGGGCCGGCTCACGACCGAGCCCACCCTGGTGCGCGTGCACAGCGAAAATCTCCTCGGCGATGTTTTCCGCATGAAGGGGCTGGAGACGCATCATGCCCTGACCGCCTCGCTGGAGGCGGTCGCCCGTGAAGGCCGCGGGGTGGTGCTCTACATGGAGCATGCCAACGGCGGGGCCGATCTCATCAACCGTCTGACGGGCCGGGCGGGCGATCCCCCCATGAGCTTTCGCGATTACGGTATCGGTGCGCAGATCCTCTCCGCGCTCGGCCTGGGCAAGATCCGCCTGCTCTCGAACAGCACCCGCAAGGTCGTCGGTCTCGACGGCTACGGACTGGAGATCGTCGAGCAGGTGTCGCCTTGATTTTTTCACAGGAGGCAACGGAGAAAACCGAGACGGGCAGTCACGGATTGCGCGGATGGAGCGGGACTTATGAACCGGTTTCGCCCGGTTGCCTTCGCAGGCTCCTGTAAAAGGGATGGGAGATAAGCCGTTTCCCGGCCCTTGGGATGCTTATCCATTTACAGGTTGCGGTATTTCCGCGACTTGCCGCCAATAGACCGCTTATGAGCTTTGACGCACCCAAGCCTCCCGTGATCGACGGGTCCCGTTTTTCCATCGGGATCGCGGCGGCGCGTTTCAACGGGACGCTGGTGGACGGTCTGCTGGCTTCGCTCCGGGCCGCGCTGGAGAGCCAGGGCGTGCCGGCGGCGGGGCTCACGCTTGTCCGCGTGCCGGGCTCGCACGAGGTGCCGTATGCCATCCAGCGGCTGGCCGACACCGGAAAACACGACTGCCTCATCGCGCTCGGCGTGCTGATCGGTGGTGACACCAACCACCACGAGATGGTGGGCAACAGCGTCTCCGCCGCGCTCCAGTCCATCGCGCTCCAGTCCCGCCTGCCCGTGATCAACGGCGTGATCGTCGCCAATACCCGGGCCCAGGCCGAGGCCCGCTGCACCGGCGCCATCAACCGCGGGGCTGAGTTTGCGGCCGCCGCCTTGGAAATGGCCGCGTTGAAAAGGAGTTTTTCCGCATGAGCAAAGCCCAGTTTGCCCTCCGCAAGGCCGGCCGCGCCGCGGCCGTCCAGTATCTCTACGCCTGGAGCCTGAACTCCCCGGCCAATCTTCTGGAGGACCTTCGGGTTTTCTTCGAATCGCTTGAGCAGCCGCGCGACGACTACGCCTTCGGCGAAGAGCTCATCCATGGCGTCATCTCGCACGTGGAGGAGATTGATGCGCGCATCCGCGGGCTCGCCCACAACTGGGATTTCGACCGCATCGCGCGCATCGACCTCGCCATCCTGCGGCTGGCGATGTTCGAGATGATCTACCGCAAGGACATCCCGCCGGTCGTCTCGATCAACGAGGCCATTGATCTCTCGAAACAGTTTTCCACCGCCGATGCCAAGCGCTTCATCAACGGCATCCTCGACCGCCTGAAGGACCAGCTCGGCCGCGACGCCCGCCGCGCGGAATGAGGGACTTAAATGTGGAAATCAGGAAAACGGGAAGATGAGCGAACTCGGCAACAAGGAGTTGAGCGGTCGGGTGATTGAGGCCGTGATTGCGGTGCACAAGGCCCTTGGTCCGGGTTTTCTTGAGTCGGTTTATGGAAATGCTTTGTGCGTGGAACTGAGACGTGCGGGCATCCGCTTTGAACAGCAAAAGCCGGTTGCTATCATCTATCGCGGCGAGGTGGTGGGGCAGCACCGACTCGATCTCTTGGTGGAGGGCGTATGCTGGTCGAATTGAAGGCGGTCGGCGCCATCGAAGACGTTTTCTTCGCCATTGCCCGGGCGCAGATGCGCGCGGCCGGGATCGGCGACGGCCTGATCCTGAATTTTGCCACCATGCCCCTGACCATCAAACGGGTTGGCCCGGGCTTGAATCCCGTCTCCTGATTTCCAGCTTTCCACATTCCATGTTCGGCCTGTTCAAAAAATTCAAAGACGGCTTCGCCAAGACGGTGTCGGCCATCACGGCGAAGACGCGCGGGCTGTTTGGCGGCCGCAAGATTGACGCCGCCTCGCTCGACGAACTGGAGGAGGCGCTCTACACCGCCGATTTTGGCGTCGAGACGACCGATGAGATTCTCCGCGAGATCAAGCAGGCCTACGGTCAGGACAAGGAGCTGCAGGGCCGGCAGGCCGCCGAGATCGGCGCGGCTGTTCTCCGTCGGGTGCTGGCCGGGTCCGAAGGCCGGCTTGAAGGTAGGGACGGACCTCCGGGCCGTCCGTCCGATTCGACCGCGCCCACCGTTATCGCCATGATCGGCGTCAACGGTTCGGGCAAAACCACCACCACCGCCAAGCTCGCGTGGCGGCTGAAACAGGACGGCCGCACCGTGACCGTGGCGGCGTGCGACACCTTCCGCGCCGCGGCGGTGGAGCAGTTGAAGACCTGGGCCACCCGGCTCGACCTCGACCTTGTCGCCAGCCACACCGGCGCCGACGCCGCCGCCGTGGCCTACGACGCCTGGCAGGCGGCCAATGCCCGCGGCCGCGACTACCTGATCGTGGACACCGCCGGCCGCCTGCACACCAAGAGCAACCTCATGGAGGAACTCGCGAAAATCCGCCGCGTGCTGCAGAAACACGACCCGGCGGCCCCGCAGCACCGCTGGCTCGTGGTGGATGGCTCGCTCGGCAGCAACTCCATCGAGCAGGCCAAGGTGTTTCACCAGAGCTTCGGCCTCACCGGCCTCGTCGTCACCAAGCTCGACGGCACCAGTCGGGGCGGCGCCATCGTGGGCATCTGGCGCGAATTGAAGCTCCCCATCTACTTCATCGGCCTCGGCGAACAACCCGAGGACCTCCAGCCCTTCAGCGCCGAGAGCTACGCCAAGGCCGTATTCGGCCTGGAAGGGTGAGGGGAGTCTTTCTGCTGGTTAACGGCAAAGAGCGCACAGTGCAGGTCAATTCTTCGGCGAGGATCTCGCCGGCCGCTGAGAGGACACACCGCGTGCTGCTGGTCCCCGAGGTCGATTCCGATGGTCAGCTTTTCAACAGCAGGTATGGGAGTTTTCATAGGGCGGGAGATTATACACCCGCCTTCTCATTCCTACTGGTTCGGTTTCTGCTTCATTTGACGAACATCTCCGGCGGCCGCTCCAACCTGTATCGCCAAAGGCGGAGACCATAGGTCCTGCGGACGTCAACATCGGTGCGCTCCGTCCGAAGAACGCGAATCTGGTAGTCGTAGCTCAAAAATGCCCTGAACACTCTCGGAAACCTATCTCCGTGCTTTTTACGCAAGCGCCGCGCATTTCGAAGCAAAATATCCCTGTGCTCCGGCAAGCCAGAAAGAAATCGATAGCGCAGTATCAACCGCTTTCCATCGCTCGTAGTCACTCGGAAAAGATACTCCCATGCGTCCAAATGCATCGGCACGTCGATGTCTCGTTCCGCGGCCAAGTCACCGTCCGCATCACGTAACTCGGGAGCCCAGCCGTCAGTCCAAACGCTGAGCGATCCTCGGCGCTTCACGAGGTCTCGCTTATTCGCTTTCTCCCAATCGAGTCGGTCAGCCATTTTTGCCGATCGATTGAGGTCAGACACGACGGGGCGCAGCCCCGGAGTTGTCTGTGCCGACTGGATCGGCCTTCTTTGCATCGAACACGTCGATAGTGGATGCGATCGAAATAAATTCAAACACTCGCTCCTGACCGCGAGCTATAATTTGAATCCTGAATCCATCGAAATATCCCTGCTGGTTCGTCATCGTCCACATCCACTCAACGCGTCCGCTGCCTCTGAAGATCGGGGAAATCTTCTTTCTCTCTTTCTTGCGGCCGGACGACAAAAGGAGCTCATCAGTGTCGCGATTGCATCCCAGACGGATCTCTCGCTTCGAGTCGGAGATGACGATCTCGCAAAACCGGCCGTGAAGCACCGGATCTTCGATGCCATTGATGGCGGTGACACAAGTTAGCTTCGGGATCTTCATCTTTCACCGATCAGTGTGATTCGCCTCAACTCAGTTGATGGATATAAATTTCAGTCATGAGGCGTTTGGCTGAAAATGATCGGGCTTTGAGGTCATTGTTGTTGAATTGAATGCAATATTCAGAACCTCGGCGTGTTCATTGGGTTGAGCTTTATGGGGTTGGATATCAGTCCGCGTAAGGCTCAACTGACGCGATGGAGCCGCCCCACTCCAAGAACCACGAAAGCCGGCCGGTTTCGTTTCCTGACTGGAAAACAGTACTGAGCACGGCGGGTCTGCCGGAGGTCAGGCGGCACGAATATGAACGGGCGATCATCACCTTTTTGCATCGCTGCAAACAACCGCATTGCCCGGCGTCCATGGCCATGGCCAAGAGCTAGCTGGCCGGGCCGCCGGGGCAAGCTGAGAATGTGAACCGTGAGGCTTTGCGCTGGTTTTCTAAGGGTGCAAAACTGCACGCGCCCCATCCTTATACAAAGGCAAGGACCGGACGCTGATCAGCGGACCGGGGGGCGAAGGGAAGCGGGCCGTCAGGTGTTAGCTTTTCCAGCGTTATTCACCCCTGAGTTGGCTTGCAGCGGCCTTCGGGGTGAAGACTTGTCCTGCAAGCCACAGTCAGGTGCGCCAGTCGCTCAGGCGCAGGGTGGGGATGCGGGCGAATTCGCGGGTGTTGTTGGTTATCAAAGTCAGGCGGGCGCTCAGCGCCTGGCCGGCGATCAGGAGGTCATAAGGCCCGACCTTCTGACCGGCGACCGGCGTATTCGTCGTCTGGATTTCTGCCCCGTGGCCTTTGGCGGCGGTGTTGCCACCCAGGACGATGAGGCCGGGCTTGCAGACGGGGCCGGGCCGTGTAGCGTGCCGGCATGAGCCAGATGCAGCGGATCACCTTCAACCCCAACCAGTGCGGCGGCCGGCCGTGCATCCGGGGTATGCGCATCCGGGTCAAGGACGTGCTCGACATGCTCGCCAGCGGAGCCACCGAGGCGGACATCCTCGAAAGCTATCCCTACCTTGAGCGCGAAGACATCCAGGCTTCGCTCGAATACGCCTCCAGGTCCGTGGACCATGCGGTGATGTCCCTCGCTAAGTGAAGTTTTTGGTCGATGCGCAGTTGCCACCCGCGCTGGCTCGTTGGCTGCGCGAGGCCGGCCACGAGGCCGCGCACGTCGAGGATGCGGGCCTGCGCGAGAGCGACGACCGCCTGATCTGGGCCCACGCGCAGCAGACCGGCGCGGTGATCGTAACCAAGGACGAGGATTTTTCGGCCCGCGCCCAGCAGCAGCCGGACGGGCCCGTGATCGTGTGGCTGCGCGTCGGCAACACCACCAACCACGTTCTGCGCGCCTGGATCGAGCCGCGCCTGCCGGGCGTCGTGCAGTTGCTCGCGCAGGGCGGCCGCGTGGTCGAGGTCGTCTGAAAATCCTGATCACCGCTTCCTTTTGGTCGCCGAGCTTCGTGGCAGCCGGACGATTCACAGAAAGCGGCTGCGGCCCGCTATATCATCTGCGTTTATCTGTAGTTTACCCGCCTTTGGCGACGCCGGAGGCGACCAGGGTTCAACTGCAAGCGCCCGGCCAATGCCGGGTGGACCGGCATTGGCGGTTGGGCGGGGTTAGAAGCTAAGCCGCACCCCGGCGCTGACGCTGCGGCCGGCGAGGGGGGCGACGTCCTTCAGGAGCGAGGTGTGCAGCCGCGCTTCGGCGTCACCCAGGTTGGTGCCGCGGAGGAAGAAATCCCACACGGTCCGGCCGGCCACGTGCCGGTAGGTGGCGTAGGCGCTGACGAGTTCGTAGCTGTCGGTGGGCAGTTCGTAGGGCGCGATGCGATGCTGGCCGGCGACCCACTGCACCTCGCCGCCGAGGGTGAAGGGGCCGTGGCTCCAGATGAGGCCGGCCTTGGTGCGGGCAGGGGTGATGCGGGGCAGGTGCTCGCGGTCACCCCGGTTGCGTCCGCGGGTGAAGTCGGCGCCGAGGGTCAGATCGAGCTGGTTTTCGCCGTCGCCGTGGAGGTGGAAGATCGCTTCCAGCTCGGCGCCGTGGAAATGGGCGTCGCGCTGGGCAAAGCGGTAAACCGGCAGGCCCGCCTCCTCTTCGCCATGATCGTGATGGTCGTCGTGGTCATCGTGGTCGTGGTGGCCATGGAAGTGCCAGTGGTCGTGATGGGGGACGGCGATTTCCCCGGTCGGCGCCTCGAAGATGAAGCCGCTGAACCGGTGGGCGAACACGGTGGCCGCGCCGGTGACGAAGCCGGCGCGTTTGCGCAGGGAGAGATCAAGGGAGAGCGAGCGTTCGCGGCGGAGGTCGGGGCGACCGATTTCGTAGGCGCCGGTCGCGAGATGCGGACCGTCGGCATACAGCTCCTGCACGTTGGGGGCGCGTTCGGTGCGGGCGAGTGAGGCGGCGAGGGTCCAGGTCTCGTCAAGTTTCCACACGAGGCCGGTGGAGAGGCTCAGGGCGGTGTCGTCGCGATCAATCCCGGACCCATCGCGCAAGGCGAGGTCCTGGTTTTCGATCCGCGCGCCGATCTGCCAGGTGAGCGGGGAGAACTCGGCTTCCTCATAGAGGAAGAGCGCGTGCTGGGTGGTTCGGGAGGCGGGGACGAAGGCCTCGGCGCCGGCCGCGGCGAAGTCGCTGCGGCCCGCCTGCCAGCCAAACGAGCCGGCGAAGCGGCCGAGGGGCTGGTGGAGCAGTTCGATGCGGCCGTCGTAGCCGTGGTTGCGGAAGGTGGTGCCAACGGTGTCGCCTTCCAGCTCGGTGTGACGGTAGCGGGCGGTGCCGAGCTTGAAGCGGGCGCCGCGGAAGACGCCGAAGGGTTCGGTGATTTCGCCCTGAAATTCCCAGCGCCGCTGCCGCAGTTCAATGTTCACGTCCGGATGGGCGTGTTCGTCGCCATGGTCGTCGTGATCGTCATGATCATGGTCGTGATCGTGGTCATGATGGTCGTGCTCCTCCTCGTTGTGGAGGTGGACGTGAACTCCGGAGGGGATGCCGTAACGGGCATCGTGCACACTGTGCGCGAGCCCGAAGTAGCCCCGACGTCCGACCCAGGACAGGCCGAAGGCGCCGCCTTCATGGCGCAGACCGGTGTTCGCGATGCGACCGAAGGCCGGGGGCGCTTCATCGTGATGATCGTGGTCATCGTCATGGTCGTGATCGTGATCATGGTCGTCATGATGATCTTCTTCGGCGAGGGCCCGGCGGCGGGCGCTTTCCGCGAAGCCGGGGATTTTGATGTCGGCAGTGCGCCGGTGGTAGTAGTCGGCATGCCAGGCGAGCGGCCCGGCGGCGCCTTCCAGCACGAGGCCGGCGGATTCCTCGCGGTCGGCGGAGTTGCCCCGCGCTTCCAGCCGTCCCTGCACGGGAGCGTCGGGCAGGGAGGTGTGGATGCGGTGGGTGATGACATTGACCACGCCGCCCACGGCATTGCCGCCGTAGAGCAACGCGGCGGGCCCGCGCACGACTTCGACCCGCTCGATGAGGAGGGGATCGAGCGAGACGGCATGGTCGGCGCTGATGACGGAGGCATCGGTGGTGCCGAGACTGTTTTCGAGCACGCGGATGCGGTCGTTGCCGAGTCCGCGGATGACGGGCCGGCTGGCGCCGGGGCCGAACCAGGTGGAACTGACGCCGGGTTGATCGGCGAGCAGTTCGCCCAGCGAGGGCGCCATGCGCAGGGTGAGCTCACGCCCGGCCAGCACGCTGGTGGGTTGGGCAAGATCGGCCTGGCTGCGGGCGTAGGGCGAGGCGCTGATGACGAAATTCTCCAGCGCCAGCGGTTCGTCGTGGGCATGGTGATGATCCGGCGGCGGCTGGACTTGGGCCGCGGCGAGCGCGGCGGTGAGAAGATAGAATGAGGATGAACGAAAATTGGGCATGGTGGGTCCTGACGAAAGGTTGAAGACGCGCGCAGGCGTCGCGTTGGCATCCGCGGCGAGGTGCCGGCGGACGATGAGTTCCCCGCGCACACGGTGCGCCGGGGTGGTCACAGATTCGTCAGGCGACCGGTGGGCCGCGTCCCGGTTGATGGAGGTAACGCGGAGCCGTCAGGAGTGTCTCCTTGGCGGCGGCAGAAGTGGGTTCACTCCGAAATTCCGGAGGGGCGGCGGGGGCGATGGCGGGGGTCGCCAGGGCGACGCCTTGGGCAAACAGCACCACGGCGCAGGAGTGATCGGCATCGCCGGGGTCGCCGGCTTCCTGTTCCTCGTCGTGAGAGTGAGCGCAGCCGCAGGGGGCCGGAGTCGCGTCAGGCGCGTGTCCGTGGGCCAGATCGTGCAGGGTTGGGTTGACCGCCATCAGGCCCAGCCCGAACACGAGCAGGGCGCAGCCCGCCGCGAGCGCTTGGCGGAGCAGGGCAAACAGGATGATCGGTGAAGGGCGGAGACGCACGGGGAAGATGAAACGCCCTGATTATGGCAAAGTCGTCAAGGGGGGGCTTCCATTGAGCCGAATAGGTGCAGGCGACCTCGCTGCGACCGGAGCCGCTCAGCGAGGCCGGTTGCGGCAAAACGGGTCACGCGCCCGTTTTGCCGGTCGCCTCCATTGCGCGAGGCTCAATTATCGGACTGCTCCCGGGCGGCGGGGTCGGCTTTGGCGGGCGGGAGGGGCTGGTAGTTTTCGTCGGTGAGCGTGATGTCCTCCAGCCGCCATTTGCCGCGGCTGCCATACAGGGTGGCGGTGAGGAAGGTGCCGGGCGTGAGGGTGGGCCAGTCGGCTTCGGGCACGGTGAAGGCCATGGTCATGGCTTTCATGAAGCCGGGGATTTCCTCGTGACGGACCATCACGAGTTTGCGGTCTTCCAGCACGCGGGTGACTTCGCCGCGCAGGGGGTGGCCGGTCTCGGCCACCGCGGTGAGGGCCATGACAAACAGGGCCAGGCCGGGGATCAGGTATTTTTTGGTGATCATGATAAACAAAAGGTGAGTGGGTTCAGGGTGAGGCATAAATCGCCCGGGACAACTCCGCCGTGGTCCATGGGGCGAGGCGAGGGTGGGCGGTGCGGAGCGCCTGCACTTGCGAGGGAGTGACGACTTCCGGTCGGTCGCCCCATTCCTGCCGGATGTAGCTGACAATGGCGGCGAGTTCGCGGTCGGAAAGGAAGTGGCCTTGCGCGGGCATGACGCCGTCAAAAAACTGGCCGGCGACCTCCACCGGTCCCTCCAGCCCGTGCAGGGCGATGAGGATGAGCGCGGTGGGGTCCTCGGCCTGCACGATAGGAGAGCCCGCCAGAGGCGGGAACAGGCCGGGCAGGCCTGCGCCGTCCATCATGTGGCAACCGGCGCAGGTGTTCACAAAGGGGGCGAGCCCCGGATGCTGCGCTCCGGCTGCGGCGTTGCGCTTTTCAGATCCGCATCCGCTCAAGGTTGCCGCGATGAAGCAGGCAGCCGTGCCCAGCCGCAGGCGGAGCGGGGAGAGAAGGCGCAATGTTTTCATGCCGGTGCGCGGGGTTCAATGGGCGTGCTCGTGATGCTGCCGGGTGGCTTCGGATTGCGGGGCCGGCGCGATCATCGCTTCCAGGGTCAGCGCCGGCTCGGCGGGCACAGGCAGGGCTGAAAGGAGCAGGGTGCGGATCCGGCTTTCCGTGCCTTCCTCGGTGTAGGCGAGAACGAGGTTGCCATCCGCGCGCAGGGCGAGGCGGGGAAATCCGCTGGCGCGGGCCTGGGAGGTTTCGGCGACCAGCCAGGGCTTGGAGAGCAGACCGGCGGCATTGAAGGTGCGCAGGTAGATGCCGGCGGAGGTGCCGGCCGACTTGGCCTCCAGCCATGAGGAGACGGCCCGTTGATCCGGCAGCATCACACAATCCACCCGTCCCATCGGCCGGCCGAGGTCCAGCGGCAGTGCCGGGCCAAGGGTGCGACCGGCGTCGGAGGAGAACTTGCTGCTGACGCGGGAGACGCCCCCGGCGGCGGTGAACCAGACGATGGCCATCGTGTCGCCGTGCGCGCTGGCGGCCGGCCCGTTCACGGGGCAGGCGGGGATAATCCACCCGTCCGGGTGCAGCACGGCGGGTTCGCCCCATGCCTGTCCGTCGAAGAGGGCGATCCAATTATCGCGCACTTCGTCGCGGGTGTGGCCACGATAGGAGACGAGCAGGCCGTCGCCGGGCAGGACGGCGAGAGTCGTCTGGCAGCAGGTGCACACATCGGGATCGACCACCCATTCGCGCAAGGTGGTGCCATTGGGGGCGAGAAGGCGGGCGTTCAGCCGCATGGATGGCGTGTAGGGCGCGTGGGGATCGCGGGCCGGACCGTGATGATGATCGGCGTGCGGGTCGCGGGGCGCTCGGGCGGGCGGGGCTTCACCCGGAGGCCGGGGTGGGCGTGTGCTTTGGAGCCAGACAGCCATGACCCGGCCGTCGCTGAGCGGGGCGAGGGAGATAAACTCATGGCCGAGGGGCGCAGATTTGGTCCAGGTGTGCCCGCCATCGCGGGAGCGGGCCAGCCAGCCGGAGTAGCCGCGCTGGCCACCTTCGCGACCTTGGAACCATTGGACCCAGAGCTGACCGTCGTCCGCGACGACCAGGGTGCCGAAGTCGGCCCAGTTTTCCAGCAGGAGCGGCGTGCTGACCACGGGCAGGGGCTTGGACCACTCACGACCACCGGGGGGCAGGGTGGAGAGCCAGATGGCGCGTTCCCCGGTCTGCAGGCCGGGACCGGCAAACATCAGATACACGGTGCCATCCGGCGCGGTGTGCAGCCGGGGCGTGCCGGATTGCAACGGGGCGGGGCTGGTGAGTTCGACGCAGCCCGGCTCGGCCCGGGCGAGGAGCCCCAGGCCGAGGGCGAGGATGAAGAGGAGAGAGTACTTCATGGCAGGTATTTCTCAGAACTGGGTCCGCACAGATAGCTCGACATTGAAGGGTTCGCCGAGGCGGGCCATCGTGGTGCCGGCAACGGGTTGGTAAACCTCGTCGGTGAGGTTGCGGGCGCGCAGGGCGTAGGTGGCCCGGCCCCGGGTGTAGCTCGCGCCGGCGTCGAGCGTGGTGTAGCCGTCGGTGATGACGGCGTTGTGGACGGTGGCGAAGCGGTCGCCGACGTGGCGCAGGCCGGCGTTGAGCGCGAAGCCGGCGGGCAGGCGTTTGTGGGCGAAGAGACCGCCGACCCATTCGGGGACGTTCGTGGGCGTGTTTCCCTTGCGCGAGATGACGCCGGTGCCGAGGTTCTGCGCATATTCGCCATACCAGGCGTCGGTCCAGGCCGCGTTGACTTCGATGCGCCAGGTGGGGCTGGGCAGGATGGCGACGGCGAACTCGACGCCGCGGGAGTTCTGCGCGCCGATCTGCTGGTTGATGCGCAGGCCGGTGAGGGGATCGAGCGTCGAGGTGAGGAGGTTGTTCTTCTCGATGTCGAACAGCGCGAGGGTGAAGTCCACCTGGCGGCCGAGCGCGCCCTTCATGCCGATCTCATACTGGCGGCCGGTCTGGAGGGCGAAGTCGTTGGCGGAGGCGTTGAGCGAGACGAGCTGCGTGGTCGGCTCCGCCGCCCGGCTGTAGCTGGCGTAGAGGTTGAGATCCTTGGTGACAGACCAGACGAAACCGCCGCGGCCGGTCCACGGGTCATAGCGTTTGCGGTAGGTGGCAAAGGCCGTGGCGGGCGTGACGAGGGTGTCGCGCTGGAGGTTTATCTCATCGCGACGGAGGCCGAGGATGAGCTTGAGCGAACCGGTCAGATCAAGGGCGTTTTCGAGATAGAAGGCTCCGGTTTGGATGGCGACGCGGGAGACTTTCTCGAAGCGATCCGGGTCGCCCGGGCCGGTGGTCTGCGCGGGGTTGAGCAGATTCACGCTGCTGGCCGTGGTGGCATAGCTGGCGGGCGCGCCGCCGCGGGTGAGGTCGTTGCGTTCGTAGAAGCCGCCGATGAGGAAGCGGTTGGCCCGGCCGGCGATCATGCCGCGGTAGGTGACATCAAGGCGGTGGCCGACGAGGGTGTCATCGCGGTAGATATGGACGAAGGAGCGGCGGTCCACGAGCCGGGTGACAGGATTCCAGACGTTGGTCTCAAGGTTGCGCCACTGCATGAGCTGGGTGGTGGCATAGGTCTCGCTGCGCACCTCAAGGTCGGAACTCAGGCGCAGTTCGGCACGCAGGCGGGTGAAGGTGTTCTCCGACTTCGCGTAATTATCGAGGATGTTGTAGTTGGTGCGGCGCGCCTCGCTGACGACGCGCGGGTTGATCATGCGGTCGGTGTTGGCATTGAAGACGCGCACCTCGGGCCGGGCGTTGGCGATGGTCGTGTTGACGACGGCGTCATAGACGACGGGGTTGCCGTAGTAGGATTCGTTCCAGTCCTTGAAGAGGGAGGTGTTGAGCGTGAGCGTGAGCCGATCCGAGACCTGCCAGCCGAGTGCGCCGGCGACCGCGTCGTAACGCTGGGCGTTGCGGTCCGCGTAGCCGGCGGTCTCGTTGTGGCTGTAGTCGAGGCGGCTGGTGACCGTGCCCGCCTGGCCGAGCGGCAGCGGGCCGCCCCAGCCGAGGCCGAGCCGGTAGCTCTCCCAGGCGCCGACGCTGAGGAAGACCTCGCCGCCGGCGGTGGCGGCGGGCGCCTTGGAGAGGTAATTGACGGCGCCGCCGATCGCACCTTCGCCGAACATGAGGCCGGCGGGCCCTTTGAGCACCTCGACACGATCGAGGAGGAAGGAGTCAATGGTGCGGGAGGATTGCGAGGCGGTGTTCTGGCGGATGCCGTCGCGCAGGATGCTGACGCTGTTGGAGCCGAAGCCGCGCGTGGAGTAGGTTGGGATCGAGCCGTATTGGGTGCCGCCGGTCATGCCGACGGCGGACTCGACCGCTTCCACGGCGGTGCGCAGGCCGCGCAGTTGCATGACCTCCTGGGTGACGATGGAGACGGAGACCGGCAGGTCGCGATTGGTCAGGCCGAGCCGCGAACCCGAACCGGGCGCGGCGTCGAGCGGCAGGGAGAAAAGTTTCTCCTTCTCCGCGGTGACCGCGACGGGGTCGAGTTCGACGGGCTCATCGGCCCAGTCGGTGGCGAAAGCAAGGGCGGCCGAAGCCAGCCCCAAAGTTGCAAGGCGGAACGAAAATTTGAAATTCATGATGAGCGGGCATGCGGAGGAATCGTCGCGTCGCGGGCATGCGGCCGCCGGCGCGGGTGCGCGCGTGAGAGCGCGCGGGTTGGATCGGAAACGCCGCCCCAGCGGGCGCGGCGTGATCTGGCGTCAGGCGCTGCCGCTCAGCAGCGCGGGGGCGGCACGGGCACCGGTTCGGCGCGCGTGAGACCGGTGTCGTGAGCGACATCCGGCCAGGAGGGGGTGGGCACCGCGACGAGAAAGCGCTCGGGCGTCTGCACGGCGAGCAGCACTTTTTCACGGCTGCGCTCGGTCTGCTGGGCCGGCTGGTTTTGCTTCACATCATCCACAACGGCGCAGATTTCGCAGGTGGCGGTGCCGTCGAAGGTTTTCTTCACGGCCTGGCTGAAGCTCATGATCTGCGAGTAATCCCGCATCATCTTGGCCCAGGCGACGACCTGCACCGCATCCCACAGGGCTCCGTTCGCGCAAAGCCACGCGAAGGAGAGGATGAGAATCTGGAAGGTGCGCCGCACGGCTGGGCACACAACGCGGTGAAGCGCGCCGGGGGCAAATCCAAACACCCGGTGGGATGCAATTATAACGCCTGTTACTCGCCCCCTTCAGCTGTGCGATGTGACAGGCCGGGTGTGATGCCATGGCCCGCGCCGATGATAAAAAAGGTGCCGGGTGCGCATGACACGCGGCGGAATCAGGCGCGGGCGCAAGGTTGGGTTGCAGGTGGACGGTGCAGGGCCAAGGATATGGGTCCATATGCTGCCAGCTATCGCTTCACGTCCGCCGGTCACCGTGCTCAGCGGTTTTCTGGGGGCGGGCAAAACCACCCTGCTGCGCCATCTGCTCGGGCAGGCGGCGGGGCGGCGCTGGGCCGTCGTGGTGAATGATTTCGCCGCGCTCAATATTGATGTGCAACGGGTGGCGGACGCGGGCGCGCGGCGTGTGGTCGAGCTGGGCAACGGCTGTGTGTGCTGTTCCGTGCGCGACGAGCTGGCCGAGACGGTGGCGGCGCTGGCGGTCGAGGGCGGTTACGAACACCTGATCATTGAGACGACGGGACTGGCGAAGCCGCGGGCGGTGGCGGATCTGTTTCTCCGGCCCAATGCCTTTGGGCGGAGCCTCGGAGATTTTGCCCGGCTGGCCTCGCTCATCACGGTGGTGGATGCGCGGCAGTTCGGCGACCAGTGGACGCGCCGTGAGGCCGGCGAAGCGGGTGCGGAGCTGCTGGCGCAGCAGGTGGAGTGTGCGGATGTGCTGGTGCTCAACAAGACCGATACGGTCACGATGGAGGTGGCGGACGAGGTTGAACATTCCCTGCGGGGACTGAACCCGCGGGCGGAAATTATTCGCACGGCGCATGGGCGGATTGATGCGGATGCGTTGCTGGGCCGATCGCGATTTGAGGCGACGGAGACATTGCGGGCGGCGCGCTGGGTCCGCGTGCTGGATGCCGCCGCCGGTCTCCGGCGGAGTGAGCCGGGCGGCATGGCGCACGGGTTTGCGAGCTGTCTCTACGAAGCGCGGCGGCCCTTCGATTCTGTCCGGCTCGATCGCTGGCTGGAGTCCGGCCGGCCTTCCGGTTTGCTGCGGGCAAAGGGCTTCTGCTGGCTGGTGGAGCGGCCGGATGACATGGGTTTTCTTTCAGTCGCGGGCGGTGAGGCTAAACGGGAATTCATCGGCCCCTGGGCGGCGGCGTTGCGTGAGCGTGGCGAGATCGGCGAGGTGCCGCCGACGGTGCGTGCGAAGTGGCGGGAGCCGCAGGGGGATCGTCGGCAGGAGCTGGTGTTCATCGGCACCGGCCTGGAGGCGGCGGCGATTCGCGCGGCATTGGACGCGTGCCTGGCGTAGAGGCGGCGTTTGTCATATATTGGATGACAAACGGCGAGGGCTCAGCCTTCGGTTTTTAACACGTAAGCCACGCCTTTTTCGGAGCCGATGGCGAGCAGGCGGTCGTCGGGCGACCAGGCGAGCTTGGTGGCGGCGGCGGGCATCTTGACGGTGGCGCGCAGCGGTTGCTTGCGCTCGGGGCTCCACAGGTGGACGACGCCGTCCTGCGCGGCGGTGGCGAGCAGGCCGTGGGTGTGTTGAAACGCGACCGCGCACACGGGGGCGTCGTGCGGCAGCATGCCCGGTTCGCGCCCCTCGGGGCCGGCCCCCGCGCAGTCCCACACACAGGCGTCGCGGCCGCCGCTGGTGGCGAGCCAGCGTGAGGTGTGATCGAAGGAGAGGTGCTTCACCTTGCCTTCGTAGCCGCTCATCTGGAGTTCGATGTCGGTCTCGGGAATCCACAGATGAACGGAGGGATCCTGGTTGCCGGAGACGAGCCACTTGTTGTCGGGCGACCACACGAGGGCCTGGATGCCGTTGTTGTAGGGAAATTCCTTCTGGATGACGAAGTCCTGCGCATCCCACAGGCAGACGCCGCCAAAGTAGGAGACGGCGACGCAGCCGCCGGCGGGTTGCGCGGCGAGGGCGGAGATGGACTTGGGCGCATCCTTGAAGACATGGGCGTGGCTGCCGTCGGCGCGCAGCGCGACGAGTTTGCGGCCGGCGGTGGCGAAGAGCGTGGCGCCGCTCCAGACGGCATGCTCGATCCAGGCGGTGCCGAGTTCGGCGGAAGCGGTGTGCTGGCCGGCGGCGGCATCCCAGAATTTTACGCGTCCATCCTGTCCGCCGGTGGCGAGGAGGCCGGAGCTGAGAGTTGAGCGCTGAGAGTTGAGCGCGGGCTGCCACGCGAGGCAGTTGGTGCCGTCGTC
The DNA here is from genome assembly GCA_964429385.1 of uncultured Opitutaceae bacterium. GTDB lineage: Bacteria > Verrucomicrobiota > Verrucomicrobiia > Opitutales > Opitutaceae > UBA2377. The sequence goes on from CAYSBR010000013.1 coordinate 56,118, forward strand.
GTGTCCGGGCAGGGTGTGCAGGAGCGCACCGTCGCTCGCGGTGTAGAGATGGACGGGGCCGGCGGCGGAGGCGGCGGCGAGCCGCGTGCCATCGGGCGACCAGGCGAGGTCGATCACGTAATCGTCGAGAGTGGCGGCCCAGTGCTTGGTGAGATTCATGATTGCAGGCGATTGATACGAAGGCGTGGCGGGAGAGGAAGGCGAAGATTTTTTATTCCACCGGCTCACCGCGGCGGGTTTACGGGTGATGCGGGTGCGCCTAACGGAACGGATACGCGGGGAAAATTGACCCGAAGAAAAAATAGCCGGTGATTTACGTGCCTTTTTTGTCGCCGGGGCCGGAGGAGTTTCACAACTTCGCCGCCTGTCATGCTCCCCGCTTTCGCATGACAGCCCCTGATCCACCCCTGTTACCGCCTGAAATGACCCTGCTTAACGTCCCCTGTTCATTGGCTGAAAGGATGCCGGCATGAAGGGTTTTTTCGTCGTCAGCACACTGGTGCTTTCGCTGTGCAGCGCGCTGCTTTACTGGACGCTGCCGGGCCGGCAGACCGAGTTGCCGATCCTCTACTGGATTACGCAGGACGACAAATATAAGCAGGAAATTGTGAGTGTGTTCCGGGAGTGGCTGCGGGACGAGGGGCTGCCCGATGTGGACCTGCGGATCGACAATACGAACACCGACGAAACCAAGAAATTGGTGCAGGGCGTGTCGGGCGTGGGGGCCGACCTGATGGACCTCTACAACTTCCAGTTGGATCTTTTTCCCGCGACGGGGATGATGCTGGATGTGACGGAGGACGCGAAGCGTCTGGGTTTTTCCCCGGATGTGACCTATCCGGGACTGCAAAACGATATCGTATTCGAGGGGCGCCAATACAGTTTCCCGCGCAGCGCCGGGGTGTTGCTCAACTGGGTGAATCTCGGGACTTTTGAGCGTTTCGGTGTGTCGCCGCCGCCGTCGCGCTGGACCCCGGACGAATTTGAAGAGCTGGGAAGGAAGTTCGTGGCGGCGGCCAACCCTCCGGGGACGCGCCAGCGCACCTATTTGGCGAACACGGTGTCGCGCGACGTGATGCGGCGGGGAGTGGGGCTGGCCAATTTCAACGAGACCGGCACACGCTGCACGCTGGATGATCCGCGCAATGCGGAGGTGCTGGAGCGGGTGCGCCGCTGGGTCGTCGAAGACCGGCTTCTCCCGACGAAGGAGGAGGATGCGGCGATGTCCGCCGATATTTCGGGTGGAGGCAGCATGTTCTCCCATTTTGACTCGGGCCGGTTCGGCATGGTTTACACCGGGCACTGGGCGTTCATCATGCTGCGGCCGCGCGGCACGTTCAAACTGGCGACGGCCGAGGGGCCGCAGGACGGGTTTCCCAATGCCGAGATGGGCGGTGGCGGCGTGGGGGTCTATGCCGGCACGCGGCACCGCGAACATGCCGTGCGTTTCCTGCAATATCTGGGCAGCGATCATTTCAACCGGCTGATCATCCGGCAGGCGGACTCGTTGCCGCCGCTGCCGCGCTACGCGAAAACCGATGAGTTTCTGTATCCGGTTGGGCGTGAAAACGAATGGCCGGTGCACGGGGCCTTTGCCCGGGCCACAAACGAGATCGGCATCACGGTGAGCAAAAGTCCTTTTGTGCTGCCTTCGATTGTTTACCGGCTGGAGCTGGAAATCTACGAGGCGGTGATCGCCGGGCGGCTCACGCCGGAGCAGGGCGCGCGGCAGATGGCCGAGCGCATCAATGCCGAGATCGCCCAGAGCGTGCGGCGCAACGAGCGGCTGCGTGCGCTCTACGAGGAACGGGTGCGGACCCAGCAGCGCATTGATGAAAGACGCGCCGCCGGTGGGCGCGTGCCCGCCGATTGGGTGACGGATGCCTTCCATCAGGCTTACTACCGGGCGCAGGGTTGGCTGGAAGAGGAGGGCGGATCATGAAGACGCGCGGCTCCGAACTGCGCCGCACGGTGACGGGAGTGGGTTTTCTGCTTCCGAACATCCTGGGGTTTCTCGCCTTCACGCTCGTGCCGCTGGTGATGAGCTTCTTCATCGCGTTCACGGATTGGGATGCGCTCCGGCACAATATCTTCCGCGACGAGCCGTTGAAGTTCGTGGGGCTGGAGAACTTCATCTGGCTCTTCACGCATCCGGAGTTCTGGCACTATCTGGGCAACACGTTCTTTCTGATGCTGGGCCTGCCTTTCGCGATCGCGGGCAGTCTCGGGGCGGCGTTGCTGCTGACGCGCGTGACCCAGCGGCCGGCGGCCCTGCGCGGCGCGCTCGTGCTGGCCACGCTCATCCTCATCGCCAGCCTGCTGGTGCTTCTGCGGGGCGGAATGGCGGAGGCGGGAGTGTGGTTCATCTTCGGCGGGCTTGCCGTGATGATGCTGGTGGGCGGCGTGCTTACCGGCGGGGCGATCCACCGCACGCTGTTCTATCTGCCGCACTTCACGGCGGGGGTGGCCACCTTTGTCCTGTGGAAGAAACTCTACAATCCGCAGACGGGCCCGATCAACGTGGCGCTGGCGCCCGTGCTGGAGAAGTTTGCGGCGCTGGTGCAATGGGCGTCGCCGGTCTTTGCGGTGGGCGTGCCGCTGGTCTCAGGCGTGCTCGCGTTGCTGCTGGTGGTCTGGCAGGTGCGCCGGCTGCGCCGGCACTGGGATGATTCCGCGGCGGGCGAGGTGACGGTGGCCTTTGGCGCGGCGTTGCTCGCGCTGCCGGTGGGATTTCTCCTGCACTGGCTGGGGCTGCCAGGCTGGGCGGCCGCGGGGCTGGCCCTGCTGGGGGCCGGCGGGTTCACGATGACAACTCTCCGCCGGCCGCGACCCTGGGGTCCGGTATGCGCGCGGGATGCGGGGGTGAGCGCGGAACTCGCGCTCGGCCTGGGCCTCGTGCCGCTGCTGCTGCTGCTTGGTGCGGGCGTGGCGATGGGATCGGGGCTGCCGGCCGCGACGGCGACCGGCCTGGAGCCGCCGAACTGGCTGGGCGACTACGCCTGGGCCAAGCCGGCCATCATGATCATGGCCCTGTGGGCGGCCATCGGCTCGAACAACATGATCCTGTATCTTGCAGGACTGAGCAACATCCCGCCGGAGCTCTACGAGGCGGCGGACATGGACGGGGCTTCGCCGCGGCAGCGGTTCTGGCACATCACCTGGCCGCAGCTCGCGCCGGTCACGTTCTTCGTCTTCGTGATGGGCATCATCTACGGATTGCAGGGCGGCTTCGAGATGGCGCGGGTCATGACGAAGGGCGGCCCGGCGGGCAGCACGACCACGCTCAGTTATTTCATCTACATCGAGGGTTTTGAGACCGGCCGGCTGGGCTATGCCTCGGCGGCGGCCTGGGTGCTCTTCGCGCTCGTGTTTGCGCTCTCCTTCCTGAACTTCCGCTTCGGCAATCGCAATGCCAACGACTGACCTGCTCCCGGCCCGGATGCCTCCAATTCACCGCAGGCGCGCTCTTGCGCGCGGGAGGGCCGGCGTATGAGCGCATCTGCCCCCAGTGCCGATCCCAAGGCGCCGCGCAGCGGCCCCGGCCTGCACACCGTGATGATGGTGCTCAGCCTGCTGATGGTGGCGCCGTTTGTGTGGATGGTGCTCACGAGCTTCAAGTCGATGGTTGAGGCGTCGGATCCGGATTGGATGCCGGGGGCCTTTCTCTGGGAGAATTATCCCGAGGTGTTCCGGGTGATCCCGTTTCTGCGTTTCACCCTCAACAGCCTCGTGGTGGCGGGCTGGGTGACGCTGATCCAGGTGCTGACGAGCGCGATGGCGGCCTACAGTTTCTCCCGGTTGGAGTGGCCGGGGCGCGACCGCATCTTTTTCTTCTACCTCGGCACGATGATGCTCCCCGGCCTGGTGCTGCTCATTCCGACCTTCCAGCTCATGGTGCGGTTCGGCATGGTGGACACCTACCTCGGGCTGATCCTGCCGGCGGCCTTCAGCGCCTTCGGCACCTTTTTGCTGCGCCAGTTCATGCTGGGCATCCCGCGCGCGCTCGACGAGGCGGCGGAGATCGACGGCGCGAGCAAGTGGCAGATTTTCTGGAATGTCATTCTGCCACTCAGCCGGCCGGGGCTCATCACGCTGGCGATCTTCACCTTCATGGGGAACTACCACAGTTTCTTCTGGCCGCTGGTCATGATGAAAACGGTGGAGAAGTTTCCGCTGCCGGTGGGGCTGATGTTCTTCGACACCGAGCGCGGTCAGGCCACGCACCTGCTGATGGCGGGTGTGACGATGTCGGTCGTGCCGCTCATCCTCATCTTCGTCGTCCTGCAACGGCAGCTCGTCCGCGGCATCCAGCTCGGTGCGGTGAAAGGGTGAGGGGATGATCGCCAGGCCCGCGAGGACTGGCCGAAGAATGGAAGGCGGGAGGCCGAGGGGAGGCGGTGCTCAGACTTCCACTTCGATCTGGCCGTCGTTGACGAAGACGGGGAAGGACTGCACGGGCTCCATGTTCTTGGGGCAGACGGCGGCGCCGTTGGTGACGTCGAAGGCGATGGCGTGCAGCGGGCAGGTGAGGGTGGTGCCGCGGAGCGGGCCGGCGGCCATCGAAGCCCCGGCGTGCGGGCAGACGTCGTCAATGGCGTGAAGCCGGCCTTCGACGTTGCAGAGCGCGACGCGGCGGTCGGCGACCTTGAAGGCGCGTTTCGAGCCGGGCGGAAAATCGGTGAGGGGGAGGAGGGGATGGCGTTGGGGCATGGGAGAAAGGGGACGAAATTTTAACCACAGATGACACGGACAGCCACAGATGACAGATAAATCCCCTCTGGGCTTATCCGTGTCATCTGCGGCCAAAGCTCAAAGCATGGGGCGATGGGGATTACTTGATGGCGATGGCGACGGTGAAGGTCTGACGCTGACCAGGGGGGATGAAGCGCAGGCCGGTTTTGTGTTCGGGCGCGTTGGGCGGGCCCATCCAGGGCTCCACACAGTAGTAGGGGGCGTCGGCGGATTCGCTCCAGGTGACGACGGCGGTGCCGGGGGCGGGAACCTCTTCGGCGCCCACCTGCATGACGATGTCGCCGGTGTGGCCGCGTTCGCCGAAGCGCACGGTGTGGTGTTGCAGATCGAGATGGATGGCGTCGATCAGCTCGGGGTTGGCGAGGCTTTCGATTTCGTTGAGCTGAGGTCCGGGGATGAGCAGGCCATTGGCATCCTGGCGGACGCGACGGGATGCGGGGATGCTGATGGCGTAGTCGGCTCGGGTGAGGCTGCCACTCCAGGGCAGGGTGAAGTAGAAATGATGGCCGGCGCTCCAAGGCAGCGGGGTGCGGCCGAGGTTGAGCAGGCTGAGGTCACAGACGAGGCCAAGCGGTTCAAAGCGATAGCGGACGGTGAATTCGTAATCGTAAGGATAGGCGACGCGGGCTTCCTCGCCGGGGACGAAGAGCGAGGTGAACCCGGTGGCGTCGGCATGGGTGACCTGAAAGTCGCCCTGGCGGGCGAGCCCGTGCATGGGCATCGGGCGACGGACGCCGTCGTCGGCGCGCCAGAAGTGGATGTCGCCCCGATCGAAAACGCGGGCATTGAAGGGAAACAGGATCGGGTTGCCGCCGCGGACGCGGTGAAAGTCGGCGAGGCTGTCGAGCTCGGGCCAGTAGAGCACGTCGCGCACGGAGCCGTCGCCCAGGGCCAGGTTCCAGTTCATCAACCGGGCCCCTTTTTCGGGCCACGCCAGGAAGGTGGACTGGCCGACGCGCCAGCGGGTGAGGGAAGCGCCGAGGTAGGGGACTTTTTCCATGCGGGTGGAGAAAGCAGGGCGGCCGGGCTGGCGCAACGGGTTTTTGGAAACGGAGGCGTGAATTCCCCTGCGCTGACGCTTGCGCAGGCGGGAATCGGCATTCACTTTCGAACCCCACATGCTGCGCTTCACCCCGTTCTACTTCCTCGCGCTCCTTGCGGCTTCGTTGCTGGCGGCCGAGACCGAGACCCCGGCGGTTGCGCCCGGGGCCGGGCCCACCCCGGAGCCGGCCCAGATGCAGGTGGTGGTCATCCCGGTGCAGGAACAGATCGGGAAGCCCGTGCTCTACATCCTGCGGCGCGGCCTGAAGGAAGCGATCGAGCAGAAGGCGGACGTGGTCGTGCTCGACATGAAAACGCCGGGCGGCGCGGCGAATATCACCATTGAGATCATGGAGGCGCTGAGCCGGTTTCCGGGCCAGACGCTGACCTTTGTCAATGACGAGGCCGGCTCGGCCGGGGCGATCATCGCGGTAGTGACGGATGAGATTTACTTCGCGCCCAATGGCGTGATGGGCGCGGCGGAGTTGGTGATGGGGACGGGACAGGACGTGCCTGAAGCGATGAAGCGGAAGATGGACAGTTACATTCGCGCCAAGACGCGGGCGTTGTCCGGTGGTCCGTCACAGCGGGCGGAGGTGTTGCGGGCGATGATGAACGCGGACTTTGAGCTGAAGATTGGCGATGAGGTCATCAAGCCCAAGGGCGAGTTGCTCACCCTGTCGGCGGATGAAGCGGTCAAGCCCTACGGCGACCCGCCCGAGCCGTTGCTGGCGGCGGGGATTGCGGAAGATGTGGAAGCGTTGCTCACCCAGAAATATGGCGCGGGCAACTTCACGGTGAAAACGCTGGAGGTCACCTGGTCGGAAAAACTCGCCGTGTGGCTCAATACGATCACGCCCCTGCTGCTGGGGTTGGGCCTGCTGGCCCTGTTCATCGAGTTCAAGACGCCGGGCTTCGGCTTTTTCGGCGTGGCGGGGCTCGTGCTGCTGGGCGTGGTTTTCCTGGGGAATTTTGTGGCGGGTTTTTCAGGGCACGAGCCGATCATTGTCTTCGCCCTCGGGGTGCTGCTGGTGATGCTGGAGCTGTTGTTCTTCCCGGGGATCGTGGTGGTGGCGCTGACCGGGGTGCTGCTGATGCTCGGTTCGCTGCTGTGGTCCATGGCCGACATCTGGCCGAACGAGCCCCTGGAATTGTCCGGCGACTTGCTGATCAACCCGCTGCAAAATCTGCTGCTGGGTCTGACGGTGGCGGTGGGCTTGTTTGCGCTGCTTGCGCGTTTTCTGCCGCAGGGCTGGTTCTGGACCCGGCTGGCGGTGGGCGGCGCGGTCCAGGGCACGGCGCTGGCGCCGGAGATCGAGCAGGTGCGCCAGTCCCTGCTGGACCGGGAGGGTGAAGCGGTGACGGACCTGTTTCCGAGCGGCCAGGTGGAGATTGACGGGCGGCGCTATGACGCGCGGCTGGCGTTGGGGGCGGCCAAGGCCGGCACGCCGGTGCGGGTGGTGCGGCATACGGAATTTGAGCTCATTGTGGAGGTGAGGGAATCATGACCGCGATCCTGGTGCTTTTTGCCGTGGGCATCCTGCTCGTGGCGGTTGAGATCGTGGTGCCCGGCGGCCTGCTCGGGCTGGTGGGCGGTCTTTGCCTGCTGGCCGGGGTGGCGGCGTCCTTTCACCAATTCGGCTCGACAGGCGGATTTGTCGCCACGGCCGTGGCGATCGTCATCGGCGCGGTGACGCTTTACCTGGAGTTTGCCATCCTGCCCAAGACCGCGATTGCGCGGAAATTCACCATGGCGGAAACCGTGGCGGGCCGCAGCCAGCCGGAGCTGGCGGATCGCGATGCGGTGATCGGCGCCACCGGCGTGGCCGTGACGCGACTGGCGCCCAGCGGAATCGTCGAAGTGGCGGGCAAACGCTACGAGGCTTTTTCCCAATCGGGGCTCGCCGAAGCGGGCGGGCGCGTGAAAGTGGTGGATGTGGATAACTTTCGTATCGTTGTAACCCAAATCAAAGAAACCTCATGAACCTGACCCTGATTGCATTGGTGGCCGCCGGCATTGTCGTGCTGGTGATTGGCGCGGTAATTTTCAGCCTGATCGGCGCGTGGGTGAGGGCGCTGTTCAACGGCGCTTCCGTCTCCATGTCGAAGCTGGTGGCGCTCAAACTGGCGAGCATCCCCTACAGTCTCGTGGTGGATGCCCGCATCACGGCGGTGCGCGCGGGCATCGACGTTTCGGCGGATCAGATCGCCTCGCATTTCCAGGCGGGCGGCAACGTGGTGCCGACAGTGCAGGCGCTCATCGCCGCGCAGAAGGCCGGCATCAATCTCCCGTGGGACCGCGCCTGCGCGATCGATCTCGCGACCAAGGGCTCCGGCAAGAGCGTGGTGGAGGCCGTGCGCACTTCGGTGGATCCGAAGGTCATTGATTGCCCCAACCCCGAGGGCGGCCGCACGACCATCGACGGCGTGGCGAAGGACGGCATCCAGGTGAAGGTGAAGGCGCGCGTGACCGTGCGCACCAATCTTGACCGCTTCGTGGGCGGCGCGAAGGAGGAGACGATCATCGCCCGCGTGGGCGAGGGCATCGTGACCACCATCGGCTCGTCCGAGACTTACAAGGTCGTGCTCGAATCACCGGACAGCATTTCCAAGACCGTGCTCTCGCGCGGTCTCGACGTGGGCACGGCGTTTGAAATCCTTTCCATTGATATCGCCGACGTGGACGTGGGCGACAACGTCGGCGCGAAGCTGCAGGAAGCGCAGGCCGAGGCGAACAAGAACATGGCCCAGGCGCAGGCGGAAATCCGCCGCGCGGCCGCGGTCGCGCTCGAGCAGGAAATGAAGGCCCGCGTGCAGGAGATGCAGGCGAAGGTTGTCGAGGCGCAGGCCCAGGTGCCGCTCGCGATGGCCGAGGCCTTCCGCAGCGGCAAGCTGGGGGTCATGGATTACTTCCGCATGGAAAACGTCCAGGCCGACACCGGCATGCGCAAATCCATCGCCGAGCCCGACGCGAAGAAGTAACCGCGCACCCGGATTTCCATGCACTGGATATTCGACAATCTTCAGGTCGTCTTCGCGCTGGCGGCGGCGTTTGCCTACTGGCTGTCGCAGCGCAAGCGCGAGGCGGAGGAGAACGCCGCCGGGCGCGAGGAGTCCGACGGACCGGAAGGCCCGCGGGATTTTGGCGTGGATATCGAGGAAGCGGAGCGCACGCGTCGCATCCAGGAAGAGATTCGGCGCAAGATCGCCCAGCGTATGGGTCACGAACCGGCTCCGGTCGCGCCGCCGCCGCTGGTCCGTGAGTTTGCTCCCGCTGTTCCTCCCGTGGTTGTGACATCGGTGCCCACCTATGCGGCGGCCAACGAGGCGCTGCTGCAACGGCAACGCGATCTGGCGGAGCAATTGCAGGCGGCGGAGGCGGCCCGCCGGGCCGCCCGTCGCAGCCGGACCAGTGCAGCGATGGCGCAGACCAGCCCAAACCGGGGGCCGGAAACAGCCGGTTCGTGGAAGGAACAATTGCGCGGCAAGGACAGCCTGCGCCGTGCGATTGTCTTGCGCGAGGTGCTTGGGCCGCCCGTGGGATTGCGTTGAGTTTTTTTGAAAACGCAAAAGGCCGCACCGGACAACCCGGTGCGGCCTTTTTGCGGCCGGAGACAAGGTGGACCGTGCGCTCCGCGCGCGGCCGGGATACCATTTGTTCTTCCGAACCGCTGCGCGCGGAGCGCACGGCCCACCTGCTGAAACCGGTTGGTTTGGTGGGCGCGGCTCGATTGATGCAATCGGCGGCGCAGCAAAAGTGTTCGCCCAAATGGTGAATCGAGCGGTGAGGCTTTCGCCATTCCCCTCTTACGCTGACCTGCGCCCCTTTATACTAGGATTCCGGGGCAATTCTGCCGACGGAGAGTGACTGGGCGGTTGCCGCAGTCGCCCTGTTCAATCAGGGCACGCGGGCCTGGTTGTAATCCTCGAAGGGCATCGGGTAGCGGCGGCCGGCGATCTCGATTTCAAGGTTTTTGCCGGCATCGGCGGTGATCAGGAGGGCGCCGCGCTTGGGCACGGTGTGGGTCTGCCCGCGGACGAGCGTGCCTTGATAGAGTTCCTGATTGTTCGATTCCTGTACGACTTTCACCCGGACGGTGTTCAACGCGATGAGGGTGAGGCCGGCCTGTTGCTGGGCATCGGAAGATTGAACCGTACCGGGGATGGTGGCGGGGGGAGTGCCGGAGACTGGCGTGGGAGTCGGACCGCCGATCAGGGCTTTGATGATCCAGATGAGAAGGATGAGGATGATCACGCCACCCAGGGCGATGCCACCCTTGAAGACCCATTGGGGCGGGATGATGGGTCCCTTGGGCGGGATGATGTTGTGCGGGGTCCGCACGGACTCCGCGGAGCGGGGCTCGCCGGCGGGGGAGGTATTCTCGGCGGGGCGTTCCTCGGCGGAGGCCACCGAGACATCCATGCGTCCGTAGATCTCACGGTTGGGCTGGCGGGGGCGGGTTTCGCCGCGGCCAAGGGCGCTGTAATCGTTGAGAATCTTGTCGGCCGGCAGCTTCAGGAAGTTGGCGTAGTTGCGGAGAAATCCGCGCACGTAGATCTCGGCCAGGCCCAGATCGAACTGGTTGCTTTCAAACTTGTGCAGGTAATCGCTGCGGATCTTGGTCGCCTCCGCGGCTTCGCGAATGGAGATACCCTTGCGTTTGCGCGCTTCCTCAAGGCGTTCGCCGATATTCTGCATGGGCTCAGGGAGATAAGAGGTTTGGGAGGGCAGGGGAAGAGTGAAATGCCCTTCGTGCCGTGATTAATGCGAAAAAATCAACCGGACCCGTAGGTGTCGAGATCCACGAGGATCTCGCGGGGGGAGGAGCCGTTTTCCGGGCCGACGATGCCCTTGTCTTCCATGAGGTCCATGATGCGGGCGGCGCGGTTATAGCCGATGCGCAGCCGGCGCTGGATCATTGAGGTGGAGGCGCGCTTAGTGGACTTGAGCACGTCGAGCGCCTGCTGGAAGAGTTCCCCATCGTCGCCGAGGTCACCGTTGTCGCCGCCGTCTCCATCATCATCTTCGTCGGAGGCCGCGCGATCGATCTGCTGCTGCACGGATTGGGCGTATTGCGGCGGGCCGTTGCGCTTGAGGAACTCGACCATCTCGATGACTTCGTCGTCGGCCACAAAGGCGCCCTGGGCGCGCACGAGGCGGGAGCTGCCCGGGGGAGAGAAGAGCATGTCGCCGCGACCGATGAGGGTGTCGGCGCCCTTGGTGTCGAGGATGGTGCGCGAGTCCACCTGCGAGGCGACCTGGAAGGCGATGCGCGAGGGGAGGTTGGCCTTGATGACGCCGGTGATGACGTTCACCGAGGGGCGCTGGGTGGCGATGATGAGGTGGATGCCGGCGGCGCGGGCGAGCTGGGCGAGGCGGGCGATGCTGGTCTCGATCTCGGCGGGGTTGACCATCATGAGGTCGGCGAGTTCGTCGATGATGGCGACGATGTAGGGCAGGCGCTCGGGGATCTCGATTTCGTCGGCCACGCCATCGAGCTCGGCCTGTTCGCCGACGGCCGGGAATTCGGCGGCCTTGGGGTCTTTCTTGCGGTTGTTGAAGCCGACGATGTTGCGGACGTTGACCTTGGCGAATATCTGGTAGCGCTGCTCCATCTCGCTGAGGAGCCACTTGAGGGCGCCGGGGACCTTCTTCGGCTCGGTCACCACGGGGATGAGCATTTGCGGAAGCGTGTTGAAGATCTTCAGTTCGACGACCTTCGGGTCCACCATGATGAGGCGCACATCCTTGGGGCTCTTGGAGTAGAGGATGGAGGCGACGATGGAGTTGATGCAGACGGATTTGCCCGAACCGGTGGCGCCGGCGATGAGCAGGTGGGGCATCTTGGTGAGGTCGGAGATCAGCGGTTTGCCGGAGACGTCCTTGCCGAGGGCGATGGGCAGCTCCGCCTTGGCCTGGACCCAGTCCTCGGCCTCGATGATCTCGCGCATGCCCACGGGGGTGGGATGCTGATTAGGGACCTCCACCCCCACGGCGGCCTTGCCGGGAATGGGGGCG
>CAYSBR010000014.1:0-13814 GCA_964429385.1 uncultured Opitutaceae bacterium
CGGGCGTCCACGGGGTCGGTGGTGAAGCCGATCTGGTTGTTGACGATGATGTGCAGGGTACCGCCGGTGCGGTAGCCGGGCAGTTGGGAGAAATTCATCGTTTCCGCGACCACGCCCTGGCCGGCGAAGGCGGCGTCGCCGTGGATGAGGAGCGGCAGCACGCGGCGGCGCTCGGTGTCGCCGCGGATGCGCTGGCGGGCCCGGGCCTTGCCCTCGACGACGGGGTTCACGATTTCGAGGTGGGACGGATTGGCGGCGAGGCGCACTTCGACCTGCTTGCCGCTCATGGTGTCGAGGATCGCCTCGTAGCCGAGATGGTATTTGACGTCGCCGTCGCCGCCCACGGCGTCGGGGATGTAATTCTCGGAGAACTGCTCGAAGAGCAGGTCGAAGCTCTTCCGCATCACGCTGGTGAGAATGTTGAGCCGGCCGCGGTGGGCCATGCCCATGACGACTTCCTCCACGTCCAGCGAGGCGCAATGCTCGATGACGGTGTCCACCGCGGCGATCAGGGTTTCACCGCCTTCGAGGGAGAAGCGCTTCTGGCCGACGTAGCGCGTGTGCAGGAATTTTTCGAAGAGCTCGGCCTTGTGAATGCGGCGGAGGATGCGGGTCTTCTGCGGCTTGGTGAAAGTGGGGGTGTTCTCGACGGCCTCCATGCGGGCCTGCAGCCACTCACGGGCCTTGTGGTCCTGCACGTGCATGTATTCCACGCCGATGGTGCCGCAGTAGGTGCGCCGGAGCGACTGGACGATGTCGCGCAGTTTTTTCTGCCCGCCACCTTGGAAATTGGTGAGGGTGAAGGTGTCGTCCAAATCACCTTCGCCGAGGCCGAAGTGCTCAAGCTGGAGCTTGGGGTGGGGCGGCGGCGGCTCGCTGAGCGGATCGAGCTGCGCCTGCAGGTGGCCGTGGGAACGGTGGGCGTTGACCAGGCGACCGACCTGGGCCTGCTTGTAGCTGTCGATCACTTTGACTTGGGAGCCGGCGACTTCGGCGATCGGGGCACCGCTGTTGCCAAGGGTGAACCCTTGGAAGAACGCGCGCCATGTGGGGTCCACGGAGTCAGGGTTTTCCAGCCACGCCTGATAGGCGGCCTCGATGACGGCCGCGTTGGCGTGAGTAGGAAGAAGGGAGGTGCTCATGATAAGTAACGCGTATAGCGGAGCACAGGGGTTGGGTGCGCTCAAAGGGAGTGCTATTAGCGATAGTTGTAAGACACTCCATCACGGGTTGGCGCCAGGCACAAGTGCAAGGGCGCTTTCGGATGGGAGATTGCAAAAGCGCTTAAGGTCAGTAGCAGAGAAATTAGTTTATTCATCACCCCGCCATGGAAACCCATATTAAAGAATCCCTTATTCTGTTGCTTGATGGCATCAAGCGGTCTGATGGACAGGTCGTCGCTGACGAGATCGCCAAACTGGAGGGAGCCCTGGATCAGGGCCGGCTGGCTCTGCATCCGCAACTCGTTCATTTCCTTGAGCGTAGGAGCTATGCCAAGGCGTTGATGTTTTTGGGCGGTGAGAGCGACATTCCGGTGGGAGCGTGCGGAGGCCGCCCGGCCAGGACCTGAGTCATGAGCAAAGGCAAATTATCCACGGATGGAGGGCAGTCGCTGGGTCAGAATCCGTTTGGGGCGCTGAGCGGCGCGGGGTTGCCGGCCACGCCGGCCCGTCCAATCGAGACTCCAAAAGCCAAAACCGAAACGCCCAAAAGCCGCGGGCGGGTGGATATCAAGCGGACCACGGCAGGACGTGGCGGCAAGACGGTCACACTGGTGACGGGCTTTGTGGGGATTGGTCAGCCGGAAAAGGAATCGCTTTGTAAGAAAATGCGCGCGGCCTGTGGCTGTGGCGGCACGGTGAAGGACGGCGACATCGAGATCCAGGGTGATCAACGCGAGAAGATCGCGACCATCCTCAGTGCCGCCGGGTTTCGCCCGGTATTTGCGGGAGGGTGAGAGCGCGATGGCTGGCTCATGCCTCCTCCGAACCGTGAGTCCAGGCACTCCAGCCGGTTCTTCGCGCAGCGTATGCTGAGCCGCGTTTAGCTGTGCCCGCCTGGGGTTTCCTTCTGAATTGTTCCGGCTAAGAAAACCCGGGGCTGATCGTCATTCAGGTATGAAACGCATCCTGCTGGCTGGTTTGATCCTGATGGGCTGTGCCTTCGCGGGGGCGCATGCGGTGACAGCTGGTCCCAAGGGGAAGAGGCCGGCGTATTACACGGCTCTGCCGTTGCGAGGGGAGGAGTTTGACCGGTTTGTGGTGGGGGTGGACACAGCCCTGCGCGCGGCGGATTGGGTGATGGTTTTCGAAGGAGTGCCGCGCCACACAGAAACTGAGGTGGATGGACGTGAGCACCTCGGGTCTCGGATCATTCGCCTAAAGGATGCGGAGTTTCATGCCGGGCCGCAGCGTCCTGATACAATACAGGTCGCACGGCTGCCGGATTTGCTGACGGGGAGTCTGGCGGTTTTCCGCGGAGTGAAGCTGTGCGGGGGATTCCACGCTGATTACGCGGTGGTATGGGGTGCGGAAGGACGACGCTGGGTGGCGTTGTTTTGCCTCAGCTGTGGCGAAGCCGCGGTGTTTTCACCGGGTGGCTCCCTGCTTGCAGATCTGGATGGCGCGGAAGGCCGTGCGCTCCGTGCCTGGTTGTCGGATTTTCGCAGACAGCGGCCGGCTGAGGTGCGGGCGGATGCAGAATGAACTCACGCCGCCAGCCCGGCGGTGAGCGCCAGCGCGCTTTTGGCCCGATTCATGATGTAGAGGTGGTAGCCAGGCGCTCCGTGGGCGATGAGATCCCGGATCTGCGCCAGCGCCCAATCCATACCGATGATTTCGGCGACTTCGGAGTTGTCCGCGGCGACTTCGAGGCGGGCGGCCAGCCGGTGGGGCAGGACGGCGCCGCACATCGCGGTGAAACGCTGGATCTGCGGCAGTGACAACGCGGGCATGATTCCAGGGACGATCGGCACGGTGATGCCAACGGCCTGGCAACGCTCGACGAAACGATGATAGACCGCGTTGTCGAAGAACAGCTGGGTCGTGATGAATGAGGCCCCGGCATCGACCTTGCGCTTGAGGTTTTCAAGGTCGGCTTCGAACGAGGGCGACTCGGGGTGCTTCTCGGGATATCCGCCCACGCCGATGCAGAAGTCGGGATGGCGGGTTTTGAGCAGGGCCACGAGTTCGTCGGCATACCTGGGCCCGTCCGGACTGGGCGTGAAGGCGGTGGCCCCTTTCGGCGGGTCGCCGCGCAAGGCCATGATATTGCGGAAGCCGGCTTCATGGAGGCGATCGGCCATCGCGAGGAGATCCGCCCGGCTGTGTCCCACGCAGGTGAGATGGGGCATCACGGGGAAACGGAAGTCATGGCGCAGGAGATCGCTCACCCGGGCGGTGCGGTCGCGCGTGGTGCCGCCGGCGCCATAGGTCACGGAGACGAAGTCCGGCTGGATCGTGTGCAGGGTGGTGACCGTGGTGCGCAGGGTTTCGAGGCCGGCCTCATCCTTGGGTGGAAAGAACTCCAGTGAGCGGAGGGGGCGCGCCTGGGTGAAGAGTTCGGAGATGGGGCGGTCTGGATTCATAATAAATCAACGCATACGTTTTTGTTGATGCATGTAAAGCCAGAAGAAACCCGCGCAGTTTCCGGCGCGGGTTTTTTCTGGTGCGCTCAGTGCGCGTGGTCGTGGTGGTCGCAGATGCAGGCGTATTCCTTGCGGTCGCAGCCGGAGCAGTGGTTGAGGTCGAGGTTGAAGCGGATGGTCACCGGGTCGGCTCCCGGGGCGGTCTGGATCTGCACCACGGTTGGCAGGCGGTTGCCGGCCGGCAGCGGGGCATCGGAAATCAGCGCATCGCCCTGCCGGGTGAAGGCGAGGCGCACTGGTGCGGCGCGGCTGCCGGTGATGACGGTGATCTCCTGCTGCGCCGGTGCGACCACGTGGCCGTGGTCATCGACGAAGGTGAGCAGCACCTTGCGCTCCGGTGTGACGAAGAACTCTGCATGGGGCTCCACGTCGGTGAGGATGCGGCCCTGGTTGGGGCCGGTGATCTTGGCGTGATCATGGTCGTGATCGTGGTCATGGGCCCGGGCGACGGTGAGGGCGCAGCCGAAGGCGAGGAGGACGAGCAGGGGATGCAGGTATTTTTTCATATGGTTTCAGGTTGGAGGGAAAATCAGTGGGCGGCGGAGGCGTTGTGGCTGAGCGCGTGCTCCGCGGACTTCCGGCCGAAGCGGAAGAAGAGCAGCGGCGTGACGAGAAAATCCAGCGCCGTGGACGAAACGAGGCCGCCGACGATGACGACCGCGACGGGGTGGAGGATTTCCTTGCCGGGCTGATCCGCCGCGAGGACGAACGGGATCAGCGCGATGCCGGCGGAGAGGGCGGTCATCAGCACGGGCACCATGCGCTCCTGCGTGCCGCGCTCGACCATGGCGCGGGTGAAGCCTTCGCCTTCGTGCCTCATCAGGTGAAGGTAATGCGAGAGCATCATGATGCCGTTGCGCGCGGCGACGCCGCCGACGGCGATGAAGCCGACGAGCGTGGCGATGCTGATGTTGTTCAGCTTGAACCACGTGAAGACCAGCCCGCCGGCGAGCGCGAGCGGGATGTTGAGCAGCACGAGTCCGGCGAGGAACCAGCTCTGGAAGTAACGCTGGAGGAGGAAGAGCACGACGATGAACACCACGGCGCTGAGGATCGCGATGCGCTGGCTGGCCTCGCGCTGGGCCTGGAACTCGCCCTCGTAGGTGATGAAGTAGCCTTCGGGGAATTTCACGTTGTCACGGACCAGCGCCTGCAGGCGGTTGACCAGTGCGCCGGCATCGCGGGCGGACGGAGTGATGGCCACGGTGAAGCGGCGTTGCGCGTTTTCCCGGAGCACGCTGTTGGGTCCGCTGGCTTCGCGCACATCGGCGACGAGTGAGAGCGGGATCTGGCGGCCGTCGGCGGTCTCGATCGGCAGGCTGGCGATCCGGGCGGGCGAGTCGCGCCAGGCGAGGGGCAGGCGCACGACGAGGTTGATGAGGCGCTGGTCCTCGCGCAGCTCGGCGACGGCCCGGCCGCCGAGCAGCACGCCCAGTTGTGCGTTGAGCGCCCCGGGGTTCACGCCGTAGGCGGCGGCGCGCTCGCGGTTCACCTCGATGCGGAGCTGGGGGATCGAGGCCTGCTGGTCGAGGCGGGCGTTTTCCAGGCCAGGGACGGTGCGCGCGAGCGTCTGCACCTCGGTGCCGAGCCGGCGCAGGGTCTCAAGGTCCGGGCCGAAAATCTTCACCGCCACGGGCGCGGTGACCCCGCTGAGGAGATGGGAGATGCGGTGAGCCAGCGGTCCGCTGATCACGGCGAAGGTTCCCGGCACCGTGCGCAGGCGCTGGTTGATGTCGTCCATCACTTCCTGGCGCGAGCGCCCGGCGTCGGTGGTGAGGAAATCCACGTCGAACTCCACGTTCGAGAGCGGGACGACGTGATCGCCGCGCTCGGCGCGGCCGACGCGCCGGCCGACCCGGTGGACCTCGGGCACCGCGAGGATCTGGGCGTCGAGCACATCGGAGATGCGGTTCATTTCTTCGAGCGAGGTGCCCGGGGCGCAGGCCACGGTGATGGCCGCGGTCTCCTCGCGGAAGGAGGGGAGGAAATCCTTGCTCATCCGCGGATAGAGCAGGAAGGCCGCGGCGAGGGCGACGGTGACGACGGCGAGCGTCGGCACCGGGTGATCGAGTCCCACGCGCAGCACGGTGCGGCGCAGGAGGGACTTGGCGCCGGCGACGAAGCGGCTGTCGCGGTGCTCGCGTCCGGCGGCGGGCTTCAGCAGAAACGAGCAGAGCACGGGGATAAGGGTCAGCGACACGACGAACGAGGCCGCCATGCTGATGATGGTGGCCAGCGCGATGGGGGCGAAGAGCCGGCCCTCGACGCCGCTCAGGCCGAGCAGCGGGATGAAGACGAGGATGATGAGGACCGTGGCGTAGAAGATCGAGTTGCGCACCTCGCCGGAAGCCGTGGCGATGACGGGGAGCGGCGGCTGGGGCACGGGGCGGCCGGCGTTTTCGCGCAGGCGGCGGTAAACGTTCTCCACGTCCACGATGGCGTCGTCCACGACCATGCCGATGGCGACGGCGAGCCCGCCGAGGGTCATCGAGTTCACGGAGATGCCGAACCACTGGAAGGTGAGCAGCGTGATGGTGAAGCTCAACGGCATCGCCGTGAGGGTGATGAACGTGGTGCGCAGGTTGAGCAGGAAGAGGAACAGCACGATTGTGACCATGACCGCGCCGTCGCGGATCGCCTCCTGCAGGTTGCCGATGGCGTGGTCGATGAAGTTCTTCTGCTGGAAGAGCAGGGTGGTCTCCACGCCTGGCGGGAAGCTGCCCTTCAGCTCCTCCAGTGCGGCGGCGATCTGCTCGGTGAGCGTGCGGGTGTCGAAGCCCGGCGCCTTGGTCACGGAGAGAATGACGCCGTAGGTCGGCGATTTTTCCGGGGCGACGCTCACGGCGGCATCGCCGCGCATGGGTTCGAGTCCCCAGGCCACGGTGGCGACATCGGTGAGAAGGATCGGGCGCTGGTTGACGTGCTTGATGACGGTGCGGCCGATTTCATTCAGGTCAGTCGTCATGGCCAGGTTGCGGATCATGATCTCCGTCGAGCCGCGGTCGAGGAACCCGCCGGTCGTGGTGCTGGCGGCACCCGCGACCGCGGCCTCGAGTTCGGCGAAGTTCACGTGATGCGCCTGCATCCGGTAGGGGTCGGGCTGGACCTCGATCTGGCGGATGCCGCCGCCCATGTTGAGGATCTCGGCGACCCCGGGAATGCTTTGCAGCCGGCGGCGGATGGTCCAGTCGGCCAGGGTCCGCACCTCGCTGGGCGGGATATAGCCCGGCTCGCCTTCCTTGAGGGTGGAGCGCACGCCGACGAGGAGGATTTCGCCCATCAACGAGGCGACCGGCGTCATGTAGGGCTGGATGCCCTCCGGCAACTGTTCCCGTGCGACCTGCAGGCGTTCCTGCACGAGGACGCGGGCTTGCTGGATGTCGGTGCCCCACTCGAACTCCGCGTAAACCAGCGAAAGGGCGATGTCGGAGTTGCTGCGCAGGCGGCTCAGCCCCGCCACGCCCATGAGCGAGCTTTCGAGCGGCTGGGTGATGCGGGCCTCGACTTCCTCGGGGGCGAGGCCGGGCGCCTCGGTGAGGATGGTCACGGTCGGTTTCGTGAGATCGGGCAGCACTTCGACGGGCAGGCGAAGCCCGGCGCGCACCCCGAGGGCGAGCACGAGCAGGGAGACGCCGATGACGAGGGTGCGATTGGCCAGCGACCAAAGGATGAGACGGTTTAACATGGCCGGGTCCTCAGGCCGCGGGGTTGATGCGCCGGCGGCGGATGAGCGCGAGCACAAGGGCGACGGCGAGCACGCCGCTCAGGATCATCCAGCGTCGCTCCGGGTGCGCGTGATCTTCGTCGCCATGGTTGTGGCCGTGATCCCCGCCGGGGGCGTTGCCCGTCATTTCCGAGCCATCCTCATTGTGGGCGTGGCCGTGGGCGGCATCGAGGGCTTCCTTGAGCGAGAGTGTGCCCGCGCCGGCGAAGGACAGCGGATAGGCTCCGGTGGTCACCACTTCGTCGGCGGGGAAGAGGCCGGAGATGATTTCCACGAAGCGGTCGTTGCTGCGGCCGGTCACGACCGGGGTCTTGATGAAGGCGTTGGGCAGATCGAAATCCTGCACATAAACGAAACGGCTGGCGGGCGTGCCCTGGAGCGCGCTGCGCGGCACGGCGGTGACGCCGCGGTGCCGGGAGGTGACGAGGGAGAATTCCGCGCGCATGCCGGGCCGGAGGCGGTGCTCCGGGTTGGCCAGCGCGAAGTAGGCGTTGAGCGTGCCGGCGGCGGTGTCGGCGGCGGTGCCCAGGCGCACCAGCTTGCCGGTGAAAACGACGTCGGGCACGGCCGGGAGTCGGATGTAGGCGACGGCGCCGGGCGAAAGGTCGCCGGCGAAATGCTCGGGCACGCGGGCGACGGCGAGCACTTCATCGAGGTTGATGATCTCAAGCAGGGCCCGGTCGGGCTCGACGGGATCGCCCAGCCGGACGTCGAGGCGGGTCACCACTCCGGAGAGCGGGGCTTTCAGGCCGATGGCCGGCGGTGGCTGGCCGGGCTGGCGGCTCTCGATGCGGATGACCTCGGCCCCGGCGGTCACGGTGTCCCCGGGCAGGGCGGGGAGGGCGACGACTCGGCCGGAAACGAGGCTGGAGACGGCGCCGACTTTGCCGGGCAACGGTTCGATCTGCCCGAGGGCGAAGACCGTTTCCTCGAAATCGACCGGCTTCACCGTGACGGTCTGGATGCGCAGGTTTTTGACCGCGATCTCGTCGAGAATAATGATGTTTTCGGAGTGGTTGTGCTCATCCGCCACGGCGGGCAGGGCGAGGGCGAGCAGGAGGAGGGCAGAGAGAAAAGATTTCATCGGTCGGAAAGAAGACGGGCGGTGGCGGAGAAGGAGGGATTGGTGAGCGCCTCGACGCGCGCGAGAGCGGCGGCATAGGCGGCGGTGTGATCGAGGATTTCGCGCTGCAACCCGGCGAGGGCGCGCTGGGCCTCGAGCACGTCGAGCAAGGGCAGTTGGCCCTCCTCGTAGGCCCGGCGCACGATGGCGTAGGCTTCCTCGGTCGCGGGCAGGGCGTCCTGTTGCAGGTGACGGGTGGCGGTGTGCGCGGCGATGAGCTCCTGCCAGGTGGCGGAGAAGTCCGCCCGCAGTTCCTGCTCGATGGCGCGGGTGGTCTGCTCGGCGCCGTGGAGTGTTTCCCGCGCGGCGCGGATGCCGCCTTGGTTCTGGTTGCGAACGGGGAGCGGTACGGAGACACCGGCGATGAACGCGGCGTCGGAGCTGTCGCGGAAGAAGCGCACGCCGCCGGCGACCGTGATGTCCTGCTTGGCCTGGGACTGCTCCAGGTCGAGCGCGGCGCGGCGCCCGGCGATCACGGCCTGCTGCAGGTCGAGCCGGGGATGCCGGGCGAGGCCGGCCAGAAATCCGGCGGGCTCGGGCAGGGTTTCCGGCACCTGCAGACGTCCGGCGAGGGGGGCGGCCTCCGCCGGATCGCCGCCCCAACTGGCGACGAGCGCGGCCCGGGCGATGGCGAGCGCGGCTTCGGCCCGGGTGTAGTCGGCCTGGGTGGCCGCGAGGGTGGCGCGGGCGCGGGCGGCTTCGGCCGGCGAAGCGGCGCCGGCCCGCACGCGGGCCTCGACGGCGGCGAGCGTTTCCCGGGCGAGTTGCCGCGGGCCGGCGGCGAGGGCCAGCCGTGCCTGCGCCGCGACGACGTTGATGCCGGCGGCGGCGGTGGCGGCCCGGAGTTCGTGGCGGAGCACGGCGGACTCCGCCTGCGTGATGGCCTGTTCGCGGGTGGCGAGGGCGGTGCGGCGGCCGCGCTTGTCGCCCCGCTCGATCGTCTGGCTGTATTCCGCCGTGCCTTCGAGACCATCGACGCCGCGCAGGGCGCCGGTGCCGGCGAAGTTTTCCACGGTGAAGTCCAACGTCGGGTTGGGGCGCAGCCCGGCTTGTTCGATGAGAGCATCGGCGGCGCGTTCGGCATGGCTTTGCGCGCGCAACCGCGGGTGTTCCGCGGTGCGGGCGAGGGCCTGCTCAAGTGTGAGCGGTGTTACTTCCTGCGCCCGGCCTGCATGGGGCAGAGCCAGAGTGAGGAGCAGGGCGGTGAGAGAAGCTAAAGGAGAGAGATTTTTCATGGCTGAAACGCAGGATGGGTCCGGGCAAACGCGTCCTCGGGACGCGGGCAGGCACGCAGGGCGTGCGTGGACAGTGACCGTCACCCGCGGCGCAAGGCGCCGCCGGGCCGGTTCAGGCGTTCAGCGAAGGCGCGCGGGCCGGCGGTGCGGCGCGCGCGATAAATTGCCAGCTGGGCTGCAGATCAGGCGGCGGATGCACCGCCGGAGCCTCGATCACGGGGGGGCTGGCTTCGGTCAGAAGAATGAGCTGGAGCAGGCACTCGCACAGGGCGACCGGCTCGGTCACCTTCAAGGTGAGGGCGGCGGATTGGTAGGCGTCTTCCTCGATCAGACTGCAGTTGTCGGCGGTGTGCGCATGATCGTCGTGATGATCGTCATGGCAGGCGCCGAGATCGGGCAGCAGTCCGGCCGCATCCAACCCGCAATGCTGGGTCGCCGGCAACCAGGTGGCCAGCAGGAGCATCGCAGCGATGGAAAACAGGCGCTTCACGAGCTTGGAAAAGAGGCCGGGAGGCTCCCGGTGTCAAGTGGGCGTATGGATTGGTCGTGGCTCATTTTGAACAGATGGGCCGGCACGTCCCTGTGCGGGCCAGCCTGTGCGTCCGTCCACGGCGATCAGTTTTCAGAATGAGTCGCTCCCGATACGATTGCAGGGAAGGATAAATCATTTGCCCGAGCGCCGGGCCTACGGTGGGCTGAGCCATGGCCGAACTGCATGAACCGATGAACCTGCCCCTGGTGCGGGAGTTTTTCCCGGAGCTGGCGGAAGACACGCTGGGCCAGCTCGGCCGGTTGGGCGCGGGCGTGCGCGCCTGGAACGAGCGCATCAACCTGATCTCGCGCAAGGACGCGGAAAACATCGAGGAGCATCACCTGCTGCATGCGTTGACGATGACGAAGGTGCTGCGGCCGGCGGTGGGTGCGGCGTTTGCGGATATCGGCACGGGCGGCGGTTTTCCCGGGCTCGTGCTGGCGATCGTTTATCCGGAGTGCCGTTTCACGCTGGTGGATTCCGTGGGCAAGAAGATCGTCGCGGTGACGGCAATGGCGGACGAACTCGGCCTCAAAAATGTGCGCGGGCTGGCGGTGCGCGCGGAAACGATTCGTGAAAAGTTCGACTACGTGACCGGCCGCGCCGTGACCGCGCTGCCGGCATTTCTTGGCTGGGCCGGGCCGCTGCTGAAGCCGGGCCGTGCGGGCCAGCCGGACAACGGCGTGCTGTATTTCAAAGGCACCTTGTGGCGCGACGAGCTGGCGGGCGGCGCGGTGCAGCCGGCCTCGGTCTGGCCGCTCGACGCCTGGGTGCCCCGGCCGTTTTTCGCGGAAAAATTCCTGCTGCACTTCCGCGCGCCGATTGCCCGGTGAGGATGACCGAAGATTATTGGCCGCAAAAAAGCGCAAAGGTCATGAGGCAATCAACACCGACCGCGGGTGGATGGGCTCTTCATTTCTTCTCCTCCGAGAACTCGTAGTGGTCGCCTTTCCAAGTTGCTCGCAATATTCCAGCGTGCTGGCCATAGCGGTAGGTGACGAGATAGTCGCCATCACCAGATGACAGTGACTGGGTCGATAGATTCCATGTCCCAGCAGAGCCGTGGTGCTCGCTCAGGTATGCACGGGATTCGCGCATGGCAGCAAAGGCACCGGGACCAGAGATGGAGGAAACTGCAATCACGATCCATGGTATGCTGAACAGAATCCATGCGATACCTAGGATACGAAAAATCTTCGGTGCCTTTTCTTCGGGATAGAACCGCCCCATATCGGTAAATCCGAATGTGCTTATCCGCCAGCTAGCTTTGCCGAAGCGGCAGAAGGCCAGTCCGATCTGACGCGGGAAGATCACACAAAGGATGCCGGCACTTAGCAGTATCGCGGGAATGATGAATTCAATCATACGCTTCTGCTCGTCAGTGTTATCATCTCACGTTACACATGGCTTTGCGGGTGAGGGTTTTCACGAGGGCTTAGTGGATGAGAAAACAAAAGGGCTGTAAACCATGATATGATATAGACGCGGGCAGGCGCGAACATGGTTTTGGCGGAATCTGCGTCCAGCGGTGATCTGATCGTTCGATACGGAGGTGGTCGTCCGGTTTTTGCATGCCGATTGTGCGGTGATTGTAGCGGGGTTTCCGAATCCCGCCTTTGGCATTGTCCCTGTTCTAAGGCGGGGCTCGGAAACCCCGCCCTACAGGGCTCACCTTGCGAGCCGGAGTCGGATTTGGCCGGTGGCGTCGGGATGCAACGTGAATCCTGAGCCGTGCGACACGGCCGTGCCGGCGAGCACAGGCACGTCGTAGGCATGGCCTTCGTGGTTGTAACGCAGGTGATCTGCCTCCGCGCCGACGAAGGCGGTGGCTGCGTTTGGCGACCATGATGCGAATAATGTCCAATCGGTTCCCGCAGGGCCGCGCAGCATCAGGCTGCCTTCCGTGAACGTGAACGCGAAGCGGTCGTCGAGCGCGACGTGCAGCGTGTGGGCGTCGGGCTCGCTGACCTGCGGTGTGGTGATCAGTTTGAGCGCGGCGCCGGTTTCGTCGATGATATGCAAGCCGGCGCGTTGTTCGGGTGAGCTCCACAGGAATCCGTCCATCACGGGCAGCGCGTCGTATTTGCAGGCGCTGGTGGTGCAGACGGTGTCGAGGAATGGCTCGGCGCGGCGCTCGTCGAAATGCTGAATGTCGCGGATGCGCAATTCGGCACCATTCCACTCCAGGCTCACGCGATAATGACGGGAGCAATACCAGAGCGCGCCGCGCTGCGGGGCGTTGAGGTCGTGTGGCGCGACGACGGCGGACGCCGGGGTGAACGGGTAGCGGGCTTTGAACCACGCGCCGGATTGCGAGAGGGTTTCCACGCGGGCGAGTCCGCGATCGCGCAGCTCGGCGATGCGGCGATGCTGATGCGTCAGCCCCTTGGCCATGGCGGGCCAGCCGAAGGAGTTTTCCTGGCCGGCCTGCGTGTAGCCGAAACTCAGGCAGGGCGTTTCAAAGATGTTCTGCAGAAACTGGTCGGTCCACGCGGGATCGGCGCCCCCGGGGGAAACCGGTTCGAGCGTGAGCACGAGCTGGCCGTTGTGGTGCACGGTATCGAGGCCGATCTCGTATTGGTGGATGGGATCGCTGCCGAGCATGCGGAAAACCGGCACGTTGATCTGGGCGGCGGCGGTTTGCGCGGGGATGTAGGAATTTCGTTTCGAGGGATAATAGGCCTGATTGAAATAGCCGCCCCAGAGCGTGTAGCCGTCGGTGCCCCACTGGTCCTTGCAGTTGCAGAAGGCGACGATGCCGTGGCGCTGCTCAAGGTGCGCGAGCGAGTGCGCATCAATGAACCAGGAGCCCGCGGCTTTGGGCGCGAAGCCGAAGGTCGCGCGAAACTCCGCCATGAGAATATCGATCATGCGCGTGCGCTCTTCGGGCGTGTAGCCGACGGAGAAGCCGACGTTGACGTGCCAGTCCCACGGGAAACGCCCGCGCCAGCGCAGGCCGGCCTTTTCGACGAGGGGCTGCATGAATTCGAGCCACACGCCGATCTCGTCGCCGGGCGGGAGCTGCTTGAGGACGGCGAGAAAGCGCGGGTCGATCAACGCATCGTATTGCACGAGCCAGGTGACCGGCAGGCCGTGTTGCCGGGCGAGCTCGCTCTGCCGGATGATCGGCTCGATGAGATCAATGGTGGCATCGCGGGGTTCGACGCCGCGGATGAAGTTGACGATATTGACGATGCCTTGGCGTGGGGGCGGGGACATGGGGAACGGGGTGCGCGTGAGTTACATGAAAGGGGTAAAACGGTTAAAAGGCAGGGGCCGATCTCCGAGCGGCCCGCCTTCGCCGAGGCTACGGTGGGCAGGCCCGCCCGGAGGTCGGGCCCTACCTCATTGCCGGCTGGGTATGCCGACAAGAGAACGGGATTACATGCCCGCACCGTCCTTGGCGGCAAGGATTACCGTGCCCGCATGACTCTCAAGGATGAGCCTCGCTAGAGCGGTGCCAAAAATCGTAGCCGCGAGAGGCAGGTTCCGACTCGCGAAAGGCAATCAGGGTAGGGGCGGTTAAGGATAACCGCCCCTACCCTGATTGCCTT
>CAYSBR010000014.1:13824-48184 GCA_964429385.1 uncultured Opitutaceae bacterium
ATCAGGGTAGGGGCGGTTATCCTTAACCGCCCGGTTCAGGAGTTGTTACCTCCACGGGCCGTTAAGGATAACGGTCCCTACCGCACCATGGTGCAACGCCACAGTTTTATTTGAGTCGCTATAGAAAAGCAGCCCTCGAAAGTGTCACGCATTGCGTGACACTTTCCGGGTGGCGGTGGGGCGCGAGGAGGGTGGGGTCAGAGTTTCAGCCAGCGGAGGCGGAGGGCGTTGGTGACGACGCTGAGGGAGCTGAGGCTCATGGCGACGCCGGCGAACATGGGGTTGAGCAGCCAGCCGAAGAAGGGGAAGAGCACGCCGGCGGCGAGGGGGAGGCCGGCGGTGTTGTAGGCGAAGGCCCAGAAGAGGTTTTGCCGGATGTTGCGCAGCGTGGCGCGGCTGAGGTGGACGGCGCGCACGAGCGCGGCGAGGTCGCCTTTCACGAGGACGAGGCCGGCGCTGTGCATGGCGATGTCGGTGCCGGTGCCCATGGCGATGCCGACCTCGGCGGCGGCGAGGGCAGGAGCGTCGTTGAGGCCGTCGCCGGCGAAGGCCACGCGTTCGCCCTTGGCCTGATGGGCGCGGACCAGTTCCTGCTTTTGGATGGGCGAGACGCCGGCGTGGTAGCCGTCGAGGCCAAGCTCCGTGGCCACAGCGCGGGCGGTGGCTTCACGGTCGCCGGTGATCATCACGACGCGCAGACCGAGGGTCTGGAGTTCGCGGATGGCGGCGGGGGTGGTGGGCTTGAGCGTGTCGGCCAGCGCGAGGGTGCCGGCGTGGCGTCCGTCCACCGTAATGCCGATGAGCGTGGCGGTGGGATGCAGCGCATCGTCAGCCGGGGCGCGTCCGACGCTGACGGTGCGGCCGTTGACCGTGGCGCGGACGCCGGCGCCGGGATCGGCGACCCAGTCGGTGGCGGCGGGCAGGGACAGGCCGCGTGATTGCGCGGCGGTCACGATGGCGCGGGCGAGCGGATGTTCGCTGAAGGATTCCGCGGCAGCGGCGAAAGTCAGCAGCGCATCGGCGCGGCTGAGTTGCGGTTGAAGGTCGAAGTTGAAGTCTTCGGCGGGGGCCACGGCGATCACCTCGGGGCGGCCGGCGGTGAGCGTGCCGGTCTTGTCGATCAGGATCGTGGTGGCGGCGGCGAAGCGTTCGAGGGCCGCGGCATCTTTCACGAGCACGCCGGCCTGGGCGCCGCGGCCGATGCCGGTGACGATTGAGACGGGGGTCGCGAGGCCGAGCGCGCAAGGGCAGGCGATGATGAGAACGGCGACGGCGTTGAGCAGCCCGAAGAGCCAGCCCTGCCCGGGCACGAGCAGGCCCCAGGTGAAAAAGGTGGCGAGGGCGATCACGAGCACGGTGGGCACGAAGAAAGCCGAGACGCGGTCGGCCAGCCGGGCGATGGGCGGTTCGCTTTCGACGGCGGCCTCGACGAGGCGGACGATTTGCGCGAGCAGCGTGTCGGCGCCGACGCGCTCGGCGCGATAGGTGAAGGAGCCGGTGGTGTTGAGCGTGCCGGCGCTGAGCCGGTCGCCAGTGTTTTTGACGACGGGCAGCGGTTCGCCGGTGAGCATGGATTCGTCCACCTCGGCGCCGCCCGCGAGCAGCACGCCGTCCACGGGCAGGTTCTCACCGGGGCGCACGCGAAGGGCGTCGCCGGGCCGGACTTGCTCGACCGGCACGTCCTCTTCGGTGCCGTCGGGCCGGAGGCGGTGGGCGATCTTTGGCGCGAGTTGCATGAGCGCGCGGATGGCGGCATCGGTGCGGGCGTGGGCGCGTTGTTCGAGGATCTGGCCGAGGAGGACGATCATGGTGATGAAGGCCGCGGCCTCAAAATAGATCGGGCCGCCGTGGTGGGAAAAATAGCGGGCGGGCAGGTGCGCCCAGAAGACGGTGGCGCCGAGGCTGAAGAAGTAGGCCGCGCCCGTGCCGGTGACGGTGAGCGTGAACATGTTGGTGTCGCGCGTGACGATGGATTTCCACCAGCGCCGGATGAAGGGCGCGCCGCACCAGAAGAACACCGGCGTGGTCAGCGCGAGCTGCAGCCAAGCGGACTGGCGCATGGTGAGATGCGCGAAGAAATCATCCCACACCATCGGCCCCATGGAGAGCACGAGCACGGGCAGCGTGAGGGCGAGGGCGGCGTAGAACCGCGGGCGCAGACGGCGTTCGTGCGGCAGACCCATGTAAACGGGCTGGTCGGGGGAGGGACTGGAGGAGTCGTGCATTATGGCAGGAAAATCGGGCCGGGCCGGTCAAGCTGACCGGCCCGGCGGGCAATCACAAGCCGGCGTGGGAGGGTGACTCATACCAAACGCATGTAGGGTTTAGATCTTTCAGAATACGAGGCGCTCAATTTTTAGCCACGGATTACACAGATAGGCACGGATTAAGAAGCACCTATCTGTGCTCATCCGTGTGATCTGTGGCCAAAGTCCAAAAGCATCGGGCGATTGATATCAGTTTGATGCAGCTGAGGTCGCTGACCTCGGACCGGCTTAGATCAAACTGGGTCCCTCATTGGTCAGGCGTCGATTTCGAGATAGATGACGGTGGTGTGGTCATCGGGTTGAGCCAGGGCGATGCGGGTTTCGTGGCCGGGGAACAGTTGTCGGGTGCTCCGGACTTCGGCCTGACCGGGGGTCCAGCCGAGGGGAATATCGGCGGGCGTGTTGGTGAACCCATTCGCGGTCGTGGCATCGGCTGGCAGCCAGGCGGCGGCAAACGGACGTTCCAAAGTGAGTCGCACATGCAGGCGGGTGCGCCCGTCGGCGGTCTTGGATTCCGCGAGGTAGGCGGAGGTGACCTCGGAGGGCAGGGCGCCGCCCGCAAGGGTGGCGAGTCGGAACCGATTGGCCTCGGTGGATTGGTCGGTGACGGTTACGTCGGCGACCTGATAACCGGCGCGGACGATGAGCTTTTTGGCGTCGTCGGCGCTGAGCGTGGCTCCGGACTTGAGCGAGAAACGCGTGAGCGCGTTGTCGAGATCGACGGTCACCTTGGCGATGGCGGGATCGCGCCCGGCGGTGGCGGCGATGCCATTGGCGCAGTAGGCGCAGACGAGTCCGTCCACGGAGAGGACGATTTCACGGGCGAAGGCACCCGGGGCGAGCCCGAGCACGGCGAGGAGGGTGAGGATAGTTTTCATAGAAGAGAGATGGTTGGTTGATTGAGTGTGGAAATCAGGAACGCCGGGAAAGGAGCCAAACCTCCCGGCGGATGTCGCGGATGAGATTTCAATCCGCGTTAACCCGCGATATCCGAGGGAGAGGTTGATGATTCTTCAGGATTTTGTTTTGGTTGTAGAAATTCAGGAGAGAACCACGAATGGACACGGATTCACACGAATCTGAGGGACGCAGCAGGCTCGAGCAGTTGTGAGTATTCATCACATGCGGTTTGCTCCCACCAAGCTGGGTGGGGTTGATTTCATTTGTGTCTATTCGTGTCCATTCGTGGTTGAACTGCATGGAACCGTTTCAGAATTCGAAGCTGAGGTTGAGGAAGGGGTCGCCCTGCAGCGTGGAGCCGAGTTCGACGAGGTAGGTGCGGGTGTAGAAACGCACGAGCGGGCGCAGCGTGGTGGTGCGGGCGTCGCCGGGTTTGTAGGCGGCCTCCAGCATCAACCACGTGTTGAGGTCGTTGAAGCCGGCGAGCCAGGGAGCCCAGCCGGCGCGGGCGGCGAATTCGCGGCGCGTGAAATGACCGGGCGCCCACCATGACGTGGCCTTGGCCATGCCATACCAGCGGCGCGATTCGGCATCGGCCTGCGCGGACAGCCACGCGCCGTTGAACGAATCGCTCTGGCTGCGGTAGAAGGCCGGGCCGCCGAAGGCGTAGAAATTGGCCTGCCGTGTCCGGGTGTTGTTCCGGTGCACGAGCCACGTGACATGGGGCGCGAGCGCCTCCACGGCATGGGAATCATGCGCGGAAAAACGGGACCACAGCAGACCCGGCGCAAAGCTCCGGGTCAGACTGTGGCGGACAAAGCCGGTTTTCTCGGCCTCGGAAATCTGGGCCGTGATGGCCGTGCCGCCGACAAAGGGCATGGGCCGGGCCTGGGCGAGGGCGCGGGTCGCGCCGCCCGAGAGGATGAGTAATAGCAGGAAATAACGCATGGAGCATACAGACAGGTTTGGCCCGAAAAACGGGGCCGTGATGCGCGGCAGCCCCGCGTGCAGCGGCGGACACCGGCGTGGGAACACACCTTGCCTGTAACTCAGAGCAGGAGACTGCAGTGGACCGTGAACAACGGTTCACGCGCAGTCGGCACCGGTTCAACCGGTGCGCGCAACCCGGCGGCGGGGAGCGCAGCGGGCGCAAAAGCGGAATAAAAGCGGGCGGTGTTTTCCGCCCGGGCGACCGCCCGCTTTTCCAGACGCAGCGTGGCGGCCGGGGAAAGCTTCAGCGGCATCGCGCTGCTTTGGGCCGGAGGCGGGGCGCACTCGGCGGGCAGCGCGCAGGCGCAATCCGCTCCGCAACAGCCGCACAAGTCCTCCTGGGTCGCCGGCAACATCACGGGCCGCACCTGCGCGAGCGCGGTGCCGACCACAAAGATGAGAAGCCAGGCGAGACGTTTCATGTGATGGGGAGGAACCAATGAGGCGGAGCGGAAAAAGCAAACCGGGAAAATCGCGGCGGTGACTCCAAAATAAGGCGCGACCCGGTCGCGCCGCGCCTTCAGGGACTCCGCCCGAGGATGTCCATTGCCTGAAGCGCGGCGACCATGCGGGATTCCGCGCCGAGTTTTTCAAGGATACTGGCGACCTGCTTCTTCACTGTGCCGGTCGTGTTGGCGAGGATGATGGCGATCTCGGGGTTGCTCTTGCCCTGGGCGATCCAGAACAGGACCTCGGCTTCGCGCGGGGTGAGATTGAAGTGACGCTGGAGCAGGCCGCCCGGCGGGGCGATTTCCTCCAGCAGAAGGGTGGCGCATTCGGCTTCGCCGGTTTCGGTGAAGCCGCGCACACGCAGGCGTCCCGCGGCTGTGGCCAGCTCAAGCGGCGGGGCGGCCTGCAGACAGGGATGCAGCAGAGAGGGCAGCTGATCGGGGGCGCTTCCGGGGAAATGGCGCGCGAGCAGGCGGGATGCGTGGACGGTGACAAAGAGCACGCGGCCTTCCAGGTCGGCGACGAGCACCGCGCGGTCGAGCGAGTGCCGGAGCGAGCGCTCGGCCTCCTCGCGGCGGGCGACCTCGATCTGAAGTTCCGCACGCAATCGCCGCAGTTCGAGGTGCACACGGACGCGGGCCAGCACTTCCGGTGGCTGGAGCGGTTTGGTCACATAGTCCACGGCGCCGGCCCCGAGCCCGGTGACCTTGTCGGTGGTTTCGTCGAGCGCGGTGACAAAGATGACGGGAATCTCGCTCGTGAGGGGATCGGCTTTCAGACGCCGGCAGGTCTCAAATCCGTCAAGTCCGGGCATGTTGACATCAAGGAGGATCAGGTCGGGGCGGGCCTTGGCGGCGAGTCTGAGGGCGCGTTCCCCGTCCTCGGCCAGCAGCACGCGGTGGCCGGCGGCGCTGGCCGCATCAATCAGCAGGGCCAGGTTGGCGGGAAGGTCATCCACGATCAGGAGGGTGCTCATGGGGAGGAGGAGCGTGCGAGGGCGGCGGCCAGCCATCGGCGCAGCGTGGCGAGACGCGCGTGGGCGGCGAAGGAATCCAAGGCGTCGATGAACGGCCGGGCGGCAGGTGTCTGCGGGCGGGCGCCGGCCAGGATGGCGCGCAGGGCGACGAGGTCGCCGAGCTCGACCTGTTCATCAAGCTGCCGCAGCAGCTCCGCCGCGGGCAGCGTCCAGGCTGCCGGCAGTTCTTCGGGGAACACGAGCGGGGCGGCGGCGGGTGCCGGTGCATATTCCCACTCCAGGCCGAGCACGCGGGCGAGAGTGGCGAGCAGTGCGCCTGTGCGCACGGGTTTGGGCTCGAAGTCGTCGCAGCCGGCGGCGATCGCCTCCGTGCGATCCACCGGATACACACTCGCCGAGATGGCGATGATCCGCAGGGCATCGCCCCCGGGGGTGTTGCGCAAGCGGCGCGTGGCGGCCAGTCCGTCCAGGCGGGGGAGGCGGATATCCATGAGGATCACGTCGGGCGCATGCGCGGCGACGCGGGCGAGCGCGGCTTCGCCGTCGCCGGCCTCCTCGATGATGAAGCCGAGCGGGGCGAGCAGGCTGCGGAGGATGTCCCGGTTGACCGGTTCGTCATCCACGATGAGCACGCGGCGGCGCGGTCCCCGGTAGCCGGTGGGAAGACGTTCGATTTCCGCCGGCGGAAGGATGGGGGCCGGTGTCATGGGCAGAGGCACGGCAAAGGTGAAGCGGCTGCCGGTCCCCGCGGCGCTTTCCACGGCGATTTCCCCGCCCATCAGCCGCACGAGACGCTGGCTGATGGCGAGGCCCAGGCCGGTGCCTTGGGCGGCCAAGGGCGTGACCGCCTGGTGAAACAGCTTGAAGATCGCGGCCTGCTCGGCCGCGGCGATGCCGATGCCGGTGTCGCTCACGGTGAAGCGCAGGCGCCCGGCAAAGACGCCGGCGCGCAGTTCGACGCGCCCCTGTTCGGTGAACTTGAGGGCGTTGCCGAGCAGGTTGTAGAGCACCTGGCGGAGCCGGCCTTCGTCCCCGGTGACAATCGCGGGCAGCGGGGTCTCGTTGATCTGGGAGAAGGCGATGCCTTTCTGCGCGGCGCGCGGCTCGAACACCTCGGAGAGATGGGTCAGCAGCTGGGAGAGGGGAAATGGCCGCGCGTGCAGCTCGACCTTGCCGGCCTCGATCTTGGCGAGATCGAGCACGTCGTTGATCATGGTGAGCAGATGCTCGCCGCTTGCATGCACGGTGGACAGCTGGCGGCGGGATTCCGCGGGAAGTCCGGGAGTATGACGCAGGAGCTGGGCGTAGCCGAGGATGGCATTGAGCGGCGTGCGCAGCTCATGGCTCATCGAGGCGAGAAAGACGCTTTTCGCACGGTTGGCCGCCTCGGCGGCGTCGCGGGCTTCCACGAGCTGGTGTTCACGCGCCTGCAGTTCGGCGGTGCGCTGGGCGACGAGGGATGCGAGTTGCGCGCTGCGTTGGCGCAGTGCGCGGTGCCGCCAGCGGAAAAGTCCCGCCACGCCGCCCAACCCGAGGATGATGCCGCCCGTCAGAGCCCAGCCGGTGCGCCACCAGGGCGGCAATACACTGAAGGCGAAGGAGGCCTCCGGACCGATCAGCCCATCGGGGGTGATTGCCCTGACGCGAAAGGTGAATTCGCCGGCCGGCGGCCGGGCGAGCGTCTGCTGAGGCTCGGGGGTCGGGTCACTCCAGCGTGCCAACAAGCCGTCGATCCGGGTCTGGTAGTGGATGGGGCCGCCGGACTCATGCCACGGCGCCGCAAAGCTGACGCGCAGTTCATCCGTGGGGGGAAGCGGTGCGAGGGGGGCATCCAGAGGCTGCTGATGCCCGCCCTTGCCATCCGTGGCAATGAGTGTGTGCAGGATCACGGCCGGTGCGGGGGCGGGGGTGGGGATCGCCGCCAGTTCGCAGCGCACCAATCCGGCGGTGCCCGCGATCCAGAGCACGCGCACGCCATCACTGATGTCTTCAAACAGTGTGGTGATCTCGCCGGCAGCGGCGGTCACGGCGGAGGAAATGCGCAGCGCCTGACCCTCAGGATTTGGGCCCAGCCGGAACAACTGGATGCCGGCTCCCGGCCGTTGGGCGCGGGCGGCGATCCAGGCATGGTCGTCCTGAAAACGGGCGAGCACCCAGCGTTGTCCGGCCGGGGGGGCGCCCGCATCGGCGAGAGCCCGCGGCCGGAGCGCTGGATCATCGCCGGACAGGGTCACGGCGCCGTCCGGGCCGGTTAAAATCAACTGCCCATCCCACCAGGCTGGCCGGTATTGATGCGGCATCGGGATCACGCGGCGGGAATAGCTGCGCTGCGCGCCACTGGCTTCTTCGGGAGTCAGCTTGCTGAAGTGGCCGATGGCCGCGGCATCGGACGGAGGCGCGGAGTCGGGCCGCAACCGGTCAAGCATACGGTCATGTCCGGCGATCCAGATTTCGCCGGTCGGGGTCTCAATCAGGGTGCGGGGATCCACCCGTGTCATCACGCCCAGCGGGGAAGTCTGCCAGCCTGTGTCGGTGAGGGTGAGGGTGTTGAGATTCTGGGAGCTCGCGAAAAACACCTGCCGGGGATTGGTCCGGCTGGGGGCGAGGAGGTGCACCGACTGGGTAGAGTGCAGGATGCGGGTGAATCCCGCCGGGCTGAGCGCGTAAACGCCGTCGCCGCCCGCGGCGAGCAGCGTTCCCCGGTGACCTTGCAGGGAGGGGACGCGGTGGTTGATGCCGGGAACGGCCTGAAAGACCGCGGGGCGCCGGGCGGCGGCCTCACCCGGCACGAGGCGAAAAACCCCCTCCGTGGTGCCGGCATACAAAGTGCCCTCGTGCCTGGCCAAGGTCAGCACCGTGGCATTACCCAATCCTTCGGTCCGGGCGAACCGCGTGACCCCGGGACCAAAATCGAGGCGGTAAACCTCATTGAGCGTCGTGAACCAGGCCGGGCCGTTGTCTGGTTGCCGCACCCGGTTGATCGTCCGGGTGGGCAGACCGGAGTCATTGTCCAGACGGGTGAGAAAACGACCCTGGGCGTCGAACAGCTCCAAGCCGGCGGGGGTGGCGAGGGCCAGGGCACCGCCGGAAAGAAAGGCGCCCGGTGGGCTGATTGCGGTGCCTAAGGAAGTGATCGGTGATTCGGAAACATAATGCGCCTCCCCGCCGGGGCGGGCGCGCAGCAGGCGGCCGTCTTTGTTCAAGAGGAGCCATTCGCCGTTGTCGGTTTCCCGCCCGGTGATGATGCGCGCGTCGCGGATGACTTTGCCGGTCACCACCGGCTCCAAGCCGGCGGCTGTCACCCGGAAGAGCGGTTCGCCGGCTTGGGATACATAGGTCGCGCCACCCAGCCTGAGGACAGCAGGGAAGCGGTCGCCGAGCGGCCAGACCCGCCAGCGCCCGTCCCGCCAGCGGGCGACAAAATACTGGCTGCTGGCGAAGACCCCGTCGGGGTGCACCGCGAGGTGGGTGAAATTGTGGGATCGGCTCCATTCGCTCTTGGGCAGATCAGGCAGCCAGTGCGGTGTCGCCGGGAGAGTAGCCCGCGGATCGATCCAGCCGATCTGCCGTGTGGTCATGTAATGGAGCCGCCCTGCGGCATCGGCCTCGAGTCCGCCCAGATAAGCGCTTTCCGCTGCCACCGGGTGCTCGCGCGGGGCCAGCGGGGTGTGCTCCGAAATCCGCCCGAAGGCTGCGGTATAAGCCACGCCGCGTCCGTCCAAGGCAAAGGCGGTTACGGGTTCGTCCGTCTGGACAAACGGGTGAAAGAGCGGCCGGCCTGTTTCCAAGGCGGCGATGAGCGGCAATCCTCCGGCCGCGGCGACCAGACCCGCGAAGGTGACGCGGAGGGTCCGGGCGGCGGGCAAAGGCCGGAGGATGGACAGCATAGGGCGACTATTTCACGAAACCGGGCGGGCGGACATACCTCCGTAGAGGTATTCATTCGCGGGGGCGCGCCAACTAGAATGTGGATGATGAAAACGCGCCGTCCTCTGCTGCTTTTCCCGCTGATCGCTTTTCTGGCCGGCGGCCTGCCCGCGTCTCTCCCGGCCCAGCTGCCCACCGGCGCCCAGGTGGTTCATGGTGACGTGACGGTCAGCCAGACCGGCAACACCATGACCCTCACGCAGGCCTCGCGCCAAGCCATCGTCAACTGGCAGTCCTTCAACCTCGGCGCCGATGCCGCGCTCCGCCTCCGGCAGTCCGGCGCGGATGCGGCGATGCTCGCCCGCGTGGTCGGCAACGATCCGTCAACGCTCCTCGGCTCGTTTCAGGCCGACGGAAAGCTTTTCCTCATCAACCCGAAGGGCATCGTGGTGGGGCAGGGGGCGGTGATCGACACCGCGGCCTTCCTCGCCTCCACGCTCGATGTCAGCGACGACCACTTCCTGCGCGGCGGCGAACTCGCCTTCAAGGGCGACAGCGCCGCCGGCATCGTCAACCTCGGCAAAATCACCGCGCGCGAGGGCAATGTGATGCTCTTCGCCCACACCGTGAAAAACGCCGGCGAGATCAACGCGCCCCGCGGCGCCGCCGCCCTCGGCGCGGGCACGGAAGTGCTCCTCGCCTCACCGGACGCCTCCACCTTCCTGATCAAAACCAATTTGCCGGCCACCACGGAGCAAATCGGCGTGGACAACTCCGGCGTGATCGCCGCCGCCCAGGCGCAACTCGAGGCCGCCGGCGGCAGCCTCTACGAACTCGCGATCAACCAGAGCGGCGTCGTGCGCGCCACGGGCAGCGCCACCCTCAATGGCCGCGTCCTCCTCACCGCGGCCGACGCCACGGTTTCCGTCTCCGGCGAAATCTCCGCGCGCAACGCCGACGGCTCCGGAGGCGAGATCCTCGTCGGCGGTGACTACCGCGGACAAAACGCCGCCATCGCCAACGCCACGCGCACCGTCGTCAGTGCGGATTCCGTGCTCGATGCGGGCAGCGGCGGCCGCGCCATTGTCTGGGCGGATGACACGACGACCTTTCTCGGCCATATCGTCACCGGCGGCGACGAGGCGGGTTTCGCGGAAGTCTCCGGCAAGCACTCCCTCGATTTCCGGCCCGCCGCGCCGCTCGACCTCGGCGTCGGCGGCACCCTGTTGCTCGATCCCGACGCGCTCCACGTCGGCACGACCGATCCTGGCGACGCCGAATCGTTTCTCGCTGCTGCGACCCTCGAAGCCCAGCTCGCCGCGTCGCACGTCGTTCTCGACACGTCCACTTCGACGGGCGACATCACGTTTAATTCCGCCATCGCTTGGGCGAACAGCAACTCGCTCACCGTTCGCTCCGGCAACAACATCAACCTCTACGCCGACATCACTGGCGGCGTCGGCAGCACGCTTGCGCTCTACACGGGCCGCACGGCCCTGGCCCCGTCAGAGAGCGGCCTGCCCGACATCTGGGGTGAAGGCTGGCTCGATTCCGACGCGACCATCACGGTCGGCACCTTGATTTACGGCGCCAACGGCGATTCCGCCCCCGGCCCGGGCTACACGCTGGATACCCCCTTGGGTGCCGGCACGTTCTTCGCCGACGGCAACCTCCGCGTCGGCACCTTCGTGCTCGACCTCAACGCCGGATCGGCCGGGATTTCCACCAACGAAGACGCGGACAACACCATCGGCGCCTTCCGGACCGAGGGCGACGCCGACTTCCGCGCCTACGTGGTCAACCACCACGGCGACCTCGACCTCACGCTCCACTCGACCCAGGTCGATGGCGGCTACCTGCAGTTCTTCACGCCCGGCAACCTCACGCTCAAGAGCGGCACCGACCTCACTTTCACCGCGCCCGGCAACATCATCCTCGCCTCGACCGCCGGCGCGTTCGTCAACGAGGCCGGCCCCGAGGCCTTCCGCGGCAGCACCCGCTATCTCATCTACACGAGCACCAGAGCCGCCACGACCAAGGGCGGGCTCACCGGCACGGAAGTCTATAATCACCCCTACGACGAGAACGACGATTACGACGGCTTCGGCTCGACCTTCTTCTTCAGCGGCGCCTCCGGCTCGCCGTTGCTCACCTACACGGCCAACGACCAGATCCGCCGCTACGGCGCCGCCAATCCCGCCTTCACTTACACCGTGGACGGCTGGCTCGACGACGTGGTCAACGACGTGACCGGCGCGCCCGCGCTCTCCGCCACCGCGACCCAAAACTCCGGCGTCGGGAGCTACGACATCACCATCAGCGCCGGCACGCTCGCCTCCTCGAATTACGATTTCAGCTTTGTGCCCGGCACGCTCAGCATCACGCGCGCGCCGCTCACTATCACGGCCACCGACGCCACCCGCCGCATCGGTGTCGCCAACCCCGCGTTCAGCGCCAGCTACGCCGGCTTCGTGCTCGGCGAAACCGCCTCCGCATTAAGCGGCGCGCTGACCTTCATCACGCCTGCCACCGAAGCCTCAATCGCGGGCGCCTACACGATCACGCCCGCCGGGCTCACCTCGGCCAATTACAACATCTCCTTCATCCCCGGCACGCTCACGCTGACCGAGACCACCGCGCTGCTGATTTCCGCCAACAACACCTCCCGCACTTACGGCGCCGCCAACCCGGTCTTCACCGCCAGCTACAGCGGCTTCGTCGGCGGCGAAGACGAGTCGATCGTCACTGGCCTGCAATTCAACACCGCCGCCACCCAGTCCTCTGGCGTCGGCCTCTACACCATCACGCCCTTCGGCGCCACGGCGACCGGCTACGACATCAACTATGCGTCCGGCACGCTGGAGATCCTCCGCGCCCCGCTCACGATCTCCGTGCCGAACCAGTCGCGCCTTTACGGCGACGCGAATGCTTTCACGGTCAACTACAACGGCCTCGTCAACGGTGACACTTCCGCCGTGGTCAGCGGCCTTTCGTTCGCGACCGGCGCCACGGCGGCCTCGAACGTCGGCAACTATGCGATCACCGCTTCCGGCGCCTCGGCCG
This sequence comes from uncultured Opitutaceae bacterium, assembly GCA_964429385.1. Lineage (GTDB taxonomy): Bacteria > Verrucomicrobiota > Verrucomicrobiia > Opitutales > Opitutaceae > UBA2377. Next base: position 26,338 of record CAYSBR010000014.1, read on the forward strand.
ACAATTACAGCATCACCTATGCGCAAGGCTCGCTCACCGTCGCGCCCGCGCCGCTCACCGTGAGCATCGACCCGGCCACGCGCCGCTACGGCGACGCCGACCCCGTGTTCACCTACACGGTCTCCGGCCTGAAAAACGGCGACGCCTCCTCCCTCGTTTCCGTCAACAATCTCGATTCTCTCGCCACCCCCACCGCGAACGCCGGCTCCTACACCATCGTCGGTTTTCCGTTTTCGTCCTCGCCGAATTATTCCGTCGCGGCCCAGGTCACCGGCACGCTCACCGTCACGCCGCGCCCGCTGGCGATCACGGTGGACGACGTGATGCGTTATTACGGCGATCCGAACCCGACGTTCACCGCCGCCTTCGACGGCCTCGCCTCCTTCGACACCCCGGCGACCCTCGGCGCGCTCAACTTCTCCACACAGGCGACTCAATCCTCGGGCGTCGGCGACTGGGGCATCACCTTCGCCACGGTCAACAACCTCAACTACACCATCACGCCGCAGTTTGGCACGCTCACGATCGCGCCCGCGGTGTTGTTGTTTGATTACCTGCTCGACGCATCCCGCCTCTACGGCCGCGCCGATCCCGCTATGACGATGCCGGCCGTCAGCGGCCTGAAAAACAGTGACACCGTCGCCAGCCTCGGCCTGCAGTTTTCAGGCGTGCCCGCGCTCACCGCCGACGCTGGCGACTACACCTACACGATCACCAGCAACAATCCGAACTACACCTTCACCGCGCCGAGCGCCGCCTTCCGCATCGCCCCGGCACCGCTCACCGTCGTCATCGGCCCGGCCGGGCGCACCTACGGCGAAGAGAATCCCGCAGACTATGCCCTCAGCGTCCTCGGCCTCGCCTTCGATGACACCGCCGCTTCCGTCATCAGCGTCTTCAACCCCACCGAGGCGCTGACCGATGTCGGCACCTATGCCCTCACGCCGCTGCTCCTCGACCACAACTACGTGATCACCTCCGCCACCGATGGCGCCATCGTCATCTCGCCGCGCGTGCTCACCTACACGGCGGCGGACCTCACGAAGGTTTACGGCGACATCAACCCGTATCTCTACGGCTCGATCACTGGCTTCCTGTCTGGCGATAACGAGCTTAACGTCATCACCAACGCTGGCTTCGTCACCACCGCCGACGAGACCTCGGGCGTCGGCGCCTACGCGATCCGGCCCACCGCGCAGACCACCACGGCGAACTATGTCGTCCAGACCGTGGATGGCACGCTCACGGTCACGCCGGCCGCCCTCACCGTGGCCATCGCCGACGCCACCCGCGCCTACGGCCAAGCCAATCCCGATTTTGCCGCCGCTTCCGCTCAGGGCCTCAAGAATGACGACACGCTCGACTCGCTCGGCCTCGCCTTCAGCACGCTCGCCACGACCACTTCGGACGTCGGCCGCTACTCGATCTGGGGCCTGAATTCCTCGGCCAACTACAACGTCGCTTTCACCGGCGGCATCCTGGCCATCACCCCGGCCAGCGCGGTCATCGCCGCCAACCGCGTGAGCCGCGTTTACGGCGACTCCTTCACGACCAATCCGTTTTCGCTCACGTTCACGGGCTTCCTCGCGGCCGACACGGCGCTCGCCCGCGACAACTGGCGGATCTATTTCGACGACAACGCGGCCACCGCGGCCGGCAGCCACGAGATCGGCATCTCTGCCACCGACACGCTGCTCACCGCCGCGCTGAACAAGAACTACGACATCACCTTCCAGTCCGGCATCATGGATATCACCCGCGCCAGCGCGGTCATCGCCGCTAACCGCGCGAGCCGCGTTTACGGCGACCCCTTCACAAGCAATCCGTTTACGCTCGCCTTCACCGGTTTCCGCGCGGCCGACGAGGCGTTTGCCAGCGAGAACTGGCGGATCGACTTTACCGACAACGCGGCCACCGCCAGCGGCCTCTACCTCATCGACATCACCGCCACCGACGCCGCGCTCACCGCCGCCTTGGCCAGCAACTACGACATCACCTTCCGGTCCGGCGCCTTGGAAATCACCCGCGCCAGCGCGACCGTCGTTGGCAACACCGTGAGCCGCGTCCGCGGCGATGTCTTCACGACCAATCCGTTCACACTCGCCTTCACGGGCTTCCTCGCGGCCGACGCGGCGCTCGCCGACGCCAACTGGCGGATCGACTTCGAGGACGATGTGACCGCCGCGGTTGGCAGGTATGCGATCGATGTCTCCGCCACGAACGCGGCGCTCACCGACACGCTGAACCACAACTACGACATCACCTTCCAGCCCGGCACCCTCCAAGTGACCAAACGCATCCTCGACCCTGCGTTGGTCAATTCGCTCAACCAGAACAACACCCTCCATACGGAGTTCACGCCGACCAACGAAAGCATCGAAGTGGACAAAAACGACCAGCTTACCCTCTCAGACGAGCTCCTGCACCCCACCGAGATCAACTACTACACCGAGCCCCTCACCAAGGCCGAATACGCCAGCTACTTCGCCAGCTTCGACGCCGCCGCCGTCATCGGCGCGCTGGGCAACACCTACGCTACGCTCCTCAAAGGCAAGGGCCATAAGGACAGTTCCTACGAAGCCCTGAGCGAGGCTGCCCGCCAGCTCCTCGCCGACTTCATGGCCGGCGACCTTGCCATGGCCGACCTCAGCGCGCTCATCGCCGCCGGCGATACCGATGCCGCCTCCGCCCTCGGTTTCATCCTCCCGTCCCTCGTAGAGCTCACTCGTGACAAGAACGTGGCCGAGATGACCGCGCTGGACCGCCAGATCCTCGGCCGCCTCGCCGACCTCACCGAGAAGCGGCAGTCGGAGGTCGTGCTCGCCGCGCAAAAACTCTACGACGAAATGCTGGCCACTCAAAAAGCGAAGGCCGAGATCAACGGCATGGCGAACCTTTTCATCGGCCCCGGCGACTTCCAGAACATCACGCAACGTGCCACCGAGGAAGTCATCGGCACCTACATCGGCGCGACCGTGGCCGCCGCCGGCACCGTTGCGGCAACTTCCGCACTGCTGGCCGTCAAAGCCATCTCCGTCGCCATCTTCCCCAACGTCGCGCCCGTCGCGGGCTTTGCCGCCGCCGGTCCGGGCATTGCCGTCGTCATGGCCGTCGCGCTGGCCGTCCGCTCCGTGCAGATGGGCGAAAGCATCAAGAACGAACAAGCCTTCAACGAGCTGATGGCGAAGTGGAGCGTCGGCACCCAGATCACCTCCATCGCCGACCTCCAGAGCAGCGCGATGGATTCCGACATCAAGCTCTCCACCCTCATGCTCTCCGCCGAATTCCTTTCCTCCAAGTGAGCAAATCTCTCATCCTCCTCGGCCTCTCTCTCGCCTCGTTCGCGATGGCGCAGCCGTCCGTCCCGCCCGCCCTTGATCCCGGGGCCACGCTCGCGGCCCAGCCAGGCGAAGACGTGCTGCTCCCCGCGCTCACGGCCGTCGTGCTCCTGCCCGCCGCCGTCTCGTCCCCGCCCGCCGCCGCGCAGCCCGGCGTGGACGCCAGCCGTGTGCCTTGGCTGCAAGACCCTGCTTTCGCCCGCGAGATCGAGCCCTTCCTAGGCCGCCCCGTCTCCCTCGCCTCGCTCGACCGCCTGCAGTTGGTCATCCGCGTTCATCTCCAGTCCCTCGGCCGGCCCTTTGCGCGCGTTTATGCGCCGCCGCAGGACATCACCGACGGTGCCGTGCGGATTGTCGTGCAGCCCGCTTCGCTCGATGGCGAGGTGCGCGTGAACGGCAACAAATGGTTCGCCCGTGAGCGCTACGTGGGCGCGCTCGGCCTGCGCCCCGGCGAAGTGCTCGACACCGCCGCCCTCAACGCCGACCTCGCGTGGCTCAACCGCAATCCCTTCACGCGCGTCACGCCCGTGATCGAGGCCGGCGAACAGCCCGGCACCACCCGTGTCACCCTCCGCGCCGACGAACGCCTCCCTCTCTCGCTCAACGCCGGCTACTCCAACACCGGCACCGTCCTCACCGACGAAGACCGCGTTTCCGCCGGCCTTACTTGGGGCAACGCCTTCGGCCGCGGTGACCTGCTCAGCCTCGGCATCACCGGCGATCCCGAGTGGCAACACATGCGCGGCTACAACACGAGCTACACCGCATTCCTTCCGTGGCGGCATGTGCTCTCGTTGCAGGGCGCTTGGTCCACGATGGACTCCGTCATGCCCGAACCCTTCACCCAAGGCGGCACAAGCTGGCAGGTCGGCGCACGCTATGAAATCCCGCTCGCCGCACCGAGCCCGCAGTGGACGCAGACCTTCAGCTTCACCGCCGATTTCAAATACTCCGACAACACGCTCGAATTCGCCGAGATTCCCGTGACCAACAACGTGACGCACGTCGCTCAGGTCGGGGTGAATTACGGTCTGAACTTCCCCGGGTTCGGCGGGCAAAACAGCGCGCGCTTCGAGTTCGCCGCCAGCCCCGGTGGACTTACGGATTACAACGATGACGAAGCCTTCGCCGGCTCACGCCCCGGCGCGAAAGCCGGCTACGCCTTCGCCCGTTTCGGCCTGCGCCACCAGCGGGCGCTCGCCGGGCAATGGTCGCTCGTGCTCTCCGGTGACGCGCAGTTCGCCACCGGGGCGCTCCTCGGCTCGGAACAGCTCAACGGCGGCGGCAGCTATGCCGTGCGCGGCTACCGCGAAAGCAGCGCGTTTGGCGATTGGGGCATCGTCGGCAGCGCCGAGTTGCATGCCCCGGCGTTCTCGATGGTGAAGGGCCGCGATCGCGCGGATCTGTTCGCTTTTCTTGACGGGGCCTCGCTGCGGCTGCGGGTGGAGGATGACGGCACCGATCTCGCCAGCGCCGGTCTCGGCGCGAACTGGCAGCTCGGAAACCATCTCAGCCTGCGCGCCGCCTACGGCTGGCAGCTCAAGCCCATCGCCAGTTCGCGCGGCGTTTATTCCGGCCACGGCCACGTCAGCGCGAGCTTCAGCTATTGAGCCGGTCCCGGCCCGGTGACCGGTTGGGTTGCCGGGCGCGGGGTTCAGCGCACGGTGCGCAGTTGCACGCTGTCCACGAGGCGGTCTTGCGAAAGGATATCGGTGGCGATGACGAGTTTGTCGCCCGCTTGGACGCGGCCGAGCCGCTTCAGGAGGATGATGGCATTCTCGATCGTGATGTCGGGCTCGGAGGCGAAGGGCATGAGATGCGGCTCGACGGCGCGGAGGAGCCGGAGCTGGCGCAGCAGCTGCACGTGCGGGGTGAACGCGAGGATGGGGGAATGCACGGGCCGGAGAGCGGCAAGGCCGTGGGCCATGAAGCCGTGCCGGGTGAAGGTGAGGATTTTTGAGCCGGGGACCTGGTTGGCGAGGACGACGGCGGAGTGGAGGACCTTCATGCGCTCGCCGGTGAAGACGGCGGGCTCGCGCGGGTCGGTGTCCTCCTCGGTCTCGATGCGGCGGGCGATGCGGTCGAGGGTCTGCACGCATTCGAGGGGATATTTGCCGACGGTGGTTTCGCCGGAGAGCATCACGCAATCGGCCAGTTCATAGACGGCGTTGGCGACGTCAGTGATCTCGGCGCGGGTGGGCACCGGCTGGGTGATCATGGACTCGAGCATGTGCGTGGCGACGATGACGGGGCGGCCCTGCGCGAGGCAGGCGCGGACGGCGCGACGCTGGATGACGGGCAGCTCTTCCAGGGGGCATTCGATGCCGAGGTCGCCGCGCGCGACCATGAGGCCGTCGCAGGCGCGGACGATGTCGTCGAGGTGGGTGATGGCGGACTGGTCCTCGATCTTGGCAATGATACGGACCTTCGATTTCCGCTCGGCGAGAAAATCGCGAAGCAGGGTGATGTCGGCCGCCGTGCGGACGAAGGAGAGCGCGAGGAAGTCGATGCCCTCTTCGAGGCCGACGAGGGAATCGGCGCGGTCCTTGGCGGTGAAGGAGGGGAGGTTGACGGTGACGCCGGGGAGGTTGATGTGGCGGCGGGAGGAGAGCGGGCCGGGGATGAGCACGCGGCAGCGGATGTGGGCGTGGTCCTTGGCGAGGACCTCCAGCCGGATGAGCCCGTTGTCCACGAGGACGGTGTCGCCGACCTTGATGTCGTTGACGAGGTCCTGGTAATTGACGTCCACGGAGCGCACTTCCTCGGCGTTTTCGCGGTCGGCGCCGGGCTTGACGGTGAAGTCGAAGATCTCGCCGGGCTGCAGCTCGATGGGGGCCGCCAGATCGCCGGTGCGGATCTCGGGTCCCTTGATGTCCATCATGACGGCGACCTCGCGGCCGAGCCGTTCGCTCACGGCGCGGATGCGGCGGATGACGGTGCGCGTCCAGTCGTGCCTGGCGTGAGCCATGTTGAGCCGCACGATGTCGGCCCCGCCGGCGATGAGTTTTTCCAGCATGGCCTCGCTTTCCGTGGCGGGTCCGATGGTGAAAATGATGCGGGTGCGGCGGAAGTCGTGCGGCATGGCGGGATGGGTTCAGGAGAATTCGTGGAAGGGCGTGCCGCCGCCGGGGGCGACGATGGAAAATTCGCAACCGAGGCGTGCCTTGATGGCGGCGAACGCGGCCGAGACTACCTCGGGGCTGTTACAGTCGCGGCTCAGGTGCGTGAGATAGATGTGACGCCAGCGCGGGCTGGCGATGCTTTCCAGCAATTCACGCGCGCTCTGGTTGGAGAGATGACCGTGGCGGCCGCCGATGCGCTGCTTCAAGGCCCAGGGGCGTTTGGGGTCGGCCTTGAGAAGATCGGTGCAGTGGTTGGATTCGAGAATGACGACATCGGATTCGCGCAGGTGCTCGACCACATGCTGCGGAGCGTAACCGAGGTCGGTGACCCAGGAGAGGCTGCGACGGGGGCTGAAGAGATCGTCTTCGCGGCCGGTGATGAAGCGAAAGCCCACGGGCTCCTGCGCGTCGTGCGGCACGGAGAAGCTGTGCACCTCCAGATCGCGGAAGCGAAAGGCCGCGCCGGTCTCGAAGATCTGCCAGTCGGGCCGGTGGTTGAGCCCGGCCTGCACGGCGCGGGCGGTGGCGGCGTTGGCGAAGACGCGGATGTGCGGGTGTTTTTTCAGGCCCTCGATGGCGGCGGCATGGTCGCCGTGCTCATGGGTGAGAAAGATGGCGTCGATGCGTTCGAGGGATTCGCCGTCGGTCGCGAGGAGCTGGCCGAGCTTGCGCGCGGAAAACCCGGCGTCCACGAGCACGCGGGCGCCTTCCGTCTGGAGCAGGGCGCTGTTGCCCGAGCTGCCGCTGCCGAGAATGCGGAAACGCAGGCTCATGGGCGCGAGGAGGGGAGGGCATCCTCCGGTTTGAAGGCGACGAGCATGATCTCGGTCGGCTCGGCCTCGGGGGGGCGGCGCCAGCCCAGTTTCCGCCGCAGGCCCCAATCGGGCAGGGACCAGAAGGGCGTGGAGGTGGTGACCTGCGCGGGGCCGAAGACAAACCCGGCGGCGCGCACGAGCTGCTGGTAGCCGGCGGCGGTCTGTTGCACGGCATTGGGGTGGCGGAACAGCAGGCGCACGGGGGTTGACAGGATAAACTCGCGGCAGGATTCCGCCACGAGCAACGTGCCTCCGGGCGCAAGCACGCGAAACAGCTCATCCAAGACGGCGGCCTGGGCGACGACATGGTGGAGCAGTTGATGGCAGAGAATGAGATCGAAGGAGGCGTCGGGCAGCTCGAGCCGCGTGGCATCGCCGCGCCGGACTTCGAGGCGGGCGCGGCAGTGCGGCGCCTGCCGGCGCGAGCGCTCCACTTCCTGCGGGTTGATGTCGAGGCCGAGGAGGGAGTCTGGCTGGAAATGGCGGTCGAGCAAAGGCAGCGACACGCCGGGGCCGCACCCGGCATCAAGGATGCGGCGGGCGCGCCGGCGTTCCGGGGGCAGCAGGCGGGAGAGTTCGGCGATGGCCTCCGCGACCACGTAGCGTTGCCAGACCCGGGTGCCGAGAAACCAGTGGCCGAAGCGCGTTTCCTTCACCCAGTTGTCTCGATCGGCGCCGGTGGCGGGCTCGATCTCCGCCTCCAGGCCACCCAGCAGGGCGGAAGGAGAACGGAGTGGCGGCTGGTCGGACATGACAGTTTCCAAGCCCAAGCCCCCATGCAGTGCAAGCCCTCACGCTTCCGGTGAGTTTGGGCTGGCATCACCGGTGGTTTTTCATCGCAATTCCCCGCCGTGCAACCTCATCCGACGCTGACCGCCCGCTACGCCTCGCCCGAGGCGAAACCCGAGTTCGTCAACGGTCTCTTCGACAAGGGCGCCAAGCACTACGACGGGGTGGTCAACTGGGGATTCCTGGGGAGCGGGGCGGGTTACCGTCGCTGGGTGCAGCAGCGGCACGGCCTGAAACCCGGGATGAGCGTGCTGGATGTCGCTTGTGGCACGGGATTGGTCGCGGTCGGGGCGGCGCAGGTTTTGGGCACGGCGGAGAACATCACGTGTGTGGACCCGAGCGAGGGCATGCTGGCGGTGGCGCGGACGAAGCTGCCCGCGCGATTCATCCAGGCGTACGCGGAGTCGATGCCGCTGCCCGACAATGCTTTTGATTTTCTCACAATGGGCTACGCCCTGCGCCATGTCAGCGATCTGGAGGTGACCTTTCGCGAATATCTCCGGGTGCTCAAACCCGGCGGAAAGATGCTCATCCTCGAAGTCACCAAGCCGACGGGAAAGCTATCGGGCTTTTTCTTCCGGGTTTATTTCGGGCGCATCTATCCGGCGCTCACCCGGCTCTTCACCCGGAGCGCCGATGCGCGCGACATGATGCGCTATTATTGGGAGACGATGGATGCGTGCGTGCCACCGGCGACAGTCCTGGAGGCCCTGCGCAACGCGGGCTTCACCGCGGTGAAGCGCAACACGGCGCTGGGCCTTTTCAGCGAATACACCGCGGTCAAGGGCTGAGAGATCGCCGCCGCCTTTTTCATCAAGCACACTGATTCATGCCCCAATCCGGTTCATCCGCCGCCAGCCAGCCCGCCGCCTCTGCGGGGGCAGGAGAAAAAATCCAGCATCTGTCCGAGTCCGCCCGCGAGGCCTATCGTGCCTTTCAAGCCGGGGACACCGCCCGGCTCGATGTCTTGATTGATGCGATCCTGGCTGACTTCAACCCGCGGCAGAGTGCGGCCACGCTGGCGCAGGCGCCGGGCGACAGCCGGCTGATTGAGGACCTCGGGTTTGATTCACTGGCCATTACGGAGGTCGTTTTTTTTACCGAGGACCTGTTCAAGATCAGCATCAGCAACGAGGAGTTGCTGCAGGTCCTGACCCTGGGCGAGCTGCGGGCCTTTGTCCGCCGCAAGATTGCGGCGCAAGCCGACCGCTGAGCCGCCTCCGTCCGCATGGCGATTCTGCCCGTAATCACCGGCCTGGGTTTCATCACCAGCATCGGCAACGATCGGGCCGACGTGCTCCGGAGCCTGCGCGAGCTGCGCCACGGATTCGAGCCGATCACTTTTTTCGACAACCCCAATGTGCCGGTCAAAGTCGCGGGCACGATCAAGGAGTTTGCCTTTCCCTCGCCGAACTGGCGCGACTGGCGCTGGCCCGCCCGGTTTGAGGTGGGGCGCGACGTGGTGCGCGGGCTCGCGCCGCACGGTGTCTATGCGCTGTGCGCCGTGCAGCAGGCCCTCGCCGATGCGGGCCTCACGCCGGCCGCGCTCGCGGGCGGCGACACCGGCCTGTTCTGCGCCTCGGCCGGCTCGCCTTTCCTGTTGGGGCATTACCTGGAGCAGCTGAATACTTCGCGGGGCGAGCGCGGCAACCCGATGGGGATCGTCTCTTCCATCGCCGGCACGCTGAATTTCAACCTGGCCGCGCACTACAAAATATCCGGCTCGGTGTGCGGCTTTGTCTCCGCCTGCGCTTCATCCAGCCATGCGCTGGCCTATGCGATGGACGAGATCCGGCTCGGTCGCCAGCGCCGGATGGTCGTGGTCGGGGCGGAGGACATGACGACGGAGAGCATCCTGCCCTTTGCGAGCCTTCGCGCGCTTTCCGTCAACCCCGATCCCACCACGGCTTCGCGGCCCTTCGATGCGCGGCGCGACGGTTTTGTCGGCACCGGCGGCGCGGTGGCGCTCATCGTCGAAGCGGCGGATCTGGCGCGGGAGCGGGGCGTGCCGGTGTATGCGGAGCTCGTGGGCTGGGGGCAGGCGGGAGACGGCCACAGCGTGGCCATCGCGCATCCGGAAGGGGCGGGCCTGCGCGCCGCGATGCGCCGCGCCCTCGCCGATGCGGGCGTGCCGCCCGCCGCCATTGATTATGTGAACGCCCACGCGACTTCGACTCCCGCCGGGGATCGTTCAGAGGCGCTGGCGTTGCACGCCGTGTTCACCGAGTCCGGCGCGAAGCCGCGGGTCAGCAGCACCAAGGCGCTGACCGGGCACGGTCTTTCACTGGCGGGCGCGATGGAGGCCGCATTCTGCGCCCTGGCGATCCGCGAAGGCTTTATCCCCGGGGCCGCGCACCTGACGGAGCCCGATCCTGTCTGCGCCGGCCTCGACCTGCCGCGGGCGTCGGTTGACGCTCTGCTTGGTCTCGTCCTTAACAACAGCAGCGGTTTCGGTGGCAGTAATGTCTGCCACGTCCTGCGCCGGCCGGTTTGAAGGCCGATGGTTGCGATAGCCGCAATTTAATCCTTTTCGCATGTCCGATCCACTCACGCTTCGTCTCAAGACCCTGATCATTGCCACGCTCAAGCTCGAGGGTGTCAGCCCGGAGGAGATTCCGGATGACGAGCCGTTGATCGGGTCGCCGCAGTTCGGGTTCGATTCGATTGATGCGCTGGAGATCGTCATGGCTCTGGAAAAGGAGTTTGGCGTGAAGATCGGCAGCAGCGAGGAATCGCGCGCGGCGCTCGCCAGCGTGAGTGCGCTCGCGGCTTACGTGCGCCAACACCAGCCGAAGGCGTGAGCCGACGGCTTGGGCGGGGAGCTGAACGGTCGCACGGCGTCCTTGCGCCGTGCGCTTTTTTTTGCGGCGATCAGTGCGCCAGATGAGTGCGAAAGCCGACCAGATTCCCGCCGGGATTGAAGCCTGCGAATGCCTGACGCCATTCGGCGGGGCGGAGGCCACGTGCGCGGCGTTGCTGGCCGGGCGGCGGGCGTTGGCGCGGTCGCCCGTGTTGGGGGCGGCGGGCGGGGACGAGGTGCCGCTGGCGCTGCTCGGGCCGATGGATGAGACGCTGCCGCCGCGCTGGCTCGCTCCTTTGCGGGGACTGGGGGCGAAAATTCCGGAGGGTGATTGGGGCTCGGCGCGCGAGCCGGTGGTGGTCACCAGCAGCAATTTCGGGGTGGGCAGCCTGTATGCGTTCACGCGCGACCGGGAGGCGCGGCATGTCGCGCACGGCACGCCGTGGGCGAGCGTGGAACTGCTGCGGCGGGAATTCGGCTGGGGCGCGCAGGTGCTGGTGTTTTCGCATGCGTGTGTCACGGCCCACCTCGGTCTGGCGCAGGCGGCGCGGCTGTTGCGGGCCGGTGTGGCGGATCGCGTGTTGGTGGTTTCCTTCGACTTTCTGAGCCCGTTTGTGACGGGCGGGTTTCACAGCCTGAAGATTCTCAACGGGACAATGCCGGCACCCTACGCGGCGCGCGAAGCCGGGGCTATCGGGCTGGGGGATGGGGCGGCGTTTGCCGTCCTGGCGCGCGAGGCCGGGCCTTTCCGCCTGGCGGCGCACGCCCTGCACAACGAGATGTATCACTTCACGGGGAACCAGCCGGAGGGCGCGGGGTTTGACGCCTGCGCCGCGGCGATGGCGGCGGTGACGCAGGGTCGTCGTGTGTGGGTGAAGGGACACGGGACGGGAACGCTGGAGGCGGGCCGGCTTGAAGCGGAGGCTGTGATGCGCCATTTCCCCGGGGCGCCGCTGGTTTCGTGGAAGGGCAGCCTGGGGCACACGCTGGGCAGCTGCGGTCTCGTCGAACTGGCGGTGGCACTGGCCGCGCTGCGGGCCGGTCGCATTCCGGGCACGGTCGGCGGCGAGGCGCCGAGCTTCGGCGAAACCGTGGCGCTGGCTCCGCTGGCGGCGGCGGATTACGAGGGCGCGGTGCTTTCCAGCAATGCCTTTGGCGGCGCCCATGCCGCGATGTTTCTCACTCATGACTGAGCGTTTCATTCACCATCTGCGGGTTGAAATCCCGGCGCCGGCAGAGACGGCCACGGAGGCGCGTGTCCGGCTGGCGGACCGGTTTCCGCGCACGGCGTTGCGGCGGATGACGCATCTCGGGCTGCTGGTCGGCGCGGCGATCGAGGGGCTGCCGCTGGCGGAGGAGGATGCGCTGGTCTATGCGACGACGTTTGCGGAGACGCGGGCGCTGGAGGATTACCTCGCCAGTTTTCCGACGGCGAGTCCGCTGCTGTTCCAGACCTCAATTCATCCGGGAGGAATCCAGCAGGTGCTGATCGGGCGGCGGCAGGCCATCGCGCGGCTCTGGCCGCTGGCGGGGCGGGCGCGGCTGGTGGAACAGGCGTTGCTGACGGCGCTGCTGGAGCCGGCGGCGCGGGTGGCGGTGGTCGGTGGCGAGGAGCGCGGCACCTGGATGCTCGATCACGACATGGCGGCGCCGCGGCCTTTTGCTTTCGGCTTTCTCCTCACGCAAGAGGCGGAGGGGGCGCTCGGGCGAGTGACGCGGACACCGGGCGGCGCGGCGGAGCAACCTTGTCCGGAACTGGAAGCGTTGGCCGGTGCCTTGCAGGCGCGCAGTCCGTTGCGGTGGTCGGGCGGCGGAGCGGAGTGGACCGTGGCGTGGGCATGAAGCCGGCGGAGACAACGTCGCGAAATCCGGGGCCGAGCTGGGGCTATGGGTTCATGCTCTGGGCGGAACGCTGGTGGCCGCGCTGGATTTTTCGACCGGCGTTGATGGCGGGTGCGTGGGTCGGGCTCGCCGGCATGCCGGCGCAACGGGCGCATTCGCGCGCCTATCTCACGACGGTGCTGGGGCGGCCTCCGCGTCTGGTCGAGGTGTGGCGGCAATTCTTCGCCTTCACCGAATTTCTGGTGCGCAAGCTGCGGGCGGGCGAGGGGGCGGAAGTCTCCTGCCGGCTTGAGCCGGCGAATGCGGCGGAGTTCGAGGCGCTGGTGCGATCACCGACGCCCGCCTTGTTCGGCACGTTTCACTTCGGCTGTTCGGACCTGCTCGGTTATCTGCTGGGAGAGCGGGGGCGGAAGGTGTCGATCATTCGCCTGCGCGTGGGCAACTCGGGCGACACGCAGCGACTGGGCCGGAGGTTTGCGGAGAAAGTGTCGTTTTTGTGGGTCAACGATCCTTCGACCTTGCTCTTCGATCTGAAGCAGGCCCTGGAGGCCGGCGAGTCGCTGGCGATGAAGTGCGACCGGCTGGAATTCAGCGCGAAGGCGGAACCGTTCCATTTCCTCGGCGCCGAGCGGCGGTTTCCTTTTACGATCTACCATCTGGCGGGGCTGTTTCAGCGGCCGGTGGTGTTCTGCATCGCGTGGCCGGGCACGAGTCCGGAGGAGATTCGCGTGCTGTCGTCGCCGGTGTTCACGCCCGTCGCGGAGGCCGGACGCGAGGCGAACCTGCGGGAGGCGCGCAGGCACTTCCAGGGGGTGCTGGCCCAGTTGGAAACCCTGGTGCGGCAGCATCCCGAACTTTGGTTCAATTTCCTGCCGCTGAATCCGGTGGTGAGCGGGGACGGGAGGCGGGCGCAATGAGGTTTCTCCGGTCGGTTTACACACCGGTGGGCTATTACCTGACGCTGATGCTCTTCGGGGCGTTCGGCCTGGGGCTGAGCCTGTTTTGTCTGCTGACGGGCTGGGCGCTGCGCGGAGAAAAGGGCGAACGCTTTGTGCAGCGGCTGATCCACCGGCACTTCAGGCTGTTTCTCTGGTGGACGGATGTGGCGGGGCTGTTTCACGTGCGTTATCACGGGTTTGAGGGGTTGTCCGGGGGAAGCCAGATCGTGGTGGCGAATCATCCCGGGTTGACGGACATCACTTACCTGCTGGCCCGCTTGAGCGAGGCGGTGTGCATTTTCAAACCGGCCATCCGGCGCAATCCCGTGATGGGCGCGGCGGCCCGGGCGGCGGGCTACCTGTCGGCGGACGGCGGTCCCGACATGGTGCGCGCGGCGGCCGACAAGGTCGCGGCGGGCAATACGCTCGTGCTGTTCCCCGAAGGGACGCGCACCCCGCAGGGCGAGAGTCTCGGCCCGTGGCGGCCGGGATTTGTGCTGATGGCTCGCCGCGCGGGTGCGCCGATCCAACTGGTGCGGATCACCTGTGACAGCAATGCGCTCACAAAAGGGCTGGCCTGGTGGAAGAATCCCCAGCTGCCCGGTCATGTGGAGGTGACGCTGGGGCCGCGCATCGTCGTGCCGCCGGAAGCGGACACGGCGGAGTTCGCGGCGCAGGTGGAGCGCTGGTTTCGGGAAGGTGTGGCGCCGCTTGCCTGAGCTGGCAAAAGGCGTTTCGCTGGAGGAGTCCCATGACGGTTTCGCCGACGCATCTGGTCATCCTGCCCACCTATAACACCGGCCCGCGACTGCGGGAGGTGGTGGCCGAGGTGTTGCGCCACTGGCAACCGGTGCTCGTGGTGGTGGACGGCAGCACGGATGGCAGTGAGCGCGAACTGGAAGCGCTGGCGCAGACAGAGCCGGCGCTCACGGTGCTGACGCTCCTGGTGAACGCGGGCAAAGGGGCCGCCGTGCTGGCGGGGGCGGCGGCGGCGCGGGCGCGCGGTTTCACGCATGGGCTGGTGATGGACGCCGACGGCCAGCACCCGGCGGCCAGCATCGCGGAGTTCATGGCGGCTTCGCAGCGGCAGCCCGAGGCGATGGTGCTCGGTCGCCCGGTGTTTCCGGCGAATATCCCGGTCGAGCGGCTGCACGGGCGAAAGCTCAGCGTGGGGCTGGTGCATTTCGAACTGGGCGGGCGCGGGATTGATGATCCGCTGTTCGGCTTCCGGGTGTATCCGCTGACGCCGCTGTTGGAGATTCTGGGGCCGCGCCGGGGCGGGCGCCGTTACGATTTCGACACGGAGTCGGCGGTGCGGATGGGTTGGGCGGGCGTGCCGCCGTTGAATCTCTCCGCGCCCGTGCGCTATTTTTCGCGCGCCGAGGGCGGCGTATCGCACTTCCATTACGTGCGGGACAATCTCACCCTGATCTGGATGCATACCCGACTCATCACCGAACTGTTGTTCCTGCGCTGGCCGGCATTGCTCCGGCATCGCCGCCGCTGGCGGGCCGCGGGCCATCTGGTGCCGCTGGTGATGTTGGGCGGCCTGCTGGCCCTGGCCGGCGGGACAACCGCCGCCGCGGCGGAAGCGACGCCGCTCGTCAGCGCGGAGCACCGGCTGGACGCGGGGGCGCCGGAGTGGCAGGACTTGGTCGAGGCCTTTGCGCGCAAGCCAGACACGGTCGCCGCGTTTACGGAGCGGCGTTATTTTCCCATCCGCAAGGAGCCCGTGGTACTCACGGGCAAGGCGCGTGTGGTGGCCGGTCGCGGGCTCAGCCTGGAGTATCTGGAGCCGGAGCAACACCTGGTGATCATTGATGGAGAGGGGCTGTTGCTGCGGGGGGCGAACGGAGTGCGCACGCCGCCGGCGGATCCCCGGGCCCGGGCGGTCAATGATGCGCTGCTGCATATCCTGAAGCTCGATTTCGATGCGCTGGCGCGGAGCTTTGCACTGTATGGCCGGCGGGTCGGGGAGGTCTGGCAGCTTGCGCTGGTGCCGCAGACCGCGGATCTGAGCCGGGCGATCGGACAGCTGACGGTGGAAGGTGCGATGGATGTGGTGCGAAGGATCGAGATTCGCCGCAGCCGCCGGCAATCGGTCGAAATCGAGTTGGCCACGCCGATGCCGGCGGAGGATTTTACGGCGGAGGAGCTGGCGCGGTATTTCCGCTGATCTCTGCGCAATCATGAGCATCCGCCGGCGTCGCTTTCTGGGATGGGGAGTTCTGGCTGCGTTCGTGCTCGCTTGCGGGGCGTGGCTGGTCTCGCTGGATTACGGGCGGAAGATCTCGACGGATGTGCTCGACCTGATTCCGGGGGAGGAGACGGCCCCTGAGCTGGTGCTGGTGCGCCAGCTGGCGAGTCAGGCCGAGGCGCGCACGATGTTTTTTGTGCTGACCACGGCCGAGGGGGCGCCGGCTGCGGCGGACGCGGCCCGGCGGTTTGCTGAATTGCTCGCGGGCGAGCCGGCGTTTGCGGCGGTCATGCCGCTGGCGGATGCCGCGTCGCGCGATGCGCTGGGCCTGGAGCTTTTTGAGCAACGATTCGCGTTGCTGTTTCCGCGTTGGCTGCACGCGCAGGAGGAGGCCTACCGCGCTGCGGGGGTGACGGTGCCATTCGGCGGTTGGCTGGCGGGAGAAACGGTGCAGGCGCTGGACCATTTTTTGACCCAGCCCGAAGCGCTGGCTTTTCAGGAGATCATCCCCGCGGATCCCTTGTTGCTGATTCCGGGGGTGGTGGAGCGGATGCGGGATGGGCTGAGCTTGGTGCAGACTGAAGCAGTGGCGGCGCCGCCCGCGCTGGTGTGGGGGCAGCTGGCCGCGTCACCGCTGAGCGAGGCCGGGCAGGGGCCGGCGTTTGCAGCGATTGAGCGCGCGCTGGCGGGGACCCGGGCGGAGTTTGCCGGGATCAATGTGGCCTATACGGGAGTGAACCGGTTCGCCGCGGCGAGCCGGGCGCGCATCGAACGCGAGGTCACCTGGCTCAACGCCCTGGCGCTGGGCGCCGTGCTGGCGGTGGCATTTGCTTTCATCCGCGGGGTGCATCGCGGGCTGCACCTGGCGCCGATCGTTTTGCTGTCGATGCTCGGGGCGTGGACTGGGGTCACGCTGGCGTTTGAGCGGGTGCACATGCTGGTGTTTGTCGTCGGCTCGATGCTGGCGGGCGTGGCGATTGACTACGGGTTCTACCTGTACATGCAGCCGCCGGCGCGACCGGGGGAGTCGTATTGGGCAAAGGTGCGCCGGCTGATGAAGCCGCTGCTCGCGAGTTGCTTTACGACGGCGGCGGGTTTTGCGCTGCTGCTGTTTTCAGAGCTGCCGCTCATCCGCCAGGTGGGGATGTATGTCGGCACGGGGCTGTTGTGTGCGCTGGGCGTGGCGGTGGTGTATTTCTCCACGGTGGCCGACCCCTATCTGGAGGCGCGCCGGTTCCGGGGTGGCCGGGCGCTGCGGCCGGAGGTCCGGCGCTGGGTGCTGCGGGTGGTGGTGGCCGGCTGGCTGGTCGCGCTGCCCGGGCTTTTCTTCCTCGACTGGCGGGATGACATCCGGGAGTTGGAGATCCCCTCGGCGGAATTGCGTCAGGAAGACGCGCGGATCCGGGCGTTGTTTGGCGAGCGACCGGATCGCACCGTTTATCTGACCTACGGAGAAAATCTGGAAGCCGCCCGCGAGGCGTTGGCCGGGTTTGAAGCCTGGCTGAATGAGGCGGGCGAGGGGGAGGCCCGGAGCATCGGCCTGGGGGGCTTGGTGCCGACGGCGGAGGAAAGCAGGTCGGCCCGCCGGTTTTTTGAAGAGCAGGAGAATTTTCCCGAGGCTTTGCGCGCGGCGTTGGCGGCCGGTGGATTTGAGGCGGAGGAGTTTGAGCCCTTCTTTGCGCGCTATGGGGCGCAGGCGCGTGAACCGCTGGCGGTGGAGGCGGCGGTGGCGGCTTTGCAGGCGAAACTCACCGGGCCGCTCGGCCTGTTGCTGCATACTGGGCAACCTTTGAGCTGGTTTGTGACCGTCGTGGGCGCGGCTCCGGATGAGCCGCCTCCGGCGGCGCTTCGCACGGTGGGCGCGAGCCAGTTGCAATCCCTCAATCGGGTGTTCAGCCGCTACCGGCAATCGGCGCTGTGGCTGAGCGCGATCGGGCTGGCCATCGTGGGCGTGGGCGTGCTGCTGACCTACGGGCTGCGCGATGGGGTCCGGATTTTTGCGATTCCCTGCGGGGCCTGTCTCGGGCTCTTCGGGGTGCTGGGTTGGTGCGGGCAATCTTTGAATCTGTTTCACCTGCTCGGAGCGTTTCTCGGGGTGTGCCTGACGCACAATTACTCGATCTTTTCCGCCACCTCGGCTTACCAGGGTGAAGCCCCGCCGGTCTCCGTGCGCGTGTCGGCGCTGACGGCCGCCGCGTCGTTTGGGGTGCTCGCCTTGAGCGGTATTCCGGTGGTGCGCGCATTGGGCGCGACTGTGGCCTTGATGGCGTTGGCGGCGCTGGTGGTGATTGAGCTCGAACATTTGGGAAGCCTGGGCCGCAAACGATGAGCTGCGTATTTCTGAAAGCGTGGCACCAGACCTTGCGGCAACGCGGCGGGAAGCGCGCGGTGGTGCAGGCGGGCGATGGCCGCGAGGCGACGTTTCGCGAACTCGATGCCGGGGCGGACGCCTGGCTGGCGACCTACGGCGTGGCGCCCTGCGCTCTGGCGCGGCGGGCGGTGGTGTTTGCCCTGCCGAATGGGATTGCGTGGCTCGAACTTTGTCTCGCCCTGTTCAAGGCGGGCGCGGTGGCCGTGCCGCTGGATGCGGCCGAGCCGCCGGAGGCGCAGCGCCGGGTGGCGGAATCCTTGCGGGCAGGTTTTTGGTGGAACGGAAAAGCCCTCGTGCCGCTGTCTGGTTCGCGACGTCATCGGGATCCGGAGATTTGTCTGATCAAGCTGACATCGGGCTCCACCGGACAGCCGCGCCCGCTGATTTTTACGGCGGCCCAGATGCTGGCCGATGGCCGGCAGGTGACGGCGACGATGGGGATTGGGGTGCGTGATTTGAACTACGCGTTGATCCCTTTCGGCCACTCCTACGGTCTGGGGAACCTGACGTTTCCGCTGTTCGCCCAGGGCGTGCCGGTGGTGTGCGGCGCGGCGCCGTTGCCCCAGGCGATCGCGACGGATTTCGCGCGTTGGCGACCGACGGTTTTTCCCGGCGTGCCGGCGCTTTGGCGGGCGTTGACGGCGGCGGGGGTGGCGCTCGAGAGTCTGCGGCTGGGCATTTCCGCGGGGGCGCCTTTGCCGCCGGACGTGGCCCGGGACTTCGCAGATCGCTGCGGCCGGCGGTTGCACGCTTTCTACGGATCGAGTGAAACCGGTGGCATTGCCTACGATCGGACTGGAACCGCGACTTTGCAGGGCGGAGTGGGCCGGGCGCTGCACGGGGTGAAGTTGGTTTCGTTGCCCGGACAGCGCTTGCGGGTGGCGAGCGCCGCGGTGACCACCTCGGGGAACCGCCGTCGCGAGGGAAAGCTCGGCGCCTGGGTGATGGCCGATCGGGTGCAGATTGACGGTCGCGGGGAATTGACGTTGCTCGGACGGCGTGGTCAGACGGTCAAAATCGCCGGTCGGCGGGTGAGCCTGACGGAGGTTGCCGCGCGGCTGCGTCGTTTGGGCGGGGTACGCGATATTTGGGTTGGGGTCAGTCAGGATAAGGAGCCGGTGCTGGGCACGGCTGTGGTGACCGATCGCACGGTCGCCGAACTGCGGGTAGAATTGCTGGCCGATACGGCCCAGTGGAAGATTCCGAAGAAGTGGGCCTTGCTGCCGGCCCTGCCGATCACCGCCCGGGGAAAGACGGATGTGAAGGCGATCGCTTTGCGCGTATTCGGCGAGAGGCCTTGAGCCTCGCTGGTCTCCGTAGCGGTTTAGGGTGAACGTGCAGGCAAGAGACTGGCCTCGATCTCCACGTTGAGCGGGCGGCGGCAGATGTCTGACAAGAGGTAGGAGACGGAATCGCCGGGCTGGAGCAGGTGGGTGTTGAGATACGCGGCGATGGCGGGGTGTTCATCGGCGTGACGGACGTAGATCTTGAAATGGCGGCGGTTGCCCGGAACGGCGGCGAGGTCGGGGCCCAGGCCGCAGGCGAGCGAGATTTCGCGGAGGTTGCCCAACGTACAGGCGAGCTGCTCAGCCGTGCTGTCGGGGGCGACGGTGGCGTGGCCGCGGATGGCGGCGGTACCGGAAATGAAGACGGATGGTTGGTGGGCAGAGGGTACGATGGTGGCCCGGGCGAAGCTGGGGGCGCGCGGGCCGTGTTCCGGTGGGTATTCGTAGGCCGGCACCTGCAGGGGATTCTCGATGTGGCGGGGCATCGTGGCGCTCGCGGCAAAAATTACAGCGAGGGCGGGCGGTGGGCACCCGACGGCGGAGGCGGCCGGCAGATGGCTTTTGTAAGCCGGTCCGAAGTGGTGTTCGAAGGCTTGGGCGCGACCACGGCAGAATGAGCGGTAGTTTTCCAGTCCGTCGGATCCGTCGTCGTTGATGCGCGGAATGTAATTCCAGATGCGAGCGAGATGAAACCCGCCGGTGACCTGAAGAATCTGCCGATAGACCTGCTCGACCAAGGGTTCGAGCGGGGCCTCTGTCGGCAGCGGCTGCGAGACGACGCCCAGCCTCCATCCTTCCGTCTCAAAAAGCTGGACGTCTCCATCGCCGCGCAGGGCTCGGGCGGAAGGAAACAACCGTTCCTCGGGCTCACCTGCGAGGAGGGGAAGGTTGAAATCGAGTCCAATCCCCGCGCCCAGTGCGACTCTGAGTGAGGAAGGTTCGGTCAACGGTACCGACATGAAGGCCTTACCCTTGGGTGAGGATCCGGTTGAAGTGTTTCATGATGTCGGCCTGGATGTTCTTGAGCCAGCCCTTGGGTTGTTCGGGCTTCTGGCGCTCGCCGGTTTTCTTGTCGATTTTCCAGCCGACACAATAAAGGTCCACCTTTGTGGCATCGTAAATGAGCGTGACGGTGGCCTCGTTGCCCCGGTGGCGCAGGTAGGCGGTCACACGGTCGTCGGTCGTGGAGCGGACACCCCAGCGCCGGCCGGAAAGGGCGGCAACCACGGCATCTTTGACATCATCCTGAGAGAGACCTTCGGGGGCGGTCACAGTGCCGGCATGTTCGCCGAGCTCAGAGGCCTGAAGTGCGGTGACAAAACCAAGGGAGAGGAAAGCCGTCAACACGAGGCGGCGGAGGTTGAGGACGATGGTATTCATGGTGGGGAATTATCCCTAGAGGGATGCTTTCGTGCCAGTTTGGGTGCAAGTCATTTCAGGGTATGGCTGACGGGTTGACCTAGACGGGAAACTCGCTTGGTTTGACCCTCCATGTCGAAAAAGGCCTCCAGCCGCACACGCCGCCCTGCTGCGCCACGCATCCTTGCGGGGACGGTGTTCATCACCCGGCAGGTGCACTTTAATTCCGCGCACCGGCTCTACAACCCGACGAAGAGCCTCAAGTGGAACCAGCAGCAATACGGGCTCTGCACGAATCCGCATTGGCACGGGCATAACTACGTGCTCGAAGTCACCTTGAAGGGCCGCCCCGATCCGGAGACGGGCTACATCATCGACCTGGCCGAATTGAAGCGCATCCTCCACCACGCGGTGGTGGACAAGTGCGATCACCGCAACCTCAACGAGGAGGTGCCCTTCCTGCGCGGGATCATCCCCTCGACGGAAAACCTCGTCATCGCCTTCTGGAACGAGATCGCCCCGCACATCAAGGCGGGCCAGCTGCACTGTGTGCGGCTCTACGAGACGCCGCGGAATTACGCCGAATACTTTGGACCCGAGGTCAGCTAACCCCGTGTGATCGGGGCTACGGTTATCGTCACAACCGCCTGGCCGCATCCTGAACAAAAAACGATATGAAGAAGAAAGCCATGTACCTCCACCGCTCCGCGACCGGAACCCCGCCGCGCATTGCGCGTGGTTACAACACAAAGTTCCGCGTTTCGAAGGCCTACCGGCAGTCGCTGCCCGACATGATGGAGGCGGCGCACGACGCCATCCAGGGGGCCAATGTGCCGATCCAGCAGGTGGGCATCCATAACTTCAAGCTGCCGCTCAAATACCGGACCAAGGGGGGCAAGACCCTCACGCTTGAGACCAGTGTGACTGGCACCGTATCGCTCGAGGCCGAGCTGAAGGGCATCAACATGAGCCGGATCATGCGCACGTTCT
>CAYSBR010000014.1:48194-66769 GCA_964429385.1 uncultured Opitutaceae bacterium
CACAAGGACGGCGTGACCACGGGGGAGTGGATGGGCAAGATTCTCAAGAGCTACCTGCGCAACGTGGAGAGCAAGGATGCGCGGCTGAAGATCGCGTTTTCCTACCCGATGCTCCGTCCGAGCCTGCGCAGCGGAATGGAGGGCTGGCAGTTCTACAATGTGGCCTTCGAGGGCGTGATGACGCATCTGGGCCGTTACCGGCGCTTCATCCACTTCGACTTCGTGTATTCTTCGGCCTGCCCCTGCTCGGCGGAACTTTCCGAGCACGCGCGCGACCAGCGCGGCGTTTATACGGTGCCGCATTCCCAGCGCAGCAAAGCCCGCATCTCCGTCGAGGAGGTCGAGGGCAAAAAGATCTGGATCGAAGACATCCACGCCCTCTGCCTGCGCGCGCTCCAGACCGAGACGCAGGTGATGGTGAAGCGAGAGGACGAGCAGGCCTTCGCCGAGCTCAACGGCGCGCATCTCAAGTTTGTCGAGGATGCGGCGCGGCTCCTCTACAAGGAGTTTGATGCGGACAAACGCATCGCCGACTTCCGCATCGCGTGCTCGCACCTCGAATCGCTGCACTCGCACGACGCGGTGAGCGTGATCTGCAAGGGCGTGAAGGGCGGCTACGCCGCCGACTTCATGGACTTCGGGCAACTCTTGTGCTGACCATCTGCCCACGGAATACACGGAATGAATTTCCCGACTTCCGTGTATTCCGTGGACCCTTAATTTTATGGCTAAACCTGTTGTTCTCATCACCGGCGCTTCGCAGGGCATCGGTGCCGCCATTGCGAAGACCTTCGCCAAGGAGATCCGCGGCGTGCGGCTGGCGCTGGTGGCGCGGAATGCGAAGAACCTGAAGACGGTTGCCACGGCGTGTGCGAAGCTGGGAGCGGAGGCAGAGATTTTTCCCTGCGATGTCACCGACGAGCCGGAGGTGGCGGCAATGGCCGTGGCGGTGACGGACCGTTTTCGTCGCGTGGATGTTCTCATCAACAATGCCGGGGTGTTTGCGGGGGCGCCGCTCACCGATACCACGGTGGCGCAATTCGACCGGGTGGTGGCGGCGAGCCTGCGCAGCACATTTCTCGTGGCGCAGGCCTTCGTGCCCGGGATGGTGCAGCGGGGGCGGGGCGATATTTTCAACATGGGCTCGATTGCGGGCCTGCAGGCTTATCCGGGAGGAGCCGCTTATTGTGCGGCCAAGTTTGGCGTGACCGGCCTGACCAAGGTGATGCGCGAGGAACTCAAGGCCAAAGGGGTGCGGGTGACCCTGGTCTGTCCGGGGGCGACCTGGTCGCCTTCCTGGGCCGGCAGCGGGGTGCCGGCGGAACGCATGATGCCGGCGGAGGCGGTGGCGCGGGCGTTTCTGGATATTTACCGGCTGAGCCGACGGACGGTGGTGGAGGAGATCATCCTGCGGCCGCAGCTGGGGGATTTGTGACTTCCTGGAAGACGATCCAGATTGGGTTAGACAACCGCCCGGCGTGCTCTTCATGTACCGCAATTATGATGCGAAAGGCGATTCTGCCCTGCACGTTTATGCTGATGCTGGTTCTGGCTGCGGCCAGTGCTTGGGCGCAGGAAGAGGGCCCGCCGGGAGGTGGCCCGATCGCGATTGAACCTGAGATTTCCAGCTATGGTTTTGGTGTGGTCCAGACGCATACCCAGACCTCGGCGTCGGGGCCGGTTGCGAACAGCCTGCCCTATGTTTTTCAGGCGTTTGTCAATGCGGGGACCGGGAGTGCCTCGGAAGGCTACCTGACGGCCCCGGACCTGGAGATGTACAGCCTCGGCACCCATCCGGATCATCTTTTCGGTATCTCCTACTTATCCCCCGGCTATGCCAGCCTGACGGCGTTGCAGACGGTGTTCAGCAGCAGTGGGACTTATGCCCTGAATTTTGTCACACCGAATTCCGCGCCCAACGGATATAACATCAGCTCGTTTGAGCTGGGGGCGCCGGATTTCCCTCTGAGTGTGCCGCAGATTGTCGGGGGCGGCATCTGGTCGGGGGCCAGTTTCGTTTTTGATGTGATGGAGGAGGACGGGCAGATCGAAATCAATGGCTTCACCGGCATGGTAGGCGGGCTCGATGTCATTGTTTTGAGCATCTACTCCGAAACGGACCACCGTGCTTCGCGATCGTGGATTCAGACTCCGACGACGGCTATCGGTCTGGGCGGTCCGGATGAGCATGGCGTGCCGTATTTTGTTCCCGGCGATTCCTACAGAGCGCTGCTCACCTACATCAAGGTGGTGGATGGCAACATGGGTGAGTTTGTGCCGGGCGCGAACGGTTTTGCCTTCTATGCGACCCAGACGGAATTCACCTTCACCGCGATACCCGAGCCTTCCACCTATCTGCTGATGGCGCTGGGCGTCGGGGTGGTTTTGATTCCCGTGCTGCGCCGACGCCGCCGGCGTTGAGGGGAGAGATGATGCGGGGGCGGCGGTTTTGGGATTGTCGCCAGCCAGCGGGATGGCCATCGCTGGCTGACGTTCCCCATGAGTACCCGTAAATTCCGCGTCGGCCTGATTGGTGGCGGTGGTATCGCCCAGGCTGTTCATATCCCCGGTTGGAAGAACCTGCCGGAAGTCGAGATCGTCGGTGTGGCCGATGTCTCCGAAGCCACCGCGCGCAAGGCCGCCGCCGCGGCGGGCGCCTCGCAGGTTTTCACCGACTACCGCGAGCTGCTGAAGCTCGACCTCGATGCGGTGGATGTCTGCACGCCGAACAAGGTGCATACTCCGGCCGTGCTGGCGGCCTTGGAATCGGGCAAGCATGTGCTGTGCGAAAAGCCGCTCGCCGTGACCACGGCGGAAGTGCGGCAGATGGGGGAGATGGCCGATGCGAAGAAACTCAAGCTCATGACCGGGCAACACCAGCGCTTCACCACGCCCGGTCTCGCGGCCAAGGCCTGGGTGGATGCCGGCAATCTCGGCACGGCGTACCATGCCCGCGTGCGCGCCATGCGCCGGGCCTGGCTGCCGGTGGCTCCGGGATTCATCGATGCGAAGCTATCGGGTGGCGGTCCCTGCATGGACATCGGCGTGCATGCGCTCGACCTGTGCCTGTGGCTGATGGGCTTTCCAAAACCGGTGCGCGTGTCCGGTTCGGCCCGAACGGTCTTCGCCAAGGGGCACGACATGCCCAATTTCTGGGGCGAGTGGGATCGCGAGCGTTACTCGGTCGAGGACTTCGCGACCGGTTATGTCCATTTCGACAACGGAGCGACCCTGATCCTCGAATCCGCATGGCTCAGCCACCAGGAGGAGAATGAGGAATTGCTGGCCCAGCTCTACGGCACCAAGGGCGGCCTCAAGTGGCCGGATGCCCGCTTTGCGACCGTGGTCAATGGCGCGCATGTGCAGGGCTCGATCACGCATCCGCTCCATGTCCCGCATCCGCATTGGCATGAGATCGCGGCGTTTTACGATTGTGTGGTGAATCACAAGCCCTCGCCTGTGCCGTGGACGGAAACCATCCGCGTGATCGCCATTCTTGAGGCCATCTATGCTTCTTCAACGGAAGGCCGCGAGGTGGTGCCCGCCCTCTGAAACAGAGGGTGTTTGTTTCATAAACATCGGGTGACGGCCTGAAACCCTGGCGTCGGCCCGGTGGCCGGGCAATGGGCCGCCCGACTCCTCCGGCTTGGGCTCACGTGAGCAGGTGAGCCTGTACGCTTTCGTGGAGCAGTTTCAGGAAGAGGGCGGCGCCGCGGCTTTGGTAGCGCTGCAAGTGGCGGACGATGACGAGTTCGCGGGTGGGCTTGGCGTCGGCCAGTTTGAGATAAACCAGGCCATCGTCACCGGCGGGGCGGGCCACACGCGGCAGGATGGAGATGCCCGCGCCGATGGCGACGAGCGCCTTCACCGTTGAAACCTGCGCGCAGCGAAACCCGATGCGCGGCGCGATCTTGTGATCGCCGCAGAAATTCTGCACCTGCTCGGCCAGCGAGCTGGAGCTGCCGAGGATGATGAAGGTTTCCCGGGCGAGATCCTTCGAGGTTACCCGGCGCTTGGTGGCGAGCGGATGGGTCCGCCCGACCACGAGCAACAGCGGCTCGGTCAGCAGGGATTCGACGGCGACCTGCGGGTTCTTCACCGGTTGGGCGGTGATGGCGAGATCGAGTTCGCCTTCCAGGATTCCGCGAATGAGCTGGGGGCGGAAATCCTCCCTCACCTGAAGCTGAAGGTTGGGATGCTTTTCCCGGCAGTGGGCGATCAACGGGGGGAGGAGATAGGGCGCCACGGTGGGGATGGCCCCGATGTGAATCCGGCGTTCGAGCGCAGGATCGTCCTGCAATTCCTTGGCCGCGTTGTCGGCTTCAAACAGGATGCGCCGGGCCCGCTCGATGAAGATGAGACCTGCTTCGGTCAGCACGGCTCTGCGGCCCAAACGGTGGAAAAGCTTATGCCCCAGCTCTTTTTCCAGATTGATGATCTGCTGGCTCAGGGCGGGCTGGGTGACCGAGAGCCGCTCGGCGGCGCGGGTGAAATTCTGGGCTTCGGCCACGGCCACCATGGAACGCAGTTGGTATAACTCCATAAAAATTTAAGATGGTTATCATAAAATAGAGCTATTTTATTTATTGTAAAGTCGGGGTAAGCTGGTGGGCCGCCGATTCGTGGCGGGCAAAGAATATGAATAACAAACGCATCCTCACAGTCATGGCCGCAGTAATCGCGGCGGTGGCATTCCTCCTTTTCCTGATGATTTCCCCCGTCAGCGCCGGCGCCCTGCTGGGCTATCTCGCCGTCGTGTCGGTCGGAGCGATCGGCAGCATGGAATACGGTTTCCATGGTGATCGTTCACCACGCAGGTAAAAGCACGCGTAGAACGCAGCGTTCACGCATCGTCGAGACCCGGGAACTCCCGGGTCTTTTTATTTCCCAAGGCAATCCGGTCGTGTTTGCCGGGAGGCTGGCTGAAAGAGGCGAGCGTCAGCGAGCCGGGGAATCGGTTTCACTTGTGACCTGGCGGGCGTCTCCAAATTTTGCGCGTAGCGCCGAGGGATGCGCTGGCTAACAAAAAACGCGGAGCCGTTTACGGGCTCCGCGTTTTGGGCTTTGGGAAAGGAGGGGCGGCTCAGGCCGCGGCGGTCGTCACTCCCGGCCGGTTGCGCACGAAGGCGGCAACGATCAGGGAAAGCACCAGATTCCAGAAGAAGCCCATCACCGTTCCCATGGCCGTCATGACACCGGGGCTGAGCCATTTGCGGATGAAGGGCTCGGCCGCGTCGATTTGGGAGGCGGGTACGCCCTTTTCCTCCATGGCGATGATCTGGGCTTCAAGCATGACTTCGCGAAGGTCGGGATTAATGAAAGCGAAGTAGGCGTAGTTGTAGATGGCGCCAAGCAGACAGGCGAAGAGGCCGATCATCACGCCGGTGCCGAGGGCGGAGCCGTAGCCCCAGTTTTTATCGGCAGGGGTGAGGTCGCGCTTTTCGCGCATTCCAAAGAGGAGGCAGGTGATGCCGATGACGAGGGCGAGGATGATGCTGGCGGTCTGGGCGAACTGAAGTTTGGCGGGGTCGGCATAAAAGCCGCCGAAGTGCAGTGCCAGATTAACCAAGGATGTGCCCAAGGTCATGAGGAACCCGTAGGTAAGGTAGGTCTTCATGTCGGCGAAAGTGACGGTTCCCGGCTGAAAAACAATCCCGGCGTGACAAACGGAGAATAGCCGGGAGCAGCGGCGCGCCCGCCCGCCGAGTGGCGGGCACGCTTTGCCGTGGGAGAGGGCAGGTGGCTCAGGCGGCGGCGGTCAGGGCGGACACGCGACGGATCGATTGCGGGGGGCGCAAAGCGCGTGCCCTGGCCTGACGAGGCTCCCAAGCGGCGCGGCGAGGGGCATAGTCATGGAGGGCGCCGGCAAGAAGCAGGGCGCTGACCGTGAGCACGAGCGAGCCGACCGGGCTCAGGTCAAGCGTGACCCCGAGGATGAAAGCCACGAGGCCGGCCAGGGCGGCTGCGACGAGACTGTTGATGCATTTCGTAATGAATGAGGAGGTGAACATGATTGTGTTTGGTTGCGGATAAAACGCTGCGGCTTGGGTGAAAGTTACAAAAAAACCGCCCCGAGTGAGGGGCGGTTTCAGGACGGGATGAGCGGTAGGGCCTCGGGGTCGGAAAGATCGAGGGGAGCGAGTCCGCCACGCGTGGAGGGTATTCTGCTTGGATGGAGCGCGACCGCCAACGTGGCGTTCCTGGCGTCCATGGGCGCAACCCGCCGGCGCATCTGGTTGCGTATTTCAAGGGCGTGCCCAGTTGGAAACGCAATTCTCGGTGCGGCGGATGATCGCGGGAAGACGGTCATCCGCGTCGCCCGAAATTCCGGCGGACCGGTTGCGATCAATCGCGTAAAACGGTGCGCACAAGCCGGTCGTCGCCGTCGTTGGGCGCAGGCGTGAGCCCGAGGGCGGCGCACATCAAATTGTAAACGTGGATGCTTTCGACCGGGGGGAGTGTGACGCCAGCGCGGAAGGACGGGCCGTGGGCGATGAAGATTGCTCCCATACTGGACAGGGCGGGATCGTAGCCGTGATCCCCCTTGATGAAGGCATCGCCGGCTTTTTCCACCTCTGCACGGCGCAAGATCTGCCAGCCTTCTTCAGGCAGGATCCAGACCGCGGGGGTGCGGGAGGTTTCTCGCATGTGGAAGTGAGTGGGGAGTTCCCGGGTGAGAAGGGCGCGGGCATGCGGCAGAGCGGCCAGTTTTGTTTGCAGGGCACCGGCATCGCCGTCGAGCGGTCGCAACCCGGCAACCGAGCCGGTGAAATCCACCTGTACGGAGTCGAGATCCAGATACTCATCAAGGATGAGGGCGCGATCCGGACCGGTTTCGGTCATGCCGTGGTCGGCCACAATGATGAGGTTGAGGGCGAGGCCGGCGGCGGCGACCCGGTCGAGGATGGCGCCGATCCGCTCGTCGAGCAGGCGCACGGCGGCGGCGGTCTCGGGCGCGGCAGGGCCGAAAGCGTGGCCGGCTCCGTTGGTCTCCTCCAGGTAGAAGGCGATGAACGCCGGCCGTTCGGCCGCAGGGAGCTGCAGCCAGCCGAGGAGCGTGGCGAGGCGCTGCTCGAAGGGGATGCTGTAATTAAAGGGAAACCAGTGGGTGGCGTGGACGCCGTGGATGCGGGCTTCGGAGCCGACCCAAAAGTAGCAGGCACTTTTCCGGCCTTGGTGCGCCGCAGTGATCCAGATGGGCTCGCCGCCCCACCAGCGGGGGTTGCGGTTGGCCGCAGGGTTTTTGTAATTGAAGACCTCGCCGGTGGCGCTGTCGGTCATCAGATTGTTGATCATCCCGTGGCGGGAGGGGTAGAGCCCGGTGACGAGGGAGTAGTGGTTGGGAAAGGTGTTGGAGGGGAAAACGGGGATGAGTCGTTCGGCCCGGACACCGCCGGCGATGAGACGTCGGAGGTTGGGCGTATCATCGGGAAATTTCTCACAATAATCCCAGCGAAAGCCATCGAGGGAAATGAGCAAAAGCGGGGGGCGCTCCGGATTGGCGTCGGTGGGGCCGACGAAAACCGCGAACAGCAAGACCAGAGGAAGGAGTTGGCGGGAGAAGTTCATCGGCCGGCTTTAAGGGTGACGAGAGTGGCGCCCCAGCTTCCGGTGTGCTCGTCGCCCGGACGATGGGAATGTACGAGCGGCGAGCGTTGCAGCAGGGCGTGCACGGTTGCGCGCAGGGTGCCGGTGCCCTTGCCATGAATGATGCGAACCTCGCGAATCCCCCGATCCGTGCAGGCCTCAAGGTAGGCGGGCACAAGCTCACCGAGGTCTTGTGGCCGGAAGGTATGCAGGTCCAGCTCGCCAGTGATCGGCAGCGGGAGGGGCTCATCTTCCGGCTTCACGGGAGGTCAGGGGTGGGCGTCAGGTTCTTTGTTGCCGGAGGCGGGTTTGATCTCCGGGCGGGTGGCAGGAGCTGCGGGGTCGGGCAGATCATCAACGGCTCGCTTGAACTCCTCCTCAACCCCATTGGCGGCTTTCCGAAATTCTCTCATGGTTTTGCCAAACCCTTTGGCGAGCTCGGGCAGCTTCTGCCCCCCGAAGAGCAGGAGCACGACAAACAGAATCATCATCAGCTCGGGTCCGCCGATGCCCTCGATGAATGAGAATGGAAGATAGCCAGCCATGACGTGACGGAATCTGATGGATTCCGTCAGGAAATGTAACGGATAAAACGCACGGGAGGATGATCAAGTCACCCGCTGCCGAAAATGGGGCCGATTCAGATCACGAAGTCGGCGTCCTCCGGGCGGACGGCTTCGCGAGGGGCGTGCAGCATGCCGGCGGCGACCGTGGCGTGAGCCCCGGGCTCGATGAGAATGAATGAGCCGGTGAGGCGGTTGGTCGCGTAGCCATCGAAGACAAGCGGGCGGGCGGCGCGGAGACGGATTTCGCCGATGTCGTTGAGGGCGAGCCCGGCGGGGGCCGGCTCCTGCTCCAAGGTGCTGATGTTGATCCGGTGGGAAATCTCGGTCACCACAACCTGGACGGTGTGGGTGGTGTGCTTGAGCCAGTATTTCCGGCCGGGTTGCAGCGCCCGCGGGTGCATCCAGCAGACCCGTGCGTGCAGATCGGTGGATGCTCCGGGCAGGTCCTCCAGCCCGATGATCATGTTGCCGCGGCTGATGTCGATGTCGTGCTCCAGCACAAGCGTGACGGATTGCGGGCAAAAGGCCTCGGGCCGCGGGCCGTCATGGGTGTGGATTTCCTTCACGGTGGTGGTGTATCCGCCGGGGAGGATCATGACTTTCTGGCCGGTGCGGACGATGCCGCCGGCAATCTGGCCGCTGAAGCCGCGGAAATCGTGGAGCCTGGGATCGGTGGGGGTGTGCGGACGGTTGACCCATTGCACGGGCAGACGGAACCCGCCCAGATTCCAATCGCTGCCGATGTGCACCGTCTCAAGATGGCTGAGCAGCGTGGGGCCGCCATACCAGGGCGTGTGCGCGGAGGATTCGACAACGTTGTCCCCATTGAGCGCACTGATGGGGATGAATTTCACGTCCCTGATGTCGAGCCGGGGAAGAAACTGCCCGAACTCGGCGCGGATATCATTGAAGCGGGTCTCGCTCCAGCCGACGAGGTCCATCTTGTTGATCGCGATGACGAGATGGGGGATGCGAAGCAACGAAGCGATGGCGGTGTGGCGCCGGCTCTGCTCGATGACACCGGCGCGGGCATCGACGAGGATGATGGAGAGGTTGGCCGTGGAGGCGCCCGTCACCATGTTGCGCGTGTATTGAACGTGCCCGGGAGTATCGGCGACGATGAACTTGCGGCGCGGCGTCGCAAAGTAGCGGTAGGCGACATCAATGGTGATGCCTTGTTCGCGTTCGGCGCGCAGGCCGTCGGTGAGGTTGGCGAGGTTGATCTGACCTCCGCCCGTGATGTCGGCGGAGCGTTCGAGCGCCTCGAGCTGATCCTCCATCAGCGATTTGGAGTCGTAAAGGAGCCGGCCGATGAGCGTGGATTTGCCGTCATCCACGCTGCCGCAGGTATTAAAGCGCAGCAAATCAACCGACGGCGCAGGGGCGTGCGCGGGTGAGGAATGCGGAGCGCGGAGTGCGGAATTTTCAGAAAGAGTGACGGACATGGCGGAAGATCCAGGAAAGAGCGGCTTGATGGGGCCAAGGCAGCTGAACCATGAATGGACGCGAATTCACACGAATACAGATAAGCGTTTCGGAGGAGTTTGTGCTGGCTGGGATCGGAGAATTCATTCGTGCGAATTCGCGTCCATTCGTGGTTGCTTGGAATTGGAAGTGTTAGAAGTAACCCGCCTTTTTCCGGTCCTCCATCGCGGCTTCGGAGGTTTTGTCGTCGGCGCGGGAACCGCGTTCGGTGACGCGGGCGGCGGCGATCTCGGCGATGATGTCATCCACGTCATCGGCGGGTGATGCGACCATGCCGGTGCTGATGATGTCGCCGATGGTTCGCACGCGCACGGTCAGCTCGCGCACTTCCTCGCCCGGTTTTGGCGGGAGGATGTCGTTGACGGGCAGCCACTGGCCCTGGCGCCGCACGCAGGCGCGGCGGTGGCTGAAGTAGATGCGGGGCACTTCGAGCCGTTCACGGCGGATATATTCCCATACATCCATCTCGGTCCAGTTGCTGAGGGGGAAGACGCGCATGTTTTCGCCGGGGTTGAGCCTGGCGTTGTAGAGATTCCAGATTTCGGGCCGCTGGTTTTTGGGATCCCACTGGCCGAAGCTGTCGCGGAAGCTGAAGAAACGCTCCTTGGCGCGGGCTTTCTCCTCGTCGCGACGCGCCCCGCCGATGCAGCAGTCGAGGCGAAATTCCTCAATGGCTGCGAGCAAGGTGGGGATCTGCAGACGATTGCGGCTGACCTCGCCGGGCGCGGGCGTGGCGATGCCCTGGGCGATGGCGTCTTCCACCTTGCGCACGATGAGGCGACCGCGGAGCTCGCTGGCTCGGCGGTCGCGAAATTCGTTCAACTCCGGGAAGTGGTGCCCGGTGTCCACGTTAAGGAAGGGCATCGGGATATCCGACGGGCGGAAGGCTTTCTCGGCGAGACGCAGCAGGCAGATGGAATCCTTGCCACCGGAAAAGAGCAGGGCGGGTCGCTCGAATTCACCCGCGACCTCCCGCATGATGTGGATGGCCTCGGTTTCGAGATATTGAAGATGGTCGAGATGATAGTTGCTCATCGGGTGGGCCGGGCCGGAGTCACGCGGCGGAGGGTCAATGACCGACGGCCTGCCCGCCCCAGGCGGCATGCAGGCCGCATTCGCGTTTTTCATCAGCCTTGGCCGGGTCAAAGTAGTCCCACTCGTTGGGGAGCTGGTGCTGGGCGAGGTAGGCTTCAAGGTCGGCGTCGGTCCAATAAAAGAGCGGGCTGACCTTGAGGGTGCCAAAGTTTGTGTCGTGGGAGACGATGTCGAGGCCGGCGCGGTTGGGGTTCTGCACCTTGCGGAGCGCGGTGATCCAGACGATGGGCGCCAGCGCGCGCATGCCGCGTTGAAAGGGCTCGAGTTTCATCTGAGCGCTGAAGTGTTTCAGGCCTTCCTCATCGGTGGGGGCAGGGATCGGTCCCTGCACGGCCTCGCGATGCGCGGGCGTGAGCCTGGGCAGGAATGACTTGAGGTTGAGATTGAAACGAGCGCGCAGCGTCTCGGCGTGCCTGTAGGTGGCCGGGCGGTTGTAGCCGTGATCAACCCATAGTACGGGGATGTCGGGCTGCGCCGATACGGCGAGATGGAGGAGGGCGGCTTCGTAAGGTCGGAAGTTGGTTGAGACGATGGCGCGGCCAGGTGCCTGGGCCACGGCCCAGCGGATAATCTCGTGCGGAGTTTGCGTGCGCAGCGTGGTGTTGGCGTTGACGATCTGGTCGGGCGTCATGGCGTGGGAATTCACTTAGCTGACGGCGACCGGAGACGCAGCGGCCGCAGGTGCGACGGCTTCGGGCCAGAGGACGCGGGCGACGAAGTCGCCGAAGCGCTCGCCGGGGGTGCGTTCATTTTTCCAGCGTGCGAGGATGGGGCCGAGTTCGGTTTCGACGTCGGCTTCCTTGATGACATCCTTGAAAACGCGATTGAGACGGGTGCCGGACGCGTTGCCACCGAGCCAGAGTTGGTAACGGCCGGGGGCTTTGCCGACGAAGGCGATCTCGGCCATGTAGGGTCGGGCGCAGCCATTGGGGCAGCCGGTGGATCGGATGATGATTTCTTCGCCACCGAGTCCGATTTCACCGCCGAGTTTTTCGATGCGGTCGATGAGGCCTGGGAGCATGCGTTCGGACTCGGCGAGGCCGAGCCCACAGGTGGGCAGCGAGGGGCAGGCCATCGATGCGGCGTGCAGGATGGAGGCTTGGTGGTCCACCTTCACGCCGTGCGTCGCGAGGAGGTCGGTGATGCCGGTGCGGTCAGACTCGGGGACATTGGCGATGATGACATTCTGATTGCCAGTGAGCCGGAACTCGACGTGAGGGAAGTTTTCCGCGACCTGGCGGAGCGCAGTCTTCTGGGCGTGACCGGGGACGTCCTTGATGCGGCCGGTCTCGACGAAGAGGGTGAGGAAGAGCTTGCCGTCCACGGCACGGTGCCAGCCGTAGAGGTCGCCGGTGCTGGTAAACTCGTAGGGTCGCGCCGGGGCGAAGACGAGGCCGGCGCGGCGGCCGATTTCCTCTTTGGCCCACTCTGTGCCGCGTTCCTCGATCACGTATTTGAAGCGGGCGTGCTTGCGATTCACCCGGTCTCCGAAGTCGCGGAAGGTGGTGATGATTGCTTTTGTGACATCAATCACCTGTTCGGGCGTGATGAAGCCGATGACGTCGGCGAGGCGCGGGAAGGTCTGCACATTGCCATGGCTGCGGCCCATGCCGCCGCCGATGGCGACGTTGTAGCCGAGGACCTTGTCGTTCTCGACGATGGCGATGAATCCGAGGTCGTTGGTGAAGACATCCATGTCGTTGGACGGGGGCACGACGAAGGAGATCTTGAATTTCCGAGGGAGGTAGGTCTGCCCGTAGAGTGGATCGACGAAATCCTTGTTGGCGGGATCGTCGAGGTTGAGCTGGACGCCATCGATCCAGATGGAGTGGTAGGCTTTGGTCTTCGGGGCTACAGCGTGCACGGTGCGGAGCGCGTCGGCGTAAACCTGCTCGCGGGCCTTGGTGTAGGCGGGTGTGGGGGAGGCGGTGATGTTGCGGTTGATGTCGCCACAGGCTGCGAGGGTGGAAAGAAGCGACTCGTTGATCTTCCTGATAAGCGGCCCGAGGCCGGACTTCAGCACGCCATGGAACTGGATGCATTGGCGAGTGGTGGCGCGCAGGGTGTTGTTGCCGTAGGTGGTCGCGAGGTCGTCGAAGGTGATCCACTGGTTTGCCGTCATAACGCCGCCCGGGATGCGGCTGCGGATCATCATGATGAATTTCTTGCCGGTTTTGCGCAGGTCGCGGTCATCCTGCTGGTAGATGCCGTGAAACTTCATGAACTGCGTATCATCCTCGGTAAAACGATCCAGGGAAGGATCGGCCAATGTAGCGGCTATCTGCCCGGCGAGGGTCGGGACGCTTTGTTTCAGAATTTCGTTGTGGGTGGGTTTGGGGATATCGGGCGCAGACATGACAATCTTTATTGTTGATAAATATAGTAAAAAACTAAAGATTAAATCCGCAACATGAGTAAAGAGGGAAAATCGGATTATGACAGACCGGGCATCTCGGGCCGGGTGTTTTTGGTCGGGGCGGGTCCGGGGGCGCCGGATTTACTTACCATACGTGGACAAAATGTTCTCAAGCAGGCAGATGTGGTGATTTACGACGATTTGGTGAACGTGGAGTTGCTCGATTTATGTCCCGCGAATACCCGGCGCATTTATGTGGGCAAGCGGGCGGGGCGGCACTGCATGCCGCAGGAACAGATCGGAGAGTTGCTGGTGAGTGTGGCGAGGGAGCACCGGAACATCGTGCGACTCAAGGGGGGGGACCCGTTGGTTTTTGGCCGGGGCGGAGAGGAAATGCAGGCGCTGGCGGTGGCGGGAATTCCTTATGAGATTGTGCCGGGCGTGACCGCTGCGGTGGCGGCAGGGGCAATGGCCGGGATTCCCTTGACGCTGCGGCGTGCGGCTTCGGCCGTGGTCTTTGTGACAGGGCATGAATGCGCAAATAAGGATGGCAGTGGGGCCGTGGACTGGGCGGCACTGGCACGGACTGGTGCGACGCTATGCATCTATATGGGGGTAAAGCGTTTGCCGGATATCGCGCGCGCGTTGGGCGAGGGCGGGCTGGCGATGGACACACCGCTGGCAGTCGTGGTCCAGGCCACATTGCCGCAGCAAAGTGTGTACCTTGCGACTTTGGGGGAGGTGGATGAATTGAGCGCAGCGCTGCGCGGGAAGCCGGCGCTGATCATCGTTGGAGATGTGGTGCGGTGGCGAGAATTGAGTCAGCTGGCGCAACCGCAACTAGCCGGCGCATGAGCACGAAAGATGCAGCGAGTCCCTGCGTGTTGCTTGTGGACAATGGCACGCTGGAGCCGATGGCGATCCTGCGATTGCGGGAGGTGGCGGTGGCCTTGGGGCAGCGCTTGTCCTGCCGGGTGGAACCGGTGTCGTTACAGCATTCGGATCAGGTGCCGTTGGAGCTGCTTGGCGGTCGGGCGGCGGAGGTGCTGGAGTCGGCGCTGCGACGGAGGCTGGCGGAGGGAATCGCCGATTTTTTCATCCTGCCGTTGTTCATTGGGCCGACCCGGGCGTTATCGGAATATCTGCCGCAGGTCGTCAGCCGGGTGAGGGGCGAATATCCGCAAATTGCGGTGCGAGTGGCGCCGCCACTGCATGACGAGAGTGAAGATCAACTGGCGCGGATCATTGCCGATCAGGTTGAAGCCATGATGGCACAGGTGGGCTGGGATGCGCGAACTAGGGTGGCGCTGGTGGATCATGGCTCGCCCGTGAGGGCGGTCGCCGATGTGCGCGACCGGATCGCGGTCCGGTCGGCTCGGCTCCTACGTGAGCGGGTCGCGGCGGTGGCGGCGTGCAGCATGGAGCGGCGGCCGGGGGCGGAGTATGAATTTAATGAGCCGCTGCTGACCAATCTGCTCGCCACTCCGCCATGGAACGCGGGGCAAGTGATGGTGGCGCCTCTTTTCCTGCTCCCTGGGCGTCATGCTGGGGAGGGAGGCGATATCGCGCGGATTTGCGCGCGAGCGGAGTCTCGGCAGCAGGGATTGCGGATAGTGCGAACGGGACTGCTGACAGACGGCCTTGAGTTGATTCCGCTGCTGGTGGAGCGCCATCGGGTGCTGCAGGCAGGCGTGGCAATCCGCAGGCAATAAAAAAGCCGGGCGCAAGATGGCGCCCGGCTTGAGGGAGTCTCTAAATCACGTTCAGCGGTATTCTTCGCCGGTCAGGGCGTTGATGATCTTGAAATTCTCAACATGATAGTTGGGGTCGGCCCGGAAGGCGAGTTTCACCCCGAAGAGGCGCTCCATGCGCACGAGCAGTTCGGCGTCCTCGCTACGGAGGCGTTCGAGGATGCTGGGATGCACCAAGACCCGGAGCGAGTATTCCTTGCCGTCGTTGCGGAGTTGGAGACGTCGGACGACGGAGGAGAGCTTCCGTTGCAGCTCCACACTCATCGTCGTGGCACTTTTCACGATGCCCCGGCCCCGGCAATAAGGGCAGTCGTTATAGAGGTTGGACGAGAGCGACTCCTGCTGGCGCTGGCGGGTCATTTGCAGGATGCCGAGCGTGGAAATGGGCAGGATGTGGTTCTTCGCCTTATCGTGAGCCATTTCCGCAACCATCTTCTCGTAGATGGCATTGCGGTGCCGGCGCTCTTTCATGTCGATGAAGTCGATGATGATGAGGCCACCGAGGTTGCGGAGCCGGATCTGGCGGGCCGCCTCGGACGCCGCCTCGAGGTTGACCGCGTAGATGACGTTTTTCTCGTCACCCCCGCGCGCCTTGTGGGAACCGGTGTTGACGTCGATGGATATGAGAGCCTCGGTCTCGTCGATGATGATTTCTCCGCCGGAGGGCAGGGGAACCTTGCGCTGGCCGGTTTGCTCGATCTGCCGCTCGATGTTGAAGCGTTCGAAGATGGGGA
This sequence comes from uncultured Opitutaceae bacterium, assembly GCA_964429385.1. Classification (GTDB taxonomy): domain Bacteria; phylum Verrucomicrobiota; class Verrucomicrobiia; order Opitutales; family Opitutaceae; genus UBA2377. The sequence goes on from CAYSBR010000014.1 coordinate 63,769, forward strand.
TGCTGTCGTTGTAGAAGGCGATTTTGGAACGTGAGCGCTTGGATATCTGGCTGACGAGGTCCTGCATGCGCTCGAAGCTGCCCTTGTCGTCGATCAACACACGGTCCACCTCTTCGGTGAGAAAGTCGCGCACCGTGCGCTCGACGAGATCCGGTTCCTGATAAAGGCAGGCGGGGGAGCGGTCGCTCTTCATCTTGGTGGTGATCTCCTCCCATTTTTTCAGGAGAATGTGGAGATCGCGCACGAAGTAGCGGGTCTTTTTGCCTTCGCCGGCGGTGCGGACAATGACGCCCATCCCTTCGGGGATCGTAAGCTCGTTCAGCATCTGCTTCAGACGCTTGCGCTCGGCGGGATCCTCGATCTTACGCGAGATGCCGCAGCCCTCGCTGAAGGGCATCAGGATGAGATAACGGCCAGGCAGGGAGAGATTGGTCGTGGTGCGCGGGCCTTTGGTGCCGATCGGGCCCTTGGTGACCTGGATGACGATTTCGCTGCCGGGGGGATAGAGATTGGGGATGTCTTTGACCGTGGGTTCGGCTGTGCGGGTCGGGGCGTTTTTCTTGCGGTTGACGCGCACGACTTCCACCGAGGAATCGGCTGCGGCCGGCAGCATGTCCCAGTAATGCAGGAAGGCATTCTTGGAGTAGCCGATATCCACGAAGGCGGCCTTCAATCCGGGATCTAGGTTTTTGATCCGACCTTTATAGATGCCGCCGACCATCCGATTGTCGGACTCGCGCTCGATTTCAAACTTCTCAAGCCGTCCGTCCACCAGGAGCGCAACGCGCTTCTCCAGTGGCTCGGAGTTGATGATGAGCTCCCGGTAGGAACCTTTTTCCTTTTGGAAAACGGCGAGGATTTTTTGAAGGAGAGGACGCTGTTTGGCACGTTCCTCGGCCCCAACTTTCAACTCGGCGGCGGTTGCCGGCGGCGTGGCGCTCGCGGCGGGAGGCTGGGTGAGTTCCTCGTCATATTTTTGGGAAACATCCTGAGGATGCTCGGAGCTGGGATGCGATTGATCGCTCATGGTGCGGGTGTCGTTTGGGTTTTACAGGGCACCCGAGTGCGGCGGTTGCGGCGCAGGAAATCCCGGCAGAGCGGTCGGTAGCGCGAAGAAGGACGCTCATGCGAGATCCTTCCTGAAGCGATAGACGCTCTGGACCAGTCCTTGCAGCATGCAGCAACTGAGCACAAAGGAACCACCGTAGCTAATGAAGGGAAGTGGTATGCCCGTGATGGGCACAAGGCCGATGGTCATGGCGATGTTCACAAACAAATGCACCGCGAACAGTGCCGTGACGCCAATGGCGATCACGGTGCCCAGGCGATCCCTTGCGAGACCGGCGATGCGTATGCCGTTGAACAACACTATCCCAAACAGGCCCAGGACCGTAATGCTTCCCAGAAAACCTTTTTCCTCGGCGATGACCGAGAAGATAAAGTCATTGTGCGCGACCGAGCGCGGCAGATAGCCGAGCTGGGCTTGTGACCCTTCCGTCCACCCTTTTCCGGTGAAGCCGCCGCTGCCGACCGAGATCAGCGATTGGCGCTGGTTCCAGCCGATGCCGGTGGGGTCGATCTTGTCAGGGGCGACGAAAGAGATGATGCGGTCGCGTTGATAATCATGCAGCGGCACAAAACTGTGCGGTTCGTATTTGCCGCGATCTTTAATGTAGGAGTACCCGTTGGACTCCATGAAATTGGCATAGCGCCAAGTATCCCACGCCACAATGGTCACCACGAGAAGGAACGCACCCAAGGCCCCGGCGAAAAAGCGGGAGGAGAGCTTGGACACATAAAGCATGGAAAATACCATCGGGGGCAGTACAATCGCCGACTTCAGGTCGGGTTGCCACAGGATAAGGAGCAAGGGTAAACCCACCGCAAGGGCCAATTTACCAAGCACGCCGAGTGACTGGCGGACGGTGCCTATCTCCGATCGCGCCAGCAGACTTGCTGACATCAGCAGAACGGCAACTTTCGCTGTTTCAGAGGGTTGGAATGCGAAAAAACCAAAATCGAGCCAACGGGTAGCGCCATAGCGCTCACTGCCAATGCCAGGCAGAAGGACCAATATCAGCGGAAAGAGTGCTGCCAGGTAGAACCAGTGCGCGACGTTCATCCAGAAGCGGTAGTCTATGAGCGAAACAGCCAGATAGAGCCCCGCCCCTGCCGTGAGCCAAACAATCTGGGTGATCCAGTTGCTGCCGTGAACCGAGAGTTGCGCGCTATAGATGAAAAACACCCCAAAGAGGGAAAGCCCTGTCAGGGCGATGGGGTTAAGCTTATCCCATTGTGCCCGGGTTGTGGGCTGAAAGACGCTCAGATAATTAGTGGAAGGCGAAAGTCTCACTTGCAGGGTGTTGTTTGGTGGGGGACTTGGCATGGCATAAGCGCAGCACTGGGGGAGGGACAAGTGCAGAGGAAGGATTAATGGCTGCGATAGAGGAATTGCCGTGGAAGAAGGTGTATCCGGTTGTTGGATTCCATGGCATGATTTGAGAGGGAGTAATGCCCAAAATGAACCCTCTTCATGTTCCCAAATCGGGCGGCCGGAAATTTTGTCATTTTTAAGGTTATTATAATTAACATTTTATGAATTTATTCTTCTTTTTATAAAAAAGAACTTGAAGAGACTTCGGCGGCTTGCATGTTCCGCCGTCCCTTCGATGCAACAGGCCGCTAAAAACGGCAGGGAGCAACAAAGGGTCGGCAAGTTTTTCGCTTCTCGATAACATTTCTGAAAATTTTCTGAAAAGTTGTTGACGAGCGGTTCAAAAAAAATCTTGCTGGAAATCTTTCCCTCACCGGGAAGCTCTTTGAAATTTACTTTGTGCGATTGATTGGGACCCCCAATCAAAATTCAAAAAACCGATCCCGGCTTTATGTCGGGATCAACACTAGTAGTTCAGAATCACTAGGTTCTAAACTCTTTTCGGAGAGTTTGATCCTGGCTCAGAATGAACGCTGGCGGCGTGGTTAAGACATGCAAGTCGAACGG
>CAYSBR010000015.1:0-66607 GCA_964429385.1 uncultured Opitutaceae bacterium
GGAGATTCAGGTCATGATCATCGAGGTCAACCGCGAGAAGGAGCGTGTTTCCCTCGGTCTCAAGCAGACCACCAAGAACCCGTGGGACGAGATCGACCGCAAGTTCCCGGTCGGTGCCAAGGTCCATGGCAAGGTCGTCAATCTCGTGCCCTACGGTGCCTTCATCGAGATCGAGCCGGGCGTCGAAGGCCTTGTGCACATCACCGAGATGTCCTGGACGAAGCGCATCAACAAGCCCTCCGAACTGCTCAAGGTCGGTCAGGAGCTCGATGCGGTTGTGCTCGGCATCCAGAAGGATGAGCAAAAGATCTCGCTCGGCCTCCGCCAGCTCGAGCCCAACCCGTGGGATATGGTCCGCCACAATTACCCGATCGGCGCCCGCGTCCGCGGCAAGGTGCGCAACATGACCACCTACGGCGCCTTCATCGAACTCGAGGAAGGCATCGACGGTATGGTGCACGTTTCCGACATGAGCTGGACCCGCAAGGTCAATCATCCTTCCGAAGTCCTCAAGAAGGGCGACGAGGTGGACGCCATCGTCCTCGACGTGGATCCGAACCAGCAGCGCATCAGCCTCGGTATGAAGCAGCTGACCGACGATCCGTGGTCCGACATCGACAGCCACTTCAAGATCGGCGACGTCGTCACCGGCACCGTCACCAAGATCACCTCCTTTGGCGCCTTTGTGGAGCTCAAGGATGGCATCGACGGCCTCGTGCACATCTCGCAGATCAGCGAGGAGCGCGTCGAGAAGATCAAGGATGTGATCAAGCCCGGCCAGCAGGTCACGGCTCGCGTCATCAAGATCGATCGCGACGAGCGCCGCCTCGGCCTCTCCATCAAGGCCGCCAACTACTCCACGGAGCAGTTGGCCGCCGAGACCTCGGCTTACGAGGCGATGGGTCGCACACCCGGCACCGACATGATGAACCTCGGCGACATCCTCGATGCCGCCGCGGACAAGAAGGACTGATCCTTTCGTCACCAGTCTGCAACGATTCAAGCCGCCCGGAGAAATCCGGGCGGCTTTTTTGTACCGCAGGGAAGCGGGCATGAAAAAGGCCGGCGGGTGAGGCCGGCCTTGAAGGAATGGAGCGGAACCGACTCAGTTCCGACCGGGGCGATCCTGTTTCCGGTTCTTGCTTTCGACGAACTCGCGGATGACGGCCATGCGCTGGCGCTGGCGATCCTCCTCCTCGATTTCCTCGGCGGAGCGGATGGCTTCGTGCTTGGCGATGGCCTTGCGCATTTTGGTGATAGCGAGGTACTCGAGCTGCCGGATACGCTCACGCGTCACCTTGAACTTCCGGCCGACTTCTTCGAGGGTGAGTTCATCGCGACCGTCCAGACCGAAGCGCAAGCGGATGATCTCGGCCTCGCGTGTGTCGAGTGAGTCCACCAAGTCGCGGAGATCGGAGTTGAGATTGCGCTCCTGCAGGCTTTCCACGGGGCTGATGGCGTTTTCATCGCCGACAATCTCGCCGAAGGTGGAGGAGTCGCTTTCTTCGCCCACGGGGGCATCAAGGGAGGCCGGGCGCACGCTCACGGACTTGAGATGGGCGACCTTGCTCGTGGGGATCTGCAGCTCGCGCGCCAACTCTTCGTCGGTGGGCTCGCGGCCGAGCTCCTCGGTGAGCTTCATTGCGGTGCGGCGCATCTTGGCGATCTTGTCCACCAGATGGACGGGCAGGCGAATGGTCTTCGACTGATTGGCGAGGGCGCGCTTGATGGATTGTTTGATCCACCACGCGGCATAGGTGGAAAGCTTGCCGCCTTTGCGGGGGTCGAAACGTTCGACGGCTTTGATGAGGCCGATGTTGCCCTCGCTGATGAGGTCGAGCAGCGGAAGCCCGAAATCCTTGTAGTCCATCGCGATCTTTACGACGAGCCGCAGGTTGGCCTGGATCATGTGGTCCCGGGCGGCCTTGTCGCCGCGCCGGATGCGCTTCGCGAGGACGATTTCCTCATCCACGGTGAGAAGAGGCGTCTTGCCGATTTCCTGCAGGTAAAGCTGGAGGTTGCTGCGCTCGCCATGAGGGATGACTTCGGCCGGGGCGCGGTCGGTTTTTTCGAGGAAGGACGGCGGAGCATCCATCAGGCCGGTGGCGGCCAGATCGGTCGGGGCACCGGATTCAAAGGAGGAGGGACTGCGCTTCAGTTTGAGGGCCATGATGAAATCCTTTGGCTGTTAGTCTTTGGGTCGCCGGAGATGTTCCGGTTGGATTATGCCAAATCCCAGAGCCTAAACCATTCCAACCTCGAATCGGCTTTCCACCCTCTGGGAGACAACCAATGCCGGTTTCGGCATGGGACACTGTGGCCCAGCCGTGTCCCTATGCGCTGTGCCATCTGGCCCGGTTCGGGCCTGCTTCAGCCGGGAAACCGTTCCGCCATGGCGACGGCTTTGAAGAGAGCGGAAGCTTTGTTGATGGTTTCCTGATATTCGTCGGCGGGAAGGGAGTCGGCCACCCAGCCGCCGCCGGCCTGGATATAAACATGGCCATTCTTCAGCAGCGCGGTGCGCAGCGTGATGCAAGTGTCCATATTGCCATCATACCCAAAGTAGCCGAGCGCTCCGGCATAAAAACCGCGCTGGGTCTGCTCGATTTGGGTGATGATCTGCATGGCGCGGATCTTGGGTGCGCCGCTGACGGTGCCGGCGGGGAAGGTGGCGCGCAGCAGGTCGTAGGCATTCTTGTCCGGCGCGATCCGCCCCTCGACTTGGGAGACGATATGCATGACGTGCGAGTAGCGCTCGACGGCCATGAAGTCCGGCACGGTGACACTGCCGAAATCACATACGCGGCCGATGTCATTGCGGGCGAGATCCACGAGCATGAGGTGCTCGGCCTTTTCCTTCTCATCGGCGAGCAGTTCCTTTTCGAGCGCGGCATCCTCGGCCGGCGTGGCCCCGCGGCGGCGGGTGCCGGCGATGGGCCGGATTTCCACCCGTCCATCCGTCAGGCGGACGTGGACCTCGGGCGAGGCGCCGACGATGGCAAAGTCACCCGCCTCGAGAATGAACATGTAGGGGGACGGATTGACCGTGCGCAGGGCGCGGTAGAGATCGAGCGGAGTCTTGGCGAAGGGCTTGGCGAACCTCTGGGCGCCGACAACCTGGATGATGTCACCGGCGCGGATGAATTCCTTGGAGTCTTCGACGGCTTTTTCGAAACGCTCGCGGGTGAAATTGCCGGGAGGAACAACGATGGGGCCGGGGTCGATGAGCGGGGCGGGCGCGAGCTCGCGCGGCTGCTGGAGCAGGGCGTGCAGGGCCCTGAGTTCGGCGATGGCCGCATCGTAGGCCGCGCCGGCATCGGCGCCCACGTGGGCGTTGACGCAGAGTCTCAGCGTCTGCTTCGCCCGGTCGAAAATAAGCAGCGAATCAGACAGCATGAAATAAAGCAGGGGCGTGCCGAGTTCGTCCTTGGGCGCGACCGGCACGGTCGGTTCGACCCGCATGACGTATTCGTAGCCGACAAATCCCACGGCGCCGCCGGTGAAGCGTGGCAACCCCGGAAGGCTGACCGGCCGGTATTGCGCCATTTCCGCCTGGAGCAGGGTCAGCGGGTCGTGAGGCGTCGGGATTTTTTCCACGGGTTGCCCGGGGATGCGGATTTCGGTGGTCTCGGGACCGCAGACGAGGATCTTACGCGGGCGGCAGCCGATGAAACTGTACCGCGATAGCGTCTCGCCTCCCTCGACGGACTCCAGCAGGTAGGAGGGGCCGGCTTCCTTGAGTTTGGCGTAGGCGGAGACCGGGGTCTCGAAATCGGCCATCAGGTCGGCATAGACCGGTATGACGTTGCCTTGGGCGGCGAGTCCGACGAAGGCTTCGCGGGAGGGAAAGAGGTTCATCGCGACAGGGAGGAATTACTCAACGGTGACGGACTTCGCGAGGTTGCGCGGCTTGTCCACATCGCAGCCGCGGGCGACGGCGATGTAATAGCTGAGCAGCTGCACGGGGATCGTTGCGATGATGGGCAGCACGGCCTCATGGCATTCGGGGATGGGGATGATCTCATCCGCGAGGCCGGCCGGCAGTTCCAAGCCTTCGGTGCAGATGGCGATGACCCTGCCCTTGCGCGCCTTGATTTCCTGCATGGAGGAGACGACTTTGCTGAACATCTCGCCTTTGGTGACGAAGAAGACGCTGGGGCATTTTTCGCTGATGAGCGCGATGGGGCCGTGCTTCATCTCGGCGGCGGGGTAGCCCTCGGCGTGGATGTAGGAGATCTCCTTCAGCTTGAGCGCGCCTTCGAGGGCGATGGGGAAAAGCGAGAGCCGGCCGAGGAACAGCATGTCATCATAACCGGCGTAGCGCTCTGCGATGGCCTGGATGTGCCCGGCCTGCTTCAGCACGTGACGCACGAGGTCGGGGGCTCCCTTGAGGGCGCTCACATAGGCCGCGCCTTCGCTGAAGCTCATGTCGCGCATGCGGGCGATGTAGAGCGCCACCATCGCGCCGAGGAGCAGTTGCGAGGTGAATGCCTTGGTCGAAGCGACGCCGACCTCGGGGCCGACGTGCTGGTAGATGCCGCCGTCGGCCTCGCGGGCGATGGTGGAGCCGACGACATTGTTGATGGCGAGCACGCGATACCCTTTGCGCTTGGCTTCACGCAGGGCGGCGAGGGTGTCGATGGTCTCACCTGACTGGCTGACGACAAAGAAGAGTGTGTCGCGAAAGAGCGGGGCGTTGCGGTAGCGGAACTCGGAGGCGTAATCCACCTCGACGGGAACGCGGGCGAAGCGCTCGATGAGGTGTTCGGTGACGAGACAGGCATGCCAGGCCGTGCCGCAGGCGCAGAACATGAAGCGCTCAATCTGGCGGAACTCGGCGGGGGGGATGTTGAGTCCTCCGAATTGCGCGGTGCTGCCGTCCTCGGAGAAGCGGCCGCGCATGGCGTTTTCGAGCGCGACCGGCTGTTCGAAAATCTCCTTCTCCATGAAGTGCCGGTAGTCACCGAGTTCGGCGTCGGCGATGGACCAGGTGACTTTGTCAATGACGGGGTCCACCGTGCCTTCGTCGAGGGTGGTGATCGAGAAGCTGGCCGGGGTGACGTGGGCGAGTTCACCGTCCTTGAGGTAAACGACGCTCTGGGTGCGACTGACGATGGCGGCGACATCGCTGGCCACGAGGTTTTCGCCGTCGCCGAGGCCGAGGATGAGCGGAGAGCCCTTGCGGGCGGTGACCAGTTCGGCGGGCGCGTCGGCGGCCATGACGACGATGCCGTAGGTGCCTTCAACATGGCGCAGGGTCTTGCGGACGCTCTCAAGCAGCCGGCTTTCCCCTTCGAGCTTGGGCTCCTTGGCGTAGTGATAGGCGATGAGGTTGCAGAGAACCTCGGTGTCGGTCTCGGAGCGGAAGGAGTAGTCCTTGCCGAGCAGGAATTTCTTGATCGAGGAGTAGTTCTCGATGACCCCGTTGTGGATGAGCGCGATCCTGCCATCGCTGCTGATGTGCGGATGGGCGTTCTCCTCGGTGACGCCACCGTGGGTGGCCCAACGGGTGTGGCCCATGCCGAAAGTTCCGGCGAGGCGGGAGGGCGCGGCGGCCTTCTCCAGATTGGTCACCCGGCCGGTTTTTTTTATCACGTTGAACCCGCCCTCCTGCCAGAGGGCGACACCAGCCGAGTCATAGCCCCGGTATTCGAGACGTTTCAGCCCTTCGATGATGAGAGGGGCCGCCTTTTGCTTACCGACGTAGCCGATGATGCCGCACATAGTTGAGGAATTTAACTGGCGAAATTAACGCCGCCCATAAAGCTGGAGCAAGGATTTAGGACGATCAATCATGACGACGCAAAAACGAGTGCTGGCAGTGATCATGGGTGGCGGGCGCGGAACCCGGTTGCATCCCCTGACGACGGAGCGTTGCAAGCCGGCCGTACCGCTGGCGGGCAAGTATCGCCTGGTGGATATCCCGATCAGCAACTGTCTGAACTCGGACATCAATCGGATCTTCCTGCTCACGCAGTTTCAGACGGCGTCGTTGCACCGGCACGTGCAGGGGACCTACCACTTTGATCCGTTCGGCGGCGGATTTGTGGACATCATGTCGGCGGAGCAGACCGAGAAGGGCTCCGACTGGTATCAGGGCACGGCGGATGCCGTGCGCCGCAATCTGGTTCACTTTCGTTCCTTCCCGCACGATCTCGTGCTCGTCCTCTCCGGGGATCAGCTCTACCGGATGGATTACCGCAAGGTCATCGAGCAGCATCTGGCGACGGGGGCGGATGTGACGATTGCCGCGATTCCGTTTCCGGTTTCCAAGGTGGCCGGGCTGGGGCTCATGCAGGTGAACGATGATCTCTCGATTGAGCGTTTCGTTGAAAAGCCGAAGGATCCGGCGGTGATTGACAGCCTTACGCTCAGCCCGGCGGTGGAAGCCCGGCTCACGAACAAGAGCGAGGAGAAGCACTGTCTCGCCTCGATGGGTATCTATGTCTTCAACCGCAAGGCGATGGCCGAGGCGTTGGACAACACGATGACGGATTTCGGCAAGGAGGTCATCCCTTCGCTGCTCGGCAAGAAGGGGCTCTTCGCTTACATGTTTGAGGGCTATTGGGAGGATATCGGCACGGTGCGGGCCTTTTTCGAGGCGAACCTTGCGCTCGCCCAGCCGCTGCCGCCTTTCAATTTCTTTGATCCGGTCGCACCGATCTACACGCAGGACCGCTACCTGCCGGCCTCCAAGCTGAACAACTGCCAGATTGATCATGCTGTGATCGGCGACGGGTGCATCATCGCCAATTCGACGATCAAGCGCAGCGTTTTTGGCATCCGTTCCTTTGTGGCGGAAGGCTGCGTGCTGGAGGATGTAATCGTGATGGGCTCGGATTATTACGAGACCGACGAGCAGCAGCTGGCCAACCGGGAGGAGGGGCGGCCCCATCTCGGGTTGGGCAAGAACTGCCGGATCAAGGGCGCCATCATCGACAAGAATGCCCGTATCGGCGACGGCTGCGTGTTGTCCCCCGAGGGCAAGATGGATGGCAGTTATGCGGGCGGTGCTGTGATCATCCGGGATGGCGTGCTGGTCGTGCCCAAGGGCATCGCGCTGCCGCCGGGCACGGAGGTCTGAGACCTGCGGTTGCCCGTGTTCGAAAAGCAAAAGCCCGCGCTGATGGCGCGGGCTTTGTTTTTGTTTACATGCGCGTGAGCGGGCGCAGACCGAGCAGCCGGAGGCCGTTTTCCAGCACCAGGAGGCTGCGGGCGCAGAGCAGGAGGCGCCGGGCGCGCACGGCGGAGTCCTCGACGATCACCTTGTCGGCCGCGTAGAAGGCGCTGAATTCGCCGGCCAGTTCGAAGAGATAGGTGCAGAGGAAGTGCGGGCGCAGTTGCGCGGTCGTGAGGTTGAGCGCCGTGGCGAAGCCCACGAGTTTGCGGGCCAGGGTGATTTCTCCGGAAGTCTCCGGCGGGGTGGCGCCGGCCGTCGCGGTGGCATCGGTGGAGTCGAGCCCGGCTTTGCGGAAGATCGAATGGATGCGGGTGACCGCGTAAAGCAGGTAGGGGGCGGTGTTGCCCTCGAAGGAAAGGATCTTGTCCCATGCGAACACATAGTCGCTGCTGCGATTTTGGGCGAGATCGGCGTAGCGGACGGAGCCGACGCCGACGGCATTGGCGATATCGCGGCGTTCGGTCTCGGGCAGGTCGGGGGATTTTTCCGTGACGAGCGCGAAGGCGCGTTCCTCGGCTTCGTTGAGGAGGGACTTGAGTTTGATGGGATCGCCCGAGCGCGTCTTGATGGCTTTGCCATCCTCGCCGAGGATGGAGCCAAAGGTGACGTGTTGAAACTCCGGCAGGCGGCGCCCGGTGGCGGCAAACCACTTTTGGGTGGTCAACCAGAGTTGCTCGAAGTGGTCGTTCTGACGGGTGTCGGTGAGGATGGCGATGGCGTCGGCGTGGAAGTGCTCCACACGGTAGAGCATCGTGGCGAGATCGGTGCTGGCGTAGTTGGCCGCGCCATCGGACTTGCGGATGATGAAGGGCTGGGTCTTGAAGCGCGGGTGTTCGGGGTGAAAAACCACGAGAGCGCCCTGCGATTCACTGGCGAGCCCGGCGGTGCCCAGCTCATCATAGACCCGCTGGAGCTTGTCGTTGTAAAAGCTTTCGCCAAGCTGGTGGTCGAAGTGGATGTCGAGCTGGCGGTAGATGTCCTCGAAGGCGCCGGCGCTGATCGTGTTGATCTTGCGCCAGAGGGAGAGGTTTTCGGCGTCACCAGCCTGCAGTTTCACCAGTTCGGAGCGGGCGGCTTCAAGCGCGGCCGGGTCGGCCTTGGCGGCGGCATCGGCGGCTTTATAGAGACGCTCCAATTCCTCCAGCGGATCGGTGGCCAGCGCGGTCTCGTTGCGCAGGTGCTTGTAGCCCCAGATGAGTTTGCCGAATTGGGTGCCCCAGTCGCCGATGTGGTTGTCGCGAATCACCTCGGCCCCGCAGAAGGCAAGAAGGCGGCAAATGGCTTCGCCAATCACCATGCCGCGGATGTGGCCGACGTGGAGTTGCTTGGCGGTATTGGGGGAACTGAAGTCCACGACGTAGCGCCGCCCGTGGTAAAGCGAGGCCGCGCCGGATTTGAGGTGTGCGGGTGAGCTGTATTCCCCGAGCCATGCGAGCAGGGCGGCCGGCTTGAGCCGGAAATTGATGAAGCCGGGACCGGCGATCGTGGCCTCAAAGGCTGTCGTGGCCGCGACGGGAAGGGCGGCGAGAAGTTGCTCGGCCACCTGGCGGGGGTTGAGCTTACGCGATTTTGCATAACCCAGCACACCATTGGCTTGGAAATCTCCATGGCGCGGATCGGCGGCGCGGATCTCGGGTGTGAATACCGGGTCAAGCCCGGCGGTTTGGGCGGCGGCTTGCAGGGCCGACTCCAGATCGGCGGCAATATGAAACGAAACGGACATCCTGCCACTCAACGGCCCGGCGCCGGGCGCGCGCAAGCGCGGAGTTGGCCTGATTTTCGGTCTGTTTGCGCCGCCGGTCCGGGCGGAGTGGGCAGTTTTGACTCGACAACGCCAAGGAGGCGGGTTTGCTCGCAAACTTTTCCGCCCTGCGGTTGAGCCGCAGTTATTCACAACCCACTCACATGAGCAGCAAACGCACTATTCCGGCCCGTCGGTTCATCAAGCCTTCCTTCACCCAGCTGATTGAAAAGAAGCGTGACGGTCAAGAGTTCACGCAGGAAGAAATTCGCTATATCATTGATAGCACGCTTGAAGGAGAAATGCCCCAGCATCAGCTGGCGGCTTTGGCGATGGCCATTTACTTCTCCAATATGTCGGCCCAAGAGACGGCCGACCTGACCGAGGAGATGATGTTGTCGGGCGAGGTGATCGACCTTTCCCACATTGCCAAGCCCAAGATCGACAAGTATTCGACTGGCGGCGTGGGCGACAAGACCTCGCTGGTTCTCGTGCCGCTGGCCATGGCCTCGGGCGTGGTTGTTCCCATGATGTGCGGGGTCGAGCATGACTACATCATCAGCCCGATCGACAAGCTCAGCGCCTTCCCCGGCTTCAAGAGCAAGGTGAGCATTGATGCGTTTGTCTCGCAGCTGGCCCGTGTGGGCGGCGCGATTGTGGCGCAGGACGAGAAGATCGCGCCGGCCGATGCCAAGTTTTACGACCTTCGCCGCGAGACGGGCACCATCCCGAGCCTGCCGCTCATCACCGGTTCGGTGCTCTCGCGCAAACTCGCCGAGGGCTCCGAAGGCCTTGTGATTGATGTGAAGTGGGGCAACGGCTCCTTCATCAAGGATCTGGAGCAGGCCAAGCAGCTCGCGCGCTCCATGACCCGCGTGGGCCGTTCGATGAAGCGCCGTTGCGTGGCGCTGGTGACCGATATGAACCAGCCGCTCGGCGACAGCGTCGGCACCGCGCTGGAAGTCAAGGAAGCCATCGCGCTCCTCAAGGGCGAGGGTCCCGAGGACATGAAGGAACTCGTGCTCAAGCTCGGCATGGAGATCGTGCGCCTCGCCGGTGTGGCCGGCTCCACGCTCTCGGCCAAGCAGACCGTGCAGCGCCATCTCACCGACGGATCCGCCCTGGAAAAGTTCAAGGAGCTGATCAAGGCCCAGGGCGGCGACTCCTCGCTGGTGGATCATCCCGAGAAATTCCCGGCGGCCCGCCATGTGCGCAAGCTGCCCGCCCCGAAGCGCGGCTACGTGCACACGATCAACGCCGCGTTCATCGCCCAGGGCGTCTCGATCCTGGGTTCCGGCCGTGATAATCATGGCAAGATCGACCACGCCGTCGGCGTGTCGGAGATCAAGAAGGTGGGCACGCAGGTGAAGCAGGGCGAGCCGCTCATGATGATCCATTACAACGACGAGGCGAAGCTCGAGCAGGCGCTCAACCTGTTCAAGGATGCCTACCGCCTCGCCCCGAAGCGTCCGACGCCGCCGCCGCTCATCGTCGAGCGCGTGGCCTGAGCCGCGTTTTTCCAGCCCCGGTCCGCCGGGGCTTTTTTGCGCGCTGCTTTCGCTCATGGATTCACTTACCCAGGCCACGCTGGGAGCCGCGGTTGCCGCCGCTGGCTGGCACCGCGCGCTTGGGCGCAAGGCGCTGCTCTGGGGCGCGGGCCTCGGCACGTTGCCGGATCTCGATGTCGTGATGTTTCCCTGGCTCGACAATGTGCAGCGGCTTGCCCTGCACCGCGGGGAATCGCATTCATTGTTTCTTATCATTCCCGCGGCTCTGCTGGTCGGTTGGCTGGTCCGGCGGGTGCATCGGGGGCTTTCCTTTGCCCGGGCGGCATTGGTCACATGGCTGGTTTTCTTCACCCATGTGATGATCGATTTTTTCACCGTTTATGGCACGCAACTGCTGGCGCCGTTTTCCCGGCACGGGTTTGGCAGCAACAATCTCTTCATCATTGATCCGCTTTACACGGTGCCCCTGCTGCTGGGCTGCGGGCTTTTTCTTTTGCGGCCTTCCGGGTTGGGCCGCCGGGCCAACGGGGCGGGCTTGCTGTTGAGCACCCTGTATGTGGTTTGGTCATTCGGAGCGCAGGCGGTTGCGCAGAGGGGATTCGAACGCGAGTTGGTCCGGCAGGGCGTGATTGTCACCGGCCGCGCGCAGACCACGCCCACGGCGCTCAATACCGTGCTCTGGCGCCATCTCGCCCCGGTGGAGGGTGGCTTTGTGATCGGTTACCGTTCGCTGCTGGATGGCGGCGACGAAGTGAGGTTTGAATTTGTGCCGCAGCATGCGGAGTTGGCCGCTGCCTGGCGCGCGACCCGGGAGTTCGCGGTGCTCGACTGGTTTTCTCAAGGCTACTGGATCGCACAACCCGGCGCCGCGGGGGTGAAGATCATCGACCTGCGGTTCGGCGAAATCCGGACCGGGCCGACGAACTCGCCTGATGAGTGGAATCATGTCTTTGTATGGGAATTGGCATGGGACGACAATGGGCCTGCGCTTCGGCAACTGCCGCAGGATTTTGGCAATCGCCGCGCGGCGCTCGGGGCCGTCTGGCGGCGACTGCGGGGCGACCGGACGGCGTGGTGACAGTACTTGGGCTTGTTCCCCCTGAGCTGAGTATCTGAGGATGATGGCGATGAAACTGCTCAACCCCTATGCAGGTACGAAAGGTTTGCCGTGGCTGCGCGGTAATTTGCACACGCACACCACCGCCAGTGATGGCGAGCGGCCCATCCAGGCGGTGATCCGCGATTACGCCCGCCGCGGGTATGATTTTCTGATGGTCAGCGACCACGATATTTTGACATCGGTGGCGGACTACGCCCGCTGGGATCACTGCGGGCTTGTGCTGATTCCAGGGAATGAGGTCACGCGAAACGGCCCGCACCTGTTGCATGTGGATGCGGACCGTCTTGTGGCCCCAACGCGCAATCGTCAGCGGGTGATAGATGCCATCAATCGCGGCCGGGGGTTCGCCATCATCAACCATCCGAACTGGCTGCATCACTTCAACCACTGCACCTTCGAGCAATTGAGCGGGTGGCAGGGGTATGTCGGCTTGGAAATCTACAACGGCACGATCGGTCGCCTGGATGGGAGTGCGTATGCCACGGACAAATGGGACCGCTTGCTCAGCGCCGGGCGCCGGATCTGGGGCTTCGCCAATGATGACAGCCACCTGCGCCGGGATGACGTCGGCTTGGGTTGGAATCTTGTGGCGAGCGGGGCACGCACGGCGGAATCCGTGCTCACGGCGTTACGGAGCGGCGCTTTTCAAGCTTCGACAGGGATTCAGTTCGATAGCATTGAGGTGCGCGGCAATCGGATCCGGGTGAAGGCGGGTGCCGCCGACCGGATCGTGGCCATTCGCGAGGTTGGCCGGCGTTTCGCCCAGGCCGAGGGCACGAGTCTCTCGGTTACCGTGCCGCCCGATGCGAAGTATATTCGCTTCGAAGCTTATGGCCGGGGTGAGGCCATGGCGTGGACGCAGCCGTTCTTCACTGCGGCGTAGGCGGGGTCTCCTTCCGCTGATCTGCTTTTTAGAGCGGTTACGGAAAAACGCAGCCGCGACAGGCAGGGTCGGACCAGCCACGGTGCTGCCGCGGCACTGGCGCGACAGCCCGATAGCTGTGGGTAGCCTATGTCATAAACTTAGGACTTTACGACTTCGGGCGCAGGCGGACGTGAACAGACAGGGTGCCGTGGGTGCCGCGTTGACGGAAAGTGAGTCGCGGCTGGGTCTCCGCATGATTCAAGCCGAAGCGGATCATTTCACGGCGCAGTTCGTCGGTCGCGCGCCGTTCCGGCGAGAGCAAGGGAAGTTGCTCGATGATGGCCTCCGTCCCGGCGGGTACCGTGATTTCCGCGAGACCTCGTCGGCCCTCGATGATAATCTTGCCGGCTTCCTGACGCATGGGCAGCGGTGTCGTCCAGTGGAAGATCACGCCTTCGCCACGCTCGATGCTCCAGTGGTCGGTGATGGTCAACTCGCCCGGGGAGGGAGCATCCCAGGTGCGTTGCCACTGTTTGAACCAGCCGGACCAGCCGGCGGTGACATCCATGACCGCATGGAATGAGGTCTCATCGCCATGCCCCTCGGCGCGGATATCGGCATTGATGGGGCGGTCGGGCTGCGGCCGGGTGTCGGTTGACCACGGCGTGAGCATGTTGTGGCGTTGCGCGGTTTTGAGCTCCTCGACGACCGGGTTGGCGTAATCTGTGACGCCGAAGTCGGCGGCGAAGCTGTCGCCGGCGTATTCGAGCACGAAGCTGCCCTTGTCCTCGTGCGTGTGGCCGGCCCCGGCTTTGTTGCCCATGAGGAAGAGCTTCACGTATTCGTCTTTGTGGCGGCGCACGGAGCACATCATACCGGTGGCGGGCATGTTGACGAAGGGTTGAAGCGCGGGCCCGGCCGCGGGGATCCGCGGGGCGAGCGACATGGCAAGGAGTGAGGGCGCGGCCCCGGCGCGGGTGAGTTGTTTGTGGTAGATGGTCACCCAGTGGCTGTCCGGCATCAGGGCGGCGAGGTGGGGCAGTGCCTCGGGGAAGGCGAACATCGCATCGCAGATGGGGATGACGTCGAGGTTGTCGTCGGTGGAGTAGAGCACCTCGGCCATGAGGGCGGTGGCCCGCATGGCCGGCGGCATGAGTTCGCCGATCGACCGGTTGCGGGCGCGGGCATAGAGATGAAGGGAAAGGAAGGCCTGTCGTGCGACCCAGGTGAAATAGGTCGGTCCCTCGACGTAGCCGCCGTCGGGCAGGAGGCAGAGGTTGAGGTTTTCGATGAGATCCCGCACCGCGAGATCGGTGTAGGGTGCGACCCGCGAGAGCGTGGGGCGGGGATAATCCTCGTGGCGCGCCGGCATGGTGCGCTCAAGCAGCAGGTAGCCGAGGATGCGCCCTGGGGCGAACCAGGCGAGCTGGTTGCAGTGGAAGATATATTCCCACCACCAGCCGCAAAAATTCAGATTGCCGATGCCCTCTTCGGCGATGCGGCGCAGGATGATCTGGCGACCGAGCGGGGTAAACCACTCGCCGCACAGGTCGAGGATCAAGGCGCATTCATACACGCAGATGGACGGCACGAAGCTCCGCTGCTCCCAGTCGCTGCCGGGCATGAAGCAGATGAAGGAGTCGTCCCAGCGTTCGCAGTGGGCGATGCTGAGCGCAAAGCGGGCGGCGAGGCGGCAGAGCTCCTTGTCCTTGAACAGGAGGCCGGCCTGCGCGGCATTGGCGCCGTGGATGGTAATGACCTTGCCGTGGTCGCGCTCGCGCCGGAGCTGGTTGGAGTTCCAGAAATTGACGTATTGGCTGATGAGTTTTTCCGGGGGCACGCGGCGGGCATCCTCGGCGGCTTCACGAAGGGCTGCGGCCATGGGGGAATCGGCAAACCTGCGGCGTACTTCTTCCAGTTCCGTGCGATCGAGGAGCAGGCCATGGGCCGGTTCAAACGCGGGCTCGAACTCCGGTGGTTGCAGGTAATTTTCCCAGCGGTCGTCGTAACCCGACCATTGCGCAAGGTGGGCCGGCAGCCGCTCCGTGCTTTGCAGGGCCATCCAGTAGATCCAGGCGTTGCCGGAGCGGCCGGAGGGGAAGCGGGCCTCGATCGTGAGCGCGGTGATCCGTCGGGCCCCGGCGAGGGGGAGCCATTCTTCACGCTTGGTTGCCCCGTAGGGTTCGCCGTGGCGCTCGCGCGGCCCGGCATCCGTCTCCGCCCGCAGCGTGCAAGTGCCGCCTTCGGGCATCGATGTGTTGACGATGAGCCGGTCATAGCCGGAGCAATCGAGGTCGAGCGTGCGCTGGAAGCGGACCACGAATCCATCCTCCGCGGGGCGTTGCCACGTCCACTGGACCCACGCCCAGTTTTGCCAGACTTTGAAGCCGGTGACGCCTTCGGCGGTGACGGCCCAATGTTTGAGACCGCTCAGTTGTGGATCGTGGAAGGCCTCGAAGACGGCCTCCGCACTGTTGATGGGGGTGAGACGCATGGGAAAGTGTTCAGGGCGTGTGCAGGTCGAGACTCACCTCGGGGCGAAGTTGCAGGCCCAGCAGTTGCCGGCGCAGGGGCGTGGCGTTGGCGATCAGTTTTTCACAGCGATGGCCGGTGAAGTAGCCGGCCTGCTTCATCCACCAGGGGACGAAGGTCAGGAAGATGACCGGCCGCGGCGGGCGGTGGGAGGCGTGAAGCCCGGCGCGATGCAAGGTGGCGGCGCCGAAGGCGAGCACGTCGCCGGGGCCGGCGGTGAAGTCGATCTTGTGCGGGTAGAACTCCTCGCCTTTGTAGATATCGAGATGGCTTTCGGGGATGACGCCAGTCGGGCCGCCATCCGCGGCGACATGGTCGAGAAAGATGGCCAGTTTGAGAAACTGGTTGGGGCAGTGCCGGCCGATGCTCATCTTGTCGCGATGCCAGGCCATCGTGCCCTGGTTGGGTTTTGAGACGAGGATCTCGTTGGAGTAGATCTGGGCGTCCTCACCTACGATCTCGAGCACGCCGGCAAGGAGACCCGGGTGATCGAGCAGGTCGGAGAAGGCCTCGTCAAATTCGATGACATTGGGGTAGTAGGTCTGGAAGGGTTTGTCCCATTCCGGGGTGACTTCGCGTTGCAGGCGGGCGAACGCTTCGCGGATGCGGGCGAGGTGTTCGGGTGAAATGAGGCCGCGCTGGACGTAATAGCCATAGCGCTCGGTTTGTTCAGAGCAGGTGAGGCGGGGCTGTCCGATGGGGGGCATGATGGCTTCAGGATTTCAGGGTAAGGGTGACCCGGACCTGCAACCGACCTTGGCGTCCGGACTGGCGCAGCGTGAGACGGGGTTGGGTCTCGGCATGAGCCCAGGCGTATTGGATCATCTCATGGCGTTGTTCATCGGTGGCGCGCCGGCGGGGATCCATGAGCGGCAGGTGTTCGATGCGGGCTTCCACGTCCTCCGGGATTTCCAGGACGGCCAGGGCCCGCCGGCCTTCGATAATCACGCGATTCCCCTCCAGGCGGAGGGGCAGGCGCGTGGTCCAATGAAAAACAGCGCCTTGGCCGCGGGCCACGGCCCAGTCATCGGTGATGATGAGTGTGTCAGGGGAGGGCGATTCCCAGCGGCGATGCCAATGCTCGAACCAGCCTTCCCAGCCGGGAGAGCAATCCATCTCCGCCTCGAAGCGGACCTCATCACCTGTGCCGCGCGGTTTCACATCCGCGCGGATTGGGTTCTGCGGACGCGGGCGTTCGTCGTCGCTCCACGGCGTAAGCATATTGTGCCGCTGGCATTGCTTGAGCAGGTCGCAGACGGGATTGCTGTAATCCAGCACGCCGAAATCAAAGGCGAAGCTGTCGCCCGCACATTCGAGGACGAAGCTGCCTTTGTCCTCATGCTGATGGTCGCCGCCGGCTTTGTTGCCGAGGATGAACAACTTCACCCATTCGGAGCCGAGCCGGCGGTGGGAGGCCATGTAACCGAGATCGGGCAGGGAGGCGAAGGCGGATAGCTCGGGGCCTGCGGCAGGGATTTCGCGGTCGAGGCGCAGTGCCATGAGCATGGGGGCGACGCCGGCACGTTGAAGGGATTTGCGATAGAGCGTCACCCAGTGGGATTGCGGCATGAGCCAGGCGAGGAAGGTGAGGCCCTCGCCGAAGGCGATGACGGCATCGCCGGTGAGCAACACGTCCTGCCCGTCATCGGTGGAGTAAAGCACCTCGGCAAGACGCTCGGTCTTGAAGAGCGAGGGGGGCACGAGCCGGCGCGCATCCTGCCCGCGCCCGCGGGCATAGAGCAGGGCGGAGAACACCGCCTGTCGGGCGACCCAGGTGAAGTAGGTGGGGCCCTCGACGTAGCCGCCGTCGGGCAGCAGGGCGTGGTCGAGATTGTCCTGCAGGTTGGCCCAGGCGATGTCGGTGTGCGGTGCGACGCGGGAGGGCGGGCGGGGGAAATTCTCATGGCGCGCCGGCATCGCTTGCTCAAGGATGAGCAGGCCGTAGAGCCGGGCGGGGGTGATCCAGGCGAGCTGGTTGGTGTGATACATGTATTCCCACCACCAGGAGGCGTGACACATCGCGCCATGGGCCTCGGTGGCGATGCGGCGGAGGATGAGGTCGCGGCCGAGGGGGGTGAACCACTCGCCGCAGAGATCAAGGATGATGGCGCAGTCATGCACGGCGATGGCCTGCAGGAAGCCGCGCTGGTCCCAGTTGGCGCCGCGCATCCAGGCGAAGAAGACATCCTCCCAGCGGTCGCAGTGTGCGAGACTCAACGCGAAGCGGGCGGCGAGCCGGCAGAGTTCCTTGTCCTTGAACAGCACGCCGGCCTGCGCGGCAAAAGGGCCGTTCATGGTGAGCATCCGGCCCATCTCGCGCTCGCGGCGAAAGCCGTTGTAGTTCCAGAAATTGATGTTCTCGCCAATCAGGCTTTCCGGACGCATGCGCCGCGCGGCTTCGCCGACCGCGCGCAGTTCACGCGTGGCCGTGGAGGCCGCGAACTCGCGCCGCACTGCCTCGAGTTCCTCCGTATTGAGCATCAAGCCGTGAGTGGGATTGAAGGTGGGCTCGAACTCCGGTGGCTGGAGGTACTTTTCCCAGCGTTCGTCATACCCGGCCCATTGGGCGAGGTGGTGGGGCAGGCGTGCCGTGCTTTGCAGTCCAAACCAGAGGAGCCAGCCGGACCCGGCGGCGGAGTGCGGGGTGCTGATTTCGATGGTGAGGGCCAGGATCTGGCGGGCTCCGTCCAGCGGTAGCCACTCCTCATGACGGGTGGGGCCGCAAGGTGTGCCGGTGCGCCGGCGCGGCCCGGCATCCGTTTCGGCGGAAAGAGTGATGATGCTGTCTTCCGGCAGATTGATGGCCACGATCAGCCGGTCGTAGGCCGAGCAATCCAATTGCTCGTAGCGGCGGTGCATCCGGAGCACGCGGCCATCCGGAGCGGGGCGCTCCCAGTTGATAACGACGAAAGCCCAGTTTTGGCTCAGTCTGTGGCCGAGCGCGTCCGGGGCGTCCACGGTCCAGAGGCTGAGTTCGCTGATCCGCTCGTCAAAGAACGGTTCAAAAACCGCTTCAGCGCTGTTGATGGGGGTAATCCGCATGACGGGGCGGCAGCAGAGACGAACCGCCCGGGGCTGCACAAGCCCGGAGCAATGAAAAATTCACCCGACAGATCCCATGCCATCTTTGCGGCACCGGCTTAATAAAAATGAATCGCCGCCGGGCGGCCGGTGATTTTGCGTGAGGAAATGCCCGACGATTCCGCCGCCACGCCTCCTGCCAGGGCCCCCGCTTGGGCTGAAGAAACCGAACCCTTGCCCAGGGCGCAGTGGGCCCGGCCGTGGGCACAGCTGAAATTCGTTTCCTTTCAGCCGGCGATTTTTCCGCGGATGCTGGGCGAAGTGTCGTCCGATGCCCGGCCGGGTGATCTTGTTGCGGTGTATGACAAGTTTGGCCACCGCGTGGGTATCGGGCTCTACAATCCGCGGGCCAAGATGCCTTTGCGGGTGGTTGCGCATACGGCGGAGCCACTGGGGGAGGACTACTTTGCGGCGGCCATCCACCGGGCCGTCGCCCTGCGTCGGGAACTGGGGCAGCTGGATACCGTCACTGACGCCTGGCGCGTCATCAACTCCGACGGCGACGGTCTGAGCGGGCTGACCATTGATCGCTACGCGGATACGCTCTATTGCGATGTCTATTCGCTGGGCATGTTTCAGCGCCTGCCGGGGTGGCTGCCGCAGTTGCACGCCTTGTGTGGCACGCGGCACGTGCGTGTGCATGTGGATCACGACCTCGGCAGTCTTGAGGGGATCAAACCTTCGCAGATGAAGGAACTCACGGCTTCGGCCCCGGCCAAGGTGCGTATCCGCGAGCACGGCGTGAAATATGAGGTGGATTTCGCCGAAGGGCATAAGACCGGGTTTTTCTGCGACCAGCGCGAAAACCGGAAGCGCTTTGGCTCCTTGGTCAAGGGGCTGCGGGTGCTCGACCTGTGCAGTTACACCGGCGGGTTCTCGATCCATGCCGTGCTTGGCGGTGCGACGGAGGTCACGGCCGTTGATCTTGACGAGAAAGTGATCGCGCAGGGCCGCCGCAACGCGAATCTCAACCAGATCCCGCCCAACCGGCTCAGGTGGGTGCATGCCGATGCCTTTGCCTACGCGAAGCAGATGCAGAAGAACGGGGAGCAGTTCGACGCCGTGCTCTGCGACCCGCCGAAGTTTGTCATGACGCGCGATCCCGAGTTTGCCGCCGAGGGCATGCGCAAATACGCCGACCTGAACACGCTGGCCGCCAGCCTCGTGAAGCCCGGCGGTCTGTTGGTCACCTGCTCGTGCTCGGGACTTGTCTCACTGGAGGACTTTGAGGGTTGCGTGATCAAGGGCGTCCACCGCCTCAACCGCCGCCTGCAACTCTTCGACCGCACCGGCCCCGGCGCGGACCACCCCGTGTATTCCAACTGTCTCGAAAGCCGTTACCTCAAGGTGCTCTGGGCGCGGGTGGTGTGAGACTGTGTGTGTGATGGAGGGGGGTTGCGCGGTGTTCTCATCGCCCGGCGGTGATCACAAGTTTTCGAGTTCGCTGAGTAATGACTTCCATGTCGAGCATCGTGCCGTCGCGCTGTGCGATGAGCAACCGCCCCAGTTCGCTGTCAGGGCCGATGCGGGCGTCCATGCCCGCAAGAGGGCGACCGTTGATTTTCACGACTTCATCATTTGGCTGGAGCCCGGACTTATGGGCGGAAGTCTTCTCAATAACCTCGCCAATGAAGGCGCGGAGAATTTTGTTGGAGTCACGCGCGACCACAATCTTGAGTTCGAAGCCGAAGCTGTTGATCGGGTCATCCTTCACTATCATAGGTTCCAATCGGACGAGATCCTCCTCAGCGACTGCGGAGGTGAGCGGTAGAAGCAGCATGAAGCCGAGGGCAATCTGCAGAGTTTTCATGGAGCGGGATCCAATTATGGGTTGGTGGATTTGCTTAGCAAGGAGGCTGTAAAACAGTGGGGTGACAGCCAAACGGTGAGCCTCTCATTGCTCGGAGCGGCGAAATCACTCTGCGGGATGTGCTGTCGGATCAGAGCCGCTGGCAGGGTTCATGGATAGGTTCATACTCCGCCCTGCACCGCAGGTGCAGGGGAATCACTCTTTGACCGGCTCAATCAGGAAGATGACGTGGAGGCGCTCGGTGAGCGTGAGGGGGGCGAGGATGTAGCGGTCGGCAGTGGCGGCGTGTTCGCTCTGAATACTGAAGGCGGAGAGGGTGATGATTTCGCCGCTGCCACTGCTGCCAAAGATGGCTCCGTGGATCTGGCCGAACGCGATGGGGGAAGCGGCGAAGATGCCGGTGACCCTGGCATCCATGCCGGCGGCGAGGGCTTCGGCTTGGCTGCGCGCGTTGTCCAACGCTGATCTTTTCAGACGGGAGGCGATTTCACCGGCTTTGCTGGTGGAGGGAATCACTGCGTTCAACGAATCAACCCGCAGTTGGGCCAAGCCATCGACGATCCGCGGATAAAGCGCAAAATCGGTCAGGCGGACGCTGAAGCTGCGCGCCACCGTGTAGCCGGTGAAGACACGGCGGTTGGAACTGTATTCGTAGTTTTCGTTGACTGTAAGATCAGGCGCGGTGATCGCGTCGTCCGTGATGCCGAGTTGGGCCAGAAGCTTGAAGACGGCGGCGCTTTTCTCGGATACGCCCGCCTTGGCTTTCGCCTGATCCCGGTCAACGAGGTTGATCCCAAAGTCCAGGGTGAGGGTGTCGGGAGCGATTTTTTCCTCGGCGGCACCTTGCACGTAAACGTAAGGGGTGGAGGGGAGCCCGCTGGCGAAGACCGGACCGGTGATGAGCAGGAACAGGGGCAGGAGTAGCTTTTTCATGGGTGAGGTTATCTGTGGAAATCCGGCAATCCGAAGCACTACACAGGGTGTTGACCGGGCCGCCCGGGGGTCACTTTACCGCAGCCCAGACGCGCTGGACGTCATCGTGCTCTTCCAGGGCTTGGAGAAACTCACCGACTTCGGTGCGGGCGGCGTCGTCCAGCGCGGGGAACGTTTTGGCGACGTAGCCGATTTCACTGGTGATGACCGTCCAGCCGTGGTCCTTCAGCCAGGTGGAGACGGTATGGACGGAGGTGCGCTCAGTGACAAAACGGGCGCCGGCATGATTCTCCGGGATATCGTCGTTTTGCTCGGGGGTGAGGGTTTCGAAATCGTTCGCTCCAGCCTCAATGGCGGCCGCTTCAAGGTCACTCGCGGCATCGGGGTGGTAGGCCTCGACGAGGCCGACGTGTTCGAAGAGGAACTTGTTGCTCCCGGCGTTGCCGAGGACGCCTTTCTTGAAGAGCACGCGCATCTCGGGCGCGGTGCGCTGGTGGTTGTCGGTGTACACTTCGACGATGACCGGCACCTTGTGCGGGGCGTAACCCTCGAAGGCCACGTGTTCGAGGGCGCTTTTCTCTCCGCCGGTGCCGGCGCCCTTGGCGATGGCGCGCTCGATCACGTCGCGCGTGACACTGGCTTTCTTGGCTTTTTCCACCGCGGCGAAGAGGCGCGCGTTGGCGTTAAGATCGGGGCCGCCGAGCTTGGCGGCGACCGTGATCTCTTTGGTCATTTTCCCGGCGACCTTGCTTTTTTTCTCGTTAACGATCGCTCGTTTTGCGTGCAGCCATTGGCGTCCCATGGCGCCGAGTTTGCGGGCGGAGGCGGGGCAGGCAATGCGGAAGCGAGGATTTTGAATCGGGGATGGACATTCGCTTTTCGGCCGGAACCATCGGGCGCGCATGAAGAACCTCAGTCACCTGTTCGAGCAGAACAAGGCTTGGGCGGATGCCATCCGGGCTAAGGATCCCGATTTTTTTTCGAAACTGTCCCGGCAGCAATCGCCGGAATACCTGTGGATCGGCTGTTCGGACAGCCGCGTGCCGGCCAACGAGATCATCGGCCTGTTGCCCGGCGAGGTGTTTGTGCACCGCAACGTCGCCAACGTGGTTGTGCATACGGACCTGAATTGTCTCTCCGTCATCCAGTATGCGGTGGATGTGCTGAAAGTGCGCCACATCATGGTGGTCGGCCATTACGGCTGCGGTGGTGTGCGCGCGGCGTTGCGCTGCGACAAAGTGGGCCTGGCGGACAACTGGCTGCGCCACGTGCAGGATGTGCGCGACAAGCACGACGGCTGTCTGTGCCGGCTGCCCGACGAGATTTCCCGCAGCGCGCGGCTCTGCGAATTCAACGTCATCGAGCAGGTCTATAATGTCTGCCATACCTCCATCGTTTGCGAGGCCTGGGATCGGGGCCAGTCGCTGACCATCCATGGCTGGATCTATGGACTGCAGGACGGCTTGCTGCGAAATCTGAATGTGACGGCGACGAGCACGAAGGAAGCCAAGGCGGTTTACGCGACCGCCGTGGCATCGTTGAGCTGAGAAGAGGGCGACGCACTCTTCCAGCGCCTGCGCGTAGGGCACAAAAAACCCGCGGCGCGGGCCGCGGGTCTGGCAAGACGGGACGATGGCTGGACTCAGGCGCGGCCGAGGTAGCTGCCATCAATGGTGCTGACCTTGATGATCTCGCCTTCCTTGATGAAGAGCGGCACTTGGACGACGAGGCCGGTCTCCAGCTTGGCGGGCTTCTGCACGTTGCTGGCGGTATCACCCTTGATGCCGTCGGCGGACTCAGTGACCTTCAGCGCGACGGTCGAGGGAAGGTCCACCGAGAGGGGGCGCTCGTCCACGAGGAGTACGTCCACCTTGCCGCCAGCGGTGAGATAATTCTTCACGTCGCCCAGGGTTTGTTCGGAGAGTTCGACCTGCTCGAAGGTTTCCGGATCCATGAAGGCGTAGGTGTCGCGATCCGCATAGCTGAACTCCAGGGTCTTGCGCTCGGTGGGAAGGACCTCGACGCTGTCGGTGGAGGCGAAGCGCTGGTCGAGCGCCTTGCCGTAACGGAGGTTGCGCATCTTGATCTGCACGAACGCGCGGAGATTGCCGGGCGTGCGGTGCTGGGTTTCCATGACGAGGTGCGGCTCACCGTTGAACTTGATGACCTGACCTCTGCGGATGTCGTTGGCTGCGGGCATTGATTGTAGGGATGGCGGTTTTGTGTGTTAAAAGGGGTGACCGAGTAAGGGATGGAGCGCGGACCTGTCAAGGCCGGCGCCATCTCGGGGCTTGCGCTCGCCCCTGCGGGTTACCGAGACTCGCCCGACTCTATGAAACAACGCACTTTGGCCCGCCCGGTCTCCCTCACGGGCAGCGCGCTCCACACCGGCGAAGCCGTCACCCTCACGCTGAAACCCGCTCCCGTGGATCACGGCATCGTTTTCAAGCGCATTGATCTGAACGGCGCGCCTGAGTTGAGCCCGCGGGTGGATCAGGTGACGGACCTCGTCCGCGCCACCACCATTCAGAGCGGCCACGCCAAGATTCACACCGTCGAGCACGTGCTCAGCGCCCTGCATGGCTGCGGGGTGGACAACGTCCTGATCGAGATGAACGCCTCCGAGCCGCCGATCATGGACGGTTCGGCGCGGCCCTTCGTGAATCTGATCCTTGAGGGTGAACCGGTGGAGCAGGACAAGGACCGCGAGTATTTCACGCTCGATGCGCCCGTGTCTGTCACGCGCGGCGATTCATCAATCATCGCCCTGCCGGCTGACGAGCTGAAGATCTCCTGCACCTCGGCCGACAACCGCGGCATCCACACGCAGCACCTGTCGCTCTCGATCGATCCGGATGCCTACATCACCCAGGTGGCGGCGGCGCGCACCTTCACGATCTACGAAGACATCGAAGAGCTCCTCAAGCTGGGAAAGATCAAGGGCGGCTCGCTCGACTGCGCCGTCGTGATCAAGGGCGACAAGATCATCTCCAAGGAGCCCCTGCGCTTCAAGGACGAGTTCGTGCGCCACAAGATCCTTGATATCATCGGTGACGTGATGCTGCTCGGCCTGCCGCTGAAGGCGCACATCATCGCCACGCGTCCCGGCCACGCGATCAATGCGGAGCTGACCAAGGCGCTTTTCGCGCAGTTGCAGGAGCGAAAGAAGGGCCCGAAGAAAAAGGCGCGGCCCGCCACCGTGCTGCCCTCGGAAACCTCCCTCGATATCCGGCGCATTCTCGACACGATCCCGCATCGCTACCCGTTTGTGATGATCGACCGCGTGGTCGAGTTCATCGGCGATGATGAACTTGTGGCGATCAAGAATGTGACGATCAACGAACCCTATTTCATGGGGCACTTCCCGTCGAATCCCGTCATGCCCGGCGTGCTCCAGCTTGAGGCCATGGCGCAGGCGGCGGGCATCATCTTGTTGCGCAAGACGGCGAAGGCCGGGCGCACGGCCTTCTTCATGAGCGCCGACAAGGTCAAATTCCGCAAACCTGTGCGGCCCGGTGACCAGATCATTATCAACGCCAAGATCACCAAGACCCGCGGCGAGAAGCTCGCCATCGCCGAGTGCAACTGCACCGTGGACGGGCAGGTCGCCTCCTCGGCCGAGGTGATGTTCGGCGTGGTCGAGGAGGGGGAGGAATAAGGCCGCCATGGCGGTGCATATTCATCCTTCCGCCGTGGTGGAGCCGGGCGCGCAGCTCGGCGACGGCGTGGAGATCGGACCCTTCGCCTACGTCGGTGCCGCGGTCACGCTCGGTGCCGGCACCCGACTGCATCACCATGCCGCGGTGGAGGGCTTCACGGCGCTCGGCGCGGGCTGCGAGGTGTTTCCCCATGCCTGTATCGGAGGCAAGACCCAGGACCTGAAGTTCAAGGGCGGGCGGCCGGGGCTGCGGGTGGGCGACCGCAATGTTTTCCGCGAATACGTCAGCGTGCACGCGGCCACGAACGACGGGGATTTCACCGTGATCGGGTCCGACAACACCGTGCTGGCCTACAGCCACATCGCGCACGACTGCGTGCTCGGCAACCACATCGTGATGAGCAATGCCGTTTCGATGGCGGGGCACGTCATCGTCGAGGACCATGTCGTGATCGGCGGCGTGGCGGGCATCCATCAGTTTTGCCGGGTCGGGGCCTACGCGATGCTTTCCGCCATGGCCAAGCTCGTGCAGGACCTGCCGCCTTATTTCATCGCCGATGGCACGCCTGCCGCGGTGCGCACCTTCAACAAAGTCGGCCTGGAGCGCAACGGCCACACGGCGGAGCAGATCGAGCGGGTGAAGCAGGTTTTCCGTATCCTTTACCGCGACGGCCTCAACCGTACCCAGGCACTGGAAAAACTGGCGGCGCATCCCGCCGCCGGCACGGCCGAGTTTCAACGCGTGATCAATTTTGCCCGGGCGGGTGAACGCGGGCTGGCGCCGGGAACCAGCTGAGCGCCATGGCGGACGCATTCCTGCTTTCCTCCACGGGCAGCGGACGTGCGACCGCCTATATCGAGTCGCCTAAAATCATCACTTTTCGCGGCAAGACCCACGTCACGTGGCTCGATTCGCCGCCGGAGGGATTCCGGATCAGGATACGCACCCTCGATCATGTGACCGGGCGCTGGAGCGATGTGGTGACCGTTGGTGAAGCCGTGGACAATCACGGTGGTCCCGCGCTCACCGTGGATGCCGCCGGGTATCTGCACATTGTCTATTACTCGCATCATCACCCGTTTCGCTATCACCGCTCTGTGCGGCCCAACGACGCCTCGGAGTGGGGCGCGATGGAGCAGTTCGGCGCCGATCTGACTTATCCGACCCTGGTCTGCGCCCGGGATGGCACGCTTATCCTCACCGCGCGGCGTTCCTATGAACAGGAACCCTGGGAGCTGGAACTCTGGCGCAAGCCGCCCGGTGCGGTCTGGACGCGCCAGGGCCCGATCCTGAAATCGCAACGCCTCGGCTACAGCCAGTATGCCGCGTCAATGGCGTGGGCGCCGGATCATTGCGGGCTGGTGCTCACGTTTCGCGTTTACGAGCAACCGACCTGGGACACGCCACCGGTTTCCCATACCTGGGTGGGCACCATGCGCAGCCCGGATGAAGGCCGTACCTGGCAGAGATTCGATGGCACGCCGGTCACGCTCCCCGCGACCCTCGACACGGCCGACGTGATTTATCGCACGGAGTCCGCCGCCGGCGATGTGGCGGAGGCGGGCGCCACGGTGCTGGATTCGGCTGGCCGGCCGTATATCGCCTACAGTCAGCGCGGAGCGCATACGGCGCGGGCTTATCTGGCCGCACCGGCCGGAGCGGGCGGCTGGGATCATGTGCCCTTGAATCCGTTCCTGCCGGCTGAGCTGCGCCAGCACGCGCTCATCATGTCCGGGGGCATGGTGATGACCGGTGATGGTCGTCTTATCATGATCGCGGCCCTGGCGGACCTCTCCGATGGCGGCGAATACTGGGGCCACTCGAGCCTGCGCCTTGTGGGCTTTGAGTCTTCCGATGGCGGTCGGACTTTTACGGCCGACCTCCTTGGAGGCGGCATCCCTGGCGAACCGCAATGGCTGCCCAGCGTCGAACGCGCGACGGGCTTCAACGAGCGGTCGGCGATTCCCGGCGTGATCTACACCGAAGGCGGCAGTGGCGCCGGCTTGAGTGATATGCTCAATAACCGGGTGCTTTGGCGGCGCCTGGCGCGCGGGTAAGGCGCTCTCATCCTCACGGACGAGGGCTTTTACGGCATCGGATGCAAACTGCACGCAAACGAAACGCCGCCCCGTTTATCCCATGGAAAAACTTGGGACAGGGTGCGAACCGGTTGGCGGCGGGTGAATTGCTGAAAGCCCGTGGCGTGAAACGCGAACGACCCTTCCTGGCAGTCGAACCGCCACCGCCACTCTTTTTCTTTTCCGCTGTGATCCGCGTGCCCCGGCCTGCCCGCATCTTCCCGGCTCAGGGTGCCAATCTCGAAACCCAAGCCGTGTTCGATTGATGCGGAAAAGGAGTGGACGTTCGCGAATACCAGCGTGCAGGGCGCCATCCAGAAAGTGAAGTGGCTCTCCGGCGGTTCCGGGTTCACCCAGGCGAACAGGTAGTCAATATCCAGCAGGAGTTCATCCTGCTCAATGTTGAAGGCCAGCGCGTGCACATGAACATCATGCCAGCTCATCCGGTCGAAGTCGGCCTCCGTCCAGATCGTTTTCTCAAGCTTGAAGGGTGTGTTGGGTGAGAGGGCCATTTTAAGCCGGGTTCATGCGATTAAAACCATGAAGGGAGCCCGCAATCTTCCATAGATCATGGTAATCATGATAAAATTGAAGGCTCATTTTACCCTGCGAGGATCGGCGATGGGCAAGGGGTGCGCGAGACACGAATGAGCTTAAAAATGCTTCTCATGGGATTGCTCATTGCAGCACGCGGCCCACGGGTTGGCGGAGGCCGAAGACGACGGGGAGGAGGCTGAGCAGGGCGCCGAGGGCGAGCCAGCGGGCCTGCTGCCAGACGAGGGGCGAGGCGTAGGGATCGAAGGTTGTGCGCTGCAGGAGGGCGGGTTCGAAACCGGCGAGGCCGAAGAGCCAGGCGTGAAGCGTCGAGAGAACCCAGATGGCGAGCAGCACGGCGGCGGCGGTGAGAAGAAGGGCTTCGACGGCGTAGCGGATGACGATGAGCGGGGCCGGGGCGCCGAAGCTGCGGAGGAGGGCGGCGACGAAACGGTTCTGGCGGTATTCGAGGACGGCGATGGAGCCGAAGACGAGGGCGACAACGATGCCGCCAAGAAGGCCCGCGCCGGTTTGGGCGCGCTGCTGCAGCTGGCGCAGGTCGGCGAGCTCGCTGAGCAGCGCCTCGGGACTCTGCACCTGGGCGTGCGTGCGGTGTTCCAATTCGAGCAGGGTGCGCACGGCGGCGGCGAGCGTGGGCAGGTTGCCGCCGTGGGTGAGGAGGAGGGCGGTTTCAAACCAGCCGGTTTCGAGCCAGCTGTGGCCGATGGAGGCGGGGACCAGTACGAGTGGCTGGTGGGCGCCATGACGCTGCAACCAGGCCGGAGTCCGGAGCACGATGGCGGGATAGTCGCGCCCATCAAGGGTCACGCGCAGGGGCAGGCCGTCGGGCAGCTGCGGATTGATGACATGAACGGGAGTCGCGGGGGCGGTGGCCAGCAACGATGCGAGCGCGGGCAGGGTATCGTCATCATAAACGAGGACGAGGAGGTCGCGTCCGAATTCATCCTCGGCGCGCGGGGCGACCTGGCGCAGGGCGATGAGATCGGCATGGGGCGCGGCGGAGCGAAGCAAGTGGCCGAGAGATGGGTGCGTGTGGCGGTCGCTGGTCACGGATTCCGTGACCACGATTACGTCGGCGCCCATGCGGGCGACGCGGACTTCCAACGAGCGCTCGGCGAGCCGGAGGGCGCTCTGGGCCAGCAGCATGAGACCGGCGAGGAGCACGCCGACGGCGAGCCGGGCGAGCACCGCGCCGGGCGTCTCAAGCCAGCGCGACCAGATGTCTTTCCACAGGTAGAAAGCGGTTAAAATCCAGGCTTTCATGCGGCAGGGTTTCGAGGCGCTGGTCGTGCGTGGCGACCAGACAGATGCAGCCGGCGGGCAAGTGCGCGCCAAGCAGGTTCATGATGACGCGGCAGTTGAGGTCGTCCAAGCCGGAGGTAGGCTCGTCGAGCAGGAACACGGCCGGCTCCTTGATGAGGGCGCGGGCGATGGCGGCGCGCTGCTGCTGACCGCCGGAGAGCGAGCCGGGATCGCGGTCGGCGAATGGCTCAAGGCCGAGCAGGGCGAGATATTTTTCAATGCGCGCATGGGTCACCGCGCGGTCGAGTCCGGCGAAGGCGCCGACGAGTGCGAGGTTGCGCCGCACGCTGGCGAGGGGAAGGAGGTTGAGTTGTTGGAAAACGAAACCGAGCTCGCGGCGTTGGAAGGTCGTGCCGTGGCCGATGCCGCCGGGCAGGCGGATGCGGCCGGCCGTGGGGCGCAGGTAACCGGCCACGAGTTTGAGCAGGGTGCTTTTTCCGCAGCCGGAGAAGCCCTTGATCAGGGTGAGGCCGGGACGGAAAGTGGCATCGAACGCGTCGAGCACGGGCACGCGACCGTAAGTGAAGCCGAGCGATTCGCAGGTGAGGGCGCTCATGCAAGGAGAACCGCCGGTGCGTGCCGTGTGGACATTGCCGAAATGAGACCGGCCTCGGCGAGGCCGGCTGCGATGACATCGGGAGGCGTTCTCATGGCTGGACGCCGATGGCGAGATGGGTGTCGCCGTGGAGGAGGATGCGGGCGCCGGGGATGAGTTGGGCGACGGCGGCGTCCCATCCGGCGGTGCGGACCAGCTCCGGGTCGGCGAGCGCGAGGTCGAGTTTGGGGACCAGGCGGGCGGACTCGGGTAGCACGAAGAGGAGTTGCGCACTGATCTGACCACCCACGAGCGCGCGGGCCGTGCGCGTCTGCTCCGGACTGAAGGTGAAGTAATAGACGAGTTCGTCGCGCCCGAAGACTTCCTCGGAAAGGCTGCGGGCAAAGTCGGCGCGCAGCATGGAGGAACCGGCGGCGACGCGCAGCTTGACGCGCGAAGGATCGAGCAAGCGCCATTCGGTGCGCCGGATCACGGTGCGCGCGTCCACGCGGGAGAAGTCCTGCAACCGGGCCAGGTCCATGCCGCTTTCGATGTAGAGTGGTTCGCCGGCCGGCGGCAGCGGGGGGACGAGGGTGATCTCGCCGTCGAAGGGCATGGTGAGGCGGCTGTCGCGCTCGCGGCGTTCGAGTTCGATCTGCTGCTGTTCCAGCTTCAGGTGCAGCGCCTGCAATTCGAGTTCTTCCTGCCGGGGGGTGCCGACAAAGGTGAGCACTTCGCGCAGCAGCCGGGCCTGCCGGTCGAGCTGCACCAGCATGGCGCGGATTTTTTCGGTGCCGCCGGGGGTGTCCTGCTCGGCGAGATAGAGTTCGCCGAGCTCAGGCTCCTGGATGAGCTGGTTGAGCATGGCGGCCTGGCGTTCGATTTCGTCGAGGCGCTCGGTGAGGTCCGCGCGGTTGCGCGCCTGTTCGAGCCGGAGCGCGGGTTCTTCCTTGGCTTTGAGCGAGGCTTGGGCGAGGGCGACGGCGCGGCGCTCGAGGTTGAGGCGGGCCGGATCGAGTTCGGCCCAGACTTCGCCCTTGGCGATGATCCGGCGGGAGGGCGGCAGTTTGAGATGCAGCTGGCCGGTGGCGGGCGCCTTGAGCCGGAGATGGCGCGCGGGCCGGACCTCGGCATTGAGGGTGCCGATAACGATTTCGTCGGCGATCGGGTAGCGCCGCAGGTCGAGCGCGAGGAGGGAGGCCGTGGTGCAGAGGAAAAGGAGGGCGAGGCGGGGCGCGTTCATGGTGAGGCGGGGCGACTCCAGCGGGATTCGTCGAGCAGCCAGAACAGGGCTTCGAGCTGGGTTTTTTCGAGAAGGAGTGAGGTGCGCTGCTGGTCGAGGGCGAGCAGGCGTTCGAGATTATCGCGGGTACGGGCGGGGCTTTGTGCGGCGGGCAGCGAACGCAGGGCTGCAAGCCGGGCCTCGGTGAGACGGAACTGCCGGGCGTTGAGGCGCAGCGACTCGCGGGCGCGGGCGAGGCCGGTGAGCGTAAGGGTGTTTTGCTCGCGCAGCTTTGCCTCCAGTCGGGCAAAGTCGCGTTGGGTCTCGTGCCGCTGTTGCGCGAGGCTGCCACGCAGGTCGAGCGGCACAGAGGCGCCGAGATTCAGGACCAGCGAGTCGGCGGACCAGGACGGCCCACCGCGCGACTGGTAGAAGGGTGGACTGCTGAGGTTGAGGGAGAGATCGGGCCAGTATTGGAGCGTGATGCCGCGCTGGCGAAGGCGCGCGCCTTCGAGCTCCGTGGCCTGCAGGCGGCGGTAGAGTCCGCCGAAGCGGGCGATGTCCTGCAGATCAAGATCCGCGTCGGCGTAGTCGAAGCGTGGCAGGCCGGCAGGGTCGAGAGCCCATTCAACGGAGGCGTTCCCGAGGATTTCGGCGAGGGCATCCTGCAGGGAGTCGGCTTCACGGCGGAGGCTCCAGAGCAGGGTTTCGTGTTCGAGCTTTTGCGGGCTGGCGTCGAGGCTGAGCGAGAGCGGGCCGGGTTGGGGCCAGCGTTGGGCGAGGGCGAGCTGGCGGCGGCGCTGGGCGAGGAGCTCGGTGCGCACAAAGAGTTCGCGCAGCTGGAGGGTGAGTTCGCGCGTTTTGAGTTCGAGCGCCCATTCGGCGCGGATGACTTCGAGTTCGCCGGCGTAGTGGCGCATGCGCCACTGGATGAGGCCGGGGACGTTGAAGAAGCCGTAAAGGGAGAGCGCGGCGTCATCGCCGTTGAGGTCGCCGAGTTGTGAGAGGGCCTTGGTGAGGGTGCCGGTTACGGCGGCGCCGGGGATGAGGTCGCGGTTGACCTGCCGGAGACGTTCTCGGCTGGTTATGAGCGCGTCATGGGACTGGCGCAGCGTCTGGTTGTGCGCCTGCATCAGCGCGAGCGCATCGGGCCATGTCACGGTGCGCGCCGGGCGGTCGGCGAGGGCGGCGGCCTGGGCCTGGATTGAGGCGGCGACTTCGGCTTCGCGTTTGGCCAGCTCCTCCGGGAGTGAGCGGCAGCCGGCGCACACGAGGAGCAGCAGGAGGAGCGTCCAAGGCCTGGTCGGAGCGTGGGCGTCAAAACAGGGCATGGCGCGATGCGTGATTGGCGAGGAGAGGCGCATGGTCCCGCGACGGCAAAGCCCCGGCGTTTTCGCACACCGGGGCCAGGCGGATGCGTGGGATGGTTAATCCAACGCGTAGGTGAACGACGTCATGGACGGGGGCAGGGTGACTGCGGTGCGGCCGAAGGAGAGCACGACACGCGTGGCTGCATCGCCGGGCTGAAGTGCGACCGTGCCGAGGAAACTGTCGGTGTAACCGGGGCCGGTGACGAGCAGCTGATAGAGGTTGAAATTGCCTTCACGGGCCTTGAACGGAATGCTGAAGCCCTTGAACTGGAGCGAGCCGTCGGAACCGATGGTAAAGGCGACGGCTTCATCCACGGTGAAGGAGGGGAAGCCGGCGATCGCGGCGGACCCGGCGGGGCTGATGGTGTAGGAAATCACCTTGTGGGTGAAGGTCGTGCCCGCGACGAAGTTGCCGTTGCTGCCAAAGCTGGCGTTGCCGTTGCCGCCGTTGTTGCCCCCGCCATTGTTGTTGTTGCCCCCGTTGGAGCCGTTGCCACCGGTGTCGCGATACTGGCCATACCAAGGGGTGCCTCCGGTCTTGGCCAGGTTGATTTCGTTGAAGGTGTTGTCGTTGCGGATGGAGGCGGCGTATTCGAGATCGCCGTCCTTGAAGATCCATTCGTAGGGGTTCTGGTTGCGATGGACGGGGCCGGTGAGGGTCTTGTTGTCGAAGGCGAGGCTCTTGGCGGCGATGGTGAAGGTTTTCTTCGTGCCTTCGGCGACGGGCGAGCCGGTCTGCGTGTAAGTGAAGGTCAGGTTGTATGTGCCCCGCATGGTCGCGGGGATGTCGGGCGCGAGGACTTCGTTGGCGCCGACGGGCGTGGGGATGGTCGTGCCGCCGCCGGGATTGGTCGGAGGCGTGGTGGTGGAGCCGCCGCCGGTCACCGCTGCGGCGGGGAGGGTGCCGCTGGTGACGTTGGTGGGGTAGGTCTGGCCGTTGTAAACGGTGCTGAAGCCGGTGACATTACCGCCCTGGGTCGTGAAGGACTGGAAGGTCATGTTCATCACCTGGCCGATGGCGGGGAGGTTGACCACGAGCGTGCCGGAAAGGTAGTCCGGCGCGGGGGTGTAGGTGTAGCTGCCGTTGAGGGCGGAGGCTGCGGTGGGGAAGGCGCCACCGGTCACGGAATTGAGGTAGGTCAGCTGGCCGTTGCTGAGGAAGCTGATGGTCGGGTTGATATCAATGGTGACGCCGGAGAAGGCAGAGTAAACGGCCGGTCCGGGGGCATTGTTGACCGGAGCGTCGTCCCCGCCTCCGCAACCGGAGACGAAAAGGACCGCGAGGGCGGCGCATGCTGGGATGAAGAGAGAGAACAATCGGTTTTTCATGGTGCCGCGCTGACGATAACAAATGGCGACTGGCACCTGAATACGCATAGGTGCGTAGCTCGCGCAGGTAATCACCTGGCGCACGGCCGTTGCGGACAATCTCCGCGCCGGGTGTGGCGGCGCGAATATGAAGATGCGGGGTGAACCCCGCTAGGGAAGGGACGCGCGCCGGTTTACTTTTTCTTGTAAACCGTGGCGGGGTCGAAGACGCGCCGCGCGGCGAACTCGAGCGTGAGCGAGGAGGGTTCGTCGGGATTCGCTCCGGGCGCGAGCTGGCGGTAGAAGCAGGACTTGTAGCCGTTGTGGCAGGCGGCGCCGCCGACATTTTCGACGCGCAGTTGGATCACGTCCTGGTCGCAGTCGGTGAGCACGGCCTTCACAAGCTGGGCGTTGCCGGACTCCTCGCCTTTGACCCAGAGTTTTTTGCGCGAGCGGCTCCAGTAGGTGGCCTTGCCGGTGCGGAGCGTGTGCGCGAGCGATTCGGCGTTCATGAAGGCGAACATCAACACCTCGTTGGTCTCATGGTCGCACGTGATGCAGGGAATCAGCCCGTCGGCATCGAACTTGGGCTGGAGCAGGGTGCCGAGTTCGATCTCGGAGGTGGTGGTGCGGGCGGGGAAGACAAACGTGCTCATGGGAAAATGTTCGGCTCTTTCATGCCCGAGGCCGGGGCGCCGAGGCAATCCCTGTGTTTGAATCAACGCAGGCGCGGATGGGGATCACGAATGGACACTTTCATCCGACAGGACTCCCGCGGCGTTTTCCCGCTCAGGAGGCGGCGAGTTGTCGGAGATAGTCGAAGGAGTAAAGCCCGGTGCGATGTCCGTCGCTGAAATCGAAGCGCAGCGCGTAGTTGCCGATGCGCTCCCAGCCGGTGACCTGTATGCCGGAGAAATCACGCGGGCCGTGCCCGCCATGCTGCTGGCCGAGGATGTCGCGCTCGCCCTGGGTCTCGGCGCTGGGCGAGGCCGCGCGCAGCCGCGCGAAGGAAAAATAACTCTCGTGTCCATCGTCCCAGACGATGGCGACCTCCTGGCCGATGAGCTGGATGTTGACCGGGTTGTGCATGTGAGATTGGGAGCGAGATAAAGGTGCAGGCCGGGTGATTTTAAACCACATATTTTCACCGAAGGGGAAACCACGAACGCACACGAATGGGCATGAATTGAATTGCGCACAGCCTCTTCCCCTGGTCTCCACAACTGACGCTCTCGCCTGAGCCGGCGGCCCGATCACACTTATGCCGGCCTTCGCATTGGGGCGCCTTGGTATCCATTCGTGTTTCCACCGTGGTTCCGGTTTCCTGCATTCTTTCCAGGGGTTGCCTTACTGGGCGGATGCGACACGCTGCCCGGCATGAGTCAAAAGTCCGCCGGAAAATTGCCTCGTGTGGTGGTGGTGGGTGGCGGCTTTGCCGGCGTCCGGGTGGTGAAAGCCATCCCGCCCGGTGAGGCGATGATCACGCTGATCGACCGGCAGAACCATCACCTGTTTCAGCCGCTGCTGTATCAGGTGGCGACGGCCGGCCTCGCGGCGGTGGATATCGCGCAACCTATTCGTGCGCTGTTTGCGGATCGGCCCAATTTCACTGTGCTGATGGCCGAGGTCACGGACATTGACCTGAACGCGCGGCAGGTGACGCATTCGCGCGGGCGGTTGGACTACGACTATCTGGTCGTGGCGGCGGGCAGTCAGACGAGCTACTTTGCCAATCCCGGCTGGGAGAGCGATGCGCCGGGTTTGAAATCACTCGATGATGCCCTGCGTATCCGCCGGCGTATTCTCTGTGCCTTTGAACAGGCGGAGACCGAGCCTGATCCGCAACGCAAGGCCGAGCTGATGACCATCGTGGTGGTCGGCGCGGGCCCGACGGGAGTGGAACTGGCCGGCAGTATCGCCGATTTGTCGCGGCGGGTGCTGAACAAGGATTTTGACCACATTGATCCCGCCTCGGCGCGGGTCATCCTCGTGAGTTCGGGCGAACGGGTGCTGGAAACTTTTTCCGAGGAACTTTCCGTCAGCGGCAAGGCGCAGTTGGAGCGTCTGGGCGTCGAGGTTTGGACGGGAGTGAAGGCGGAAAGCATCCGCGCTGACGAGGTGCAGATCGGAGGACAGCTGGTGCGGGCCGGGGTGGTGCTCTGGGCGGCGGGTGTGACCGCCAATCCGCTGGGCAGAAAGCTGGGAGCGGAAACGGATCGGGGCGGCCGGGTGTTGGTCGCGCCGGATCTGAGCGTGCCCGGTCATCCGGAGGTTTTTGTGATCGGCGATCTCGCGGCGTTGACAGATGTGAACGGCGTGCGCGTGCCTGGCGTGGCTCAGGCCGCCGTGCAAATGGGCGGGCATGTCGGGCGGATCATCCGGCACGAGGCGCGGGTGGCGCGCAATGCGGCGGAGCCGGCCACCCGGTCGGCGTTCGCCTATGTGGACAAAGGCTCGATGGCGACCATCGGGCGCTCGGCGGCGGTGGCGGAGATCGGTCGCCTGCGTCTGCGTGGCTGGCCCGCCTGGGTGGCCTGGCTGGGCGTGCATCTGCTGTTCCTGATCGGT
This sequence comes from uncultured Opitutaceae bacterium, assembly GCA_964429385.1. Lineage (GTDB taxonomy): Bacteria > Verrucomicrobiota > Verrucomicrobiia > Opitutales > Opitutaceae > UBA2377. The sequence continues at coordinate 35,368 of CAYSBR010000015.1, forward strand.
TTCCGCAGCAAAGTCTCGGTGCTGTTGAGCTGGACCTACTCCTATTTCACTTACAAGCGCGGCGCCCGTATCATCACCGGTGTCTCCGGCGAGGGGGGAGCGGGTTCGGCGTAATCAACTCGGGTCGCCGCCGCCCGCGGATAACGGTTCATATTCCGCGCCCTCTTATCGAACCGGCTGACGGATGGCCGTAGGGTGGGCCGTGCGCTCCGCGCGTGGCGATTTGAAAGAGGAAACGGCATCCCTGCCGCGCGGAGCACACGGCCTACCTTGGAAAAGGGCCAGTTTGGAGTGCGAGAGCCGCCAGAAGCGGAAACCGCGTGGCCGGCATCCGTGCCAAACAGGGAGTCGAGCGGGCGGCCTGTCCGCTTTCCAAGCCACTTCCAATCTGTGCCATCCGTCCGAGGTGGGTTTTCGTTTTGTCTCCGTTCACCCTAGGATGCGGTTGGCGTTACGCCCACAGTTGCCGAGGGGCGCTGGCCTCGGTGGGCGGATAGGCGTGGAGCGTGTGGGTTGAGTCGGACAAATAAACCGTGCCGCAGGCCGGGCATTGATAGGCGGGGCGACTGGCCTCGCTGAGCATGCTTCTGAGCCGGGTGCAGGCCTGGGCACGGGCTTGGGGTGTGTCACACTGCTGCTCGATGAGGGCATCAATTTTATCCCAAAGCGTGCACCAGCCGCGATCAGGCAGAAGGTGCGCCTTGTGCGGCAGATCATCGGTGGCGTCCGGGATCAGGGTTCCGCAGTGGCAGGAGATTTTCATGCTGATTCCTTGGTTGGGAGAAGGCCGGACGGGTTCAGCCCTTTTCCTCTCCGTGAAGCGTGTCCCGGATCAAGCCCGGCCGGTCGGTGGTGATGGCATCCACCCCGGCGGCGGCGAGTTGCCGGGCGCGGGCGGGATCGTTCACCGTCCAGATGGCGAGTTTGAGCCCGGCGCGGTGCACTCGGTCAACCAACGCCGCGTCAATGGGCCAGTTGTCACCGAGATCCAGTCCCTCAAAGCCGGCTTCCCGGCAGAGTGCGATCAAGGGGTCGAGATCGGTTGTCGTGCGTTGCCGGCGGGAGCCTTCGTCGCATCCGTCGGCGAGCAGCAATACGCGACACTGCGGCCACGCGGCCTTGGTTTCGCGCAACAGGGCGGCGTCAAAACAGATGAACCAGACCTGCTCGGGGACGAAGGAAACCCCGGAGAGGGCTTGCCGCAACGCGGGCATCAGACCGGCCCGGCCCTTGAGTTCGACATAGAGCCGCCGGTCCGGCGGCACGATGGCGATCACTTCGGACAGCGTCGGGATTTTCTCACCCTGAAACTCGGCGCTTTTCCAGCTCCCCGCATCAAGGGCGCGGAGGGTGGCGAAGTCCGTTGCTTCCACCGGTGCGGCGTAGCCGGTCGTGCGCTGGAGATCCGGGTCGTGCACCGCCACCACCGCGCCGTCGCGGGTGGCATACACATCAATCTCCGCCGCATCCGCCTGTTGCGCCCAGCCGAGCCTGATGGCGGCGAGGGTGTTCTCCGGCGCGTCATGGGACGCGCCGCGATGCGCGATGATTTCGGCAGGATGTTTCATATTATTGGGGTCCGCTGGCCTCAGATGTGATTTGATCGGGTTAGAAGCATTGAAGCACAGAGAAGGGAGAAATTCTCATTGGGCTTAAGGTAAAGACTCCTCTCAGGTCCTTTATTTCTACTGGCTAAGATAATGAATCGGTGTGGCTCGAAATTAATGGCCAATAGTATTTCTACATAGATTGCCGCCATCGTCAAAAGAGGGAAGCCAACGAGGTCCGTCTCGATTATGGACAGCCTTCCAAACATGCGTGATTGCTGCAATCGTTAACCTTACTGCCCTCTCGACAACATTATGATCGATCGCGTGGAATTGTTCTTCCTTAATGTAGCCTAGCTTTGTTATCTTCTGTCCCGGTTCGCAATGCACGAAAGAATCTCGACGTTTCTTTAGATCGTCAAAGAGTTCTACAAACAGCGGGCTATTTTGATCGATCAGATTGGGTTTGCCTGTGATTGCTGCAGGAATGGCGAAGAATCGCTTCTTTAGTGGTGACATTTCATCAGGTAATTTTGTCGTCGCGGCTACCGTCGGGTTAAGTATGCGCCATTCAGTTGTTAGACCGCTCACAAATGATTCTAACAGATTAAAACAAGCGATAATTACACTGCGCCCAAGTGACTGCATTCTTTCTGTGTGAGTAGGCTCGCCTCGCCTGAGGTTTTCAGCGCATTGCCGATATTCATCAAAAAACAAATTCCACAGGAACTCAATATCACGGGCCAAATGATATTCGGGATGACGGACGGCTGCACTACTGAAGCCTTGCAGTAGCACTTGGGCATAGGGAGGGCATTCAATACGGCGGCGGAGTGCCAGTGGTCCCAACTCAGACTCCACTTCATAGATAGTCCCTAAAACGAAAATATGAGAGCCAGACCTATGCCAATCTTCAAATTTCTGGGCGCACCATTTGTAGGAAGACCGCTGTAGACTCTTTCTAATTAATATTTTCTTTGCGATCTCGCGAATATCGTCTTCAATATCTCTAATATGTCTCTTTAGAAATCCGTTCTCAAAAAAGGAATATTGAGGAATTTTAAATTCGGATTCCATCTCTTTTCCGCCTCTTGGCGCGCCATGCATCGCCATTGTAAGAATCCATGTTTTCTTGAGCATCTCGGCTTCTCGAACTAGACGCTGCTGTTTATATTCTGCCATGGAGCCACCTGCCTATCGGATCGGTTGCCAATGTTTGAGGTCAGCCACGCAAGGAGAGTCAGCTCGCCAGAGTTGGATGTGCCAGCTGGTTGGTCCCTTCATCTTGTTACTTTGTCAGCTTTTCGACCAATGCTATTGCAAGGGATCCTGCAGCGCCCGCAATGAAACCCGATGTGATTGATGCAAAGTGAGCCTTTATAAAGTCCCAAACTTTCCTCTCTGGCGGCGGAGCAAGCTTATCGATCTTCTCCAGCCATTCATTCTCTTTGCATTCATTGAGTATGAAGCATGCGATACCATACTGATTCACGACAGGGAGAATATACTCAGACTTACGTAATTCTTCGAATATGCTCAGGACTTCCGTTGGGTGAATTTCTTTTGGTGGGTTGCCGGCGGCATTGGCGGCAGAATCAAGAACTAGCGGAGTAAACCACTTTCGTCCGCAGTTGTTGTAGAGCCATTGAAGAGCAACCTTTTGTCGAATTTCATTCATGTGCTGTCTCCTTTACTCAACAGCGTTGGTATGGTGCGAGAACGAGTCTTTTTCCGCATGGGGCATGTCTGGGAGACAATTGATTAACCTACTCTTGGGCAACTGTTGAATTTCTTGCTCAAGTATTTCCCCGTTTGATTCCAGCTGTGGAAATAACCTATTTACAAACCGAAGATTGGCCGTCTTGTCGCCATCACTACATCCAGCCTCGAATGGTAGATGCCGACTCGTATGCTCAATCGCGCTGGAGGATGAGGATCCAGTCGTGGTCGCCGGTGGGCGGCGGACAGGTCCAAGTGCCGTCGGCAGCGGGGCGGACGCGGCCGAGTTCTTTTTCTTTGCCGGTGGCGGGGTCGAAATGGATAGCTCGCCAAGTGGTGTTTGCGCCCAAGTCGCGTGTGACGATGGGTTCGGCGTGGGGGATGTAGGTGAGGCGCAGTTGGTCAGGGATGCCGGCGCTCTGCGGGCCGTGCAGGCTGGCATCGGGTGTGCCGATGGGACCCCAGGGTTGGTCACCATGGCGACCGAGTGATACGGCGGCGGGCCAGGTGGTGGCGTCGTAATCGGGCGCATTCCAGCCGGAGACCTTGCTGGTCCATGTCTGCCAGGAGGCGTCGGTGACGATGCGCTGGACCTTGCCATTGGCGAAGCGGAGTTCGAGGCAGGCGAGGAGGCCGGGGCGGTCGCCGGTGGCGGGGCGGTGCTCCACCCAGATCGAAAGCACGTTGCGGCCGGGCCGGAGGAGAGGAGCGCGTTCGTTGAATTGCGGGCCGGTGCGCCATTCCCAGCCGACGCCGGCGGGCGCGCCGTTGAGCTGCGCCTCGACGTGTGTGGTGCCGGCAAAGCGCAGGCGGGCGCTGAGGATTTTTTTGCCCTTGGGCAGGGTGAAGGTCTTGCGGAAATAACGCCGGCGGTTGGGCGCGTCCTTGGGAGGGTTTTCGCGTATGGTCCAGATCCACTGCGCGTCGTCGAGCGGCAGCCAGATGTTGCCGGTGTAAGCGGCCCATTCGGGGTGGGGTTCGAAATTCGTCCAGTCAAAGCGCGTGAGGAGTTTTTTGCCGAGGGCGCAATGAGTGGAGCCGGAGTAGTGCATCGCCTCCTGCCACGGGGTGTCGCCGTAGTTGCCGCCGTGAGGCGAGGCGCCGTGCGGGATGCCGGGCTGGTTGCACTGCCAGATGCCGTTGCCGCCGTAGGTATGGCCGGCGGCGCCGTTGAGCACGCAGGACCAGAAGGCGCGGCGGGGCCAGGGGGCGGTGATGGTGCCGCCGAGCATTTCGTAACAGGGCTCGCCGTTGAGCACGGGCAGGCGCGGCGTGGCGGCATGGGTCTCGCGCACGGCCCGCACCGTGAGGGTCACAGCTTCGTTCTGCGCGTGGTAGCACTGCATCAGGTCGAAATCGAGGAGCGCCTCGTCGTCGGTGGCATTGCGCGCGGTGTAGCGGTTGATGGCGGTGGGGTGGATGGTGAGGGGACGATGGAAGGGATCGGTCTCGCGGATGTAGCGCATGAGGTGCGTCCAGTCTTTGACCATGGCGCGGTCGTCCTCGGGGAAATTCTTCGCGAGATACCACGGCAGATTGGCCTCGCCGGCGGTGCACCAGAGGACCGGCCACGCGGCGTAGCGCGCGATGAGGTAGCGCCAGTGCGCCTTGAGCTGCGCCTCGGTCATCCAGTTGATGAAGTAGCCCCAGGCGCCGACGATGCAGGGGGTGATGCCTTGGGCGACGAGGTGGGCGAGCTTGCGGTCGGCGGCGTCGAAATACTCCGGGCGAATATGGGCGTAACCTTCCTCCCACGGGAAGCCGGCTTCGTTGGCGCCGCGCGGGTCGAAGGCGTGCATGTCGGGGTAGAGCCCGGCGACGATCTGCACGACGTTGTAGCCTTTCTTCACGCGGTCGGCGGTGAGCTGCTTGAAGCCCTGCGGCCACTGGAGGCGATGGCAAAGCCCCATCCACCAGGTGTCGCCTAGCCAGAAGAACGGGGTGCCATCGGCGTGTTCAAAGTGGCGTTTGTTCTCCGCCACGCGCACCGGGCCATGGGCATAGAGCGGGTTTTTGCCGCGATAGGGCGTGACTGTCACGCGTCCGGCGCGCCCGTGCAGGCCGGTATCATCCGTGGCGGAGCACTCGGTGCGGAAGGCGTGTGTGCCGGGGAGTGGCGAGGCGTAGCGGACTTTCCAGGCTTTGCCGCCGGCCCAGAAGGCGGGCACGCGGCGCACCTCGCCGGCGGGGTCGGTGAAAAGCACGTCGAGCGTGACCTGGTTGAAGGGATCGGCGTAAGCGCGACCGGCGGTGAAGATGAGTTCGACGGGCACATGGGCCGCGGTCGAGAGCCGGGAGGGGCGGGGCTGCATGGGGGTGCGCAGATGTTTGCCCGGAGGAATACGGCGGCGAGCAAATAAGACTGATTCCATTCAGTTGAACCACGCAGGGACACGAATGAAGAGACCCAGTCAGGAAGTCATGCCAAACACACCCAGGGTTTAGCCTGTTGTGAATAGGAGGCGCTCAGTTTTTAGCCACCGATTACACTGACAGGCACGAATCAAGTTTACCCGCTTGTGGCGTCGCCGAAGGCGACCAAGGAAGCATTCTATCTGGGCTCATCCGTGTCATCTGTGGCCCAAGTCTAACCGCATCGGGCGACTGGGATCAGGTTCAAGGCACTGAATGGTGGATTGGGAAATTCGTGTGTATGCGTGTCCATTTCGTGGTTTTTCACGGAATTGGTGCGATTGGGCTGACGGCACTGCGGTGTGATTGACCGCGGGCGGTGCGAGGGCATCGTGGTGGCTGTCATGCCGAACCTGTTCATTGTCGCCGGACCCAATGGCGCGGGCAAAACGACTTATGTGAGGCGGTTTTTGCCGGAGGAAATGCGCTGCCGTGAATTTGTGAACGCGGATTTGATTGCGGCGGGGCTGTCGCCGTTTGCCGCCGAGCAGGCGGCATTTGAAGCGGGACGCATCATGCTGAACCGGTTGCGCGAACTGGCGGCGCAGAAGGAGGACTTCTCCTTTGAGACGACGTTATCGGGCCGGGCTTACGCGGCCTTGCTCAAGGACTGGCGGGCAGCGGGCTATCGCATCCGCTTGGATTTTCTCTGGATACCCGATCTCGGCATCACGCGACAGCGGGTGCGGCAACGGGTGTCCAAGGGCGGGCATAACATTCCCGATGACGTGCAACAGCGCCGATTTCACCTCGGCATCCGCAATCTCGCGGAGCTTTACCGTCCGCTGGTGGATGAGTGGCGGCTCTATGATAATACGGGCTCACACCCGCGTTTGGTGGCGCAGGAAAGGGATGGCGTGCTGACTTTGGCGGATGTGCCGCGACTTGCGTTCATCGAGGAATCCGCCAACGTGAGCTTCATGCCTCCCCCTGACGACAAGCTCGAAGAACCTGCGGCCATGACCTTTGAGGAAGAGACCCGCCGTTCGATGCGGGCCATGCGCCGGGCTTTTGCCGACGTGGTGCTGGAGAACAAGGCCTACGGCCTGCCGGTGATTCAATGGCGGCAGGATCGCGGTGTGGTGGAGGTGCCGGCGGAGCAGCTCGAGCCGCTGGCCCGTCGTATTCTTGAAGTGGACGGCGACCCGCTGCCCGAAGCGGAGGAGCAGGCGCTATTGGCGCATCTGAAGGTGTAAGCGGTCTGGACTGTGAAAAGGGGGGGCGGTTGTGGGACTCTGCTCCATGGATTTTTGTGGGTGGGGCGGGCTTGTTGGGCTTGGTCCGGCCTCACCGAGCCTGGCTAAAAAATTCAGCGCGTTCCGATCAAAATGAACCGCTGTCCGTGTCCGTCCTGATTGACAGCGGCCCGCCGGCTTGGCTCGCTTGCGCACTTTACGTCCATGACCGACAAGTCCCTGCCGTTCACCAAGGCTCAATTGGAAACTGTCGCCGCCCAGGTGCCGACTCCTTTCCACCTTTATAATGAGGAGGCCATGCGGAAAAACGTCCGGGCGTTTTATGATGCCTTTGCCTGGGTGCCGGGCGGCTTTGTGAACTACTACGCGGTGAAGGCCCTGCCGAATCCGCACATCCTCGCCGCTCTGAAGGAGGAAGGGCTGGGCGGTGACTGCTCTTCACTGGCTGAACTGAAGCTGTGCGAGGCGGTGGGAATTACCGGGGACAGGATTGTCTTCACCTCCAACGACACTCCGGCCGATGAATACCAGAAGGCGGCGGAGCTGGGCGCGATCATCAATCTCGATGACATCACGCATATCGCATTCCTGGAACAAACACTCGGCGGGAAGCTGCCGGAGATGCTCTGCTTTCGCTACAACCCCGGTCCGCTGAAGGCGGGCAATGTCATCATCGGCAAGCCGGAGGAGGCGAAATACGGCTTCACGCGCGAACAGCTTTTCGAGGGCTATCGCCTGCTCCGCGACAAGGGGGTGACACGCTTCGGCCTGCACACGATGGTCGCATCGAATGAGCTTAATCCGGACTACTTTGTGGAGACGGCGCAGATGCTGTTTGACCTCGTGGTGGAGTTGAACCGTGAGCTCGGCATTCGCTTCGAGTTTCTCAATCTCGGCGGGGGTATCGGCATTCCGTATCGCCCGGAGCAGACGGCGGTGGATCTGGCGTATGTGGGACGGCAGATCAAGGAAGCTTACGAGAAGACCATTGTGGCGGCCGGCCTTGGCCCGATCCGCATCGCGATGGAGTGCGGCCGTATGGTCACGGGGCCGTATGGCTACCTCGTGTCGCGGGTGCTTCACAAGAAGGCGATCTACAAGGATTATGTCGGGCTTGATGCCTGCATGGCCAATCTGATGCGCCCGGGCATGTATGGTTCGTATCACCACATCACGGTGCCGGGGCGGGAGAGCGCGCCGCGCAAGGTTTACGATGTCACGGGTTCGCTGTGCGAAAACAACGACAAGTTTGCGGTGAATCGGGAGATTCCCGATCCCGCCATCGGCGACCTCGTGGTGATCCACGACACCGGTGCGCATGGCCACGCGATGGGTTTCAACTACAACGGCAAACTGCGCAGTGCGGAAGTGCTCTGGCAGGGTGAAGGGAAATGGAAACTCATCCGCCGCGCCGAAACCCTGGCGGACCATTTTGCGACGCTCGATTATCCGGGACTGCACTGAGGTGGGTTCTCTGCCGGCCTCAGGCGTGAGCCGTGGCGGCTTGGCTTAATCAAGTCAGGTGTGACCGGTTTGGGGTGGGCCGTGCGCTCCGCGCGCGGCAGGGCGGAGATGTAGCCTGTCCGTTCAGACCGCCGCGCGCGGAGCGCACGGCCCACCTTGGCAAGAGCCCTTCCGGACAAGACTGGTCAAGTTTCGTGCTGCGTGCGCGATCCTGTTCGACTTTGCAGGCCCCTGAGCCGGTAGCCGCAAAAAGGCGCAAAGAACCGGCGAGCGTGGAGCGTCATAGGCGCGGGTGAGCTGCGCTAAAAAGGGTCTTTGGCGCCATTTTGTGGCGATAACTTAATCTGTATCGCCCGAATCCGGTGCGCAGGGGGCGGATTGCCTTCCTAGGATTGGTCGCATTGGCGTGATTCGAGTCGCTTTGGCTCATCGGAATAAGTGTGGGCGAGGAGCGCGTTTGGGGCCGGATCCGCGACCTGACGAGCCGTAAGAACGCGTTTGTGGGCTGATTGTGAATAAAATCCGTGGATTTGCCGTGGGTATGGGCTTGACGGAAATGGGATAAAATGGGTTGAAATGGGGTACTTTGGGGGAGGTGGAGCTCCCCGGACCCATGGCGCAACCCACACAACCGAATTACACCGGGCTTTTCCGGCACACGCTCGACGACAAGAATCGGGTCACGATTCCGTCGGCGTGGCGGTATGCGCATGGAGATGAGGATGTGTTTCTGGCTACGCCGCATCCGGATGGTTATATCGCCGTGTTGCCGCCCGCCGAGGTGGAGAAACTCCGGGCCAAGGTCGCGGCGATGGCGCTGAGCGATGGGGCGGGGCAGGACTTTGTGGCGCGCTTCTTCGCGCAGACGCATTCGCTGTGGTTCGACAAGTCGGGCCGCATGAATCTCAGCCCCGAGCTGCTCAAGCACGCGGGTATCAACAAGGATGCCGTTCTCGTCGGCAGCCTGACCAAGTTCAATATCTACACTCCCGAGCGCTGGGAGAAGGTCGAAGCCCGGACCTCGGGTGAAAACTTCGGCGATCTCATGCGCCGGATCGGCATCTGATCGTCATGACCGCCGCCGATATCATTTCCCTTCCCGTTCCGCGCAAGGCGGCCGCCGCCCAGGCGGCGGTCCGTCCGGCTCCGGTGTGGAGTGGAGTGGGGACCTCTTCTGTTTCGACCTCTGTGACGCTGCGTGTGCGCGACAGCTTCGGGCTGCGCGTGGTGGCGCGGCGCAAGCCAAGGAGCCTGCCCGATGTCTCCTGCGTGGACTGAACCCTTTGCCGCGACAATGACTTCCGGCCACCAGTCCGTTCTCCTGCATGAAGTGCTGGAGTTCCTCGCCCCCCGTGCGCACGGGCGTTACCTCGACGGCACGTTTGGCGGCGGCGGCCACACCCGCGCGTTGTTGAACGCGGCGGAAGGTATTCATGTGACCGCGCTGGACCGCGATCCGGAGGCCCAGCCGAGAGCGGAGCAGTTGCGCGCGGAGTTTGGTGCGCGTTTTGAGTTCATTGACCGGGACTTCGGCCGGTTGGAGGAGATCGCGGCGACGGACTTCGACGGCGCGTTGTTCGACCTCGGGGTTTCTTCCTTTCAACTCGATGATGCGGCGCGGGGCTTTTCCTTCCGTCAGGATGCGCCGGCGGACATGCGGATGGATCCGCGCCACGGTGTGCCGGCTTCCCGCTGGCTGGAGACGGCGACCGAGGAGATGGTGGTCCGGGCCATCCGTGATTTTGGCGAGGAATCGCACTGGCGCCGGGTGGTGCGTGCGATCCTGAACGCGCGTGGGACGGGAGAGCTGGCGCGCACGGCCTCGCTGGCCGCCTTGATCAGCGCGGCGATTCCCGCCCGCGACCGGCACACGATGAAGATCCACCCCGCGACCCGCGCCTTTCAGGGCATTCGCATCGCGGTCAATGACGAGATCGGCACGATTGAGCGTGCGTTGCCGGCCGCCTTTGCGCGGCTCAAGCCCGGCGGGGTGTTTGCGGTTATCAGCTTCCATTCCCTGGAGGACCGTCCGGTGAAGCAGTTTTTCCGCCGGATGTGCGGCCAGCCCGAGAGCGCGTCCGATCATCGCCCGCAGGATCTGCGCGTGAAGCTGGCCGAACCGCTCACCCGCAAGCCCGTCACCGCCGGCGAATCCGAACTCGCCGCCAACCCCCGCAGCCGCTCCGCCAAGTTGCGCGTCCTGCGCAAACTCCCTTCCGCATCATGAGAAAATCCGACACCCAGGCCTTTGTTAATCATCTGATCGTCTACACGCTGGCCCTGATCTGCTTTGGCGGCACGGTCGGCATGGGCACGGTGTGGCTGCGCCACCAGATCGCCACGAGTGCGGATACCGTGCGCGATTTGGAGAGCCGGATTCGCACGGCCGATCGGCGCATCGCGGAGCAGCATGCGGCGATCGAGAGCGCCAGCAATCCGGCCATGCTGGAGTATCTCAACAAGAAGTGGAATCTGGGCCTGCAACAGGCCACGCCCGCGCAGGTCTGGCACATCAACGCCGATCCGGTCTTTACCCTGGCGGCCAAGCGCAATCGCGAGCTGTTCAATGACGGCACCGAGGCGGTCTCCTTCAATGTGGCCCTGAGGAACTGATGAGCCATGTCCAAGGGCTTCGCCTCGAACTTCCGGCTTTTCCTGCTCGTTTTCACGATCATCGGCTGCTTCGCCGCGATCGGCGTTCGGCTGGTGTTCCTTCATGTCATCGACCGGGCGGAGCTGCTGACCTATGTCGAGAAGGCCCGGCGGCAGATCATCGTCGATAACGCCCGGCGCGGCGACATCCTCGATGCCAGCGGCCACCTGCTGGCCACGAGCCGTACGCTGATCGTTCTCGGGGTGGACCCGCATTTTCTGCGTCCGGAAGACGAGGAGAAATGGCCGCGATTGGCGGAACTGGTGGGACTGCCTTACACGGAGTTGCACCGGATCATGACGACCAAGACGCGTCCGGCGTCGGTGGAGCCACGCGCGATCACGGAGCCCATGCCGCTGGTGCTCAACGTCACTCCGGTGGCCGAAGGCAAGGCGGGTGATGACACCGTGGTGGACGATGTGCCGGATACGAGCGGTGAACGGCCGATTCGCTGGGCGAAGCTCAGCGAAGGGGTGGAGGAATCCGTTTACGATCAGATCCAGGGGCTGGGGATCCGGGGCGTTTATGGCAATCGCATCTATCGTCGCACCTATCCGAACAACAGCCTGGCCGCGCATCTGGTGGGCTATGTGAACCGGGCCGGCGAGCCGGCCAGCGGGGTGGAGGCGTATGCCGATTTCTATCTGCGCGGGCAGAACGGCTGGCGTGAGGGCGAGCGCGACGGCCGCCGGCGCGAGCTGGCCCAGTTTCGCACGCGTGAGGTCCGTCCGATTGACGGCTATCACGTCGTGTTGTCCATCGACACAGTCATCCAGCACAAGGTGGAGGAGGAGCTGACGCGCATCGTCACGGATTTTCGTCCGGCGAAAGCCACCATCATTGTGAGCGACGCGCGCACGGGTTTCGTCCTCGGGCTGGGCAACTACCCCACGTTCAATCTCAACGAGTTCAACACCGCGCCGCTTGAGGTGCAGCGCAACGTTGCCATCACCGACCAGCTCGATCCCGGCTCCACCTTCAAGATCGTGCCCGCGGCCGGTGCCCTCAACGAGGGGTTGGTCACGCCGACGACGCGCTTCGACTGCATGCTTTCCACGATCGAATACAAGGGGCGTGTGCGGAAATTCATTCCCGACGACCACCGCTACGATCATCACCTGCCGGTTTCGGAAATCATCAGCCGCTCCAGCAATGTCGGCGCGGCGCAGCTCGGCATGGTGCTGGGCGAGCAGAAGCTCTACGACTACGCGCGGGCCTTCGGGTTCGGCGAGCGCGCGGGGTTTCCCTTCGGCGGCGAAATTTCCGGGATGCTGAATTCGCCCGATCGCTGGACGGTGCCCGATATCACGCGCATCCCGGCGGGCTACAGCATCTCGGCGACCCCCTTGCAGATTCATTATGCGATGGGGGTCATCGCCAGCGGCGGCGTATTGCTGCGCCCGCAGGTCATCCGGGAGATCCGTGACTCCCAGGGCGAGCGGGTTTATCGTTTCGATGCCGTTGCCAAGCGGCGCGTCATCACGGAGCAGTCGGCCCGCAGCGTGGCGCGCATGCTGCAGGGCGTGGTGCGGCGCGGGGAGGGCACGGCGCCCGGCGCGGCCATCCCCGGCTATGAGGTCGCGGGCAAGACGGGCACGGCGCAAAAACTCATCAACGGCGCCTATTCCCGCAATCACCACGTGGGTTCCTTTTCAGGTTTCTTCCCGGCCAGCCGGCCGGAGCTCGTCATCACGGTGATCGTGGACGACGGAAAACCCGCCAGCGGACGTCCCGGTTACGGCGGCGTGGTGGCGGCGCCCTCGTTCAAGCGCCTGTCCGAGCAACTCATCCAACATCTCGATATCAAACCCATGGACCACACCGCTGGCTCCCGTCTAGTCGCCATGAAGGGAGGTGTCCGGTGATCGGATACCTCGCGCAAAACCATCCTCTCATCCACGCCTTTGCGCCGCGCGCCGCGCGCCGCACACGCCAGGAAAACCTTGTTCGCAACCGCATTTTTAAAATGGCCCCGAAACTCTCCGACTGTTTCCCCGAGGGTGAAATCCTAGCCGTCAAGGGTTCGCTCGACCGGCCCATCTCGGGTCTCGTGATGGACAGCCGGCGGGTGGTGCCGGGCACCCTGTTCTTCGCATTGCCGGGCCGGCGCGCCGATGGCGCGAGCTTCGTGGACGAGGCGATCGCGCGCGGCGCGGTGGCGATCGTGACGAACCGGCTGCCTTCCGCCGCCCCGACCAAGGTCACCTTCATCCAGGTGGCCGATCCGCGCGCCGCGCTCGCCCGCGTGGCGCAGCGTTATTACAAATTCCCCGACCGCGACATGGCGGTGATCGGCGTGACCGGCACCAATGGCAAGACGACCGTCGCCCACCTCATCAAGCACTTCCTCAACGGCGACCAGCGCGTGGGGCTCCTGGGCACGGTCAACTACGATCTCGGGGCGCGCACGGTGCCTTCCTTCCGCACGACGCCGGAGGCGGTGGACATTCATGGGATGATGGCGCAGATGCGCGATGCGGGTTGCCGGCAGGCCGTGATGGAGGTCAGCTCGCACGGTATCGACCAGCAGCGCGTGCTTGGCCTGCGCTTTTCCACGGCGGTCTTTACCAATCTCACCCGCGACCACCTCGATTATCATGAGGACATCGAGTCCTACTTCGAGGTGAAGAGCCGGCTTTTCACCGGAGGAACGGGCAGCGTGCCCGAGGTGGCGGTCGTCAATCTGGATGATGCCCACGGCGCGAAACTGGTCGGGCTCATCCCGCAGGGCGTAAAAACGGTGACCTACGGCGAGAATCCGGAGGCGATGGTGCGCGCGGAGCAGGTGACGCTCGGTTTCAAGAACACGACGTTCAAGCTCGTCTGGCCCAAGGGCGTGATGATGGTGGATTCACCGCTCATCGGACGCTACAATGTGAGCAATCTGCTGGCCGCGGTGGCCACGGCCTGGGGCCAGGGCCGCGATCCGGGGGTGTTCCTCGCGCGGTTGCGTTCCTTCCAGGGTGTGCCCGGCCGCATGGAGCGCATTGAGGAAGGACAGAATTTCAATGTGCTGGTGGACTACGCGCACACGGATGATGCGTTGCGCAACGCGCTCGGCATGCTGCGCGCCATCACCCCGGGACGGCTGTTCGTGGTCTTCGGCTGCGGCGGTAACCGCGACCGGGCCAAGCGTCCGCTCATGGTGCGGGCCGTGCAGGAGACGGCGGACTTTGCCTTTGCGACGGCCGACAATCCGCGCAGTGAAACGCTGGCCCAGATTTTCGACGACATGAAGCAGGGTGCGGTGGCGCCGGAACGAATCACGTGGATCGACGACCGCCGCCGGGCCATCAGCCTCGCGCTGGATGCCTGTCGGCCGGGCGACTGCCTGCTCATCGCGGGGAAGGGGCATGAAAGCTACCAGGAATTTGCCGATACGGTGAGCCCGTTTGACGACCGGCAGGTCGCCCGTGAACTCATCGGTATCAAAGCGATCAAACCGGGATGAGCGGTTTCACCTCCAGTCAACTGGCCGCATGGACGGGTGGGCGTTGGACCACGGCCCCGGAGGTGTTGCTCACCGGATTCACGATGGACAGCCGCCAGCTCCGCCCGGGGCAGGTTTTTGTGGCGCTGAAAACCGGTCAGCGCGACGGGCATGAGTTTCTGGCCGCGGCCCGGACCGCCGGCGCGGCGGCGGCGTTGGTGGCGGTGCCGGATTCGGCGCTGCCGCTGCCGCAGTTGGTTGTGGCTGATCCGCTGGCCGCGTTTCAGGCCATCGCGCGTGCTCACCGGCGGAACTTTGCCGGTCCGGTCATCGGCATATCCGGCAGCGCGGGCAAGACCACGACGAAGGAGATGCTGGCCCGGCTGCTCGGCGGGAGCGAAGGCGGCGTGCTGGCCACGGAGGGCAATCTCAACAACCACCTCGGCGTGCCGCTCACGCTTACGCGGCTGGATCCCGCGGTGCATCAATTTGCCGTCATCGAGGCGGGCATCAGCGAGGCCGGGGAAATGGCGGCGCTGGCCGCGATGATCGAGCCCGATGTCGCAATCAACACCTTGGTTGCCCCCGCGCATACCGCCGGTCTCGGCGGAATCGAAGGGGTCGCACGCGAAAAGGCCGTGCTGCCGGCGGCGGTGCGACCGGCGGGCGTGGCGATTTTTCCCCGGCAAAGTGCGGCGCATGCGCCGTTCCGCGAGCTGGGGGTGGATACGCTGGTGGTGGAGCGGGCGGATGTGCTGCGTCCGGCCGAGCCGCCGAAAGACCGGGTGTTTTTCACCGTAACGCACCGGGGCGACACGACGGCGCTGGCCGTGGCTTACGGACATCCGCCGCCGCTGGTGTTCACCCTGCGCCGTGTGAGCGAGGGCATGGCGCAGAATGCGGTGCTCGCGGTTTGCGCGGCGCTGTGGCTGGGCGTGGAGCCGGCGCAAATCCAGGAACGTCTGGCGCGCTGGCAGCCGGCGACGTTGCGCGGCGAGGTTCGCCGCGATGCCGGCCGGCTGGTCTATCTCGATTGCTACAATGCGAACCCGGCCGCGATGACCGACGCACTCGATGCCTTTCAGGGACTCGCGGCGGGCGATGAGCCCCGGCTTTATGTCCTCGGCGGAATGGAGGAGCTGGGCGCGGAGTCGGCCGCGCATCATCGTGCGCTGGGGCGGTCGCTGGCGCTGCGTCCAAAGGATCGTCTCTTCGTCATCGGTCCGCAGGCGGCGGAGGTGATCGCGGGGGTTCGCGAGCAGGGCGGTCTGGTGCGGCGGGTGGAGGCAGTCTCCAGCCTGGAGCCGGTGGCCGCCTGTCTCGCGGAGTGGCCGGGCCCGATTTTCGTGAAAGGCAGCCGCCGTTATCATCTGGAAACGCTCTTCGACTCCGCTCCCGCCCATGCTTAGCTACCTCGCAGAATACGAGCACATCCTTGGTCCGTTGCGCCTGCTGCGGTATATCACCGTGCGCACGGTCCTGGGGGCCGGCACCGCGCTGGTGATCGGTTTTATCATCGCACCCTGGCTCATCGCGCGCTTCCGCGCGCTGAAGTTCGGCCAGCATTATGATGATGATCGCACGGGCGATCTGGCGCAGCGCTTCGACAAGAAGAACACGCCGACGATGGGCGGTCTCATCATTTTCATTTCGGTCTTTGTCAGCACGATCCTGTGGGCCACGCCGAATGTCTGGGTGTTTGTGAGCCTTTTTGTTTACACGACGCTGACGGTGGCGGGCTGGCGCGACGATTACCTGAAGGTGGTGCGCCGGAACCGCGATGGCATTTCTTCCTGGGAGAAGATCGGCTGGCAGTCGCTCGCGACCGTGGTCGCGCTCGGGGTGCTGCTGTATCACCCGGACAGTGCGGGCAAGATCCGCGAGCTTTGGGTGCCCTTCTTCAAGGAAGCGGTGATCGCGCACATGCCCTGGTGGTTTCTGCTGGTCCTGATCTATCTGTGGATCGTGGGCTTCAGCAATGCGATCAACCTGACCGATGGCCTCGACGGGCTGGCGGTGGGCTGCACGCTCTCGGTCACGCTGGTCTTTGGCATCATGGCCTACGCGGCGGGGAATATCCTGGTCTCCAATTATCTGCTCATCAGCTACGTGCCGGGAGTGGGGGAACTCACGGTGATCTGCGGCGCGCTCATCGGCGCGTGCATGGCTTTTCTCTGGTATAACTCGCATCCGGCGGAGGTGTTCATGGGCGACACCGGCTCGCTCGCGCTCGGCGGACTGATCGGCGTGATGGCCTTCATGATCCACCAGCCGGTGACGCTGGTGATCGTGGGCGGCGTGTTTGTGATGGAGGCGCTGTCGGTCATCCTGCAGGTCGGCGTCTTCAAATACACCAAGCGCCGTCATGGCACGGGGCGGCGGGTTTTTCTCATGGCGCCGATTCATCATCATTTCCAAAAGCTCGGCTGGCCGGAGACCAAGGTGGTGCTCCGCTTCTGGGTGCTCTCGCTGGGCTTCGCGCTCGCCGGGCTGGCCACGCTCAAAATCCGCTGACCCATGCCGCTCTCCGTTCCAGATTTTCTGCTATCCGACCTGAGCCGGCCCGTGGCCGTCTTCGGCGGCGGGGTGAGCGGGGAGGGCGTGCTTGCGCTGTTGCGGGCGTTGGGGCGGGAAGGGGTGCTCTACGACGAGAAGGCGGAATTGTTCACGCCGGCCGCGGCGAACCGGCACGGGCTGGTGGTTTTTTCGCCGGGGTTTGTCCCGGAACATCCCTGGTTGCAGGTGGCCCGCGACGCCGGGCTGGAAATTCTGGGTGAACTGGATTTTGCGTCGTTGTTCTGGCGGGGGCGGGTGATTGCCGTCACCGGCACCAACGGCAAGACAACCCTGACGGAGTTGCTCACGCATGCGCTGCGCGCAGCCGGCGAACCGGCGGAGGCGACGGGAAATATCGGGCGGCCCTTCTCGCGCCTCGTGGTGGAGGCGGATGGCGGTCGCGACGGCATCGCCGTGTGCGAAGTCAGTTCATTCCAGGCCGAGACGTTGCAGCATCTGCGGCCGGATGCCACTCTCTGGACAAATTTCGCGGAGGATCACCTCGAGCGGCATGTGAGCATGGAGGCGTATTTCAACGCCAAGTGGAATCTGGTCGCGCGCACCCGGGATGGCGCGGTGTTTGCCGGACCGTCGGTGATCGCGGCGGCGGAGGAATTTGGCCGGATGCCGCCGGCGGTGGCGGCCAGCGGCATCATCCCGCCGGCGGACTCGGCGTTTACGGACAGGCCGCAACGGGAAAATTTCGATCTGGCGGCCGCGTGGTGGCGGGCGACGGGCCGTGATACGGTGACCCTTCTGACCGCGGCGCGCGCGTTCCGGGTGGGACCGCATCGGCTGGCGCGGGTGGGGGAATACGCGGGTGTGACTTACTGGAATGATTCGAAGGCCACCAATTTTCATGCGGCGGAGGCGGCGCTGGCACGATTTGCGCACCCGGTGCTGCTGATCGCCGGCGGCAAGGCCAAGGGCGGGGACGTGGCTGATTTTGTGCGCCGCATCGCTCCGCGCGTGAAGCATGCCTTTCTGATCGGCGAGACGCGGGGGATGCTGGCGACTTTCTGCCAGGCCTACCAGGTTGCGCACACGGTCTGCACGACGCTGGCTGAAGCGGTGCAGGCGGCGGCCGTGCGGGCGGAATCCGGCGACCACGTGCTGCTCAGCCCCGGCTTTGCCAGCCTTGACTGGTTCCGCGGTTACAGCGACCGCGGCGAACAATTTGAAAAACTGGTGCACGGACTGGGCACCGCGGCCAGTTTGAGATAGCATACGCCCGAAAAACCACCTCACTTCGACCCATGAAAATCCTGAAAATCTTCGGCATTGTGGCCGGCCTCCATCTTTTTGCGCTGGTCCTGATCTTTGCGAATCCGGGCTGCAGCGCTTCCAGTGCCAAAACCGCGGCTCCGGTTGTGAACGAGGGGGGCGATCCCTTCGCCTACGGCTCGTCCACCGACGCTCAGCTCACCCCGCTCCCCATCGAGTTGAATGAGGGGGGCGTGGTCACCTCCGGGCCGGTGCCGGTGCTCTTCGGGGCGGATGCCCCGGTGGCTTCCGGCGGCCGCTACAGCCCCACGCGCCCGGGCACGCCCGCGGCCACGGCCTTGCAGCCCGCTCCGGTGACCGAGGTTGTGAGTGTCTCCACTTACACCGTCGTCCGTGGCGACAGCCTTTGGTCCCTGGCCAAGAAGCACAATCTGACGATTGCCGAACTCGCCGGCGCCAACAGCATCGCGCCCAATGCGCAGCTGCAATTGGGCCAGCGCCTGATCATCCCCGCGAAATCCGGTGTCACGATGCCGGTTGAAGAAGCGAAACCGCAGCCGGCGGCTCAGCCCGCGGCCCAGTCCCCCGCGCCCGCCGCGGCCGGCAACGGTCCGCAGGTTCTCCATGTGGTCAAGTCGGGTGAAACCTTGGGCGCCATCGCGCGCAAATACGGCACGACGGTCGGCGAAATCGCCACGACGAACCGGATCACCGATCCTGCGCGTATCCGGCCCGGTCTCGAACTCGTTATCACGGGGGCGAAGAAGACCCCGGCGGCCGTGAGCCCCGCCCCTTCAGCCGCTCCCGCGACGACAGTCACACCGCGCCCCGCGGCGGAATCGCGCCCGACGGGGGCGCCGGTGATCACATTGCCGGCGAAGGAGGAGGATCTGGATGCCGGCTTGCGGCCGGGCCGCGATGTCCCGGTCATTCGCATCGAGGAGACCGCCCCGACCCGCTGATCCGGCAACGTCCAGGCCATGGCCCGCGCTTCGTCCGCTGTTTCCGGTCCCGCCCGCCTGGTTCTCAACCCGGTGGCGGTCATGGTCGTCTGTGCCATCGGTCTCACGATCCTCGGCCTCACGATTCTTTTCAGCGCGAGCGCCGCGTTTCAGCAGGGGCCTTTTTTCTATCTGAACAAGCAGCTGATCGGCGTGGGCGGCGCGGTGGTGGTCTGCCTCGTCACAAGCCGGATCAATCTGGATTATGCGCGGCGGCACGTGGTGCTGCTGAGTGTGATCGCGCTCGTGCTGCTTGTGCTGGTGCTCATTCCGCCGTTTGGCATCGAGGTAAAGGGAAGCCGGCGCTGGCTGGGCCTCGGGCCGTTGCGCTTCCAGGTTTCGGAAATCGCCAAGCTGGCGGTGGTTTTCTGCCTCGCGCATTACCTTGCGCTCAACCAGACGCGCATCGGTGAGTTCAAGCGCGGCTTCCTCATCCCGATCGGCATCGTGGGCGCGTTTGCCGGACTGATTGTGCTGGAGCCCGACTTCGGCACGGCGGCTCTCGTCATGGGCGTGGGGCTGACGCTGCTTTTCCTCGCCGGGGCCAAGTGGCGCTACATCATGCCGGCCCTGGGCGCGCTGGCTCTGGGCTTTGCGGTGCTGGTGATCCACAATCCCAACCGGCTGCGCCGCTTTCTCGCCTTTCTGGATGTCGAGGGAAACAAGCAGGGCGGCACCTATCAGCTGTATCAGGCTCTGGCGGCCTTTGCGGCCGGGGGCACCGAAGGAGTCGGGCTAGGCCAGGGGCGCCAGCAACTCAGCTACCTGCCGGAGGCGCACACGGACTTCATCCTGGCGGTGGTGGCGGAGGAGCTCGGCCTGTGGTTCACGATGGGGGTCGTTGTGCTGTTCACCCTCATGTTCGTCGCCGGTCTGATCCATCTGCGGCGGGCGCCCAATCTCTTTCAATACCTGCTGGTGGCGGGGTGCCTGCTCCTCATTGCGTTGCAGGCGATCATCAACATCGGCGTGGTGACGGGACTCTTTCCGACCAAGGGCATGTCGCTGCCGTTCATCAGCGCGGGACTTTCCAATCTCACGCTCATGGGACTGCTGCTGGGCATCCTGCTCAACACGCAGCGCACCTGGGGGCGGGTTGCCTTGCCGGGACGATCCCGGACGATGCAGGAGGTCTTGGCGTGAGCACGTTCCTCATTTCCTGCGGCGGCACCGGCGGACATCTTTCACCGGGGATTTCCCTGGCCGAGGGGCTGACCGCCCGCGGTCATACGGTGACGTTGCTCATCAGCCGGAAGAAGGTGGATGCGCGGCTGATCGAGAAATATCCGCAGTTCAATTTTGTGCCTGTGCCGGGGACGGGGTTCTCGTGGCATCCCGTGGCGCTGGTGCGCTGCGTGGTGTCGCAGATCCAGGGGTTTTTGTTCTGTTTGAAACTGGTGCGGACGCAGCAGCCCGCCGGTATCATGGCCTTTGGCGGATTCACGTCGGCGGGCGTGGTGCTTGCCGGGAGAATGAACCGCATTCCGGTCGTGTTGCACGAGGCGAACCGGGTGCCGGGACTGGCGATCCGCGCGCTCGGGCGCGTGGCCGATCGGGTTTACCTGCCACCGGGCGTGAAGCTGCCCGGAGTACGGGCCCGCCACATCCGACATGTCGGCATGCCGGTGCGGGAGGAGATTCGTGCGCTGCCGGTCACAGTGGCGCGGCAGACGCTGGGGCTGGACCCGATGCAGAAGGTGCTCGTGATCTTTGGCGGCAGTCAGGGTTCGGGCCCGCTCAACGATTTTGTCCGCCGTCATCTGCCGCAACTCGCGGCGGAGGGTGTGCAGGTGTATTGCGTGACCGGCCTGGGCAAAGGACGGGAGGAGACGCAGGAGCTCAGGGCGCGCAGCGGCGCGGTCGTGAAGGCGACCTTCGTACCTTTCTGCGACCGCGTGGCCGAGCTGCTGTCCGCCGCCGATCTCGTTCTGGCCCGCGCCGGCGCGGGCACGATTGCCGAGCTCATCCGCTGCGCGACTCCGGCCATTCTGGTGCCGTATCCGCAGGCGGCGGATGACCACCAGCGCGCGAACGCCCTCTTCTTCGAAAAACAGGGCGGCGGGATTGTCATCGAGCAAAGCCAGCTGGCCACCTTGCAGGCCGAGGTGCTGGACACGATCTTCAACGACTGGCTGCTGCGAAAGTTTCGCACAAATCTTCAGCGAATGGACCGGGCCAATGCGCTTGAGTTCATGCTCGCGGATATGGAGGAGCTGGTGAAACCGCCACCCGGCCGGCCTTCGGCCCGGCCGCTGCCGATATGAGTGAGCTTCTCCCATCCCGCCTGTTTGGTCGCGAGGTGCGGCGGATTCATTGTGTCGGCATCGGCGGCATGGGCATGGCGCCAATGGCGATCTATCTCGCCCAAGCGGGTCTGATCGTCACCGGCGAGGATGACGGCCTGACCGGGGAGGTGCGGGCGGCGCTGGCCGCGGCGCAGATCGTGCCGGGTCCATTGCCGGAAGCGTGCGACCTGATGGTTTGCTCCTCGGCGATCGGGGCCTCGCATCCGGCGCGGCGCGCGGCGGAGGCGCGGGGGCTGCCGGTGGTGCGACGGGGTGAATTGCTGGCGGAGATGGTGCGCGGGCGCAAGCTGGTCGCGGTCTGCGGTGCCCATGGCAAGACCACGGTCACGGCGATGCTGATCGCGGCATTGCGGCGGGCGGAGTTCCCGGCGGGGCACATTCTGGGCGGCTTGTTTGCCGACCCTTCGTGGTCTCCGGCGGCGCTTGGGACGAACGACTGGGTCGTGGCGGAGGTGGATGAGAGTGATGGCACGATCGGGCATTTCTCCCCCGCGATCACGGTGATGGTGAATCTCGACTGGGATCATCCCGACCACTACCGCACTCCGGAGGCGCTTGAGCGCACTTTCGCGGCGCTGGCCGCGCGCACGACGGGGGCGGTGCTGGTGCATGAAGCCTGCGCCCGCTCGCGCGCGGTGGCGCCGGCGGCGGAGACCTTCGGGCGCAACGGACAGTTTTCCTATGCCGTGGAAACCGAGGAGGCGGGGGGGCAGCACCTGAGCCTCGGCGGAAAATTTTCCATCCCTGCCGCCAGGGTGCGGGCGGGCGGTGGATTCAACGCCCTCAATGCGGCGGCGGCGCTCGCGACAGCCCAACTCATGGGCGCGAAACTTTCACCAGCAGTGCTGGCTGACTACCCGGGCGTGCGGCGCCGTCAATCGGTGCTGCACGCCTCCGGGGGTCTGACGGTCATTGAGGATTACGCGCATCACCCGACGGAAATCCGCGCCCTGCTGGCGGGATTGCGCCCGCGCGTACCCGCGGGCGGGCGGCTGGTGGTCGTGTTTCAGCCGCATCGTTTCAGCCGCACCGCCCAGTTCAAAGCGGAGTTCGCCGAGGCGCTCGCGGCGGCGGATCGCGGTTATCTCCTTGAGGTTTATCCGGCGGGAGAAGCGCCGGTGGCTGGCGGCACCACGGCGGATATCCATGCCTTGATGAAGCCGGGGAAGGCGGGGGCGCGCTTTGATCATGTGACGGGTGCCGATGACGTCCTGCGCGCAACGCTGACCCGCGAGACAAGGCCGGGCGATGTGGTGTTGTTTGTCGGCGCGGGCGATATTGATCGCAAGG
Source organism: uncultured Opitutaceae bacterium (assembly GCA_964429385.1). Taxonomy (GTDB): domain Bacteria; phylum Verrucomicrobiota; class Verrucomicrobiia; order Opitutales; family Opitutaceae; genus UBA2377. The sequence continues at coordinate 58,166 of CAYSBR010000015.1, forward strand.
CGCGGAGCTGGCTTGAAAAACGCGGCAGGGCGGAGCGCTGGGATGCGTGGGTGGCGACGCTCGCGCCGCAGCTGGGGGCGGGCACGGTTTTACGACGGGAGGAAGCGCTTGGCGCAAAAACCACGCTCCGCGTGGGCGGTGCGGCCCGGGTCTATGCGGCGCCGGCGGATGAGGCTGATTTGCAACGGCTGCTCCGGGCGGCGACCGCCGCCGGGGTGGAGGTGTTCATGCTGGGGCGCGGTTCCAACCTCATCGTGCCGGATGAGGGGGTTGAAGGGCTGGTGATCGCGTTGACGCAGCCCCACTGGGCGGGCTTTGAGCCGTTGCCGGACGGGCGTATCCGGGTGGGAGCGGGGCTGCGCTTGAAGAATCTTTGCGGTCAGGCGGCCAAGGCGGGATTGGGCGGCTTTGAGTTTCTGGAAGGAATCCCCGGCAATGTCGGCGGCGCGTTGCGCATGAATGCCGGCGCGATGGGCGGCTGGATGTTCGATGTGGTCGAGGAGGTGCGCCTGATGACATGGGAAGGCGAAATCAAAACACTGCCGAGGGCGGAGATGCATGTCGCCTACCGGCATTGTGAGGAATTGCATCATGCCATCGCACTGGGTGCGGTCCTGCGGGCGCCCCGGCAGGCCGGAGAGGCGACGGCGATCAGCCGGCAGATGGATGACTACCGGAACAAACGGCACGAGAGCCAGCCGCGCGAGCCAAGCGCCGGGTGCATTTTCAAAAACCCGCCGGGCGACTCGGCCGGGCGCCTGATCGAGCAGAGCGGATTGAAGGGCGAGCGGGTGGGGGCGGCCGAGGTTTCCACGGTGCACGGCAATTTCATCATCAACCGGGGCGGTGCCACCGCCGGGGACGTACTGGCGCTGGTGCGCCGGGTGCGCGCGGGGGTGCACGCGGCCACGGGCGTCGAGCTTGAGCCGGAGGTCCTGCTCTACGGCAAGGCCTGGAGGGATGTATTATGAATCCACCGATCATCGCGGTCTTTGCCGGCGGCACGTCCGCCGAGCGTGAGGTCTCGCTCGGCTCCGGCCGGGCCTGCGCCAACGCTCTGGCGCGTTCGTTTCCGGTGCGGTTTTTTGAGATCAACGCCGATGCCCTGCCCGGGGAACTCGACCCCGCCCGACACGTGGTGTTCTCCACCTTGCACGGTACGTTTGGCGAGGATGGCGGGATGCAGCGGCTGCTCGATGCCGCGGGGGTGGTTTACTCGGGCTGCGATGCCGCCGCCAGCGCGCTGACGCTGGATAAATCCCGGACCAAGGCGGCGGCGCTGGCGCAGGGGGTGGCCGGTGCGCGGCAGCTACAGTTCACCGCCGCGGACAAGCCGACGGCGGATGCGGTCATCGCGGCCTTGGGTGCGATGGTCGTGCTGAAGCCCAATAACGAGGGCAGCAGCGTGGGCCTCACCATTGCGACGGATCGGGCCACACTTGCGACCGCGCTGGCCGGCATCCGGAGCGGGGACTGGCTGGTCGAGGAACGAATCGTCGGCCGCGAATTGTCCGTCGGCGTGTTGCAGGGCCGCGCGTTGGGCGTGGTGGAGATCCGTCCGAAATCGGGAGTTTACGATTACGTGAGCAAATACACGAAGGGGATGACGGAGTATTTCGCACCCGCCCCGCTGGGCGAGGAGCAGACCGCTCTGGTGCAGCGCGCCGCCGAGCGCGCGTTCGCCGCCTGCGGCTGTCGCGATTATGCGCGTGTGGATTTCATTCTTTCGGAGAAAAACGCGCTTTATTTTCTGGAAATCAACACGCTGCCCGGCATGAAAGAAACCAGTCTGCTGCCAATGAGTGCACGCTGCGCGGGGATGGACTTCACGGCGTTGGTTCGGGAACTCGTCGTGCCTGCGGTGCGGCGTTTCACTTCGAAGGCCTGACGCCCTGTCAACGCATGAATCAACCGAACACCCTGAAGTCATCAAACGCGCGCAACTGGCGGGACATCCCCCAGCAGGTGAAGCCGCGCGCGATGTCCCGGGGCGGTCGCCGGCGGGCGGTGATGGCTTTGCTCCGGACGGTGCTCGTGATCTGCGTCTTTGTCGGCCTTGGGGCGGCGGGGTGGTGGGCCTATGAGACCTACCGCCAGTATCCGCAGTCGCTCACGCGCGCGGCCAGTCTGCCGCCGGTGAAGGCCGTGACGCTGACGACGGACGGCGTGTTGGATGAGAACTGGGTCAAACGCACGCTGGCTCTGCCGGTCAATGCGACCCTCATGGAACTTGATCTGGCGGCCTTGCGCGACCGGCTTTTGGTGAGCGGACAGGTGCGGGCGGCCACCCTGAGCCGTAATTTCCCCGAGACTTTGGTGATCCACTTGTCGGAGCATTCCCCCATCGCCCGGGTGATGGTGCAGCAGCCGGGCGGGGAGATGGAAGAATTGCTGGTGGCGCGCGATGGCTCGGTGTATCGCGGCACGGGTTACGAACACCAGGTGGTCCAGTCGCTGGTCTGGCTCGATGGCTTCACCCTAGCGCGCGACGGAGGCCGGATCCAACCCATTCCCGGCATGGAAATCGCCTCCGATCTCATCGCGAAGGCGCACAACGAGACGCCGGAAATCTATGCCACTTGGCGCGTGGTGTCACTGGCGCGCCTGCAGTCCGACGGCGTGATCGAGGTGCGCGCGACCAATATCGAGCGGATCTATTTTGGCACCGATGAGGATTTTTTCCGCCAGCTGGCCCGGCTTTCCACGCTGCTGGACGTTGCGCCCTCCCAGCCGGACCGGCCGCTGCGCGAGGTGAATCTCTCCCTTGGCCGTACTTCGGACGGCCGGGTGCAGGTGCCCGTGAAGCTTGATGCGCCGGAGTCCGCCGCCCGCCCGCGCGCCACGCCGCCTGCCGCTTCCTCTTCCCGTCTCTTCAACCCGCCGCCACGAACCGCCCGTGAGTTCTAATTCCCCCGCCATCATCGGTGCCGTTGAAATCGGCACCTCACAGATCACCGTTCTCGTCGGCGAATGCACGGACCGCGGTCTGTCCATCGTCGGCCGCGGCGAATGCCAGTCGCGCGGCATTATCAAGGGCGAGGTGGTGGACTACCGCGCCGCCAGCGAGTGCACGCACAGCGCGCTGGAGATGGCCGAGCGTGAAGCGGGCGAGAAGATCGAGGCCGTGTTTCTCGCCCAGACGGGTGCGCACCTGGCGGGTTTTTACAACGAGGCCGCTCTGAACGTGCGGGCGGCGGACAACATGATCAGCCGGAATGACATCAACACGGTCTGCGAACTGGCCCGGGCCAAGGAGCTGCCCGGCGGTCGTATCGTGGTGCACCATATCCAGCGTCCCTTCCGGGTGGACGGAAGAATCGTGCCGAATCCCGAACACCTCGTCGGCCAGCGCCTGGAAGCGGGCTACTGGACCGTGCATGCGCTGGAGACCAAGCTGGCGGACATGATTCATGTCATCAGCGGGTTCAACCTGGCGGTGCGCGAGATCGTGCTGTCGAGCCTGGCTTCCGGCCATATTGTGACGACGGCCGAGGAGCGGCAGCACGGGGTGCTCGCCATCGATATCGGCGCCGGTACCACGGATTTCGTTCTCTATCGTGACGGGATGCCGCATATCACGGGGGTGCTGCCTGTCGGCGGCACGCACCTGACCAACGATCTCAGCATCGGTCTGCGTCTCACAGAAGGGCAGGCGGAGATGATCAAGCTGCGCTACGGGCGGGCCGACGTGCAGGCGCGGGACAAGGCGGAGCGCGTGTGGTTGCACGGCAATTTCAGCATCGGCGACCGCCAGTTCTCCCGCGTTGCGATCGAGCAGATCACCGCGGCGCGCGCGGCGGAAATCCTGGAGGTCGTGCGCAAGAAGCTGGGCGGCGCGTTTTCCCCGGAGACCTGTTCGGCCGGGGTGGTGCTGACCGGCGGCACGGCCAAGCTGCCGGGGTTTGCCGAGGCGGCGGCGCGCGTCTTTGGCGTGCCTGCGCATCTGGGCGAACCTCCCGGCTGGGTGGCGGAGAACCTGCGGGATCCCCACTACAGCACGGCGCTCGGCGTGCTGCATTATGGGATGCAGGCCCAGACCCAGCATCATGCCACCCGGCGCCGGACCGGTTTCTTCAAACGCCTTTTCGCCACGACCTGAGCGCCATGAACCTCAACGAACTTCCGCTGGAGCACGAGATGCTCGCCGATCGCAACATCGCCATCAAGCTCGTGGGCATCGGCGGGGCCGGCTCCAACGCGGTGGACCGGCTCAAGATGGAAAATCTGGAGCGTTTGCAGCTGGCGGTCATCAACACGGATTATCAGGCGCTCTCGACCTCGCCCGTGCAGGACAAGGTGTTGATCGGCATGAGCGTCACACGCGGGTTGGGCGCCGGCGGCGACCCCGATCTCGGTCGCGAGGCGGCCGAGGCCGATCGTGAAAAAATCGCCGCGGTCGTGAAGGATTGCGACTTGGTTTTCCTGATTGCCGGCATGGGCGGCGGCACCGGCAGCGGCGCCATCCCCGAGGTGGCGGAAATCGCGACCGAGGCGGGCGCGCTTGTCGTGGCGTTTGTGACGATGCCCTTCAGCTTCGAAGGCGGCCGCCGGCTCAAGCAGGCGGAGGAAGGATTGCAGGCCCTGCGACGGGTTTGCGACGCGGTGATCCCGTTGCCCAATGATATGCTGCTGCAGGAAGGCGCCGAGGATGCCTCCGTGCTCGATTCCTTTGCGCGGGCCGATGAGTGGATCGGCCGCGGGGTGAAGTCCATCTGGGCGATGCTGTTTAAGACCGGCCTGATCAACCTGGATTTTTCCGCCTTGCGCCAGGCCTTCCAGCACCGCGGCGGCAAAACCCTCTTCGGGCTGGGAGAAGGGACGGGGGAGAACGCCGTGGCCGATGCCATCGCCAGTCTGCGCCTTTGTCCGCTGCTGCACACTCCGGAATTTTCCCGCAAGGCCGACCGTCTGCTGGTGAACATCGTGGGCGGGACCGATCTCACCTTGCCCAAGGTCAACGAACTGATGACGTCCATCACCGACCAGTTTGGCCGCGATTCGCACATCATCATGGGTGCGGTCATCGACGAGAGCATGCAGAATCGGGTGGAAGTCTGCGTCATCGGAACGAGCGATATGGGGGGAAGGGCCCCGGCGCGTCGTCCCGTGGGCGCACAGCAGGGCCGGACCACCCGGGCTCCCTTTATTCCCGCCCCGAGTCCCAAAGCCGAAGCCCCGGCGATTCTGCCGGAGCCGGTGGAGGTGGGCCGGGCGGCGCAAACGGCGCAGGACGAGTTCGGCTTTGGCGAGATTGAGAGCCGCGGTTACTTCGAAAAAACCGACCGCAACCTCTTTGACGGCCAGGATCTCGATGTGCCGACCTATCTGCGCAAGGGGATCAAGATCGCGCTCTGAGCCGGGGCGGCCGGTCGGTTTTTGGGCCGATGGCGGCCGTGATCCGGCTCGGAAACGAAGCGGCTGAATCCACTCCTTGGCAAACGCACCGGCTTCTGCATCGTTGCGCCCATGTTTGTCGATGAGTGCATAGTCAAGCTGGCGGCGGGGGATGGCGGGCGCGGCTGCGTCAGCTTTCGTCGTGAAAAATTTGAGCCGTGGGGCGGTCCCAACGGTGGCGATGGCGGGCGCGGCGGGGATGTCATCCTCGTCGGCGACGACGACACCAACAATCTCGTGGATTACAAATACCAGCCGCACTGGCGGGCCGGCCGGGGGGAGCACGGGCGGGGTTCCGACCAGCACGGCCATGCCGGTGAGCCGTGCCGGATGCGGTTGCCGCTGGGCACCGTGGTCACCGATGAGGCCACCGGCAAGGTGGTGGCCGAGGTGCTGCGCGACGGGGAGGAAATCATCCTGTGCAAAGGCGGCAACGGCGGGTGGGGCAACCTGCGCTTCAAGACTTCGACCAACCGCGCGCCCAGAAATGCGAACCCCGGCCAGCCGGGGGAGAACGGCGTTTACCGGCTCGTGCTCAAGAGCATTGCCGATGTCGGCCTCGTGGGGTTTCCCAATGCCGGCAAGTCTTCGCTGACGAATGCGATCACCCGGGCGCGGCCCAAGACCGCACCGTATCCCTTCACCACGCTGCATCCGCAGATCGGTGTCATCGAGTATCCCGACGGGCCGGATGGCACCCGCCGTCTGTTGCTGGCCGACGTGCCCGGATTGATCGAAGGGGCGAGCGAGAATCGCGGTCTCGGTCATCGCTTCCTGCGGCATATCGAACGCTGCGCCCTCCTGCTCATCATGCTCGACATGGCGGGGACGGACGAGCGCGATCCGCGTGAGGACTACCGGCATCTCCTCCGCGAGCTTGAGTTGCATGACCCCGCGCTGCTGAAGAAGCCCCTTCTGGTGGCGGCCAATAAAATGGATGTGGACGGTGCCGCGGCGAACCTCGCCAAGTTCAAACGCCGCCATCCCAAGGTGCCGGTGATTACGCTCTCCTGCCTGACGGGCGAAGGCCTGCCGCAATTGAAGAAAGAATTGCTAAAACGGGTCACCCGTCTGCGCTCCGCTCGAAAAGTGTCGCCTCGCAAGGCTGGCTGAACCTAGGGTTCCACCTGCATGCCCTCGGAATATCGCTCGCTCATCATGCGCTCCAACCGTCTGCTCGGGGCGGCGTTGGTGGAGGCGAATCTCATCCGGATCGAGGACTTGGAGAAGGCCAACGAGCGGCTGCTGGAGATCATGGCGCTGGAGCAGCCGCGGCAGTGCACGGTGCTGGGCATTCTCGCTTACGAGATGAAGGTCTTGCGGGAGGAGGATGCGCTGCAGCATGCCGTGGACTACGAAGGGATGGGGCTTGTGGATCTGCGTGACTACGATGTGGCCGATGAGGTCAAGCGCGGCATCATCCCGGGCGCCTGCTGGGCGACCTGGTCGGTGCCTTTCGACCACGAGGAAGATTTTCATTTCGTCGCCACCGCCTATTATCTGAGCCCGCCCGTTCGCGCCTTCTGGGAAAAGCAGCTCGACGGGCCGATCCTGTGGTTCGGCACCACTCTGGAAGGGATTGCCGATTATCTGGAGAAGGCCGAGTCCGAGCTGGCGGCCAATCCGACGGGAGGCACGCGTTCGCCGTTCAACCCTGCGGCCATCGCCGCGGCCGGGGCGACGGTTTCACCGTTCCCCACGCACACACCGGCAGGCAGCAGCACACCGTTTGCCAAGCCCCTTTCTTCTTCCCCCTTTAACGTGCCTTCCGGGCCCTGAACCGCACGATGCCCCTCGGAAAAGTCCAGTCTCAGATCGTGGCCAAGCTGGTGGGGATGAACCGCCTCACGGAGGAGCAGCGCGACACCGTGGCGGCGACGCCCGGCGAGCTCAATGGCGACGCTCTCGACAAGCTCCTGCAGGAAGAATACAAGATCACCCCCTTCCAGTTGCTCGTGGCCAAGGCCCGCGCCCTGCACATCGCGCCCTACAACGTGGCGCGCTACCGCCTGAGCCCGGCGACTTTCGAGCGTGTCCCGCAGGAGTTTTGTCAGGAAAATCTCGTGCTCCCGGTGGGGCAGGTGGGCGAGTTTCTGCTTGTCGCGTTTGCCAATCCCTTCGAGGTCACCCTGCCGACCAAGATTCAGGAACTCACCGGCATGCGGGTCGTGCGCCTGCTGGGCCGCGAGCGCGACATCCGCGAAAAATTTACCAAGGGCGGTCAGCAGCAGGCGGCCGGCTTTGACGACGTTGTCCAGCAGATCGGGGCCGAGTTCGGCGGCGGAGCGCCCGAGGTCAACGAGGAGGACCTCGTCAACGAGGAGTCCGGCCCGATCATCCAGCTCGCCAACCGCATCATCGAGGATGCGTATTACATGGGGTCGAGCGATATCCACATCGAGCCGCAGGAAAAGGAGGTCATCGTGCGCTACCGGGTGGACGGCCTCTGCCAGGAAAAGCTCCGTCTCCCGGCCAAGGTCGGCCCCGCCCTCATCGCCCGCCTGAAGATCATGTGCAATCTTGACATCTCCGAACGGCGCCTGCCGCAGGATGGTCGCATTGTCTTCAAGCAGTTCACCAAAAAGTCACTCGACCTCGATCTGCGCGTTTCCACGGCCCCGCTCAACCACGGCGAAGGCGTGGTCATGCGTATCCTGGACAAGCAGAAGTCCACGCTGCCGCTGACCGCGCTCGGGTTCAGCGATGAAAACCTCACGAAATACCGGGAGATCATCCGCCAGCCCTACGGCATGATCCTGCATTGCGGCCCGACCGGCTCCGGCAAATCCATGACCCTTTACTCGGCGCTCAACGAGATCAACACGCCCGAGATCGTCATCCGCACCGCCGAAGACCCCATCGAATACACGCTCGCCGGCATCAACCAGATGCAGATGCACCGGCAGATCGGCCTTACCTTTGCCAGCGCCCTGCGCGCCTACCTCCGGCAGGATCCCGACATCATCCTCGTGGGCGAAATCCGCGACAAGGAAACCGCCAACATCGCCGTCGAGGCCGCGCTCACCGGCCACTTGCTTATCTCGACCC
>CAYSBR010000016.1:0-65455 GCA_964429385.1 uncultured Opitutaceae bacterium
TCCCTGATCCTGCAACGGATCCGGGAACACCTCCAAAAGGCAGGCCTGAGCGATCTCCTGAGCGTGCCGGTGGAGTTCCGGGTGTCGTCGGGCGGAGCGATTTCAGCGGTCCGCATCCTCACGCCTTCGGGCAACGCGGAGTTCGATCGCGCGGTGGCCGACGCGTTCCGTTCGATTCGTCCGATCGGCCCGCCTCCGACCGGACGGGCGGAGGTGTTCAAGGTGACGGTCCGGGTCCGTGAACGATGATGAAAAAACTCCTTGCCTTCGCCCGCGAAAGTTCGATTTTCCTCGGTCTCCCGTCAGTTACGGGCTCTTAGCTCAGTTGGTAGAGCGCCTCAATGGCATTGAGGAGGTCAGCGGTTCGAACCCGCTAGGGTCCACCAATTTAGCCCCGTCCTAATGCGACGGGGCTTTTTGTATCCACCTCCTTCGCGGCGGAGTGGTCAGGCCTCGATCATCGCTTTGATGACGCCGGTCTCGGGTCGGGTCCATGCATCGAAACGGCCGGCAGCTTCCCTCAGGGCGGCGCGGTGGGTGATCCAAGGCGTGGTGTCGATGCGGCCGGCCTCGATGAGGCCGATGATACGGGTGAAATCGGTGGGCAGGGCGTTGCGGCTGGCGAATACCGTAAGCTCGCGCCGATGCAGCTCGGGATCGCTGAACGACACATTTTCCCGGGTGAGTCCGACAAGGATCAAACGACCGCCCGGGGCGGGATGAGCGAACGCCGCGTTCATGGACTGCGCGCTGCCCGTGGCGTCGAACACAGCCGTCGGCAGATCGCCATCGGTGAGCGCGGCGAGCCGCGTGCCAATGGCTTCCGTGGTGGCGTTCACCACGGCGTCCACGCCGAGCCGGGTGCGAACAAACTCCAATCTGGCCGGGCTCACGTCCACGGCAATGACCCGGGCACCGGCCTCGCGCGCGAATTGCATGACCGCCAGTCCGATCGGGCCGGCCCCGAGCACGGCGACCGTCTCGCCTGGTTCGATACCCGCGCGGCTGACCGCGTGAGCGCCGATACCGAGGGTCTCAACCAGCGCCAGTTGATCGAGGCTGAGCCGGGTGGAAGCATGCAGCTTGACGGCAGGCACGAGGATGCGTTCGCGATGGCCGCCATCAATGTGCACGCCGAGGACCTGCAGGGTGCGGCAGCAATTAAACTTTCCACGCCGGCAGGCGATGCAGGTGCCGCAATTGAGATAGGGCTCCACGGCACAGCGATCGCCCGGCCGCACCTGGGTGACACCGGGGCCGACCGCCAGAACTTCCACGCCTAGCTCATGGCCGAGGATACGCGGGTAGCTGAAAAAAGGCTGGCGCCCGCGGTAGGCATGGAGGTCGGTGCCGCAAACGCCTATCCGGCGGACGCGGACAAGGGCCTCGCCCGGGCCGGGGTGGGGAGGTTCCGCCGTTTGCGTGGCGATGATCCGTCCAGGCGTCTCAAGCACGAGGGTTTGCATCGGCAAAAACTACGGGTTGAGCAGTCGGAAAAGGCAGTCAGCCACGGATTGCACGGATGGGCACTGATTTCTATTATCAGGGCTTTGGGCTCACGCGAGGAGGGGATCACGGTTTTCAGGCCGGCCGCGCGTGAAATTATGATTGTGGATTGGCCGCAGGATTTCGCGGACCTGCGCGATCAAGGCATGGTCAACCGGAGCTTCCGCGTACGCTACGTTCTTGCGGATGTTTTCGGGGTTGGCGGTGCCGATGAGCGTCGTGGCGATGGCCGGGTGGCTGATCGCGAACTGTACGGCGAGCTTCACGATGTCTTCACCGAGGGAGAGACAATATTCCACCGCCCGCCGACACCCCGCGATGATCGCGGGAGACGCCGGGTGCCAAGCGGGGGCCCCGCGCTCGGTCAGCAACCCCATGCCGGTCGGCGAGGCGTTGATCACACCGACGTTGTGTTGATTGAGATAGGGGAGGAGCGTTTCCAGGGAGGTGTCATTCAGCTCGTAGTGGCAGAAGGAGAGAATCGTCTCGATGGTGCCGGGCGCGACGCGGTTGATAATGGCCGGAAATACTTTCAAGGGGAGCCCTGTGATGCCGATATGGCCGATACGGCCGGCTTGTTTGAGTTTAAGCAGCGCGGGCAGGGTTTCATCCACGACCTGATTCAAGTCGGCGAACTCGATATCGTGGCATTGCAGGAGGTCGATGTGATCGACCCCCAGGCGCTCGCAGCTTGTCTCGAAGCCGCGCAACACGCGGGCGGCGGAAAAATCGGTGTTTTCTCCGGAATACTGGCCGACCTTCGTGGCCAGGTAATAGCGATCGCGGGGAATCTGGCGCAACGCCTGCCCTAGGACGGTTTCCGCACGACCATACCCGGGCGAGACATCGATGAAGTTGATCCCGAGGTCGAGGGCTGTGCGGACGGTGCGGATGGATTCGGTATCATCGGTCTTGCGAAAGATGTCACCGAAAGAGGAGCAACCGAGGCTCAATGTGGACACATTCAGACCGGTGCGACCAAGCGGGCGATATTCCATGGCGGGAGGCTCAGGCGGATTCGAGAATCAGATTGGCGTAGGGAATTGAGTCTCCGGTGCGAACCAAGCCGATGGCGTGGGGCACGCGCTTCTTGAAGGCGAGGTGAGATTCAAAAAGCAGCCGGCCCCCGGTGCGCTTTTGCAGGGCGGCGAGCCGGGCGGGGGAGTTGTGCACCTTGAATTCGCGCGCCGCCCACACGCGACCAATGACGAAGTTGACGGCGAGGGCGTCATACACCTGCAACACGGTGGGCACGTCGTCCACAAGCGAGAGATCAATCGTTTCGATCTGCGGCCAAAACGGAAAGCCCCGATCGGCGATTACGAGCGTATTGGTGTGCCGGACACGCGCGAGCAGGTCCAGCAGCCTGGGGTTGAGTATGCCGGTGCGTAGCATGGAAGGAATGGGCTGACACTAACTGTTCGGGGCGGCGATTACAGAGGATTTTAAGGAAAGGAACGTCTATTTTTATTCTCCATCGCTCCAACGGATATAATGGGGCGTCAGCAAGCTGTGTGATCCAGCGTATGCGGCACAAGTGCATTGACCGGTCGGGACCGTGGGTTAAGAAAGCGCTCCAGCGCGGGTTCCTCGTGTAACTCCGGCACGAAATCTGCATAAACGCATCCACCCATGTCCGAAACCTCATCCCGTTCGTTTGCGATCCTGCTCATTGATGATGATGCGGAAGTGCGCTACTCGCTTTCGCGTGTGCTCACTTCCCATGGCTACACGGTGGCCGAGGCCGCCAGTGGGGAAGAGGGCGTGGCCGCCATCCGCAAAGGGCCGGCGCCCGATCTCGTCTTTCTCGATGTCCGGATGAAGGGGATGAGCGGCATCGAGGCGCTCCAACATATCCGGTCGGCGAACCCCAAGCAGCTTGTCGTTCTCATGACCGCCTTCGGCACGGCGCAAACGGCGATCGAGGCGATGAAATATGGCGCCTTTGATTACATCATGAAACCCTTCGATCCGGCGAAGGTGCTTTCGCTGGCGGAAAAGGCCCTGCAAACGCACGCCGATCTGCGGGCGGTCGGGGATTACAAGCCGACGATCAATGCCGACGACTACCGGGAGGGCATCGTTGGCTCGGCCCCCGTCATGCAGGAGGTCTTCAAAATCATCGGGCAGGTGACGGCCAGCGATGTCACTGTGATGATCACGGGGGAAAGCGGCACGGGCAAGGAACTGGTCGCCCGATCAATCTGGAAACATTCGCACCGTGCGAACAAGCCCTTCATCGCCGTCAATTGCGCCGCGATTCCGGACAACCTGATCGAGAGCGAGCTTTTCGGTCATGAAAAAGGCTCGTTCACCGGCGCGACCGGCCAGCGTCTGGGGAAATTCGAGTTGTGCGATGGAGGAACGATCTTCCTCGATGAAATCGGCGACATGGCGCTGGCCACGCAGACGAAAATTCTTCGCGTGCTCCAGCAGGGAGAGATCCAGCGTGTGGGGGGCACCGAGACCATCCGGGTGGATGTGCGCATTATCGCCGCCACCAACAAGGACCTTGAGGCCATGGTGAAGGCGAAGACCTTCCGGGAGGATCTTTACTATCGGCTCAATGTGGTGCGCATCAAGATGCCGCCCTTGCGGGAGCGCGCGGGAGACATTCCGCAGATTGTGGATTTCTGCCTGCAAAACCTGGTGCGTCAGCGCAAAACCCGCGTAAGCAAGGTTTCGCCCGAGGCGATGACGCTGATCACTCGGCACAACTGGCCGGGCAATGTACGCGAGCTGGAAAACGTAATCTACCGCAGTGCCGTCATCGCCCAAGGGGATGCCATTCTCGTGAAAGATCTGCCTGCGGAGCTTGGCGGAACGGCGCCGGCACCCAAGGCGGACGAACCCGCCCGCGCTGTCAGTGAGTTGACCGTTGAGGGGGCTTTTGACTTTATTCACGAGGCGTTTGCCGCAGGGGAGGAGCCGATCCTCCCTCAGGTTCAGCGCGCGCTCGCACTCCGGGTATTGGCGGCCAGCGCAGGCGATGAAACAGCCGCGGCCAAAAAATTGGGCGTGACCCGGCCTGCCTTGAAAAAGCTGCTGGGTTAAGGCCACCAACACCTGAAACGATTTCCTTGGCAGGTTCCCGCCCGACCCTAGCTTTTCTGGCATGGCTGTCGCTTCCCACCATCCGGATAACGCCGATGACCTGTTTGCCCGGCTGGCGGAGCTGAACCAAATCGGCATCGCGCTCTCGCGGGAAAAGAACATCGACCGGCTGCTGGAATCCATCCTCCTCGCCGCCAAACAGATCACCCATTCCGACGGCGGCACGCTCTATCGGCGGGCGGCGGCCAGCCCGGGCGAGCTGCAATTCGCGATCATTCGCAATGACACGCTGGGCATAGCGATGGGGGGCACCACCGGAAATGCCGTGCCGTTTGCGCCTTTGCCCCTGCATGACGAAGCCGGGCGCGAGAACACGACCATGGTCGCGGCTTATGCCGCCCTGAAAGGCCGGACCATCGCCATCGCCGATGCGTATCAGGAGCAGGGGTTCGACTTCTCCGGCACACAGGCTTTCGACCGCCAGACCGGCTACCGCTCCACCTCGTTTCTCACCGTGCCGATGAAGAATCACGAGGAAGAGGTCATCGGGGTTCTCCAGCTCATCAATGCCCGTGACCGGCGCACCGGTGAAGTGACCCGTTTCAGCGAAACAGATGTGCATCTGGCCGAATCACTCGCTTCGCAGGCGGCCATGGCGCTGACCAACCGCCTGCTCCTCCAGCAACTGGAGGACCTGTTCGAGTCATTCATCAAGCTGCTGAACAAGGCGATTGACGAAAAATCACCCTACACGGCCGGGCATTGTCATCGTGTGCCCATCCTCACGATGCTGCTGGCCGAAGCCGCCCATGCGACGGAGCGCGGGCCTCTGGCCGGCTGGCGCATGAACGATCAGGATCGCTATGAACTCAAGATCGCCGGTCTGCTGCACGATTGCGGCAAGGTGACCACGCCCGTCCATGTGGTGGACAAGGCCACCAAGCTCCAGACCATTCACGACCGCATCGAGCTGATCGACACCCGCTTCGAGGTGCTCAAGCGCGACGCGGAACTCGAGGCCCTGCGGTCGCCCGCCCTCGCCGGAAATCTTGCCCGGCGGCTGCAGGAGATCGAGGAAGACAAGACGTTTCTTCACGCCTGCAACACCGGCAGCGAAGCCATGACGGCCACCGACCGGGAACGGGTTCATGCCATCAGCCGCAAATACCGCTGGCGCAATCCGCAGGGGGAGGAGAGCGACTTTCTCAGTGCCGATGAGATTCTGAACCTCACCATCATTCGCGGCACCCTCACTGCGGCGGAGCGGGAGATCATCAACCGGCACATCAACGTCACCATTGAGATGCTGGAAGCGCTGCCCTGGCCGAAGCATTTGCAGCGTGTGCCCGAATATGCCGGCGGCCATCATGAGCGAATGGATGGCGCCGGTTATCCGCGCGGTCTTACCCGCGAACAGATGTCCGTGCCGGCGCGCATCATGGGCATCGCCGATATCTTCGAAGCGCTCACCGCCCGCGACCGGCCTTACAAGGACGGCAAAACGCTGACGGAGGCCCTGCATATTCTTGGGCGCATGAAAGAGAAGGGACATGTGGACCCCGATCTTTTTGACATCTTTATCCGCGAGAAAGTCTATCTCCGCTACGCCGCGCAGTTCATGGCACCGACGCAAATTGACGAGGTGGAGGCGGCGAAAATCCCCGGCTACGGGAATTGTTGAACCCGGCGGGCATGGGCGCGGAGACGGCGGAAACTGGGACGTAATTTTTCTGGCCGCAGTCTTGAGTTGTCCGGTCGCCCTCACCACGTTTCTGCGACCCCATGAAACGCATCCCCTTGTTCCTTGTCGCCTTGTTTGCCTTTTCCGCCGCTCTGGCCGCCGCCGAGCGCTATACGATCGCCGTCGTGCCGATGGGAACGACGCACCAATATTGGAAGCAACTCCATGCGGGAGCCTTGAAGGCGCAGGAGGAGCTTCGGGCCGAGGGGGTCGCGGCCGAGATCATCTGGAAGGGCCCGTTGCGCGAGGATGACCGCGATCAGCAGGTGCAGGTGGTCGAAAACTTCATGACCCGCCGGGTGAGCGGCATTGTCCTCGCCCCTCTTGATACGCGCGCGCTGGCCCGGCCGGTCGAGCAGGCGGCCAGGGCGGGGATTCCGGTTGTCATCGTGGATTCGCCGCTGGCGTCGAAGGCGCCGGTAAGCACGATTGCCACGGATAACTACGCCGGCGGCCGGCTGGCCGCCCAGCGACTGGGCGAGTTGCTCGGCGGCAAGGGCAACGTCATTTTGCTGCGGGTGCAGGTGGGGGCGGCCAGCAGCGAGGCGCGGGAGCAGGGCTTCCTCGACGAGATCGCCGCCAACTTTCCCGCGATCAAAGTCATTTCCTCCAACCAGCACGGCGGAGCGACCCGCAACACCGCACTCAATGCATCGCAAAATCTCCTGACACGTTTCGGACGCGAGGTTAACGGCGTTTTCACGCCAAATGAGTCCACCATGGCCGGCATGCTGGTGGCTTTGCGCGATGCCGGGCTGGCCGGCGGTCGGGTGAAGCTCGTGGGGTTTGCCAACAGCCGGACATTTGCCGACGCCATCAAATCCGGTGACGCACAGGGGCTGGTGCTGCAGGATCCGGAAAAGATGGGCTATCTCGGCGTAAAGACGCTGGTGCAAACTCTGTGTGGCGAAAAGCCGGAGGCATTTGTCGATACCGGTGTGACCATTGCGACAGCGGAAAACCTCGAAACGGCCGAGATCCAAGCCTTGCTCGGGCAGTAAATCAGCCAAGCGGGTCCAGTGGCGTGCGGAAAAGCGCGCGCACTCAGGACGGATTTACCGCATTCGCGAATTACGACGCATAACCGCGGGGATGCGCTTCATGCCACTTCCACGCCGTGGCGACGATCGACTCGATATCCGGGTGCGCGATTTCCCAGCCCAACTCGCGCTGTGCTTTGCTGGAATCGGCATAGAGCGCCTGGGGATCGCCCGCACGGCGGGGGGCGGCTGTCCATGGCACTTTTTTACCCGACACTTTTTCGACCGCGTGGATGACTTCCAAAACCGAGGTGGGGCGGCCGGTGCCGAGGTTGTAGAAAAGCGCCGTTCCCGGCCGGGATAATTTCTCGAAAACCGCGATGTGCGCCCGGCTCAAGTCGTCCACGTGTACGTAATCGCGGAGGCAGGTGCCATCCGGGGTGGGGTAGTCGGTGCCAAAGACCTGCAGCGGTGGCCGGGCGCCGGTGGCCGCGTCAAAGGCCAGGGGAATCAGGTGCGTCTCGGGGTCGTGATGCTCGCCGATCAAGCCGTCCGCCGCCGCGCCGGCGGCGTTGAAATAGCGAAATGCGGCAAAGCTCAGCCCATGGGCCGTGGCCAGCGCCTTGAGGGCGTTTTCCACGTCGAGCTTGGTCTGCCCGTACGGGTTGATGGGCGCCTGCGGAGTCTCTTCCGTGATGGGCATTTGCGCCGGAATTCCGTAGGTCGCGCAGGTGGAGGAAAAGACAAACTGCTTCACCCGGGCCGCCAGCATGGCGCGCAGGAGATGCAAGGTGGCCGCGACGTTGTTGAAATAGTATTTAAGGGGATCGGTGACGCTTTCCCCCACGTAGGCGTAGGCGGCAAAGTGCATGACAAGATCGATTTTCTCCCGTCGGAGGATCTTGCCGACTTCCTTCTCGTTGCCGAGATTGACGGTGTGGACGGTCACATCGGACGGCACGGCGTCCCGGTGCCCGTAAACAAGGTTATCGAGCACCACGGGCCGGTGGCCGGCGACCATAAGCTGGCGAACACAATGACTGCCGATGTAACCGGCGCCCCCGACAACAAGAACGTTCATTTCAAGAGCGTTGTATTGCTTTCGGGGCGCGGATGGCTAGCGATTTTCGTTTCATATCGTGATGAAGCCTTCCCGTATCGTGATCACCGGCGTCGGTTTGACCGCCCCCAACGGCAACTCGCTGGCGGAATTCCGCGCCAACCTGCTCAACGGCGTGGCCGGCGTCGAACGCATGGAAATCCGCTACATGGGCTCGCAACTCGCGGGAGTGTGTCACTACGACCCGCTCAAGTATCAGAAAAAGAAGGAGGTGCGTGTCGGGACCCGGGCGGGAAGCATCAGCATTTATTGCGCCCGTGAGGCCCTGGCCGATAGCGGGGTGGACTTCGAAGCCCTCCCGAAGGATCGCGTAGGCATCTACATCGGCTGCACCGAGCACGGCAACGTGGAGACGGAGAACGAGATCCACGCCATCTCCAAGTTCAACTACGACACGAAGTTCTGGTCCCACTACCACAACCCGCGCACCGTGGCCAATAATCCGGCCGGTGAAGCGTCCCTCAACCTCGGCACGACCGGCCCGGCCTACACGATCGGGGCGGCCTGTGCCGCGGGCAACTTGGGGCTCATTCATGCCACGCAGATGCTGCGTTTGGGCGAAGTGGATTTCGCCATCTGCGGCGGTGTCAGTGAAAGCATTCACACCTTTGGTATTTTCGCCGGTTTCAAGAGCCAGAACGCCCTCGCCACCCATGAGGATCCGCTCAAAGCGAGCCGTCCGTTCGACAAGGCGCGCAATGGCATTGTCATCTCCGAGGGGGGGGCGCTCTACACCTTGGAACGGCTTGAGGATGCCCAGGCCCGCGGCGCGAAGATTTATGCCGAGATCGCCGGTTACCATGTGAACAGCGATGCCAGCGACTACGTGTTGCCCAATCCGACCCGGCAGGCTGAATGCATCCGCTCAGCCCTCAGCCGCGCGGGCCTGCAGGCCGCGGATATCCACATCGTCAACACTCACGCCACCGCCACGCCGCTGGGGGATATCCAGGAGTGCGAGGCCATCCGTGCTATCTTTGGCAGCGGTTGTCCGGATACCCATATCAACAACACCAAGAGCTTCATCGGTCACGCCATGGGGGCGGCCGGCGCGCTCGAATTGGCCGGCAATCTCCCGTCTTTTGACGACCTCACCGTTCATCCGACGATCAATGTGGATGACCTCGATCCACAGTGCGCCCTGCCGGGTCTTGTGCTTAACCAGCCCCGCCGCGTTGCGAAAGTGGACACCATCCTCAATAATTCTTTCGGGATGCTGGGGATAAATTCCACGTTGATTGTTAAGCGGTTTGCCCCCTAATTCGCCCTTTTTCCAAGACCTATGACCAAAGACGAATGCAAACAGGTGGTGCTCGATATCATCGCGGACATCGCGCCCGATGAAGATCTCAGCAACGTCAAGCCCGACGTGCGCCTGCGCGATCAGCTTCAACTCGATTCGATGGACTTCCTTGATATCGTCATGGAACTCCGCAAACGCCACGGCATTGAAGTGCCCGAGGCCGACTATCTGCAGCTCGCGAGCCTGGACAGCAGTGCCGAATATCTGACCCCCAAGTTCAACGCCTTGTCGGGACAGGGCTGATCTCCAGTCCGTTCGGTGCCGACCGAGACCGCCGGGCCACTCAACCCTCATCCGGGCCGGGGATTAATCCCCGGCCTTTTTTGTGCGCCTGAGTGAATGTTTTCAGTTTCCCGGGCACTTGGTTTCATTCTTCATCTGCGGTTTCGCTTCCAGTCTTGAACACATCCTCCCATTACGACGTCGCCATCATCGGCGCAGGGATGTCGGGCCTCGCCGCCGGCATCCGGTTGGCCCACTTTGGCAAGAAGGTCTGTGTCTTCGAGCGGCATAACGCGGTGGGCGGGCTGAACAGTTTTTACAGCCTTGGCGGGCGCAAATACGATGTCGGGCTTCATGCGATGACCAACTACGTGCGGCCGGGAGTGAAGGGGACTCCACTCACCAAGCTCCTGCGCCAGTTGCGCATCGCCCGCGAGGAGTTCGCCCTGTGCGAACAAAAGCAAAGCCGCATCGCGTTTGGCGCGCGAGGGGAGACGAGCCTTCGGTTTACCAATGATTTCACGGTGTTTGAGAGCGAGGTGGCTGCGCAGTTTCCCCGGCAAATTGACGGCTTCCGCGCGCTGGTTCAGGTCATCCGCAGCCACGATGACGTGTCGCTCGACGCCAAGCCGGAGTCGGCCCGGGCGGTCGTGCGCCGGCACATTACCGCTCCTCTGCTGGAGGACATGCTCTTCTGTCCGGTGATGTATTATGGCAGTGCCCAGGAGCGGGACATGGAGTTCGGGCAGTTCGTGATCATGTTCAAAGCCCTCTTCTTTGAGGGATTTGCCCGGCCGTTGGAGGGGGTGAGGGTGATCCTTCGCGTGCTCCTGGAAAAATACCGTCAGGCCGGGGGCGAACGCCGCATGAAATGCGGCGTGCAGCGGATCATCACGCGGCAAGGCCGGGCGGATACACTTGTCCTGGATTCGGGTGAAGAGGTCACCGCCACGCATGTTCTGTCGTCCATCGGTGCGCCGGAGACCGAGCTGCTCCTCTCCGCTTCCGACTCTCAACCCTCAACCCTCAACGCCCAACCTTCCCGCCATCGAGCGGGGAACCACTCGTTCGTAGAGACCATCACCGTGTTCGACCGGCAGCCTGCAACGCTGGGGTGGGGGGAGGATACCATTGTTTTCTTCAACGATTCGCCCTCCTTTGAGTATGCGTGTCCGGTTGGCCAGGTGGATACGCGCAGCGGCGTGATTTGTTTTCCCAACAATTTCGACTATGGGCCGGGACTGAATCTGGATGAGGGCTTCCTGCGGGTCACCTGCCTCGCCAATCCGGCGGAGTGGTTTGGCTTACCCGAGGAAGCCTACCAAGAGCGGAAACAGCATTGGTTCGAGGCCATGCAGACCGGTGTGCGTCGTTTCCTGCCCGCGGTGGATGAAAAGGCGCTGGCCGATGCGGTGGTGGCGACGGACATGTTTACCCCGCGCACCATCACCAAGTTTACGGGCCATCTGAACGGAGCGATCTACGGTGCTCCGGAGAAAATCCGGGATGGTCGTACTCCGCTGGCCAATCTCTACCTGTGCGGCACCGACCAGGGTTTTTTGGGTATCGTTGGGGCGATGCTGAGCGGCATCTCGATGGCCAATTATCATATTCTGCAGGGCAACCACTGAGTCTGTGGGAAAACCGGGGTGAAAACCCCTTGCCAGTGGAGGGCGCTTTGCTTCGCTGGAACTTCACATGGCTTACGACTGGTTAAAAGGTGCGGCGGACGAGTATGACGTGATAGTCATCGGCAGCGGCTTGGGCGGGCTCACCGGCGCCAATTACCTCGCGAAAGCGGGGCACAAGGTATTGTTGCTGGAACACCATTACCAGTTCGGCGGGCTGGCCACGTGGTTCACCCGCAAGGGCGGGCATATTTTCGACATCTCGCTGCACGGTTTCCCAAGCGGGATGATCAAAAGCTGCCGGAAATATTGGTCGAAGGAGATCGCCGATCTCATCGTGCAGTTGAAGGACATCCGCTTTGTGAATCCGCAGATGGATGTCTGGACCACGTTCACGCGGGAGGATTACACGCGGGTGCTGGTGGAGCAGTTCCAGCTCGATCCGGCGGTGGTGGAGAAGTTCTACGACCACCTGCGGGCGATGAATTTCTACGACAACAACCAGGAAACGACCGGCCAGATGTTCGAGCGGTTCTTCCCGGGCCGGCCCGACGTGCACCGTCTCCTGATGGAGCCCATCACCTATGCCAATGGTTCCACGCCGGAAGATCCCTCGATCACCTACGGCATCGTCTTCTCCAACTTCATGGGCGCGGGCGTTTACACTTTTCGCGGAGGCTCCGATCTGCTCATCAAGAAAATGGTCGCCGAGCTGACCGCGAACGGGGTCGAACTGCGGAAGAAAGTGCTGGTGGAAAAGATCCTCGTCGAAGAGCGCGACGGCCGCAAAGTGGCCTGCGGCATTGTCGCCAACAACGGCCGGGTGATCCGGGCCAAGGCGATCCTCTCCAACGCGAACATCAAGAATACGATCTTTCGCCTGGCGGGCGCCGAGGGCTTTCCGGCGGACTACGTCGCCGCCGCGGAGGCCGTGCGGATCAACACCAGTTCGTGCCAGGTGTATTTTGGCATTCGCAAGGGTGAAAGCATCCCGCATATCGGCGACTTGGTGTTCACCTCGGATGCCCCCCGCTACAGCAGCGAAGAACTGGTGGATTTTCACACGACCAGCCGCACTTTCTCGGTGTATTATCCTGAAACACGGCCGGGCTCCGATCGTTACACGGTCGTGGCTTCACTTAACGGACGTTACCCTGACTGGAAGGGGCTTTCAGATGAGGACTACGCCCTCAACAAGCAGCGCCTGATCGAGGAGTCGCTTGTGTCACTGGAAAAATTCATTCCCGGCATCCGCGACAAGATCGACTGGATGGAAGCCGCCACCCCGCGGACCGTCGAGTATTACACGACTCATCTCAACGGCACGTCCTTCGGCACCAAGTTCGAGGGCCTCAAAGTTTCCATGGATTTGCCGGAGAAGCTCCCCGGGCTCTATCATGCCGGCAGTGTCGGCATCATCATGTCCGGCTGGCTGGGGACCATCAATTACGGGGTCATTACCGCGAACAAGATCGACAAGCGTCTCTACGAGATGAAGGCGGGGCGGGGGGCGGGAGGCTGATCGCCTGCGTTTCCTCGTGCCATTCGCCCAGACTGTGATTTGCATTCCTGCCGTATGAATTCCGTCACCGACCTGATTCCTCATCGTCCGCCCTTTCTCTTCGTTGACAGCATCGTAAGTGAAAACGCCGAGGGGTTGATCGCTCAGCGCACCTGGCGGGCGGAAGAGGACTTTTATCGTGGTCATTATCCGGGCGCCCCAATCACGCCCGGGGTGCTTTTGTGCGAGTCGGTTTTTCAGACGGGGGCGCTTTATCTTGCCCGGCAGGCGCAGGCGGCGGGGGCAAGCCCCGGCAGCGGCGTGCCACTGCTCGCCAAGATCGGTGACGTGCGATTTCGCAATCCAGTTTACCCCGGGGATACCATCCTAATTGAGGTGAAAAAGAAGGAAGCCATGGGCGGGTTCACCATGATGAGCGGCAACATCAAGAAAGCCGATGGCACCCGGGTGCTTTCCGTCGAATTTTCCGTGGCGTGGAAAACACCCGAAGGCGGCGCTGCTGCGACCAAGGCCTGAACATCATGCCGGATTTCCTCCAACTCAGCGGTAAAACCTTCCTCGTGCTCGGCGTGGCCAATCGCAAGAGTGTTGCGTGGTTCATCGCCAAGTCCCTGGAAGAGCAGGGGGCGCGTGTCATTTACAGTGTGCGGTCGGCCGCGCGGCGGAAGTCGCTGGAAGCCTTGCTCGCGGGCAAAGCCGTTCACTTGTGCGATGTGGAAGAAGAGGAGGCGGCGGAACGGCTTGCCGCCGAAGTCGCCGCCGCCGGATACGGCCCCATCCATGGGCTGGTGCACTCCATTGCCTTCGCCAACTACAGCGAAGGGTTCAAACCCTTCCACGAAACCAAAAGAGCCGACTTTCTGCAGGCGACGGCGATCTCCGCATTTTCCCTGATCGAGGTGGCACGGGCTTTCAAACCGCACCTTGCACCAAAGGCCTCTGTGGTGACCATCGGCATTTCCTCCCTGACGGTGACGCCGGACAACTACGGCTACATGGGGCCGGTCAAGGCGGCTTTGGAGTCGGCCAGCCGCTTCCTTGCCAAATCCTTCAGCGCAGATACCGAGATTCGGTTCAATGTTGTCGGCGCGGGACCGCTCAAAACCAGCGCCTCGGCGGGAATCCCCGGCTATCTTGAGAGCTACCTTTACACCGAGAAGCTCACTTTCCGCCGCCGAAACCTTTCCACTGCGGAAGTGGCGGACACCGCGCTTTTCCTGCTCAGCGAGCGCAGCAGCGGTATCAATGGGGCCACGCTGGTGGTGGACGCAGGCCTGGGCAGCAATTTTTACGACAAGGACATCGTCCGCCTGGCGATGAGACCCGAGGCTTTGCCCCGGGAGACGCCAAAGCCCAAAGATTCAAACGCCCCATGAGTTTCGCTGATTTGGAACTCTCCGCAGTTTCGCTGTCTGGCGTTTGATATTTTCCGGATGAAATTCGCCCATACTTGCATCGAATCCCTCGCCGTGGCGCTGCCCGGGGAAGTGCTCACTTCCGTGGAGATCGAAACCCGTCTCAAGCCGCTCTATGACCGACTGCGCCTGCCCGAAGGACGGCTCGAGTTGATGACCGGCATCCGGGAGCGTCGGGTATGGCCGGTAGGCACACGTCCGTCCGATGCCAGCGCCGCCGCCGGCCGGGCTGCGCTCGCCAGGTCCGGGCTCAAGGCGGAACAGATCGAGTTGTTCATCCACAGCGCCGTCAGCCGTGATATGCTGGAGCCGGCGACCGCGTCCTTTGCCCATCGCAAGATCGGCCTGCCCGCCACGGCACAGATTTTTGACGTATCCAATGCCTGTCTTGGTCTGCTTAACGCTCTCACGATCGCAGCGGGGTTGATTGAGTCGGGCCAGATCCGCTGCGCCTTGGTCGTGGCCGGGGAAAACAGCCGCCCGCTGGTGGAGCAGACTTTGCAGACTTTGCTGGAGCGGCCCCTTGATCGCAACGGCATCAAACCGTATTTCGCCAACCTCACGATTGGCTCCGGAGCCGTGGGCGTTGTCGTGTGTCATCGCGATCTGGTGCCGGGCCGGGCCCACCGGCTGGTGGGCGGCGTGGCGCGGGCCGCGACCGCGCACAGCGAATTATGTCAGGGCGATACGCATGGCGCTGATTCACTGGCAATGCAGACAGACTCGGAGGCACTGCTGGTTGCCGGGATCGCGCTGGCGCAGGATACGTGGCGGGAGTTTTGTGCGCAGACTGGCTGGAGCGCCGCAAATCCGGACCGTTTTATCTGTCACCAGGTCGGCAGCGTCCACCGCCGCAAACTTTACGAGGCTCTCGGCGTCGATCTGGCCAAGGATTTCTCCACATTCGAGACCTTGGGAAATACCGGTTCAGTTGCCCTGCCGGCAACCTTGGCGTTGGCCGTTGAGGCGGGCGCGGTGAAGGATGGAGACAAGGTTGCCCTGCTGGGTATCGGCAGCGGATTGAACAGCCTCATGCTGGCACTGGAATGGTAAATATGGACGCGAACCCGATTCCCGACTGGCTGCGCCCGCTCTATCCTTTTTCGCCTCGCAGCTTTATCACTCCGCGTGGTGCGCGGATGAGCTATCTGGACGAAGGGCAGGGCAGTGAGGCTGTGCTCATGCTGCACGGGAACCCGACGTGGTCGTTCTACTACCGTGAGCTGGTTCAATCCATTTCGCCAACACTGCGGTGTATTGTTCCTGACCATATTGGCATGGGCCTCTCCGATAAACCAAAGGACTACAACTACACGCTGGCCACGCGTATTGATGACATCGCCGCTCTGGTGGATACCCTCGGACTCAGCAAGGTCCACCTGGTGGTGCATGATTGGGGCGGGGCGATCGGGTTCGGGTTTGCCACGCGCCGACCTTCATTGATCGGTCGGTTGGTCGTGCTCAACACCGCCGCGTTTCCGTCGCCGCATATTCCCAAGCGGATTGGGCTGTGCAAACTGCGCGGGCTTGGCACCGCACTTGTGCGCGGATTCAACGGCTTTGCCTGGCCGGCGACCTGGATGGCGATGCACCGGCGGAAGCTCAGTGAAGAAGAGAAGCGCGGGTTTTTGTTGCCGTATGATTCATGGGCTCATCGTGTCGCGGTGGATGCCTTCGTAAAGGATATCCCCATGACCGCGGCGCATCCCACTTGGGGCACGCTTGCCATGACCGGCGAAGGCTTGAATGCGTTTTCAAAAAATCCCGCGCTGATCCTGTGGGGCGGCCGTGATTTCTGCTTCAATGATCATTTTTATGAGGAATGGCTCCGCCGTCTCCCTCAGGCCGAAGCCGTTTACCTCAAGGACGCGGGACATTACGTTCTGGCTGATGCGAATGCCGAGGTCGTGCCACGCATCAGCCGGTTTCTGACCCAGCCGGGCTGATTTCAGCTGCGATCGTAAAGCTCACCGAGCTCACGCAGGTAAAGCGCGCTGGAGCGATGCAGGGTGTCCAGTTGTTCGGCCGTATAACGCCATTGCCAGTTGCCGGCCGCGATGCCGGGGGTGTTGAAACGTGCGACTGAGCCGAGACTCAGGAAGTCCTGCAACGGAAACACGGCCAGACGGCTCACCGCCGCATAGCCGGTTCGGACAAAATCCCAGGCGATCTCCCGGCCGTCCACCCGCAAGTACCGCCGCGCGTGATCCCGGGCTTTTTCCCCGGCATTGGCATACCAGCCGGCTGTCGTGTCATTGTCATGCGTGCCTGGATACACAACGCTGTTGGGCTGCAGATTGTGCGGCAGGTAGGTATTGGCACTGTCGCCACCGAAGGCGAACTGCAGGATGGCCATGCCAGGAAGTCCCGTGGCTTCACGCAGCGCGTGCACCGACGGCGTGAGATCGCCCAAATCCTCGGCGATCAGCCGGCAATCAGGCAGTGAACGCTGCAAGGCGTTGAAGAATTTCAATCCGGGGCCGGGTTGCCAACGTCCGGTCTTGGCGGTCAGTGCATCGGCCGGGATGGACCAATAGGTGTCGAACGCACGGAAATGATCGATCCGAACCACGTCGCAAAGCGCAAAATTGGCCCGCAAGCGCTCGATCCACCAGGCGTAACCGTCAGCCTCGTGACGTTCCCAAGCATAGAGCGGATTCCCCCAAAGCTGACCATCGGCTGAAAAGTAGTCCGGCGGGACTCCGGCGACGGCCAACGGCCGACCGTTTTGCAGATCGATTTGGAACAGTTCGGGTTGCGCCCAGACATCGGCACTGTCACGGGCGACAAAGATCGGCGCATCGCCGACGATTTCGATATTCGCAGCCTTGGCTTTGGCGCGCGCGCGTTGCCACTGTCCGTAAAACAAATATTGAAAAAAGGCATGAGCCTCGGCGCGTGCCGCCACGGATCGGCTTACGGCTGATTTCTTCGCCTTGGCATGAAAGCGAAGCTCATCCGGCCATTCCCACCAAGGCAGACCCTTGAAGTGATCCTTGAGCGCCATGAACAGGGCAAATGGCTCCAGCCAGTTGCGAGCGGACGTCCGAAATGCGGAAAAATCACCGTAAAGCTCCGTTAATACAGCAGGCTTTTTCTGAAAGCGCTCGAATGCGGCAAACAACACTGGCCATTTGGCGGTGTAAAGCCAGCCGTAGTCTGTCGCGGTTTGCGGGAGCGCACGCAATGTAGCGAGTTCGTTTTCAGCAACCAATCCGGCCGCCGCCAATGGTTTCAGGTCAATCAGATAGGGATTACCCGCAAACGCGGAAAAGCATTGGTAAGGCGAATCGCCGTATCCGGTCGGCCCAAGCGGGCAAACCTGCCAATACCGGACACCAGCGGCGTGCAGAAAGCCCAACAAAGCATCCACCGAGCTCTCATCCAGCACGCCGACTCCTTGGTCGCCAGGCAGACTCGTCGGATGCAAAAGCAGCCCGGCGGATCGTTGTTTAAGCCAGTTAAAGAGCGGTTGCATTTATTCGCACAATAAACATTATGTTAAATAAATAAATCCCGGATTCGGTGGCTTAGCGCGCCGGGCCCCACCGCTTGGTAAATGGATAATAAATGAACAGCGGACGCCCTACGGTTTCCTTGGCCGGCACATAACCCCAAGAGCGCCCGTCTTCGCTATTCGCGGAGTTATCGCCAAGTGCGAGATAGCTGTCGCTCGGGACCGTCATCGTCAGCCCTTCGGCCAAGCCTTGGGAGTTTCGGTAACCCACATAGTGATCGGCCTGGGCTGAGTTTTTTTCGAAGGCAATCGAGCCCGTAATTGGCGCGCCATTCCGATACAACGTGTAATCCTTGATTTCCAACGTATCGCCGGGGGTTCCGACCAATCGCTTGATGTAGTATTGCTCTCCGGGGATACCCGGAATCTCACCGGTGCGAAAAACAAAACCCTGCCCGACCTTGGGCGGCACGAAATGATAGCTCATGCGGTCCACGAAGAGTTGATCGCCGGTCAAAATATCAAACCGGATGATCGGCTCCCCCTCCTCAACGGTCCGTCCCAGCGGAATCCGATACGCCTGAGTGCGATAGCCTTGCAATGTGACCGCGGTCTGCATGACCGATTTCCCGTCCCGTTGGAGTTGCCGCAAGTGACTGGAGAGGCCCTTTTGATCTCCGAAGAAGGTTTCCACCACCACGCGGTCAAAATCATGAAAATCCGCAGGAACGGTGACCGCGACCGGTTTACCGTCCACGTAGAAGGTGTACTCACGGACCTGGCTGGGAATCACGAGCCAGTTGCGCCCCCGCTTCATGGTATAGGCCATGACAGCCCCGTTGCCGGTCCCGATAAAATCAGCGGCAATCTCGCCCGATTGTGGCGCGATGGCTTCCCGGCGTTGGGCGCCAAATGCGAGCAGGCGGAAAGCCTGAGCCACGGCGCCGGGCGCTTCCTCGGCGACGCCCGGGGAAAAGTTCTCGGCGGTCATGCCATAATAGGTCGGCCACATCGAGTTCGTCGGGATCTTGAAGGGCTGCACGAAATAAGTGCGCACGCCCAGTATCACGATGGCTGCGACCAGGAAGAATTCCACATTCTCGACGAGCGTACGTTTCGGATAATGCAGCCCGCCAGTACGTCGCAGGACCTCCTCCAGGGACTCGATGCCCAGTTTTAGCTGGGCCATATCGGCCTGATCCTTAAGCAATCGGCGCACGGCTGCGCTCTGGGTTTGCAACTCCTCCACTTCGGCCGACGGCAGCACGTCGCGGCGGAAATGATACACCTTGTCCGCCAGTTCCAGCCAGTGTTTGGCGGTCTGACGCAACTTGCGCGCAGGAGAAGCGAATATTCCAAACACGTGGAGGATCCTCAGTTGGTCTTGAGCACCTTGATGAAGGCATCCGATGGGATCGAAACGCGCCCGAATTGTTTCATCTTCTTTTTGCCCTCCTTCTGTTTGTCGAGGAGCTTGCGCTTACGGCTGATGTCACCGCCATAGCACTTTGAAGTCACGTCCTTGCGCATTTCCTTCACGTTGTCGCGGGCTATGATCTTGCCGCCGATGGCCGCCTGGATCGCGACTTTGAACATCTGGGGCGGAATGATATCGGCGAGTTTTTCGCAGAGCTCCCGCCCCTTCCCTTCCGCCTTGTCGCGATGGACGATGCTGGAAAAGGCGTCCACCTGGTCGCTGTTGACGAGGATGTCCATTTTCACGAGATCCGCGGCGCGATAGTCGCCCAGTTCGTAGTCCATGGAGCCATATCCGTGGGTGATGCTCTTCAGACGGTCGTTGAAATCCACAAGGATTTCATTGAGCGGCAGGGTGCAGCTGAGCATGACGCGGTGCGCATCCAAAGTATCGGTGTGGTCCAGCGTGCCGCGTTTTTCCATGATCAGGGCGAGAATATCGCCCATTGATTCGTTGGGGATGTGGATGGAGGCCTTGATCGTCGGTTCGCGAATTTCCGTGATGGTTCCGACTTCGGGCAGGTTCACCGGGTTGTCCACTTCGATGAGATTTCCAGCGTGATTGAGCACATGGTAGATCACGCTGGGATAGGTGGAAATGATCTCCACATCATGCTCACGACGGATGCGCTCCTGGATAATCTCCATGTGCAGCAACCCGAGAAACCCGCAGCGAAACCCGAAACCGAGCGCAGCGGAGCTTTCTGATGAATAGACAAACGCGGCGTCGTTGAGCCGGAGCCGGCCCATCGCCGCTTTGAGCTTCTCGTAGTCAGAGGTCTCGACCGGATAAAGCCCGCAGAAAACCATCGGCCGCACTTCTTTGTAGCCGGGCAGCATTTCCGCCGCGGGCCTTTGTGAAAGCGTGATGGTGTCGCCGATCTTGATGTCGGCGGTGTCTTTGATGGTGGAGACCAGGTAGCCCACATCGCCTTCGGCGAGATTGGCGCGTTTCTCCATTTTGGGGGTGAAGACGCCCACTTCCTTCACTTCGGACTTCAGGTTGCCGCTCATCAGCAGCATGTGATCGCCCGCCTTGATCGCGCCGGAAAAGACTCGCACATAGGAGATCACCCCGCGGTAGGAATCATAAAGGGAATCAAACACCAGGGCGCGCGTCTGCGGATATTCGCCCCAACGGGGCGTTGGCACACGCTGGACCACGGCCTCAAGGATGTCCTCGATGCCGATGCCAGCCTTGCCGCTGGCGAGGATCGCATCCTCGGCCGGGATCGCCAGGATGTCCTCCATTTGCTTGAGGCAAAGATCGAGATTCGCACTGGGCAGATCGATCTTGTTGATGACGGGAATGACTTTGAGATTCTGGCCGAACGCGAGGTGTGCGTTGGCCACCGTCTGGGCTTCAACGCCCTGGGCCGCATCAATGAGCAGCACCGCGCCCTCGCACGCCGCGAGACTGCGTGAGACCTCGTAGGAAAAATCCACGTGGCCGGGCGTATCCATGAGGTTCAGCTTGTAGCTCTGCCCATCCTTGGCCCGGTAGGTCATCGTGACCGGATGGGACTTGATGGTAATGCCCCGCTCACGCTCGAGATCCATGGCATCGAGATGTTGGTCGGTCATCACCCGCTGGGCGACGGTGTTGGTGTATTCCAACAACCGGTCGGACAAGGTGGTCTTGCCGTGATCGACGTGGGCGATGATGCAGAAATTACGGGTAAATGTGGCAGACATCGTCAGGCGGTCAGGTCGGAAAATTCAGCGATGCTTTTCACGCTCCAGGACTTCTCTGTGCGACGTGCGAGTCCCGCCAGGACTCCTCCGGGCCCGAGCTCCCAGAACTCGGTGACTCCGGCCGCCGCGGCGGTGCGCATACAGTCCTCCCACAGCACCGGCGAGACGACCTGCTGCACGAGCGCGGTCTTGATCGCGGCGGGCTCACTGACGGCCTGTCCGGTTGTGTTGGTCAGCAGCGTGAAACGCGGTGCCGCGAAGTTCACGCTCTCGAGATAAGAGGCAAAGGCGGTCCGGGCCGGTTCCATCAGACGGCTGTGGTAGGCGCCGGCAACATTCAGCGGAATGACTTTTTTGATGCCGCGATCTTTCGCCGCAGCCACGGCCGCGGCGATTTTATCAGTCTCGCCCGAGATGATGATCTGCCCCGGGGCGTTGAAGTTGGCCGCCTCGACCGAAAACTCCTGGCAGAGCTCCTGCACTTTGGCCCGCTCTTCGCCCATGATGGCGGCCATGGAACCGCGGGTGGTTTCACAAGCCTGCTGCATCAACCGACCCCGTTCAGCGACCACCTGCAGTCCGGTCGCGAAATCAAAGACCCCGGCTGCGGCACAGGCGGTCACTTCACCCAGGCTGAGGCCAAAGGCGAATTTGACCTCGGGCAAACGACCGGCTTCACGCAGTGCGGCCAGTGCGGCCAAGCCATGCACATAGAGCGCGGGTTGGCAGATTCTGGTTTGCGTCAGTTCCGCATCCGGACCCTCGAAGCAAAGTCGGGAAAGGGGCCAGCCGAGGACACGGTCAGCCTCGTCAAAAACCGCCCGGGCCGCGGGCGACTGCTCATAAAGCGTGCGCCCCATACCCGTTTTTTGAGCTCCCTGCCCGGAGAAAATAAGTGCCAGCGACATGTTGAAACCGGCAAGAAAATCGCCCGCCGCTCCAAAAACCAAGCCCTAAAAGCGGCGCAGCTGCGGGAAGTATTTGGCGTCGTTTTCCGATCTCGAAACGTTATCGGGAGCCGGACTTTCACTCCGCTGATTGCGTCCCGGACTCTCCATCAGCGCGGGCGCGGATGGAGATGGTTCAGTCCGGGCATTGATGCTTGCCGGG
This sequence comes from uncultured Opitutaceae bacterium, assembly GCA_964429385.1. Lineage (GTDB taxonomy): Bacteria > Verrucomicrobiota > Verrucomicrobiia > Opitutales > Opitutaceae > UBA2377. The sequence continues at coordinate 22,230 of CAYSBR010000016.1, forward strand.
ATGTCCGGCACGGTTGGCGGCATCGAAAATCCGGGCAACGGAGACAACTGGGCCTGCAAATAAGGATTATCGGTTGAGGCGTGTGGCCCCGGTTCACGGAACCAGTGCGACACACGGTCAAAATTCACCTCGGCAGACATGGGGCGTGGATCGATTCGCGAGGGGGTGTTTCCGACTGATGTGAGTTGATCGAGCGCGTTATCGACCTTTGTTAGCCCATCGGAAGTGGCTTTCGATATGAGAAGGTCATGATCTCGTCGGCTGATCCAATCTCCCATGAAGGCGGTCAGGGGATTTTCCACTGCCGGTGATTTCTCCGGGGGGCTGCGCTGTTTGCCGCCGTCGTCAGTTTTGTTTCCTGCCCGGATTCCAGCCTGCTCAGGGCGCTCCACTTTGTCACCGGGCAGGCGGAAACGTTTTTCCAACTGCAACTCGGCTTCGGTTTTCTGTCCGCTCAGGATGAGTTCCTTCTCCTCGGCTTCGGTCAGAGCTTCATCCCCCAGCATCGCGTCCAGCAGCCAGTTCTCCGACGTGGCGCTTTGTTTTTTCTCCCGGCCATCAGACCGCCGGGTGGTGCTGGATGGCGACGGTAACGGGGCCGCGGCGCCGGGCAATTCCGGGCTGGCGATCCTGGGCAGTTCCAACCGGGGGGCGTGCTCCAGCCGCGCGCGCGTTGATTTGATTTCCTCAAGCTCGCGCTTGGCCGTTTCCATCACCCCGGCGGGCTCCGTCGTCGCCTGTGTCCCGCTGACCGCGAGCAATACGACAAACAGGAGCCCGTAGATTCTGACCGCCATAGCGCAAAAGCTCAGGCTTTGATAAAGATCCCCTTCAGGTTCATCTCCAAAGCCTGAGGGTTCGGCGAAAAGCGCAGTCCGTCGGCTTTGCTGATCTTTCCTTCTTTGATCAGGCGATAGATGTCCTTGTTGAAGGAGTAGCTGGTGGAATCGCCAGTCCCTTCGAGAATGCCTTGGATTTTGTCGAACTGCCCTTCCAGGATGAGGTTTCGCACCACGGTATCCGCATTGAGGATTTCGTTGGCGGGCACGCGGCCGCCCCCCTCCAGCGCCGGAATGAGTTTCTGGCAAATGAAGCCCCGCAGGGAGCCCGCGATCTGGCGCCGGGCTTGAATCTGTTGTTCAGGCGGGAAAAACTCGAAAAGGCGCGTCAGCGACTGCGACACGGTTGCGGCATGCATGGTGGAAAAGACCAGGTGGCCGGTTTCAGCCGCGGAGATCGCGGTTTCAAAGGTCTCCTTGTCGCGCATCTCACCGATAAGAATGATATCAGGATTCTGACGGAGAACTGATTTGATCGCCAATTCGAAGTTGGGCACGTCCAGGCCGATTTCCCGTTGCTGGAAAAGCGACTTTTCGTCCTGAAAGGTATATTCGATCGGGTCCTCGATCGTGATGATGTGCTTGTCCATGTGCTGGTTGATCCAGTTGAGCATGGCCGCCATCGTGGAGCTTTTGCCGGACCCGGTGGCGCCGCACACGAGCAGAATGCCATCCTTGGCTTTCGCCAGATTCAGCAAAGGGTCGGACTGCAACCCGAGTTCCTCAAAAACCGGCACCCGGCTTTTGATGTGGCGCATCACAATGCTCACCAAGCCGCGTTGATGAAAGCCATTGACGCGGAAACGCCCCACGCCTTCCGCCGCGTAGGCATAGTCCACCTGCCCATCCTGTTCCCACTTGGGCAGAAAAACACTGGGACAGTGCTCCTCAATGAAAGCCTGCGCTTCCGGACTGGTGATCGGATCCATATCCACGGGCTTCAATTGCCCGGACAGGCGCACATAACCGGGTTTGTTGGATTTGATAACCACGTCACTCGCCCCGCTGTCCACCGCGAGTTTGAGCAGGTCATTGATGATCTCTGTGTGGGATGTCATGGAGGCGGTTGGATAAAAAAGCGTTGCGCAATCCGTAAATCGCCCTGCTCTCTTCAGCAAGACTGCATTGTCCTTAAATCACGCCATGAAACTCCGTCCGCTCACCGGCGCGTTTACCGCGCTTGTCACACCTTTCAAGGGAGGTCAGGTCGCCTATGACGACCTGCGCAAGCTCGTGACGTATCAGCTTAAAGGCGGAATCAGCGGCCTCGTGCCTGTCGGCACCACGGGCGAGTCGCCCACCGTGAGCCACGAGGAACACATGGATATCGTCCGGGCGACGATTGAGTATGTCGGCAAGCGTGTTCCGGTCATTGCCGGCACCGGCTCCAACTCCACCCGGGAGGCGGTTGAGTTGACGAAGCAGGCTCATGAAGCCGGCGCCGACGCCATGCTTGTCGTCGCACCCTATTACAACAAGCCCAGTCAGGAAGGCCTCTTCGGTCATTTCTCCGCCATCGCGGAGGCAACGGATCGCGACATTGTGCTCTACTCCATTCCCGGTCGCTGCGGCATCGAGATCAGTGTGGGTGTGGTGGAGCGGTTGCGCGCGCGTTTCCCCCATGTCCGCCACATCAAGGAAGCAGGTGGCAACGTCGAGCGGGTGGACCAGTTGAAGCAGGCCCTTGGCCGGGATATCACCGTTCTCAGCGGAGACGACTCACTCACCCTCCCCTTCATGGCGGTCGGCGCGGAAGGCGTCATCAGCGTCGCTTCCAATCTGCTGGTGAAGGAAATCGTCCAACTGGTGAAGGCTGCGCAGGCCAATGACTATGCGAAAGCCGGCAAGCTCCACCGCAAGCTGTATCCCATTTCCAAGGCACTTTTCATTGAGCCCAATCCGGTGCCGGTCAAAGCCGCCCTCGCCCGCGCTGGAATAATCTCCTCGGCCGAAGTGCGCGAGCCGCTCTGCCCGATGTCGGTGCAAAACCGGCAGACGGTCTTCAAGACGCTTGAAGCGCTCGGCTACTGAATCATTCCATCATGCCCTTCAGTGTCACACTCGTCGGCGGTCGCGGCCGCATGGGCCAAACCTTGGCGGCATCCGCTCAGGAAATGGGGCTGGCTGTGGCCGCCTCGCTCGATGTCGGAGATGATCTCGCCTCCGGCCTTAAGCAGGGCGATGCCATCATCGATTTCAGTTTTCACACAGTGACGGCAGAGGTGATGGCGCATGCCATCTCTTTGGGAAAGCCGTTGGTCATTGGGACGACCGGCCACACGACCGAGGAAAAATCGCATCTGCGCACCCTCGCGGGAAAGATCCCTTGCGTCTGGGCCGGTAATTATTCCGTGGGCGTCAACCTGCTCTTCTGGCTCACCCAGCAGGCCACGCGCGTACTCAACGCCGATTATGACGTTGAAGTCGTGGAGATGCATCATCGCTTCAAAAAAGACGCGCCGAGCGGTACCGCTGCCCGCCTGCTCGAGATCATCCTGGAAGAGCGTAAACTCCAACCCAGCGCACTGCGCCACGGCCGTGAAGGCATCACCGGTGAACGCACCGCCACCGAAGTGGGCGTTCACTCGCTGCGTGGCGGTGATGTCGTGGGCGATCATACGGTAATGTATGCGGCCCTCGGGGAGCGGCTTGAGCTTACCCATAAGGCGAGCGACCGCGGCATCTTTGCCCGTGGCGCGCTGCGGGCTGCGCAATGGGTTGCCGGCCAGCCGGCCGGACTTTACGACATGCAGGACGTGCTCGGGCTGAAATGATCACGTCAATCCAAGGCAAGCTGGCGGAAGCAACCCCGCTGCAGGCCGTCGTAGAGATCAACGGCCTTGGTTATGAGGTGAACATCCCCGTGACTACGGCGGAGAAATTACCGGCCTGTGGTGCCAGTGTGAAACTGCACACCGTTGTGATCTATCGCGAGGATGCGCAGACCCTCTATGGTTTCGCAACGCCGGCGGAGCGCGATTTCTTCCGTCTCATGATCGAGCACGTGACGGGCATCGGCCCCAAAAGCGCCCTCACCATCATGAGCAAGCTCTCCCTTACGGTATTGCAGAGCGCGATCCGCGCCGGCGATGTCGGCCTTCTGGCCAAATCTCCGGGCATCGGCAAGAAAACCGCGGAGCGCCTGGTGGTTGAACTGAAGAACAAAGTCGGCGGCACGGATGCGCTTACGACCGAGCTGACGGCTTCCTCCCCTGCTGAGGCCGCCGGTGAGAGCCGGCATCGCGATGCGGTCCTCGCCTTGGGTGCCCTCGGCTATAAGGCGGCTGATGCGGATGCGGCAGTCCGCCGGGCAGCATTGGCACTGGGGCCGGCAGCCACGACGGAAGCACTGATCAAGAAAGCGCTGAACTGAGTCAGCGCTGGAACTGGAAGGCCGTCATTTCGGCCGTACCATAAAACGGGCGCTGGCTACGGAAAGGCCGGGCCTCCGGGGTATCGCTCGCGGGAGCAGACTCAAACACCAGCGAGTCCGAACGCAATGGCGCTACCTGCATCTGGTTGATCCAGTCGAGCCGATCGCCGCCCGTAAACATCGCTTCGCGGGCGGAGTCCTCTCCCCACTGCACCAGTGTTCTTGTGCTGAAGACCGTATGCAGGTCGCTATTCCGGGAAGCCAAGGCCGGTATCACGGGGGCTGGTATCGGGTGGGAAGTGGCGACGACGACAGGCGCAGCGGACTCGGGCGAGACGACGGGACCTGTCGCATCAGTGCCCGGCATATTGACGACCACCAGGGCGACACAGGCTGCCGCCACGGCCAGGCCGGTGGCATAAAACCAATTTCCACGACGGCGAGGTATCGCTGTCGTCGCCGGCCGTCGGGCGGGCGGTGCACTCTCGCGAAAATCCTCTGCGAGGCGCGAGCAGGCTTTGTGCATGAGACAATACTCACGATACAGGCGCCGACGCTCCGGATTGCGCCGGATTTCCGTCTCCAGCAGGGCGGCTTCCTCGGGGGTGATTTGGTGATCGAGGTAGAGGTTGAGCAGTTCGATGAACTTGGTGTCTTTCATTTGAAGTCGTCGCCGAGCTTGGCGCGCAGGCTTTCGCGCGCCCGCGCAATGCGGCTTTTAACGGTTCCCACAGAGAGATTCAGGATTTGGGCGATCTCCTCGTAGGACAGGTTACGGATGTTGCGTAGCGTGAGAATCTCGCGGTGTTTGGCGCTGAGCTTCGCCATGCCTTCGCTGATCTTGTCCACAAACTCCTGGGTGACCGCGATGTCGTCTGGCGTCTCGACTTCCGCCGGGATAATTTCGGCCAAGGTGGTGTCCCCCTCGGGGCCGAGTGGCTGATCGAAGGAGATGGTGTGGTCGCGCTTGCGCCGCCACCAATACCAGTAGCGATTGCGGGCCAGATTGGTTGCGATCTGGTAAAGCCAGGTGGAAAAGGCGGACTCCCCGCGAAATTGGGCCAACCCGCGATGAGCGCGGATAAAGGCATCTTGGGTAACTTCTTCCGCATCCTGCGTATTGCGCAAGAGCTGGTTCACCATGGCGTAGATCCGGTCCCAATAACGGGTGACCATCTCGTCAAACGCCGATTGATCTCCGCTCTTGAACCGGTCCACCAGCACGCGGTCGAGGGCAACTTCCTGAGCTTTGGATGACATACGTTCAGCCTCGCTCTGATGGGTGTATTTTTGAAATGTTCCCAATATTTTTGGCGTTGCCCGACAGGTTTGGGCACACAGAGCGCACTGGTCAACGCAAGCTCTGCATTGTATTCGAGAAATTACTTGCCAAGCTTGGCTTACAAAACCTACTTCGCTCCCTTTCCAGAGATATCCGGGCTGGTAGCTCAATGGTAGAGCAGCGTCCTTTTAAGTCGTTGGTTCTGGGTTCGAATCCCAGCCAGCCCACCACATTTCTGGCCAATCTATTCTGCGCGAATCCCTTATCCATGAAACGGCTCGTTATCATTGAAGACCAAACCGCGATTCGGGAGATGCTTGTCGAAATTTTGCGGCTGGACAACAACTACCAGCTCGTGGGGGAAGCGGGCGATGGACAGGATGCGTTGAATCTATGCCTGGAAGTCAGGCCGGATCTCATCGTGCTGGATGCCAAACTGCCCGGCCTCAATGGCGTGGATATTCTCCGCCGTTTGGTGAAAAAGCACCCTTCCGTCCGGGTCCTCGTCTTCTCGGGTCATGAAAACCCCGTTCTGGTCCGCGAGATGCTTGAAGCCGGTGCCCATGGATTCGTCGAAAAGACCGCCGGGCTCTTTGAGTTCAAGAAAGGTCTCGAAACGGTCGCCAATGGCGGCACCTACTTCGGGCCGGCCGTCGCCGCCCTCCTCCGCAACGTGGTCGCCAACCCTGCCGCCAGCAGCGCGGCGGATTTTTTGACGGACCGGGAACGCGAAATCCTTCAGCTGGTCGCAGAGAGCTACAGCACCAAGGAAATCGCCGCCAAGCTCGGCATCAGCATCAAGACCGTGGACAACCACCGCACCAACCTCATGCGCAAGCTCAATCTCCACGACGTGGCCAGCCTCACCCGCTATGCCCTGGAAATCGGGCTGATCGAGCCCAAGAAAACACTCTAGCCGCCTAGTAAAACCTTGCCGCATCACGCGCGCTGACCCAAAAGGAAATCCGCGTCACTCTCCTCTTATCGCTCTCCTCCATGAATCACGTTTCCCGGAAACTTCTTTTTATCCTCGTCGGTGCCACCGTGTTTTTTGCCGGTTGCGCCAAGAAACCCCAGCGCCCCGATCCCAGTGCGACGTTGATCGGTCCCCAGGGCGGCGGTGCCGGTGGCCTTGGCCAGGGCGGCGGTCTCCTGAATCCTCAGGATCTCGGCAATTATGCTGAATCCGGCTCCAACTTGGAACTGCGCACTGATGGCGTGCTTGATGACGGGTTCACCATTCGTGGACTGTTGCAGCCCGTTTATTTCGATTTCGACAGCTCCAGCGTAAAGGCCTCCGAGCGAACCAAGCTCGACGCCGCCGCCCAATACCTGCGTGAGAATCCCCAGCACCGTCTCCTGCTCGAGGGACATTGCGACTGGCGCGGCACCGCCGAATACAACCTTGGTCTCGGTGACCGTCGCGCCAACGCCGCCCGTCAATACCTCGGCACTCTCGGCGTGGCCGCCAATCGACTCGAAACCCTTTCCAAGGGCAGCCTTGAGGCGGTGCGTAATGCGGACGATGCCCAGGCCGGTCGCGACCGTCGCGCCGAGTTGGTCATCCTTAAGCAGTAATTCCTGATCCCCTCTCTATAACAAAAAGGCCCCGGAGTAATCCGGGGCCTTTTTGTTTACAGACTTTGTCAGCCACGCGCCACCCGTCGGAGCACATGCTGCACCGTGGTGATGCCCTTGTGCATTACCGCAAGATTGAAGCTCTCATTGGGCGCATGCAGGTTATCCTCAGGAAGGAAAAGCCCGAGCATGATGGCATCCAGATTCAGCTCATTCTTAAGGTCGGCGATCAGTCCCACGCTGCCACCCTCGCGCAGATACAGTGGCGGTTTGCCCCAGACATCGGTGACCGCCGCTTCCGTGGCCCGAAACGCCCGCGCCAGCACCGGAGATTGATCGGGTGGCGTGTTGCTGCGATCCGGCGGCACCACCACGTAGGGCAATGCATCGTGCTGATCGGTGATCTTCAATTTCAATCCCTTTGGCGCACGCTCACGGATGGTTTTGAAAATGATCTCCTTCATCCGTTCCGGATGCTGGGCCGGCACCAGGCGGCAGCTGATCTTTACGCGGGCCTTGCTCGGGATGACCGTCTTCGATCCCTCACCCTGATAGCCGCCACCAAAGCCGTTGAACTCCAGCGTGGGCAGGAAACGGATCGCCTCAAACGGGGTGTAACCCGGTGGCACATGGAACTGCTCGATCCCGAGAAACGCCGCGTAGTCGGATTCCTTCAGGGCAAGCTTTGCGAGCTGCTCGCGTTCCCATGGCTGCACGTCGGCCACATCATCATAGAAGCCCGGGATGTTCACCCGGCCATCCGGCGTGTGCAGGGAGGCGCAAAGCTCCGCGAGCCCTTGGATCGGATTGAGCAGCACCCCGCCATTCATGCCGGAGTGCAGATCGGTGCGCGCATTGGCCAGCTCGACCTCGAAGCACACCATGCCACGGAGACCCACTGTGATCACCATCTGGTCGGGATTGGGGATTCCGGTATCGGACAAGAAAACGAAGTCGGCGCCTGCAAGCTTCGCCTTATGCTCCCGTAGGAAATCCTTGAAATGCTTGCTGCCGATTTCCTCCTCGCCCTCGATCACAAAAGTGATGCGCAGCGGCACATCCGGATCTTCCTCCAACAGCCGGCCGACGCCGGCGATATGGGCCATGAGCGGACCTTTGTTGTCCGCCGTGCCGCGCCCGTAGAGGCGCCCCTCCCGCTCCACCGGTTCGAAGGCCGGAGTTGTCCACAACTCAAGCGGATCCGCCGGCTGCACGTCGTAGTGGCCGTAAATGATGACATGTGGCCAGGCCGGGTTCCCTTCTCGCTTGGCCACCACCACGGGATGGCCGGCGGTCGGCACATACTCCACGGCAAACCCAAGTTCACCCAAGAGACCTCCGACAAGCTCGCGGGCTCCTTTCATGCCTTCGGCAAAAGCCGGATCGGCGGAAACACTGGGCTGGCTGACGTATTCCTTGAGTTTGGCGACAGGATCAAACATCCGGCCACCGTGGCGTAAAAACCGTGCCTGCGCCAACTGGAAAAATCAGGCGGGCCTGAATGTCCGCAAACCGTAGCGCGTCACTGCCGACTTGCCTCGTAAAGCGGCATCACTTCCGGAATCCATTTCTGCAGGTCACTGATCCGGCGGTCATGAGAAGGATGGGTCGAGAGCAAGGTCGGCACCGAGCTGCCCTTGCTGGCCGCAGCCATTTTTTGCCAGAAGGTGATTGCGGCCCTCGGATCGTAGCCAGCCCGGGCGGCATAGCGGATGCCGATGTAGTCGGCTTCACTCTCATGTGCGCGGGAAAACGCCAGCATCCCTCCGCCGGAGAGCAACCCATAGCTGAGCATGAGCAAATCCTTGTTCTCCTGATTTTGCATGGAGGCATCAAGCACTGCTCCTCCGACCGCGGCCAAAGTTCCCTGGGTCATCCGCTCGGCTCCATGTCGTGCCGTGACGTGGGCAATTTCATGACCGATCACTGCGGCCAGTTCATCGTCGGAATCCACCAGGTTGATCAACCCCGTGTAAACTCCGACTTTACCTCCCGGCAGGGCAAACGCGTTGATCGTATCCGGAGCATCAAAGACGACAAACTCCCAGACAGCACCCGGCAGAGCATTACCCACAGCCGCGGCAATGCGCGTACCGATGCGCTGCACCTGCTCATTGGCCACACGGTCACCGGAAATCGGTTCCTTCGCTTTGATCTCCGCAAAAGCCGCGGCTCCCTGCCCGACGTCATCCACCGGGAGAATAAAGGAGCTCCGGCCCGTCTCCGGAACCGTATAGCAGCCGGTAAACAACAGTGCCGGCAGGATCAGCGCGCCAAGGAGGAGTCGTTTCATGGTCTTCATGATAGTTGGTAGAGTGAAGCGGCCAAGTAAAGTTTGTGGGGCGCGCAAGTCGTCTCAGTGTTTGAAATGCCTCATGCCTGTGAAGACCATGGCCATGCCGCGCTCGTCCGCCGCCTTGATGACTTCCTCGTCGCGCACCGAGCCTCCGGGCTGGATGGCGCACGTCGCACCCGCTTCCGCCGCGGCGATCAGGCCGTCGGCAAAAGGAAACAATGCCTCGCTGGCCACGACGGAGCCCTGCAGATCGAGTTGGGCTTCACCCGCCTTCCAGACGGCAATGCGCGAACTGTCCACACGCGCCATCTGTCCGGCGCCGACGCCGAGCGTCTGTTCGCCACGCACATAGACGATGGCATTGGATTTGACGTGCTTGCAGACTTTCCAACCGAAGATCATGGCATCCCACTCTTCCGCGGTCGGCTGTCGTTTTGTCACCACCTTGAAGTCCGCCCGGTTGCCGAGAATCTTGTTGCGATCCTGCACAAGGACCCCGCCCACGACCGAGCGGATTTCCTGCAATGAATCGGCGCCGATGCCGCTTTTGGCGACCATCAGGCGGAGGTTCTTTTTCTTGGCAAAGACCGCCAGGGCTTCATCGGTGAAGCGCGGTGCGATGATGACTTCGGTGAATATCTCGGCGATGGTCTTGGCCAGGGCTTCGCCCAGCGTCTGGTTGACGATGATGATGCCGCCAAAGGGGGCCTGCCGGTCCGTCGCATAGGCTTTCTCCCACGCTTCCTCCAGCGTGTCCGCACTGGCCACTCCGCAGGGGTTGGTGTGCTTGAGGATGGCAACCGTGGGCTTCTCGAATTCGCCGATCAGATAAGTCGCCGAGGTGATATCGAGGAGGTTGTTGTAGGAAAGCTCCTTCCCCTGCAGCTGAGCGAAGTGCTCATGGAAGGTGCCGTAGAGCGCCGCCTGCTGGTGTGGATTCTCCCCGTAGCGCAAGGCCTGGGCTTTTTCGTAGGTCAGTGTGAGCTTCTCAGGGAAGCCGCTGAGTGCGGCAAGATCGGGAGCCTCTGCCTGGCTTTCGAGATAGGCGGCGATGGCCGTGTCATAGCGGCCTGTGCGTTGAAACACCTTGAGCGCGAGCTTGCGGCGCACCGACGCCAGCGCGGCGGGATCCGCCAGCGCGGCGAGTACTCCGGCATAGTCGGTGGGGTCGCAGACCACCGTCACACTCTCATGGTTCTTGGCCGCGCTGCGCAGCATCGAGGGGCCGCCGATATCAATGTTTTCGATGGCCTCTTCGAAAGCGACCCCCGGCTTTGCCACGGTTTGCTCGAAAGGATAGAGATTTACCACGACCAGATCGATCAGGTCGATGCCGTGGGCCTGCGCGGCCGCGAGGTGGTCGGGCTTGTCGCGCCGGCAGAGCAGACCTCCGTGGATTTTTGGGTGCAGGGTTTTTACGCGCCCTTCCATCATTTCGGGAAAGCCTGTGTGCTGGCTGACCTCGGTCACGGGCAGGCCACGTTCCAGCAGCAGTTTGGCGGTGCCCCCGGTGGAGAGCAGCGTGTAACCGTGCTGGCGAACGAGCGCCGTGGCGAATTCCGCGAGGCCGGTTTTGTCACTGACGGAGAGAAGCGCGAATTTTGCCATAAGGGAATGGGCGCGTTTTTGCGGCGGCCACCGGAATGCGGCAAGTCAGAATCCTGTCTTCTCCCCGCGCTTGCGGCCCGGCAATATTTCTCCTTTGTGTGCCGCGTGACCAGTTCGACCGAACTCTCCGGCCTGACCGCCCGGCTCGACAAGCTCTGCTACCATCATGGCGGCAGCAGCCTCCCGGCGGACAAACCTCATGCCTTTGTTTATTTTGTGACGATCCACAACGGCTCCGACCGCACGATCACCCTCCTTGGGCGCAAGTGGATCCTCACCCACCCCGACGGCAGCCACCTCGTGGTGGAGGGTGACAAAATCGTGGGAGAAACCCCGCGGCTCGAACCCGGGGAGCAGTTTTCCTACAACAGCTATCATGTGACCGGCGAGGATGCGATCGTCCGCGGCAGCTTCCATGGGCTCGATGAGCAGGGGCACCGCATACATGTGCAACTGCCGCCCTTCCCGCTCACGATCCCCGGCGCCGGCAAAAAATGAGCTTTCATTTCGGGGCGCATCTGCTCCCCTCCGCTCATAGATGAAGCTTGTTGATCTGAATCGTGATGGCGGCATTGGCGCCAATTCACACCTTATCCGTCTGGGCGACCTTTCGATCCTCGTTGATTGCGGCCTGCACCCCAAGGTTCCCGGCCGGCGCGGCACGCCCGACCTGAACTTTCTCCGCGGCCAGTCCCTCGATCTGATCATTATTACGCACTGCCACCTCGATCATATCGGCAGCCTGCCGCTCGCCATGCGCGAGCACCCTAATACGCCGGTCATCATGAGCAGTTCCAGCCGGATGCTTATCGAGCGCATGCTGCACAACTCGGCCAGCGTGATGATGCGCCAGAAGGCCGAGGGCAACCAGCCCGACCTCCCTCTTTTCACGCATGAAGAGGTGGATCGCATCGCCGGTCGCCTTACCGGGTTGCCGTTTGGGCACGCCAAGCGGTTCCAAGGCGGCAAGGACACGATTGAGATCATCCTGCATCCGGCCGGCCACGTCGCCGGTGCCGCGGGAGTCGAGCTTCGCCATAAGCACCGGCAGATTTTTATCACCGGCGATGTGCTGTTCGAAGATCAGCGCATCCTGCCCGGCGCCAAGTTTCCCGCCGGCCACTTTGATACGCTGATCATGGAAACCACCCGTGGGGCCACCGAAGGCAGCGGCCGGTCGCGGGCCGACGAGATGGCGCGTCTGGTGGACTCCATCAACCAGACGATCAAGCGCGGCGGCTCGTTTCTCATTCCGGTCTTCGCGCTCGGCCGCATGCAGGAGGTGCTCACGATCCTGCATGATGCCCGCAAATTCGGCCGCCTCGTCGAATGCCCCATCGTCGCCTCCGGCCTCGGCATGGACCTCGCCGATTATTTCGATGAGATCAGCCGCAAGACGAAGCACATCCATTTCAACCGGGGCATCATCAAGGATCTCCGCATCAAGCCCGCGCCGCGCAAGCTGAACCCGGGTGAGGATCCGGGGCAGAACTCGCTCTACGTCATCAGCTCCGGCATGATGGTCGAAAACACTCCCAGCTATGCGCTTGCTTCCGGGCTTCTCGGGCATGCACGCAACACCATCGGTTTTGTCGGTTACTGCGACCCTGAGACGCCTGGTGGTGAACTGCTCGCCACCAAGCCCGGCGAGTCCTTCCTCTTCAAAAAGGTCCACGTGAAGACCAAGGTGAAGGCCCACATCGAACGCTTTGAACTGAGCGGCCACGCCGACCGCGAGGATCTCCTGGAGTTTGCCGTACAGGCTTCGCCGCGCAGCATCGTGCTGACGCATGGAGATCAACCCGCCCGTGATTGGTTTGCCGCGCAACTGGCCGAGCGCCTGCCCAAGACCAAGATCATCGATCCGGTTCCGGGCAAAGAGTATCAGGTTTGAAGCACAGCTTCGGCCCGGCTCAAACCGGTTCCGGTGCGGATAGCAGCGCTCGCAATCGGGTGCATGATGCGGCGGCGCCTGCCACATAAAAAATCCTGTCCATCTTCAGGTCAAATTCCCGCAGGGGAAATGGGGCCGGGGTGAAATAGTGCAGTTCCCCACCCGCCGCGATCACCAGAGGCACGGCGGCGGCGATGTCCCATACTTTCACATTGTGGTCCACGACCGCGTCGATGAGCCCCGCCGCAACGTAGGCGAGATGCAGCGTGCTGCTGCCCAGCCCGCGGAGCTTGAAGTGGGATGCGAGCAGCGCGGCGTGGGGCGCGTAGCGTTTGTCATGAGGACTGTGAAACCCGATCATGCTCTGCGCGGCCAGACTTTGGCTGCGCAAGACCGCCGGACGCTCCCCGCAAAACACGCCCTGCCCCGGGCCGCCATGGATCAATTGCCGGCCCGCGAGATCATACACGGCGCCATAGACCGGCTGGCCGTGCTCAAGCAACGCCAGCGCGATCGCGCAGTGGGGAATCCCCATGGCATAGTTGTTCGTGCCGTCGATCGGATCCAGCACCCAGCTGAAGCGCGACGTCACGGGCAGCGGTGCCCCGGCATCCGTCAGCTCTTCGCTGAAGAACTGATCCTCCGGGAACGAGCCAGCGAGCGCACGAAAGATATTTTCAGAGATCGCGATATCCACCGCTGTCACTCGCGTGCCATCGTTCTTCCACTGGCTGGCGGCCCGGCCGAGTTCGCGATGGAGCAGGTCGGTTTGGGCGAGCACCACCCGGCGGGCGGCTTCGCTGCGGGAAAGCAGGGCGGCGTTGCTCACGTTTCGTAATCGTAAAGTTTGGGATCCCGCCGGGGCGGCAGGCCCCGGCTCCGGAAGCGCTGGCGCGTTTGGTCCGCGGTGATTTCCCCCGGCAATGGCGCATCGGGGTCCGGCATGCTGCACGGCGGCTCCCCGCCCAGTTGCTCCTCCAGCGATTCGGGATCCGCCCCCTCCTCCAGTTTGCGCACGATCTCTTCCATCTGCCCGTCAATCCTCTCGCCCGATAACTCGGCCATCCGGCGCATCATCCGGGCCATCGCCCGGGGATCGCTTTCGTCCACATTGGAAAACTCGCGCTCCATCGCGTTCATCGCCGCTTCCATGCGCGCATCCTCCACCGCCTCACCCGGCTGGGGAGCGGTCGCCGGTTCATCATTTTTTCCGCCGGTTGTGACGGCAAAGGCCGACACCAGCTTTTCCATGCGGTAGCGGGGATTGTCCGGGCATCGCGGCACCGTCCGCCCCTGCGCCAGGGTCTTGGCGTAAAACTGATAAACCGTGTGGTTATCGGGACAGTAATACTCGTAGATCGGCATGACAGGAAAAGCTGCTCAATGGACACCTCGGAACACCGGTTGGCACAAGTTCATTTGTCGCTAGCCCCGATCGCGCCCCTCCGTCCGACGAACGAGCTGATGACCATGACGCACCAAAGGGGAACGGCCCTGCATGTTGAGCTTGTCCAGCACGGCGGCGAGCCGGCGCTTTTTCTCATCGCCTTCGGCAAACATCTCCAGCTGTGCCGTCCCCGTCTCAACGCCGGAGAAACGCACGCTTACAAGCCGCAGCGGCCGACGCTTGGTCCAGGCTCCGCGCAGCAGCGCGGGCACCAATGGGTAAAACGGCGCTTCGATATCCGTTGCCGCCGCGAGGCTTTGCGCATGCGAAGCCTGGGTAAAATCGGGGTAGCGCACCTTGATGGTCATTGTGCTCACTCGTTTGCCGTCCTCGCGGATTTTGGGAAGCAGGGCATCAATCATCCCTTTGGCCACCTGTTCGATGATCGCAAAGTCACCGATGTCCTTCGCAAAGGTTTCCTGCTGCGAATAGCTTTTGGCCTCCTCGTGCTCTGTCTCAACGGGCCGGTCGTCCTTCCCCTCGGCCATCGCCTTGAACGCGCGCCAGTCCCGCCCGAAAATGGACTGAAGCTCGTCCTCGCCGCGCTCGAACACATCCGCCACTCGCCGGAGCCCGCGCGCGACCAGCGCAGCCTCAGTTTTCGCCCCCACACCCGGCAATTTGCCAATGGGGAGCGGGGCCAGGAAGGCGGCTTCCTCCCCTGCCGCCACGACCGTAAACCCCTTCGGCTTGTTCAGCTTCGATGCAATCTGTGAAACCAGCCGGTTGCGCGCGATCCCCATGGAAACTGTCACGCCTAACTCGTCGCGGATGCGATGCTGCAAAGCCCGCACCGCCGCCTCGATCTCCGCCTGGGTGGAAAAGCCACAGGGGCCAAGATCGAGATAGCCTTCATCAATCGAGTTTCGCTGCACCAGCGGGGTCACCTGCTCGCAGAGATCAAACATCCGCCGCGACATCTTTCCGTAGAGGCCCGATGTATGCGGGATCAGATAAAGGTCGGGGCAGACCTTCAGCGCCCGCGCCGTGGGCATCGGCGTGTAAACCCCGCAGGCCCGCGCCTCATAACTGGCCGAGGAAATGATACCCCGCTCCCGCCCGCCCACCGCGCATTTCGTCCCGCGCAATTCCGGCCGCAACGTCTGCTCGCAGGAGACGAAGAAGGCATCGGCATCGAGATGAACAATGGTGGGCAGTCCGGGCATTAATCAGATGCTGAGGTTGCCGTGGGGATCTTTTCCGCCCTTTTTGCGGGCTGCTTGCGGTTCCATTTTGCCAGTGCCTTCCCGGTGAGTGAGCGGGGTTCCTTTTCGATTTCCTGGCGCGTGCCGGCGAAGATCAGTTCGCCACCGTCCTTGCCGCCGCCGGGACCGAGGTCCAGAATCCAGTCGGCCAGGTTGATGACGTCGAGGTTGTGCTCGATGATGACGATGGTGTTGCCGGCATCGCGCAGCTTGAAGAGCAGGTCCATCAACCGCTGGATGTCGGTCCAGTGCAGCCCTGTGGTGGGCTCATCGAGGATGTAAAGCGTCTGCCCCTGCTGCTTTTTACTGAGCTCCAATGAAAGCTTCAACCGCTGCGCTTCACCGCCGGAGAGCGTGGGCGCCGACTGGCCGAGCCGGAGATAGCCGAGCCCGACGGCCTCAAGGGTTTCCAGTTTGTCGATAATGCGCGGAATGTTGCGGAAAAGCGCGATGCCTTCGCGCACGGTCATGTTGAGCACGTCCGCAATGGAGTGGCCATGAAAGAGCACCTCCAGCGTCTCGCGGTTGAAACGCCGGCCCGCGCAGCTCGGGCACGGCGCGTAGGCATCGGCCATGAACTGCATGTCGAGCTTGATGACGCCGTCGCCCTGGCAGCGTTCGCAGCGCCCGCCGCGCACGTTGAAGGAAAACCGGCTGGCTTTGTAGCCCCGCACCTTGGCCAGCGGCACCTGGGCGTAGAGGTCGCGCAGATGGTCCAGCAGTCCGGTGAAGGTTGCGGGATTTGAACGCGGACTGCGCCCGATGGGCTCCTGGTCCACCCGCACGAGCTTTTCAAAGAAATCGAGGTTTTCGATCTGCCGGTGTTGGCCGGGGATCGCTTTCGCCCCGTTGAGCTTCCGCGCGGCCGCAGTGGCGAGGATATCGTTCACCAAGGTGCTTTTGCCCGAACCCGAGACCCCGGTGACACAGGTCAGCAGGCCGATCGGAAACTTCGCATCAATGCCGCGCAGGTTGTTCTCCCGCGCTTCGCGCACAGTGAGCCAGGCCCCGTCGGGACGCCTGGCCTCCGCTTCGCGCGTGACGCGCAGGCGACCTGAAAGATAAGGACCGGTGCGCGATATTTTTGCCGGCAGGGCGGCGCAGGCGGCCGGTGCGCCTTGAAAAAGCATCTGGCCGCCCTCCGCTCCGGCTTCAGGGCCCATTTCGATCAACTCGTCGGCCATGCGGATCGTGTCCTCATCGTGCTCGACCACGAGCACCGTGTTGCCGCGGTCACGCAGTTCGCGCAATTGCGCGAGCAATCGCTCATTGTCGGCCGGGTGCAGTCCGATGCTTGGTTCGTCGAGTACGTAGATGACCCCCATCAAGCCCATGCCCAGCTGGGTCGCCAATCGCACGCGCTGCGCCTCGCCACCCGAGAGCGTGGCATAATCCCGCTCCAAGGTCAGGTAGGCCAGCCCTGTTTCGAGGAGGAAACGCAAGCGCTGTTCGATGCCGGCCACCACCTCCGTCAATGCCGGATTTTCCGCATGGGTTTTGCCCCATTCCCGGGCCACCGCATGCGCACGGCCGACATCCTGCGCAAGAAATTCGGGATAGCTCATGCCCGCCAGGCGCACGGCCGCACTGCGCGCGTTCAGGCGGGTGCCATGGCATTCGTCGCAGGCACCACCGATCATGAAGGTCGTGAGCCGGGCGCGGAAGCCCTCGCTGGCCGTTTCCCGGAAGCTTTCCTCAAGGTCGGCGATCACCCCGGCGAAGGGCATGGTGCGCGCTTCACGCATCCGGCGCAGCTTGAAGGCAAACTGGCGCTCGCCCGCACCATGGAGAATGGCATCACGCGTAGCGGACGGCAGCTCCTGCCAGGGAATATCCGGGTCGAAAGGCAGCTGCTCCGCCAATTGTTTGAGCAGGGCGTTATGCTTGATGATGAGATTTTTTCCACCGATGCGCCAGGGCTTGAGCGCTCCTTCACGCACGCTCTTGGCCGGGTCGGGCACCAGCAGTTCAGGCACAAAGCGCAGACGTCGTCCCAACCCGCCGCAGGCCGTGCAGGCGCCTTCGCTGTGGTTGAAGGAAAAATGCCGCGGCGTGAGCTTCTCAAAAACATCTCCGCAGGTCTCGCAGGCCAGATGCTGGCTGAGGAGCTGCTCCCGCCAGGGTGCATCCGCTGATTTTTGCGCCAGGATGATCGCCCGGTCCTTTCCTTCCCGAAACGCCAGCTCCAGCGAGTCCGCCAGCCGTGAACGCTGCTCCGTCACCGCCACCAATCGGTCCACCACCAAATCCACGGCGATTTCCCTGGTCCCGGTCGGCACCAAGTTGGGCTCGTCGAGATTTTTGACCACGCCATCCAGGCGCACACGTTGGAAACCTCGCTGCCGCAGCCGGGGCAGCTCTTCGCGCAGGACGCTGGGTTTGGCCCGCAGGGACGGTGCCAGTATCATCACGCGCTCGCCGGCGCAGGCCGTCAGCACATGCTGTATATTGTCATCGAGCGAACGCCGCAGAACCCGTCCATTGTCCTTGGGGCAGCGTTGTTCGCCCGCCAGTGCCCAGAGCAGTTGGGCGTAGTCGGCGATCTCCGTGGCGGTGGCAATCGTGCTGCGCGGGCCGCCTCCTCCTGTGCGCTGCTCGATGGCGAGAACCGGAGAGAGTCCATGGATAAAATCCACATCCGGCCGCTTCAGCTGGTCGAGCACCGCCCGCGCCTGGGTCGAGAGCGACTCCATGTATTTGCGATAACCCTCGGCATAGAGGGTGTCGAAGGCCAGCGACGATTTGCCGGAGCCGCTCGGCCCGGTGATGACAGTGAGTTTGCCGCGCGGGATACGCAGCTCAAGGTTCCGGAGGTTGTGCTCCCGGGCGCCTTTGATGTGAATGTGGGTCGCGGCCTGCATACGGCGAACGCGCAACTTATCCAAATCTCCGCAAGGTCAAAGCCGTTAATGCGAAGGCGGCCGCCAATAATTTGGGCTGGTCAATCAACGGCCGGAACGGTGTCTTGGCGACATGTCCGAGGCTCCCACCAGCCGTTTCCTGACCGACTCCCAACGTCGCGTCATCGGCTTTGCCCTCACTCTGGCCGCCTTGATCGCCACCGTGGGGTTACTGGTGCTGGCGCTGGTTGCGCTGGGGCGGCTGACCGGCCATTTCTCCGGTGTACTGTGGCCGCTGGCGTGCGCTGGCGTGCTCGCCCTCATTCTCCGGCCGGCCGTCGAATTGGTTGAAAAGAAGCTGCGATTGCGGCGTCTGGCCGCGGTGATCCTGTTCTACGGGGTCTTTATCGTCGCAGTCGTGGGGGCGCTCGTGCTGATCCTCCCGCCGCTGATCGATCAGTTGATCGCCTTCATCAACTACCTCCCCACCTTCTGGCAAAGCGCCTCCGCCTACGTGGAGCGGCACTACCCGGAGTGGATCGCGCTGATTCAGCGCCAGCTCGACAACCCCACCATCCGGCAGATCGCCGACAATCTGACGGCGGAAATCAACGCACTCCTTCCGCAAGCCCTGCCCTCGCTGCGTGCCGCCGGTGTGGGCATACTCGGCATCGGTGCGTTTCTCACCCAGTTTGCGATCATCCCCATCTATCTGTTTTTCTTCCTGCTCTCGCGTGGCGAGCCCACGCGCAACATGGGGGATCATCTCGGCTTCCTTCGCAGCAACGTGCGCGATGATGTGGTTTTTCTTGCGCGCGAGTTTATCAGCATAGTCATCGCCTTTTTTCGCGGCCAGTTGCTCATCGGTCTCATCATGGGCGTGTTGTTGGCGATCGGGTTCTCGCTGGTCGGATTGAAGTTTGGCCTCTTCATCGGCCTCACCCTCGGCATCCTTAACATCGTCCCCTACCTCGGCACGATCATCGGGCTGCTGATCACCATCCCGCTCGCCTTTTTCCAGCCCGAGGGCGGCTGGCACCTCATCGGCTTGGTGCTGATCGTTTACGTTGTGGTCCAGAACATCGAAGGCTGGTTCCTCACGCCCAAGATCATGGGCGACCGCACGGGTCTGCATCCCGTGATGGTGATTGTCTCCATCTTTTTCTGGGGCACGGCATTCGGCGGGGTCTCAGGCATGCTCTTTGCCATTCCCCTTACCGCCTTTTTCGTGACCTTCTGGCGGTTGCTCCGGCGCAAGTATTTCAATGCCGTCGCCACCGCCTGAGCCGCGGGAGGGCCATGGCCCGTGGGAGATACGACCCGGCAAAGGCATCTGGCTGCCGCAAACGGGCTGGTGGCTCGATGCCTCCACCGCCGCGCCGCGCGCGATCGTTTCCCATGCCCATTCCGATCACGTCGCCCGGCACAAGGAGTTGGTGTGTTCTCCGCCCACGGCCCGGCTGCTGCGGGCGCGGTTGCCCGGTCGCCGGATCGAGCATGTGTTGCCCTTCGGGCGCACGGAGCAACTGACCGCCGATACCGCGGTGACCCTGCACCCTGCCGGGCACATCCTTGGCTCCAGTCTGGTGCAGCTCCACCACGCGCGTGGTTCCCTGCTCTACACCGGTGACTTCAAGTTGAAACCCGGTTTCGCGTCCGAATCCTGTGCGCCGCCGCGCAGTGATGTGCTCATCATGGAGACCACTTTCGGGCTGCCGCGCTATGAGTTTCCCCCCGCGGAGGAAGTCGTCGCGCGTCTCATTACCTTCTGCCACGAAGCCCTCGCCGATGGCGCCACACCCGTGTTATTTTGCTACAGCTTGGGCAAAAGCCAGGAGGTTCTGCGCGCGCTCGCGCCCGCGGGCCTGCCGGTCATGTTGCATCCCGCCACCTACCGGCTCACCCAACTCTATGCCCAGTTGGGCTGGGATTTTCCCTCGTATCGGGAATTTATCGCGAACGAAACCACCGGCCATGTCGTCATCTGCCCGCCGCAGCATCATGGCGCGCAAGGCCTGCTCCGCCACCTGCCGGCCCGCCGCACCGCATTTATCAGCGGCTGGGCGCTTGATGCCGGGGCGATTTACCGCAATCGCTGCGATGCGGCCTTTCCACTTTCCGATCACGCGGATTTCCCCGACCTCCTGCGCCTGG
This sequence comes from uncultured Opitutaceae bacterium, assembly GCA_964429385.1. Lineage (GTDB taxonomy): Bacteria > Verrucomicrobiota > Verrucomicrobiia > Opitutales > Opitutaceae > UBA2377. The sequence continues at coordinate 42,746 of CAYSBR010000016.1, forward strand.
TCGAGCTCGTCCAGCCCAAGCGGGTTTACACCGTCCACGGTTTCGCCCGGGAGTTTGCCGCCACATTGCGCGCGCGCGGAGTTGAAGCCTGGGCGCTTGGGCGCGACAACCAGCTCGATCTCCCGCTTACCGCCACAAAAGACTCGCCGGGGCTGCACCGATGACCTTTCTCGCGGTCACATAAGCCCATGTTTCCGCGCATCCTCCTGCTTCTGCTTGGCGCCGCGACCGCCGGTTTCGCCTCTCCGCTTGCGCTTCGTGACGGCGAAGCCCTTGTCTTCCGGGTTGGCTGGGGGCTTTTTGGCAATGCCGGTGAAATTCGGATCGCGGCCCAGGACGACGCCGCATCAAACCAACGCTTGATCACCACCACCACGCGGACGCGCGGTGTGCTCGGCGGTCTCTTCCCCTTCACGGCCGGTGGCGAGGCATTTTACGATGGCACCGGTCGTCTGCTGAGATCCAGCGAAACCAGCACGTCAAAAAAGAAGCAGACCAAGCAAGCCCTGGTCTTCGACTACGAACACAATCAAGCGACCTACACCGATGCTCTCCGCCCGGAGCGCAATGCCGTGCTACCCATGCCTCCGGGACACCCGCTTGATCTGATCACCAGTCTCATCCAGACCCGCGCTTGGGATCTCAAACCCGGTGAAAAACAGGACGCACTGGTGATCTTCGACGATGATTTTTACGAACTTACCATCCACGCCGAGGCCTACGAAACGCTCCGTACGCCGCTGGGAACGTTCAAAACTTTGAAGCTCGTTCCGAAAATGGAAAAGACCGAGCCAAAGGGGATGTTCAAACGCGGCTCCACAGTGAGCGTGTGGATCTCGCAGGACGAGCGCCGGCTGCCCGTTCGCTTTGAAGTCGAATTCAAGTTCGGTGCCGGCGTCGCCACCCTGATCGAATATCAACCGCCCGCCGGCCGGAATGAAACGCATTCTGGTTTTTAGGAGCGGCGCGGCAATGCGGCGGCATCAAAGGTAAACCGCCATGGCTTTCCCGCCCACACCGGCCCGGCATAATCCACCCCGATGCGTGGTGTCGCCTGAATCAGCCGGGCGGGCACCCGCACTTCCCGGTTCTCGATATGCAGTCCCGTTTCCGGCGCAGCCTGCCGCGTATTCAGTTCCCGCCCGATGCCCAGCCGACGGGTCAGTCGTCCCGGGCCTGTGATGTCATAGACACCCCGGATCAATACCGCCGCCGGCCAATCCGGCGGCCCCACCACGAGGTTCAGCATTTCATGAATTCCGTAGCACAGGTAAACATACCAATGTCCGCCGGGCCCATACAGCACCGTCGTACGGGCTGTTCGTCCCTTGGCCGCGTGACAGGCGAGATCCCTTTCCCCGTCATAAGCCTCCACCTCGGTGATCATATGCGCCGACACCTTCCTCGCGACTGTCCGCACGAGGTATTTTCCCAGCAGCCCTCGGGCATGCTCCACCGTCCCGCGGGTCTGCCAGTGCGAAAGAGGGATGATTTCTGAGATGACTTCCGACATGCAGCCTGTTTTACGCTCCGCTCCTGTGCACGCAAACTCTGCCAACGGTGGACTCAGCCCTTCCCTTCGGCGCAACCTCAAGCTCTGTACTTGGGATGGCATCACGGCCGTTCCTCTCACCGTACTCAGCCAGCCCGGCAATGCGGTCGTCGCCGCATTGCTGACCGGCACATTCGCCCTCTCCACACGCACCTACGGACTCATCACCTCGCTTCCGTTCTGGTTCAACTTCCTGCAGGTCATCCTCACTCCGCTGCTCGCCCAGCGGCTCTCGGCCCGCGCCATGTGTATCACCAGCGCCTGGCTGCATGTCGCCGGCTGGCTCGCGTTCGTTGCCGTGCTCCCATTTGTCCCGACGGGGGATGATCCGGTCACGCGCATCACCTTCATCGCCATCTTCTCGGTCATAGCGTTGTCCACCGCCATCAACGGCGTGGCATGGAACAGCTGGATGCAATCCGTCGTGCCGCTTCGCGTGCGTGGAAAGTATTTCGGCACGCGCAACCGCCTCCTTTATATTTCCCTGCTCGGTTTTCTCTTTGCGGCCTCCGGCGTGCTCGCCTGGTTCGACGGATCGCTGCTCGCCTTTCACGTTTTGCTGGCCGTGGGCATCACGATGCGCGCCGTCTCCGTGCTGGCCCAGCAACGCATGCACGCGACCTCCGGTCGCAAACCCGCCAGCGCCGAGCTGCCCTGGCCGGCCCAACTCCGCCAGGTCTGGAAGGATCGCACGTTCATGCGGCTGATCCTGTTCGCCGCGCTCATGGGCTTCGGGGTCAACCTGTTCGCTCCGTTCTATCCGGTGTTCATGTTCGAACAGCTGCACCTCAGCGCCGCGCAGACGAACTTCATGCTGCTCACCGGTATTCTGGCCGCGGCCATCGCCTTCCCCGCGTGGGGGCATATGATCGACCGGTTTGGCAACATCCCTGTGATGATCGTCGCCCTTTGTCTCTGGCAGACGTTCAATTTCATCTGGTGCTTCATCACCCCGGATAACATCGGGCTTCTTTACGTGCCGCTGGCCGCCGGCGGCATGTTCTCGGCCGGATATGGTGTGGGGGTTTTCGGCCTGCTTCTCAAACTCGCCGCCCCCGAAGCCCGGACCATGAGCGTGGCCCTCTTTGTTTCGCTTTCCTCGCTCGCAGCGGCACTCGGCCCCATCACCGGCAGCAATCTCCTTAGCTGGGCAATCGCGCAGGGCTGGCCGGCGCTTCACGTTTACCACGCGGCGTTTGTCGTCATGCCTGTCTTCACCATGCTCACATGCTTTCTCCTGAAGAGGATCAACGAAGCCCGCGCCTCACGCGTCACTGAAGTGGTCGGCGCCATGCGTAATGTCCGCACCATCGCCTCGCTCTTCGGGCTGACGTTCCTCGTCAATCAGGTCTTCTATCGCACGCAGGAGCCGGCGAAGCCCGGCCGTAGCCGTAAGCGAGCTTGAGCCGTCTTGCGCTTCCCGGGAGATGTTCCCAGCCTGCGACCATGGCCGATCACCCGCATATCTACACCCTGACCGGCAACCTCCTGGCGGAGCGCACACTGGAGTTTCGTTCGTGGACGTTGGGGCGGACCCAACGGGCGCTGCGCGAGCATTTTCACACCCGGGGCAAAGGGGTGAATGTCTCCAATATGCTCGTACGCCTCGAAGTGCCCACCACCGCCTTGATTTTTGCCGGCGGCCCTTCCGGGGCGGAGAGTGAAGCCTGGCTTCGCCAGCGCGGCATTCCTTTCCAGACCTTCCCCACCCAGGCAGCGTCACGCACCGGCACCATCATCTGGAGCGACGATCAGCCGGAAACCACCTTTCTTGGGCCGGATGTCGTTCCCGATGCGGAGGCCGTGCTCGCCTGCGCCCGCTTTCTCGATGCACAACCCGCCGGACAGGTTCTCGCACTCGGCGGCAGCTTCCCCGGCTGGGAAACCCCGGCTTTCGACCCCTTGCGCGCCGCCCTGACGCGATGGATCTCCCGGGGACACTTGGCGGTGGACGCCTACGGTCCTCCGCTGGCGTGGCTCGCGAGCCAACCGTTGGATTTCATCAAGATCAACGACGCCGAGTTTGGTGCGTTTTCCGCCACAGGCCCGCTTCCCGACCGACTGCGTGCAGTGCGCGACCGCAGCCCCGTACAACGCTGGATCATCACCCAGGGCCCCGAATCCATCTGGCTCATTGATGCGGAAGGCGAACCACAGGAGCTTTCGCCACCACGCTTGGCTGAAGTTTCCCCGACCGGATCCGGTGACGTGTTCTTCGCCTGCCTGTTGCACGCATATTACGGCCTGCGCCGCCCGCTGGCGGCGGCTGCCGCCTACGCCATTCCTTTTGCCGCGGCCAATGCCGCCCACCCCGGGGTTGCCGAATTTGCGATGCCCGAAGACGGTTGAATCTGTCTGCAAACAGTTGATTTTTGCCGCGAACATTCGGGCTCGCCCCGGGTCCGTGCATCACAAAGCGCCATGAAAAAGAACACCGCCGTCGTCCTGATCGTCATCATCCTGCTTCTCGGTATCGTCCTCGGCTATCGAGGATATCGCGATTACAAGGCCCGATCGGAACGCGAACTGGCCGGCTTTCAGGAGACAACGGAGCGCGAACGCCTGGCCGAGCACGAACGACGGATTGCGGCTGAGCTGGAGGCCCAGCGCATGGCAACTTTGCAGGCCGAACAGGAAGCCGCCCGCGCCGCGACAGAACTGGGGGCCCTCCGGCGTGAACAGGAAGCCATGGACAAAGCCCAGCGATTGGCCGAAGAAGAGGCCGCCCGCCTGACTGCGGAAAGAGAACGCCTGAGTCGCGAACGCGAAGCCGCCCAGGCCGAAACCCGCCGCCTCGCCGCCCTGCGTGAACAGGAAGCCAGTGCCGCGCTCGCCGCCCGTGAAGCCGCGCTCGCAAAGCTGCGCGCCTTGGAAGAAGCCGAGAAGCTCGCCATCGAGCGCGAACGTGAAGCGGCCCGGGAAGCCGCCCGGCTCGCCGCTCTTCGGCGTGAACAGGAACTCGCCGCACTGACCGCATGGCAGCAATCAGCGCCTCCCCGTCGCACGGTTTATCCGGCCGATTACCGGTCGCGAAATCACTATAATCACCGCGCGCTCACGCGCTGGGACGCCTATCTTCGCAGCGGAGAAGAACTCCCTGTGGTGGAAAACGAAGCCGAAACACCGGCAGAAACGAAATAAATTCTTGCATTCGCCTGCGCAAAAACGCTTTCTCTCCACTTTTATTTATGAAAGCCACTATCAAAACCCAAGGCCAGCAGTTCACTGTGACCGAGGGCGATATCCTCACCGTCAACCGCTATCCGAATACGGAAGCCGGTGCGACGGTTGAGATTACGCATGTGCTCGCCGCTGGCGAAGGCGCCGACTTCAAGGTCGGCACCCCCACGCTTTCCGGGGCTTCCGTTTCCGCCAAGGTGCTCGAAAACAAGCGCGGCGAAAAGGTCATCGTCTTCCGCAAGAAGAAGCGCAAAGGCTTGGAGCGCAAACGCGGTCACCGCCAGGAACTTTCGGTCATCAAGATCGAATCTATCAAAGCTTAAGGAGAATCATTCGTCATGGCGCATAAAAAAGGTCAAAGCACATCCGGCAACGGCCGTTCCAGCCGCGCAAAGCGTTTGGGCGTGAAACTTTTCGGCGGTCAAACCGTGATCGCTGGCAACATCATCGTCCGCCAGCGCGGCAGCAAGCTGCACGCGGGCGCGAATGTCGGCACCGGCCGCGATTGGACGCTCTTCGCGCTCAAGGACGGGGTCGTCAAGTTCGACAAGGCCCACCGCAAGGTCGAGGTCGTCTGAGTTTCTGTTCAGTCCTCATCTTTCAAGCGCATCCTGATCAGGATGCGCTTTTTGTTTGATTGAACCCCTGCTTCGCTCATCCACGCTGCATCCGTGCCTGACCGCCTGTCCGAACTCCGCCATCAGCGCCGGCTCCTGCAAGAGCATTTGGCGTGGCTTGATCGCGAAATCGCGGCACTCGCAACATCCGGTCCGGAAGAGACAAACCCGCCCCCCGCAGGGATACTCCCCTCGGCTCCGGCAACGGATCTTCCCCTTATGCCGGACGCTCCGATCGGCACGGCTCCCGATCCGGAGCAAGTGCGCCAGCAGACAAAGCGCGGTTGCCTGATTTATTTTGGCCTTGCCGTAATGCTCATGGTCCTCGCCCTCGCCGCCATTTTGTTCTTCGCGTACGGGGATCGTCCGCTCCTCTTCATGGAGCCCGAACGGTAGTCATTTTTTCGCGAACCGGTCGTTCAGCGTGCGGTCTAGCGTCGCGACATTGAACGCGTCCGCCCCCTCACCTTCCACGCTGAACGTATCCCTGTGGGATGACGTGGCCACGGCCTACCGCCAAGTCTGCCTGCTGCGCGCCCGCGGCCTCCGGATTGAAGCGGAGCAATTGAGCGAGAGCACCCTTGCTTCAGCGCTGGAAGCGGCCGAACAGGAAGAGTCCGGGGCCTCCCCCGACGATTTCCATCTCCGACGGGATGCGATCTACCGCATTGAGGATGAACGCGTCACCCAAGCCGCCCTTATGGCGGGTCTCCTTGCGGATTTTCTTCGAGACTCCCCCAGCGCGCCATCATCGCGCACTGCTCCGCAGCCTCCGGCTGCTCGCAGCAGTGCGCCTCCCGTACGTCCGGTTCCGGCGGACTCCGAGGAAGACATCATCACCGGCTTTATTGATGGCATGCTGGATCACCAGCAGCCCCGTCCACCGCGACGCGGAGCCTGAGTATTTTTATCCTGACAACCTCAACCCATCCCAACCCATGAGCGCCACGATTGAAAAAACCCTCGTTTCCCCGGAAACCCGCGGCACGCCGCCTCCCACCAATGCCCTCCGCACGCCGACCGGAAGTGCGCGGACCAAAACCGTTCTTATCGGTCTGGACTTCGGCACGAACAAATCCTGCGTGCTGTCCGGCCCGGCCGGTTCCAGCGATATCACCATCAGCAAGGTAGTGCCCACCTGCGTGGGCTACGTAAAGGAAGGCATTGTGGAAGGCATCATTGCCGGCAACGCCAACATCCTCTTTGGCGATGACGCCTTGCAGAACAAGCTGCACGTGCAGCTTGTCGCGCCGATGACCGAGGGCACAATCACGCGGCATGACGCCGCGCGCGATTTTCTGCGCAATCTCCGCACGCTGGTCGATCCCACGGGGCAGGCGGATATCCGTGCCGTTATCGGCGTGCCCGCCAATGCGGACGAAGCCGCCCGTGAAGAGATCCGTCGGTGCGCCCATGGTGTTTTTGACCGGGTTCTGCTGATTCCTGAGCCTTTCCTCGCGGCGCTGGGTTTCCGTGACAACTCACGCCTCAATCAGCCCGGCTACATTGATCCCGTCATCAACTCTCTCTTCATTGATATCGGCGGCGGCACGAGCGACCTTTGCCTTGTCCAAGGCTATTTTCCCACCAGCGAGGACCAGATCAGCATTCCCTTTGCCGGCGATGCCATCGATCAGCTGATGGAGGCCGATCTCAACCGGACTTATCCCAACAACGGCCTTTCCCGTCTCAAGGTCCGCGAGATCAAGGAAGCGCATGGCTACGTTGGGCCCTCGCGCCGGCCGCTCGATGTGAAGGTCATTCTCGGCGGCAAGGCCCATACCCTTGAGCTGGGTGATGTCATCGGCAATGCCTGCAACACGCTCATTGATAAAATCTATCCGGCGCTCACCACTCTGATCGGCCGGGCTTCGTCGGATTCCGTCGTTACCCTTCTTCAGAACATTATCATCACGGGCGGCGGCTCACAGATCAAAGGCATTGATACTGTGCTGCAGAAGAAACTCGCCGACGACGGTTACGAGTCTCCCAAGGTCCGCCTCGCCGGCCAGGACTATAAACGCTACGTGGCCATCGGCGCCCTCAAGGCCGCCCGCGCCGCCCGCGAGAACCAGTGGCAGGTGCTGCTGTGATGCGGGCGCTCCCTCAGCTCACCGCGGGATAGCTGCCCAGCCATTTCACCATCGGGCAAAATTGCCGCAGCTCCGCGAGTGCGGCCTTCATGTTGTCGTGCTCGTAGTGGCCGGTCACATCGATGAAAAAATAATAGTCCCACGGGCGTTTCTTGCTCGGGCGCGACTCGATCTTCGAGAGGTTGATGCCCCGCTCGGCCAGCGGCATCAGCATCTTCAGCAGCGCTCCCGAGTGGGAGGCGGCTTCATCGCCCAATGAGATGAGGAAGCTGGTGATGTCCTTGCCTCCCCCCACCGGGCCGGACGCGCGCCGCCCGAGCACGAAGAAGCGTGTGGTGTTGTCGGCCTTGTCCTGGATGTTCTTCACGAGCACCGGCACACCGTAATGCTGGGCTGCGAGTTCACCGGCCACCGCCGCGCTGCCGGGTTCATCCTTGGCGATCTGCACCGCGCGTGACGTGCTCGACGTCTCGATCAGTTGCACATGGGGCAGGTGCCGTTGCAGCCAGTGCCGGCACTGGGCCAGGGCCTGATCTTTCGAGTAAACCTTGGTGACCTGCTCCAGCGGCCCCTGGCCGATCAGCGCATGGTTGATCTCGGTGTAGATCTGCGCGACGATCTTGAGGTCGCTCTCCACAAAGCTGTCGAGCGTCTCCCTCACCGAACCTTCCGTGGAGTTCTCGATGGGGATGACCGCATGGTCGATCTCCCCCTTCTCAACCGCCGTGAAGATGTCGGCGATGGTCGCCATCGCGTGATAATCCACACTCGCGCCGAACTTCTTCATCGCCGCGGCGTGCGTGTTGCTCGCCTCCGGGCCGAGGTAGGCGATCAGCAGCGGTTTCTCCAGCGCAATGGCGGCCGACATGATTTCGCGGTAGATCGCCCGCAGCGCCTCATTGCGGATCGGTCCCTGATTCTGGCCCGTGACCTTTCGCAGCACCGCATCCTCGCGCTCCGCCACGTAGATCTGGCCGCCCTGGCTGCGCTTTACTTTGCCGATCTCGGCGGCGAGTTGCAGGCGTTCGTTCAGCAGTTCGACCAGCTGCCGGTCAATGCGGTCGATATTGTCGCGAATGGGGGCAAGGTCCATCGGTCAGTTTTCTGATTGTTCCTGTTCGGCGGATACCTGCCCGGCGGGTGACTCCGGTTCGGGCTCAATGTGCTCGATCGAAACCGGTTCAAGGCTCGGGCTTTCTCCTTCCCCGGCTTCCAGGGGCAACCCCATTTCGGCGTCCGCCGGCGGCTTTGGCGGGTTCATGGAGTTTTGCAGCCACTCATCAATCTGCCGGTTCGAAAGCACGTCCGAGGCGGGCAGCTCGTCGAGCGATTTGAGCCCGGTAAACTCCAAGAACTGATCGGTGGTGCCATATTGAATGGGCCGGCCCGGCAGATCCGCCCGACCCACGATGTAGATCAGCTCGCGCTCCAGCAGCTTGTTGACCCCCGCTTCGGCGGAAACCCCGCGGATCGTCTCGATTTCGGTGCGCGTGACCGGCTGCCGGTAGGCGACGATCGCCAGCGTCTCGATCGCGGACTGGCTCAGCTTCAACGGCGGCGGTTCATTGCGCAATACCCGCACCCAGCGTGCATATTGGGGGTGCGTCACCAGACGGTAGCCGGCCGAACCTTCGATCAAAAGGATGCCTTCATTACGCTCGCGCAACTCGGCGGCGATCTCATCCATCGCTTCCCGAATCTGCACCGCCGTGACCAATGATGGCACGTCTTGGTAAAGCTCATCGTCACCCGGTTGGTCTTCGATGATTTCAGTCATTTCCTCGGCGGTAGCGGTTGGGGCTTCCCCTTCACCGGCTGCTTCCACCCCGGCCGCGACCGGAAGAACCGCCGTCTCGTGAAACCGAGTGAAGGCGGTCTGGATGTCTTTGGTTGCCAAGGGTTGGCTTGAGGAAAGGAGCAGTGCCTTGAGCACTTTTTTCAGATTGAAGGCCATGCGGGGAAAGTCCTCCGAATGAATGCGGCGGCTCCGTGGCTAATCAATCCCGAAAAGCGGCGCGGTCGTTTGTCATACCCGACATGTGACTTGCCGCCTGCTTCGGCACATGGTTTCCCTATGACCTTTCACCATGTGCCAATCCGTCCCCCGTCCCCACTCCTCCGTCGTTGTTGACGGCAACGACCGCGCCCCCGCCCGCTCCATGCTCCGCGCCGTCGGTTTCACCGACGAGGATTTTCACAAACCCCAGATTGCCGTCGCTTCCAGCGCCAGCGACATGACCCCTTGCAACGTCCACCTCGGCGAGCTCAGCGAGCACGCGCGTAAAGGCGTCAACAATGCCGGCGGCAAGGCGGTCTATTTCAATACCATCACCGTCACCGACGGCATCAGCATGGGCACCCAGGGCATGCGCTATTCGCTCGTGTCCCGCGACGTCATCGCCGATTCGGTTGAGACCGCCGTCGCCGCCGAAGGCTTCGATGGCCTCGTGGCCATCGGCGGGTGCGACAAGAACATGCCCGGCATGATGATCGCCATTGCCCGCCTCAACCGCCCTTCGGTCTTCATTTACGGCGGCACCATCCTCCCCGGCTTCACCTCCGGCGACTGCGACAAGCAAAAACCCCTCGATATTGTCTCTGTGTTTGAAGCCGTCGGCAAACATGCCAAGGGCGAGCTCGACGACAAGGGCCTGCACGACATCGAGTCATCCGCCATCCCCGGCCCCGGCTCCTGCGGCGGCATGTATACCGCCAACACCATGGCCTCCGCCATCGAGGCGCTAGGCATGAGCCTGCCTAACAGCTCCGCCCAAACCGCCGTTGGTAGAGAAAAGCGCGAAGACTGCGAACGCGCCGGCGCGGCCGTCATGGAGATGTTGAGAAAAGGCGTAAAGCCCCGCGACATCCTCACCCGCGAAGCATTCGAAAACGCGATCACGGTGTGTCTCGCGCTCGGCGGTTCGACCAACCTCATCCTCCACCTCCTCGCCATCGCGCACGCCGCCGACGTCGAGCTCACCCTTGAGGACTTCAAAACTATCGGCGAAAAAGTCCCGCTCCTCGCCGACGTGAAACCCTTCGGCAAATACGGCATGGCCCACCTCATCCGCATCGGTGGCATCCGCCCGATGATGAAGATGCTCCTCGACCGCGGCCTGCTCCACGGCGACGCTCTCACCGTCTCCGGCCAGACCATCGCCGAGACTCTCGAAGGTGTGAAGCCCTACGGCGCGTTCCCGACCGAGCAGGACATCATCCGTCCCTGGGACAACCCCATCAAGGCCACCACCCACCTCCGCGTGCTCCGAGGCAACCTCGCCCCCGGGGGCGCGGTCGGCAAGATCACCGGCAAGGAAGGCCTCTACTTCAAGGGCACCGCCAAGGTTTACGAAGGCGAGGAGGACGCGCTGAAAGGCATCCTCCGCGGCGACGTGGTAAAGGGCGACGTGGTCGTCATTCGCAACGAAGGCCCGGTCGGCGGCCCCGGTATGCGCGAGATGCTTTCCCCCACCTCGGCGGTCGCCGGCCGCGGCCTCATCAAGGATGTCGCCCTCATCACCGACGGTCGCTTCTCCGGCGGCTCGCACGGCTTCGATGTCGGCCACATCACGCCCGAGGCGGCCAAGGGCGGCCCTATCGGCATCGTGCGCAACGGCGACCTCATCGAGATCGACGCCGTTAAAAACACCATCTCGCTGCTCATCCCTGACGACGAATACGCCACGCGTCTCGCCGCCTACGTTCCGCCTCAGCCCAAGGAGACCCGCGGCGTGCTCGCCAAATACGCCAAGCTCGTCGCCACCGCCTCCGAAGGCGCCGTGACTGACAAATATCTCTAACCTTTCACACGCCATGTCCTGGTCTCATTTCAAATCCCATTTCCATCACTATCCCGAGCTCGGCTTCTCCCTTGATCTTAGCCGGTTGCCCTTCCCCGACGATTTTTTCGCCGCCATGGAACCGCGCATGCAGCAGGCCTTCGCCGCCATGCAGGCGCTTGAGGCCGGGGCCATCGCCAACCCCGACGAGCAGCGCATGGTCGGCCATTACTGGCTGCGCGCACCCCAGCTCGCTCCCAACCCCGCGCTGGCGCAGGAAATCACTTCCACCCTGACCGCGATCAAAGACTTCACGGCCAAAGTTCATTCCGGCGCCATCGCCGGCGCCAAGGGCAAATTCAAGCACCTCCTCGTCGTGGGTATTGGCGGTTCCGCCCTCGGCCCCCAGTTCGTCAGCCACGCCCTCGGCCAGCCGCGCAAGGACAAGCTCGCCGTCACGTTTTTTGACAACACCGACCCCGACGGCATCGACTACGTGCTCAACGGCCTGCGCGGCCAGCTCGGCAAAACCCTCGTCATTGTCATCTCCAAGTCTGGTGGCACCGTCGAGACGCGCAACGGTATGCTGGAAGCACAGGCGGCCTTCCGCGCCGCCGGCCTTGATCCGGCCCGGCACTTCATCGCCGTCACCGGCGAAGGCTCCAAACTGGATGCGGTTGCCAGAACCGAAGGCTGGCTCGCCCGTTTTCCCATGTGGGACTGGGTCGGCGGACGGACTTCCGAGCTTTGCGCCGTTGGGCTCCTGCCCGCCGCCCTCCAAGGCCTCGATATCACCGGCATGCTCGAAGGCGCCGCCGCCATGGATGCGGCCACCCGCATTCCCGAGACCGCCAAAAACCCCGCCGCGCTCCTCGCCCTCGCCTGGTATCAGGCGACTGATGGCCGCGGCGCTAAGGACATGGTTGTCCTCCCCTACAAGGACCGCCTGCTCCTGTTCTCCCGCTACCTCCAGCAACTCGTGATGGAGTCCCTCGGCAAGGAACACGACCTGCAGGGCAACGTCGTCAACCAGGGTATCGCCGTTTACGGGAACAAGGGCTCGACCGACCAGCACGCCTATGTCCAGCAACTGCGCGATGGGGTGAACAACTTCTTCGTCACCTTCATCGAGGTGCTCAAGGATCGCGACACCAAGGCGGCCTTTGAAGTCGAGCCCGGCATCACCACTGGTGATTACCTGCAGGGGTTCTACCTCGGCACCCGTGCCGCGCTCGGCGAGAAAGACCGTCATTCGCTCACCCTCACCGTTGCGGATGTCTCCGCCCGCACACTCGGTCAGTTGATCGCCCTCTACGAGCGTGTGGTCGGACTTTACGCCTCGCTCATCGGCATCAACGCCTACCATCAACCCGGTGTTGAAGCCGGCAAGAAAGCCGCCGGCGCTGTCATCACCCTGAAGCTCAAGGTCGTGGAGACACTGCGCGCCGCCGCGGGCGATTTTCTCTCGGCCGAGGAGATCTCCGCCCGTCTCGGTGATTCTGACCACGCCCAGACCGAGCATATCTTCAAGATCCTCGAACACCTCGCGGCCAACCGCAGTTCCGGGGTGAAGAAACGCATCCGCCAGCCCTGGCACCAGTCTCGCTACACGCTGAAAGCCTGATTCTTGACGGAACCCGGTCCCGCCGACCGGGTTCTTATTTCCCAGTCGCGCCTTGCCTCAGGCCGGGCAGACTCTAAGCAAAACCCACGCTTCCATGAAAAATCTCCACCGTCCGCTCCTCGTCCTGATTCTCCTCTCCCTTGGCGCCGCCTTCACCGGCTGCACCACCCGCGCCAACAAGGATTCCTCCATTCCGTGGAGCCGTCCTGCGGACTGGGAAGGCCAGATCCCCGGCATGGGCACGCCCCGCTGAGCAGATCAACATCAGCCCCCTGTTTTTTCGAAACCGGCCCCGTGGCCGGTTTTTTATTTCAAGTCCCGACAATGCGAAACCGGTGCCACCGGGCTGGACAGCCCCGCGCCGGGCTGGATTACTTGCCCTCATGTCCGTCAATGCTTCGCTGACCCCGCTCCCCGGTCATCTGTACGTCATTGCCACTCCCATCGGCAATCTCGCGGACCTCACCGAGCGCGCCCGTGCCCTCCTCGGCACGGTGGACTTGGTGGCTTGCGAAGACACCCGCACCACCGGCACACTCCTCACCCGCCTCGGCCTGCGACGCGATCTCGTCGCCTATCATGACCACAACGAAACCGAGGCCGCCGCCCGCTTGGCCGACCAGCTTGCTGCCGGCAAATCCATCGCCCTCGTCAGCGATGCCGGCACTCCGGCATTGAGTGATCCCGGCTTCCGTCTCGTGCGCGAATGCCGTCGGCGCAACCTGCCTGTGGTCCCCGTCCCCGGGCCCAGCGCCCTCACCGCCGTCCTTAGTGCCAGCGGCCTGCCCACCAACGGCTTTCTCTTCGTGGGTTTCCTTCCGCCGAAAAGCGCGGCGCGTGTCGCGTTTTTCGAGAAATACCGCGACTTCGATTACACCCTCGCGCTCTACGAGAGCTGTCATCGCATCGCCAAGGCCGTGGACGAAATTGTTGCCACCCTCGGCCCCGCCCGCGTGCTCTGCGTCGCCAAGGAAGTCACCAAGCTTCACGAAACTTTCCTCACCGGGACCGCTGCTGATGTGCAGACCCGCCTTGCCCGGACCACCCTCAAAGGTGAGTTCGTCCTGCTCATCGCGCCGGCTGGTTTCGTGCTCTAACGCTCTGCGTCGGCTATTCGTTGCCGGGCGCCATTGCGGACCGGCTGCCTTTACCCTCGCGCCACCGGACGCGTGGGATCGGCGATCCACTCACTCCATGAACCCGCATAGAGCCGCGAGCCGGCCAGTCCCGCATACTCCATCGCGAGCAGGTTCGCGCAGGCGGTGATACCCGAACCGCATTGGTGGATGACCAAGGCCGGATCAGAACCGTCGAGCAACCGGTCAAACTCCGCCCGCAGTTCCTCTGCCGGGCGAAGCGTGAGATCAGAGTTGAGGTTGAGTTTGAAGAAGCGGTTCACCGCCCCTGGAATGTGCCCGGCCACCTTGTCAATCGGCTCCACTTCCCCGCGGAAACGCTCCGGTGCACGGGCATCAATCACCCGCCCGCAACCGGCCAGCCCCTGCACCTCGGCGGCATCGCACACGCGGCTCATATCCGTTTGCGGTACCACCCCGCCTTCACCTCTTGGCGCCGGCTCGTCGCCCCCGAGCGGATGGCCCTCCGTCGCCCACTTGAGCAGCCCGCCGTCGAGCACGGCCACTCGCGTCAGACCAATCCAACGCGCCAGCCACCACAGCCGCGCGGCATATTGCCCGCCGACATCATCATAGGCCACGATCTGCGTGGCCGCCGTCACGCCATGTCGGTTGAGGAAAACCGCAAAGTCCGCCGGCCGTGGCAACGGATGCCGGCCGTTCAACCCAGTCTTTGCGCCCGACAGCGCCGTCTCGACCGGCGCAAAAAACGCGCCCGGGATATGACCCTCCGCATACAACCGCGCCCCGCGCGCATGATCGCCGAGATCATGCCGGCAATCGAACACCACCCAGTCTGGCCGGGACAGATTCTCACGCAGAACTTCGACGCTGATAAGCATGGCGCCAACATGCCATCCATCCGCACCCGGTCACGGCAATTCCCTCCCACGATGAGCTCACGCCCTCCGCATGAGTGGAAACGGCTTTCTCGACTTGGCCACAGCAGCCTGACAAGCAGAACCGTAGGCTCTATGCAAACGCCGGACTTGCATCGGTCCGGGCGGGCGTTGTCCTATGCCGGACCAATTGCATGACTGCTGCGCCGCCCATCGTCGAAATTTGTGACGTCGAGAAACGTTACGGCGCTGGTCCGCTCGTCCTCCAGGGGATCAATCTGTCCGTTTCCACGGGAGATTTCATCAGCCTGATCGGGCCGAGCGGGTGCGGGAAATCCACGGTCCTCAAGCTGATCGCCGGGCTGAATCCGCCGACCGCAGGTGATATCAGCGTGCTCGGCACTTCGCCCCGTCTCGCCCGTGACCGGCAGGCCTTCATCTTTCAGGATGCCACCCTTCTGCCTTGGCTGACCGTGGAACAAAACACCGCCCTGCTGCTGCGTCTTCGCGGACTTCCGCCAGAGGAACGTCTGTCGCAGGCCCGGGAATTGCTGGCCATGGTCGGACTGGACGAGGTGCGCGGCTACTATCCCCGCCAGCTTTCGGGCGGGATGAAAATGCGCGTTTCCATCGCCCGAGCCTTGTCGGTCACCCCCGAACTTCTGCTTCTCGACGAACCATTCGGCGCGCTGGATGAAATGAGCCGGTTTCGGCTCAACGAGGAGATTCTCGCCCTCCGTGCCCGGCGTCCGTTCACCGCGATTTTCGTCACCCACTCCGTGGCCGAGGCGGTGTTTCTTTCGAATCGCATCCTGGTCATGGCCGCGCATCCGGGTCGTATCGCGGCGGAAATCGCCGTGGACTTTGGTCCGACACGCAAACGCGAACTCCGGGGCGAACGCGCGTTTCAGGACAAGGTCAACGAAGTCACTCGCCAGCTGCACAGCGTGGAGGAGGCCCATCCATGAAGCGTCCCCCGGCATGGATGGTCTGGCTGTTGCCCGTGGTCAGCGGCCTGTTGTTTGCGGCGCTTTGGCTCGGGGTGAAATCGGCCGGCAATGTCAGCGACTGGTTGTTGCCCACGCCTGGGCAAATCCTCAACGCCGCCTGGCAGGAAAGGGGGCGGCTCCTGATTGCCGCCGGCAACACCGCCCTCGGCGCCCTCGCCGGTTTTTCCCTCGCCGCCACCAGCGGCCTTGTCCTCGCCCTGCTGGTCGGCGGCTCCCGCACCCTGCGCGCTGCCTTTTACCCCTGGTTGCTGATATTACAGATGACCCCGGTGATCGTGCTCACACCAATCATCGTGCTCTGGGCCGGACCGGGATTCCCCGGGATCGTGACGATCACCTGGCTCATCAGTTTCTTCCCGATCGTGGCCAATACCACACAGGGATTGCTCTCGGCCGACCATAACCACGTGGGTCTCTTCCGCATGGCGAATGCCTCGCGCTGGCAGGAACTCCGGCTGCTGCGCCTGCCCGCGGCCATGCCCTACTATCTCGCTGGGTTGCGCATCGCCGCCACCCTTGCCCCGATCGGCGCGATCTTTGGCGAATACATGGTGGGCAACGCCGCGGGCGGCTCCGGCGGGCTCGGGTTCCTCGTCTATGTTTACAACACCCAGATCAAGATTCCCGCGCTCTTTGCCACGGCGTTGACCAGCTGCCTGCTGGGTTTCATCTTCGTCGCCGCCGTCTCCCTGCTAAATTGGAGCGTGCTGCACAAGTGGCACGATTCGTTCGAGCGCAACGACCACTGATTCCCTCATGAAATCCACCCCGTTCTTCCGCCGGCTATCGCTGGGCCTCTGCGCCACTGCGGCGTTACTTGCCGGCTGCTCCAAATCCGACACCCAGTCCGGAGGCAATCTTACCAAGGTCCGCTTCCAGACCGACTGGTTTCCGCAGCCGGAGCACGGCGGCTATTATCAGGCGCAGGCCAAGGGTTACTATGCTGCCGAGGGGCTTGAGGTGGAGATCATTCCAGGCGGGCCCAACGCACAAGTCATGTCTGGGGTCGCCACCGGCCGGGCCGATCTCGGCATGACCAACGGGGACGACCTCATCTTGGCCATCGCGCGCGGCGTCCCCCTGCGCATGATCGCCGCCGAGATGCAGCGCGACGCCCAGGGCATCCTGTTTCATCAGGCGCACCCGCTCACCAGCCTGCGCGATCTCGATGGAAAAACCCTCATGGCCGGCGCGGGCTCCACGTGGCTAGAGGTTGTGCGCAAGAAGCTCGGCATTCGTTTCAATCTCCAGCCACTCGTCGGCGATCTCGCGCGGTTCATGAACGACCCGCGTTTCATCCAGCAATGCTTCGTGACCAACGAGCCATTTTACGCGAGTCAACGCGGTGCCGAAGTCGGAGCGCTCCTCATCGCCAGCCAGGAACTCGGCTACGAGCCCTATCGTGCCATGTTCGGCAGTCATGACTACCTGGCCAAACATCCCGAGGTCGCCCGGAAATTCGTCCGCGCCAGCATTCGTGGCTGGATCGACTATCTGACGGGCGACCCCGAGCCGGCCAATGCCCGGCTGCGTCAACTCCGCCCCGACCTGAGCCCCGAGTTGCTCGCCTACAGCATCCAGATGATGAAGGACTACCAACTCGTGCTGGGCGACTCCACCCGCGGAGAAGCCATGGGCCAGCTCACCGCCGCCCGGCTGCAACGTCAGATTGATCTGCTGCAGGAAATGGGGGTGCTGGAACGGCCTGTGCAAGTGGCCGATGTCGCCACTTTCGAGTTCTTGGAGTGAAACCGGAGAGAGCCGTCTTCCCTCTGCCGCATCGGTAGATGCCCCTTCCCTGATTGATCGTGGAACAAAATTCGCCTGAGGGCCGCAATCATTACGCCACCGGCGTCTGGTTGTTTTTCCGTGCCCTCGCTGTCATCCACGGGATCGCCTTCGGTTCACTCTGGCTGCAACTCGACGGTTTGATCGGTCCCAATGGTGTGGCCCCCGCCGGGACCTATCTGGAAGCCGCTCGCGCCCATTTCGGCGGGACCGCCTGGAGCCAGCTGCCCACCCTGTGCTGGTGGCTCGGCACCGATGCGGCACTTTCCGGGCTCTGTCTGGTGGGACTTGTTTGCGCGGGGTTGCTCTTCTTCGGCGTGGCTCCAGGCCCAAGCCTCATTGTGCTCTGGCTGAGTTATCTTTCGCTCTGTGGAGTCGGTCAGGCCTTTTTCGGTTTCCAGTGGGATGCCCTGCTGTTGGAGACAACCTTGCTCGCCTTTTTCGTCACATCCTGGGCCTGGCTGCCACTGTGGCGGCGGCATGAACCTCCGCGGTTCGGTCGCTTGCTGCTCGTCTGGCTCGTGTTTCGGCTGATGTTCCTCTCCGGCGTGGTAAAGCTCACCAGCGGCGACGCCACCTGGGCCACACTGACCGCTTTGGCTCACCACTATGAAACCCAGCCCTTGCCCACCCTGCTCGGTTGGTATGCCCATCATCTGCCGGTTTGGTTTCATCGCACCAGTTGCGCGGTGATGTTCATCATCGAGCTGGTGCTGCCCTTTCTCTTCTGGCTGCCATGGCGGCAGGTGCGGCACCTCGCGGCCTTGTTTACGATGGGGCTCATGCTGCTGATCGGACTCACCGGCAACTACACCTTCTTCAATCTGCTCACGGCCGCGCTCTGCCTGCCGTTGCTTGACGACGCCTTCTGGTGTCGGCTCATCCCGATTGCGTGTACCCCGGCCGAATCACCTCGATTCGTCTCCCGCTGGGTGCTGGCGCCCGTGGCCGGGCTCATCGTCCTCGTCACGACCCTGCAGGCGCTGCCTTCGTTGTCTCGCGACTGGCAGGCCCCGGAGGCTTTCCAGCCGGTTGCCGCCGCCCTGCAACCTTATCGCAGTCTCAACAACTACGGCCTGTTCCGGGTCATGACGACCACCCGCCTGGAAATCGTCATCCAAGGCAGCCGTGATGGCCGGCATTGGGAAAGCTACGAGTTCCGGCACAAGCCCGGAGATCTCGCCCGCCGCCCCACCTGGGTCGCGCCTCATCAACCCCGGCTCGACTGGCAGATGTGGTTTGCCGCGCTGGGGCAGCTGGAACACAATCCGTGGATGCTGTCGCTTTGCGAACATCTGTTGAAAGGCACGCCTGAAGTGACGGCGCTGCTTGCGGGTAATCCGTTCCCCGAAGCCCCGCCGCGGCATCTGCGCGCCGTGCGTTATGAATACCGCTTCACCACCCGCGAAGAGCGCCGTCAAACCGGCGAGTGGTGGCAGCGTCTGCCCGTGGACTACTATCTCGCCCCCGCCGCATTGCGCTGACCATGCCTTCCGATCATCTCGAAAAATTCCAAGCCCGGCTTCGCACCGCCCTGCAGGAGGGCGCGTTGGTGAAACTCACCCTCGGCAAATACCGCGGCGCGGATGCCACCCTGCGCAATTTGCATGTCCGCCCCGTCACGCTCAAAGCCGGCCCGCACCTGGCCTTTCTCTGGCGCCACGCCACCCGCGACATCACCAAGAACCTGCCGCCGGTGGAGGCGCTGGACCAGCTTCTCGCCCTGATCGGTCAGGACTTCCTGCATGCCCATCTTTTCACGACTACGGCACACACGCAGTTGGAGTGCCGGCCTGACGGATCCGCGCACCTGAAGAGCACCGGTCATGCACCCGTCGCCGCGCCCACGGCCGCGCATGACCAGCCCAAGCAACACCTCATCCCCGCGGAGTCACCTTGGTTGAAGGCGCTCGGGGTGACCAACGAGCGCAACCAGCCCCGCGAAGGCATGGCCGCCAAATACCGGCAGATCCAGAAGTTCGCCGAGCTGCTCACGCATCTCGCCGCCGCCGCCCCGTTGCCGGCCGACCGCCCGCTGCGCATTGTGGACATGGGGTGCGGCAAAGGCTACCTCACCTTCGCCATCGCCGCCCTTTTCGGCGCGAAGGCCCGCGTCCTTGGCATCGAGCGCCGCGCTGATCTGGTGAACACCTGCAACACCGCGGCCCGCAGTCATGGTTTCGCGCAGCTGGAGTTTGTCGTCGGCGACATTGGCACGACCGACCCCGGGCCCGTGGATATTCTCATCGCGCTGCACGCCTGCGACACCGCCACCGACGATGCCCTTGCCCAAGGCGTGAAGGCCGCCGCCACGCTGCTTGTTGTCTCCCCGTGCTGTCAGAAAGAGTTGCGCGCCCAGCTCACGGCGCCCCCGGTGCTCGCCGAGGCGTTTCGCCACGGTATTTTCCAGGAACGCCAGGCCGAGTTTGTGACCGATGCCCTCCGGGCCCAACTGCTGGACTGGGCCGGTTATCAGACCAGGGTATTCGAATTTATCTCCACGGAGCACACCGCCAAGAATCTCATGATCGCCGCCACCAAGGCCCACCCACCCGGCAACCCCACGCACGCCGGCCGCATCCGCGATTTCGCCGCCTTCTACGGTATCAACCGTCAACACCTCGCCACCCGGCTCGGCTTCGCATTAACCTGAGTTCTTTTCATGAAAACAACCCTGCTTGCCGCCCTCCTCATCTTCACCCCAGTGCTTGCCGCCGAGGTGGGCAGTCACGAAAAGGCCGCCGCCGATCTCGTCGTGCTCACCAGCAATCCCGCGATCTTCAAGAACGCGGCCATGGGCATGGTTGACACGGTGATCAATAACCTGCGGAAAAGCGGCTCGTCCGAGGAGAATGTGCAGGAAGTTCGGGCCGTGTTCCTTGACTGGGTGGAACACGAGGTGGATTGGGCACAGATCAATCACGCAATCGTCGCCCTGTACGTCCGCGAGTTCAGTGAGGCCGAGTTGAAGGACCTCCTCACGTTTTACCGCTCCCCCGTCGGGCGCAAGGTTCTGGAGAAACTCCCCGTCCTTCTGCAGGAAAGCGCGCGCATCAGCCAGGCCTACGCCGCCCTCAAGGAGGATGTGCTGAAGCAACGCATATCCGACATCCGCACCAAACATCAGGCGCCCCACGCCGCGCCGTGAAACCGTCTGCCGCCGTATCATGAACCTGACCGATCTGGATTGGCCTGCGCTGGACCGGTTGCGTGACGGATTTCTCCATGGCGGCGCGGCTTCCGGCCCCTACTGGAAATCCGTTTCCGCCCTTGCCAGCTATGACCTCACCTATGGCGAACGCATCGGCTGGAAATGGGATCATGTGCTGGCGGAACTGCGCCTGCGCGGCTGGAAGCCCGCCTCCCGTTCCGTCCTGGACTGGGGCTGTGGCAGCGGGGTCGCCGCCCGCCGGGTCATCTCCGCCTTCGGCGCGGAGAATTTCGATGAACTGCTGCTCTGGGATCATGAAGCGATCGCCTGTGACTATGCCGCCAGCCGGGCGGCCCGGACCTTCCCGCAGCTGCGAATCAGCAGTCTCACGCCGGGGTTGCTCAACTCCGATACGCCCATCGGGCTGCTTGTGATCAGTCACGTGCTGAACGAACTTCCGACCGAAGCCCTGGCCGGCCTGCGCAGCCTGCTCTTGCGAGCCGAGGCGGTCATTTGGGTCGAGCCAGGGACGCACGTGATCAGTCGCGGTCTTGGCGCCATTCGCGACTCCCTGCGCGAGGGCTTCAGGATCGTGGCACCCTGCACACATGACAACGCTTGTCCGATGTTTGCCGATGACCACCAACGCGACTGGTGCCACCACTTCGCAACCCCGCCATCGGAGATTTTCGCCAATCCCGACTGGGTGAAATTCGGGCAGCGCGCGGGGATTGATCTGCGCAGTCTGCCATATTGTTTTCTGGTGCTCGACCGGGCTCATCCCTCCCTTCTTCCCGGGTGGTCGCACGTCATCGGCCGCCCGGAACACTTCAAGCCCTACGCCCGCTTCCTTAATTGCGACGGCACCGGATTAACCGAACTCACCGTGCCAAAGCGCACAGCCGCCACTCTTTACAAGGAACTGGACCGCACCAAGGCACCGCTGGTCTATCGCTGGACCCGGGAAGGCGGACAAGTGAGCGCCGGCGAATTCGTTGGGCGCAAGGCTGAGGGCGGCTCTTGACTCGGAGCCATCGGGCCAGATGCTTGGCGAGCACTCAATCCTCACACCATGGGCAAGCAATATAACAAGCACATCAAAAAGAAGCGCCGCATCGCCTACCTGAAACGCAAGAACTCCGCCACATCCGGAAAAAAATAATTCACGGTACGCAGTTGTGTCCATCTCACCGCGGCTTTGCGCCGCGGTTTTTTGTCCCATCCCATGATTAAAGTCAGTCTCATCTCCCTCGGTTGCGCGAAGAATCTCGTTGATAGCGAGATCATGGTCGGCCACCTGCACCAGGCCGGCATGGCCGTCATTCCCGAGGCGGAAAAGGCCGATGTTGTCATCGTCAACACCTGCTCGTTCATTGATTCATCCAAGGAGGAGTCCATCGGGCACATCCTCGAGGTGCATCAGAACCGCGGCCTGCGCAAACGCCGCAAGGAACAGAAGCTCATCGTCGCCGGCTGCATGTCGCAGCGTTTCTCCAAGGATCTGCCCGGCGCGCTGCCCGAGGTGGATGCCTTCATCGGCCTCGATCAAATCACCAAAGTCGCGCCCATCATCGAGCAGATCTACGAGAAGGAACGCGGCAAAAAAGAGGCCCCCGTCTCGTTTATCGAAGGCCGCTCCACCTATATCCCGGACTACAACACCCCGCGGTTCCGGCTCACGCCCAATCATTTCGCCTACATCAAGATCGCCGAAGGCTGCAACCACCCCTGCACCTTTTGCATCATCCCGCAGATTCGCGGCCGCCATCGCAGCCGCACCGTGGAGAGTGTCGTGGCCGAGGCGCGCCGACTCGTGGCCGAAGGGGTGAAGGAAATCAATCTCATCTCCCAGGATACCACCTTCTTCGGCATGGATACCTGGGAGCAGCGCGGTGCCGCGGGAGGAGTCCACGGGCGTGCGCGGATTCGGGCGCTGCTCCC